>JBGANP010000042.1:0-31096 GCA_044222255.1 Phycisphaerales bacterium
GTCAGGTGGCGGACCTGGTTGTGATCGGTGATGAAGTCGCGCTCGACGCGGGCGAGATCGATCTCGGAGACGCCGGATTCCATCAGGCCGGGATACGCGGCGATGAACTCCTTGACGATGTCCTTGGGCGTCCACTTCTCGCCTGCGGGCTTGGCGGGGGAGAGGAACTTCCAAGTGGAGCGGACGAAGCGGGCGGTGCCGAGCATGGGATCGTCGTCGATCATGACGCCTTCGACCATGGAGCGGAGGCGGGCGACATCCGCGGCCCGGAGCTTGTCGAGTTCGGGCGTGCGAGCGGTCGGCAGGAGGGCCGTGACGCGGGGAAGCACGGTGCCCTCGTCGTCCAGACGCGCATCAAAGAAGGGGAGGCCGGGGCCGAAGTCGGCGTTGGGTTCGTTCTTGAACTCCCCCTGCTGGGCCCCATGCTTGCACGTCAGATGGGGATCCACCTGCGCCATGGCGGTGGCGGAGAAGCTCATCCCACACGCGAAGACCATGGCCAGCACGCTCGCGCGCGCGGTCGCCGAAGCTCGAGTCAGACCCATGTGAACTATCCTTATGAAGCTGCCGCTGAAGTGGATGCAGGTGTCGTACGGACTTTGGCCGGAATCGGCCGCCAAGAGTGTGCCACAGCCCCGAGAGGCCGCCACCCCGACTCCCCGCTGCCTCGCAAGACGCTGACAGTCACTCCGGTACGGCTCGCGGAGCCCCCTCGGTTCCGTCTTGGCGGGTTCTCAGCGAGTGGCCAGCAACAGCCAAGTGGCGTTATCCGCCTTTGCCGCCCTTGGCGGAGTCGTCTAAGCCGATCTGCTTGCGGATCCGGACGGCATCCGCGACGCGACCGGCACCCTCGAGCACCTGGGCGTATCGCGTTCCGACCATGTAGTAGTTGCTGGCGGTCTCGAAGCCGGGGGACATCTGGGAGGGTTTGTTGATGCGGCGGAAGGCGTCTTCGTAAAGGCCGACGACGCTGGAGTCTTTCTTCTCTTTGAGGAGGAGGGCCTCGGCGCGAGCGAGGGCGATGAGGATGCCGCGGCCGTCGTTGGGGTATTTGGTGATGACATCCTTATACGACGTCCATGCTCGCGCGCTCTCGCCCGCCTTCTCCCAGCACTCGCCTTGCGCGACACGCGAGGCGGAGACGAGATCGGGGCGTTTCTGGAACTCGCCGGCGGCCCAATCCCAGAGGCGGCACTGCTCGGCGGCGGGCTCGGCACTGCGGATCATGGGGCTGAGCACGGCGAAGGCAAAGTCGGGGCGATCGCGGCCGGCCATCTTGATGACGGCGTCGGCCCATTCCTTTTTGGCAGCGGCGTCGAGCAGGCCTTTGTCGGACCATGCCATGAGCAGTCGCCACGCGGGCTCGTAGCCGGCGCAGGCGGTGAGCGCGGCGCGAAGCTGCACGAGCGCGGGGCCGATCTCGGCTTCGCGCGGGCCGGCCTTGGGCATATCGCCCCAGCCCTCGCCGGTCGGCCAGGCGGGAGGCCAGGGCTTGCCGACGCGGCCTTCCTTGTTCATCTTCTGGATGAGCCGCGCGGCGGCGTCGGTGCGGGCCTGAGACTCCCAGACTCTTTCCTTCGGAGCAGAAGCGATGAGTTCGCTCAGACCGGTGAAGGCGTCGGTGGTGGCGCGGCCGGTCTGCGGATCGGTGACGCGGCCCTGGGTTGTCTTGTAATCGCCGAAGCGGCCTTCGGAAAAGTCCCACGTCATGCGGCTGCCCGCGTTCTTCATGTAGCCGACCCAGGCGTGGCCAACATCCGAGCCCTCGCCGGTGACGTAGACGGAGGGCACGCCGATCGCCTTGGCGACCTCGCTGGCGAAATAGGCCTGCTCGGTGCAGACGCCGCCGACCTTTTTGATGTTCTTCAGGGTGTAGCCGTCCTTGAAGACCTTCTTCTCGCGGCCGAACTTGAACGCGCCGGTGTCATAGACGATCGAGGAGTAGATCCTGCCAACCGTCTGATGGCCGATGTAGTTCTGCTGGGCCCATCGCAGATCATCCATGTCGCAGTGGACATCAACGATGTTCACCCAGACGCGGGGCTGCTTGGACTTGACCACCAGGCGCGATTCGCTGGCGAGGAAGAACTCGAAGACTTCGAGAGGATCAACCGCGGCGGGTGCGGCCTTGTCTCCCTGAGAAGCGAGCACGGGATGGGCGGGGGGCTTGTCGTAGACGACGCTGATCGCGGCGGCGAGCGCGCCGGCTTCGGTCGCGCCGGTGCGGGTGTCGGCGAGTTCCTTTTCGTGCTTCTCCACCATCTTGGCCATCAGCGCGTAGACGCCGGGAATGTCGTCCTCGGGGCGCACCATGAACACGAGACCCTTGGAGAGTTCCGGATTGGCGACCAGGAACGGGGCGACCTTCTGGCCGGAGGGATTCTTGCCATCGCCCGCCTGCAGGCCGAGCCGCCGCCACGCGGCGAGATCGGCGAGAAGCCCGGTGTCTTTCTCGGGGAGGCCGTAGGCGACGTAGATATCAAAGAGGGTTTCAATCTCGTCGGCGACGATGCGGTTGGGCGTGGCGGCAAACTTCGCTACGGCCTTGTCCAGCTCGGCGCGGATGACTTTCTCGACGCGGGCGGCGTCGGGGACTTCGGTGAGCTTGCGCGGTTGGGCGGTTGCGCTGGTGGCAAGGCCGAGGCAGAGTGTGCCCACCACTGCCGCCAGGGCCGCGGCACGCATCGAGAGTCCGAGGGTTCGCGTCTTCATGCCTGCATCATTGGTCGCGAGTGGCAACCGGGACGCGGCGGTGCATGAATCGGAACTCCGGGAATAGTTGCAGAAATCGGCCGCGAGTTTTCGCATGGCCGCAGCCGAACCGCCAATGGCCCACCCGAATCAGCGATGGCGGCGTGTACGAATACTAAAACAGAGCCGTGCGTGCGTCCGCGGGATCGCTCGCATCCACCCGCCACCAGACTCGCTCACCCCCAGCGCGTGAACCGAGCGGCGTTCGTATCACTTTCGTTTGCGACTTTTCTTTGGAGCCATTGCGATTTCGTTGCCCGCATCGGCGCGGCGATCCTCTTCCCGGGCCACCCGTGCCGCGAGTTCCTTCAGATCGATTTGCCGCACCTCCGGCGCGTCGACCTCGTTCATCTCGGGGAGCGAGGCGGCGTGGGCGTCGACGAGCGTCCACTTCGCGGTGAGTTGCTGCATGAGCTTGAGAGGAATCGCGATGCGTACCTCGCCGCCGCCGGCGGCGCGGATGTCCACGACGCGGAAACGGCCGCGCGTGACGACTCTTACAAGTGAGGAAAGCGAGTAGAACCGCTTGTTGCCGGCGATGCGGCTCATGACGAGCCCTTTGTCCTTCATGGTGCCCAGACGTGCGCTCACGGCGGGCATGTCCAGCGACATCATGCGGGCGAGGTGGCCGACGCGGCGTTCGCCATCGGCGAGCAGAATCATGAGTTCCAGACAGACCTCGCCATCGCAGGATCGCATCTTCTCGTGCAGCCCGGTGGCGAGCACCGTCAACGCCTGCTGCGCCGCATCCGCCCGCTCCGCTTGCCGCATCGGTCACCTCCGTGTTGCGGCTGACGCGTTGATTCCTGTCGGGCGATGTGCCTGACGAATGGGGATCGAGTGTCGCGATCAGGCCGCTGAGACTTCGGGGATATGGGCGAGATGGACAGGGGAAACGTGACAGGCATGGGGGGCTTTTGGGTGAGATTGTTGAGATTTTTTCAGACCGAGGAGATCGGAAGGTGCCTTCGTACAGACGGGTTGCGCAAGGTGTTCACCACGGACAACGTGGAATGGCCGACTACGACCGCCGCAGTTCTTACGGCCGTCCTTAGTCGTCGTTCTCAAGGATTAGGCGTGGGACATTTCTCTGGTATTCCAAGTGCGCGGCTGAGCCACGCATCGATCGCGGCATAGTTCCACAATCCACTTGCACCGCGCGGCAGACCCGGTCGATCGGGCAGGTTCCACGGCTTCGCCCAAGACGAAGAGCCAGTGAAATCGCTCGGCGGTCCCGGCGATGGAGGCGGCGCGGGCGTGCCATTCTCATCCCGAAATCGCCGGGGATCATGAACCGCGTGCACGTTATTCTCGAAGACGTGCCGTGGCAAGACCTCATCGGGCTGCAACGGAACGTTCCGAAGATGCGCATAGTACCCGCGTCGCTATCCTAGATCGTTTGTCATGACTGGTGCGATGAGCAATGCCGGACGAAGGGGCGTGCGAATCGCTTCCGGATCAGAAACTTCGTGGCGATAAAAGTACAACAAGTTCTCATTGGTCATCGGGCCGAGACCCTTCGCGTTGATGCGTATGACTCGCCCTGCCACCCATGTCTTTCCCTGCATATTCAATGCAAAGAGATCCCCAACCTCGGGCCTGTGCCGAGAGGGTCGAATGATCATGGCGTTGACCTCATTTGAAGGCCTGAGCGTCAGCGGAGATGAGATGCGTGTTGGCCGAGCCATTGTGCTCCGAACGATAATGCTGCCTGGATGAATGCCGCTCGTTTCAGGTCGCCATTACGCGACCGACCATCCCAAGCGTCTATTTGCAACTTCATGACCGCTCTCCCGGGCAGCGTGCCGCACGTTCCCGCTGCATGTCCCACTTGCGGGGCAACTGAACCGGGTATGCCAGACGCGCTTTGTTCTGCAGCGTACTTGGTATTTTCAACAACCTGCAACTAGGCCGCCTCCGACCTTTCGCCCCTTGCGAGAACTAACCGTCTCGATCACACTCTGCCGCACGCGTAACCACTTTTCGTGCGGTCCCATTGCGCCCGCGAAGTGACTGCGCCAAGGGAGGTTCCGTACATGCCACGGGGTGAACTCATTGAATGTCCGGCCGGGCACTCCGCGTGCGTGGTGTCGCTGGCTCGCTGGATCACATTCAATGCGGCGTCTCCGAGGCGTGCCGCGTACGCGGTACCCATCTCGCTGGCGATCCTTCTATCTGCCGTTCCCGCTGACGCGCAAGTCTCCCTTCCCGCCCAGCCCGATCTTCCCCGGCTTCTGGATCTATGCGCCCAGCGGATGAACCTCCGCATCTCCTACGACGAGCAATCTCTTAAGGGAAAGATCACCCTTCGGGCCGAGCAGCCCATCTCGGATGCAGAGCTTTGGGCCCTCACCAACCGCTTGCTGATCGAGCAGGGCTCGACGTCCATTCAGGCCGGGGACGATGACACGATTGCGATTGTCAAGATCGCATCCGCGACCTCGCTCGCTCGCCTGGAACGCATCGATCTCGCGGCCGAGCTCGCCGCGATCTCCTCAACAGCTCCGGCTGAGAGCCCAACTGGCGCGAATGCGAGCGGCACGCATGCGCCAGCGCCGAACTCGAAGCTTGCATTCAGCCCGCAACCCGCCTTCCGCCGCCTCCTCATTCCACTGCAGCGCACCTCCACCAAGGACGCCATCGCGGCGGTTCAACTCGTGCTCTCCAAGGGCGCCGGCGCGGCCAACACCTCCGGTGGCGTCGCCGCTGAGTCCGAACAGTCCGGCCTCATCATTCTTGCCGATCTCACTTCCGCGCTCGAGCCCGCGCTTCGGCTCCTCGCACAACTCGACGGCCCTGAGGGCGGCGCGACCGTGCGCGAGGTCCCCGCTCGAAACGTCGATCCCGCTCGCCTGGCCGCGCTGGCCAAGCAGCTTGCTGAGAAACGCAAGTCTGTCGGCGGCCGCGACCTTCGTGGCGAACTTCTCCCGGCACCCTCCGGATCGGGAGTCCTTGTCATTGCTCCGGCAACATCCATGGAGCAGTGGCTCGCGCTGCTGGCCGCTGCCGACCAACGCGAACCGGTCGAGCGTCGCACCTACACACCGGGCTCCTTCCCGCCGCGGGATGTCGCGAACCTGATCGAACAGACGGTGCGCAGCTCGCCATCGGCACCGTCGGCCGCGGGGACTGCGGCCGGAGCTTCAACTTCCTCATCGGACGATCGCTGGCGCATCGTCTTCGACGATCTCACCGGCTCGCTGATCATCACCGCCACGCCGGCGCAACACGAGCAGATCACCGACCTGCTCACGCGCCTTGCCTCCGTCCCAGTCGAGGCGCGCCGCCCGGTGCGTTCATTCAAGATTCGCAACCGCCCCGTGAAGGAGGTTCAGCAACTCGTCGAGGATCTACTCCGAGCCGGAGTGCTGCAAGCCCAGGCGGGAACGGCATCGCCCGCGGCACCGGGGCCGCTTGCGAACGCTGCCGCGTCTTCGCAAACCTCTTCGCGCCCCTTCACTCCCGGGGGCGCAACCGCGACTACATCCTCCGATTCTCAATCCCCTGCTTCCCCCTCGACTCGCCCCTCTTCGACATCCTCTTCGCTCACCCTCACCAGCGACGAGGCCACCAACACGCTCATCGCCGTCGGCGGGGGCGATGGCAGCGGGGCACACCTCCTCGCTCAGCTTGAGCAGCTTCTCCCCACGCTGGATGTCCGCCAGCCGCAGGTGATGCTCGAAGCGATCCTCATATCGCTCTCTGATTCCGATTCCCTCACGCTCGGCGTCGAGCTCGAGAAACTCCAGTTCTCCGGCGACACGCTCATCCGGCTTTCCTCGCTCTTTGGTCTCTCTTCGGCATCGGGTTCAGGTTCCTCGGCCACACGCTCCGTCGGAGATGGCGCGGGTTTCACAGGCGTCGTTCTGAACCCCGGCGACTTCTCCATCGTCTTCCGCGCTCTGCAAACCATCAACCGCGGACGCTCTCTCTCCCAACCCAAACTCCTCGTCAACAACAACCAGCAGGCCACGTTCAACTCGGTCCTTCAGCAACCCTTTGCATCGACGAATGCCTCAAGCACGGTGTCGACCACTTCGTTCGGCGGCACGCAGGATGCCGGAACCACCATCTCGGTCAAGCCGCAGATCGCGGAGGGGGATCATCTGGTCCTGAACTACTCCGTCTCGCTCTCCTCATTCGTCGGCGCGGCCGCCAACGCCAACCTGCCCCCGCCGCGTCAGCAGAACGCCGTTCAGTCCACCGCCACGATTCCCGACGGCTACACCGTGGTCGTCGGTGGTCTGGAACTCACCACCTCGGGCGAGGGCGTCTCGCAAGTCCCGATTCTCGGCTCGATTCCGCTGATCGGCGAGGCCTTCAAGAACCGCTCGAACTCCTCCGGTCGTCAGCGGTTCTACGTCTTTCTTCGCGCCACGGTGCTTCGCCAATCGAATCTGGAGGATCTGAAGTATCTCTCTGACATTGACACTTCCGCGGCAGGCGTTCCCTCCGACTGGCCCAGTGTTGAACCGCTCATCATCGGCGGCGAACGCTCTGGCGCGGAGCGCTAGCCCATGAGCGGCCTGCTCTCACACCCGGTCTCGGTGCCCGTTCCATTCGCCCCGGAACCGGAAGCGCCGCGCGCTCAGATCGCAGAGCCGACGAGCGATTCAGCTTCTGACACGCTGTCCCTCCCTGCATTTGCATCAATCGCTCATTTACCTTCTTCAGAGGCACGTCCCTCCTCCGACTTCCTCGCACGCATTCCCCACGACTTCGCGCGTCGGCATCTCCTTCTGAGCGCAGGCCGCGACGAGTCCATCGGCTCCGAACTCCTCATGGTGTCCGATCGCACGCGTCCCGCCGTGATCCTCAACGTCGCGGTTCGGCTTGGCCGCGCCGTTGTTCCTCACCCGGCGGACGCGGAAACCATCGCGGTCGCCATCGATCGCGCATATGCAGCGCATGTCGCCGGTGAGCAACGATCTTCCGCCTCTGCGAAGGACGATCCAAGACTGACGATCGCGTCCGCCACGGACCTGGAGACCGAACTCGCCTCGGCCGTGCGCGATGCCGAACGTGATCTTCTCAACACAGACAACAAGGCTCCCAGCGTCAAGCTCGTGGACCTGATTCTCTTCGAGGCGCTGCATCGCAGCGCCAGCGATGTCCACATCCAACCGCTCTCGGATCGGACGTTGGTGCGGTATCGCCTCGATGGTGCGCTGCACACCGCACGCGAGCTTCCAGCTTCCATCGCGTCATCGGTTGTCAGCCGGGTGAAGGTCATGGCCAATCTTGATGTCGCGGAGCGACGCGCGCCGCAGGATGGCCGTGCGGGTGTGTCTATTGGCGGCTCAGGCGCGGTCTCGGGCGGGCCGCCCGCCGCAAGCTCCGCTCGTCGCATCGATCTCCGCGTGTCCACACTTCCTTCGACTTATGGCGAGCGCGTCGTCCTGCGCCTGCTTGACCCCGCCCGCTCCTCCCACCTGCTCTCCTTCGACGGTCTGGGCATGCCAGCGCCAATCCGCGATCGCTATCTCGACCAGGTCGCGCGCGTCAGCGGAATCGTCCTCTCGACAGGCCCCACAGGATCCGGCAAGACCACGACGCTTTACACAACGCTCGCCTGGGTCAGCGCGACCAACGCCACAGTCCGTGGCCCAATGCTGGCCTCCTCTTCGCAACTCCCCACTGCCCACTCCCCACTGCCTCCCCCCGCATTCACTCCCCACTCCGAACTCAACATCCTCACGATTGAAGATCCTGTCGAGTACGACCTCTCCTCGTCCGCGAACCTGCATATCTCGCAGACACAGGTCGACCCAAAGAAGAACGTGACCTTCGCGACCGGGCTTCGACACATCCTGCGTCAGGATCCCGATGTCATCATGGTCGGCGAGATTCGCGATGAGGAGACCGCCCGCATGGCCGTGCAGGCCTCACTCACCGGGCATCTCGTGCTCTCCACACTGCACACCAACGACGCCGCCAGCGCCATCGCGCGGCTGATCGACCTCGGCGTCGAGCCGTTCCTCGTCTCATCCTCCCTCGCCGCTGTTCTTGCCCAGCGTCTGGTCCGCCAACTTCATGAGGGCTGCCCCGGCGAATCCGCCGGCGGGCGCAGAGGCTGCGAAACCTGCCACTTCACCGGCTTCAAGGGCCGCACCGGCGTCTTCGAACTTCTTGTGGTTGACGCCCCCGTTCGCGACCTGATCGCGCGGAGCGTTCCCGCCGCCGAGCTCAAAGCCCTCGCCGTCTCCCGCGGCATGACCACCCTGCGCCACGCTGGTTTCGCCCTCGTCGCCCGCGGCATCACCACTCAGGCCGAGGTCGCACGCGCCATCGAGTCCCCAGAGGAGGCCGACGCATGAGTTCGCCTCAATCTATGCGGCCACACGCGCTCTCGCCTCGCGGGCCTCTGCTCCTCGCCGCCATCCTTCTCATACCAGCCGCTGCTTTCGCGTTCTGGCCTCTGCCCTCTCCAGCATTTTCGTCAGCCAGTTCGCAAGCAACTCTGCCGCCAACACAAACTCCCTCCACGCCGACGCCGCTCAATCTCGCCGCGTTTCGCGCCCCACTCTGGGTCGCTCCGATTCCTCCCCCCGCGGCACCACCGCCGCCACCACCTCCCCCTCCGCTCAAGCTCCAACTCATCGCGATCGCGCGCGACCCTGCGGACACTCTCTCCGCCACGCTCTTCGATCCCGACACTGCCAAGCTACTCACCGTTACAGAGGGCCAGTCGATCGGCACGCGGACGCTCACGCGAATCACTCCGACCACCATCGAGATCAAGGACGCCGCAGGCACGCGCACCCTTTCACTCCGGGCCGAATCCCCTCAGGGAGGTGCGCCATGACTACAGCCGAGTCCGCCCCGACGCGAGTGCCCGTTTCGCAGTCTTGGCCGCGGAGTCGCTTCTACTGGGCCATTCTCGAATCTCCCGGCTACGCACGCTCGGGCAGCCTGCCGCCCGGTCTTCTCGCGGCACTTGCAGATGACATCCCCGAGCCACTCGACGCGCTCCACGCCGTCTGCACACCCATCCCACGCGACTCCCCCACTACCGCGCAGCGCGTCCTCGTCTGCGCCTGTCCCGCGGCCGATCTCGCCGCGCTCGACTCATCCATTCTCGAACTCAAGCCCGACGGCATTCCCGCTGAATTCAATCTCTCCGCCGACATCACCCTTCCCAATCTCCTGACAGGCGAGCACGAGCCCGCGCCCCTACGCTCGGCGCGGCAGGCCCGCCACACCATCGCCGCGCTGGCCATCCTTGTCTGCTCTCTCTTCGTAACCGTCGGCCTCGCACGCCGCACGCGACAAGTTTCTCTCTCCACTGCGCAGGCCACTCACATCGCCGATTCCCTCCTCGCGAGTCTCACTTCCGACCGCCGCGAGTCCACGCTCGTCGCGGCCGCCGCCAACACCACGTCCCTCGCATCCGCGGCCCGCTCCACCCGCCTGCCGCGTGATGCTGCCATCGACCTCGCCTCCCTTCTCTCCGCCTGGCCCGCGACAACCACCGCCAAACCCCAATCCCTCTCCATCGCCGACAACGCCAGCTCCCTCGCCGTCACGATCGAGAGCGATCCAAGCACGTCAGCCACTTCCACCGATCCGGTGCTCTTCCTCAGAGCATTCACCGCGCCTTCTGGGATGACCCTCGATGAACCCCGAATCGCAACCCTCGCTGGAATCTCCCGAATCAACCTGACCCTGCGCCCCGGCGCGCCCACACCCGTCAACCCCACTCGCGCCAAGTAATCCCGCATGTCCCACGCCACCCGCTACACCCTTTCCGCACTCCTTTCTCTCGCGGCAGTTGCCCCCGCGGTGTTGTTCTACTCGCGCGCCGCCGCACAACACTCCGCTGCAACCAATCGCCTCGAACGCCTGCAATCCCACGCGGCAACGCTCGTCTCCGCACGATCCGCCCTGCCCGACTGGGCCGCTCGCGCCATCACGCCGGGACAGAAGCAATCCACCGACGCACTCGCGCCGCGTGTCTCCGCCGCTCTTTCCTCCAGCGGCCTCACTCCCGCCGCGCTCGCCAATCTCTCCGTGCAATCCGCGCCCGAGGGTCCCCTCATTGCCGGCGGCCTGCGCCTTCACCGCCGGCGGGCCACGCTCGTCCTCTCGCAAGTCTCTCTCCCGCGCCTCGGCGCATTCCTGCAGACTTGGCGCGCCGCCGAGCCGGATTGGCGACCCACCGCCATCGATGCCTCCCCGGAAACTCTCTCCCGCGCCGACAAGCCACCTGCCCCGGGCGCGGATCTCCCGCTCCACATCGTGCTTTCCCTTGAATCTCTCTCCATTCAACCCGCCACTCCCACCTCTCCAGCCGGAGCACTCCGTTGAAGCTCTCCCCCATTTGCCTTGTTGCACTGCCGACTCTCGCTCTCATGCTCATGATGCTGACCGGCTGTCGCGCCGGCAGCGCAAGCCCCTACGCCACGCAGAGCGAATCCGAGCGCAACCCCCTGCGCGCCCAGGAACTCACGCTGCAAGCCGCCGAACTTCTCCGCCGCGATTCCCCCAACCTCCACGCCGCCGAGAAACTCCTGCGCGATGCCCTCGCCGCCGACCTCTACCACGGCCCCGCACACAACAATCTCGGGGTTGTCTATCTCAAGCAATCCAAGCTCTACGAGGCCGCATCCGAGTTTGAGTGGTCTCGCAAACTGCTCCCCGGCCATCCGGACCCTCGCACCAATCTCGCCCTGACACTCGAACGCGCCGGCCGCACCGATGAGGCCCTCCGCACCTATGCCTCGGCCCTTGAGGTTTACCCGAATCACGTTCCAACACTCCAGGCACTGACCCGTCTTGAGCTCAGATCGAGCAGAACCGCGGACCACACACGCGCCAATCTTGAGACAATCGCCCTGCAGGGCGCGACACCCGGTTGGAGAACCTGGGCTCAGGCACAACTCGCTCGCTCATTGGCGCCGTAGCGATTCGATCACGCGCCATGGCCGATGACAGTGGTTCTGAGAAAGCTCAGGAGCCTCGCGCGCCGAGCTCTCGGTGTGATTCTCTCCGGTACTCTCCAATTCATGCCAACGGGATGCGTTGCGAAGGTTCTTGAAACTCCCGGCACCACCTCCCAATCTCCCATCCCGCTTCTCCCCGCATACCCTCTCCCATTGCGCCCGTAGCTCAACTGGATAGAGCATCGGTCTTCGGAACCGAGGGTTAGAGGTTCGAATCCTCTCGGGCGTACTTTCTTGCCCCTTCTGCGTGTGCCCTGATCAGCGACGCCCCGCCGCTGCATGTTCCACGCGCTCGCGCTCTCCGGCCTCCCAGATCCGCACCGTGTTCCCCACGCACTTCACTACCAACGTCCGGCCATTCCCCGTGAGCGCGGGCAGCACCCATGCCGAGTCTCCCCGGATCGCCGCCATCTGACGCATCGTCCTCGGCAGCCAGAATCGCACCACGCCATCCTCGCCGCCCGTGATCACGCGCTCCCCATCCGGTGTGTACGCGATCATTCCCGGGAAGCTCGCCATCTTCGCCGGCCCGCTCACGATCGCGCCCGTGCCCGCATCGAGCACGCTCACCTCGCCACCGTACGCCGCCGTCGCGATCTCCTTCCCGTCCGCGCTCACCGCGCACTCATAGATCGCGCCCGCCTCCGCCGCGCTCCGCATGACACGCTCGCCCGTCCGGATGTTCCACCGCTCCATCGCGCCGCTGATCTCGTGACCAAGCACCTCATCCTCGCCGATAAACCTCATCCCCGACCACACGCTCGCCCGCGGCCACCCCCACACCATCTCCCCGCTCTCCACATCCACCACCACACACCCGTGCCCCACCAGGTGCCCCACCGCCAGCCGCCCGCTCGGCGAGACCCCGCGCACGATCATTCTCCGGCGTTCCGGCAGCCGCGCTGCCACCTTCCACGTACCGGTCAGCGCGTCGACCACTTCCAGCTCTCCGCGCTGATTCGCCACGATGAGTTCGTGCCCGCTTCCGCCTGAACGGAACTTGTACGACACCAGCCCTCGCCCCCGCAGATCGATCCGCGCACGCTCCCGCCCATCCGCAACTCCCATGATCCAGAGCTGCTCCTGCTCGGATCTCATCGCACACAGCGTCCCATCCTCCGACATCGACATCTCGTCGTTGGCCGCCCGCCCGCCCACCCGCACCCGCTGCGGCGGGTCCCCCATCCTCCACATCCGCACCGCCCCGTCATACCCCCCCGAAAACAACCGCTCCCCAGCACCGGACCACGCCAGCGCATGCACCAACCGATCATGCCCGCGCCACTCGCGCTCCACAATCCGCGTCGGCAGATCCCACACCCAGACCGTTTCACTCCACGACGCCACCGCCAGTTTCTTGGAGTCCGGACTGAACGCCACTCGGAACCCCACGCCGCGCTTCTGGTCCAGCTCGCACTCAACCGCCCAACCCGCGTCCGCTTTCTTCTCACCGTCGACGCCGGGAGAGCCAGAAGCTTGCTGCTCCTCTCCGGGCACCCGCCACAGCACCACCTTTCCCTCATCATCCGACGTCGCCAGCAACCTTCCGTCCGGGCTGAACGCCACGCCCATCACCTTGTCCTTCGACACCTTCCACACCCGCGCCGACAGCGCATCGCAATCCCATACTCGCACGTTCCCGTCCGGATCTCCGGTCGCGACAAAACGCCCATCCGCGCTCCAACCCACGCTGAAGTAGCCGCGCATGCCGGTGTCGATGATCACCTCTCCGGTGCGTGCCTCGATGATCTTCACCGTCCCGTGCCCGAGCTCTCCTCCCGCCAGCGCCGCGATCCAGCGCCCCTCCGGCGACCAGTCCACATCCCATACCGGGCCAATCTTCCACCCCGCCCCGATCAGCTTCCACGTGAGGGTGCTGTACACCCCCTGCTTGTCGTCCCCACCGCGCGATCCACACGCGAGCCATCGCCCATCACGCGAAAACCGCACGCACTCCGCGCTGTGCAGCCCAATCCGCGTCGCCTCACGCCCGCTGAGTTCGTCCAGCACCACCACATCGCCCTGATTCCAACACGCCGCCGCGATCCAGCCGCCTCCCGCTTCTTTGGCTGGGTTCGCCCCACGGGCCATCATCTGCACCACCCCCGTGGCCTGCATGAGTTTTCCCGCGCTCTGATCCGCCAGCCCACGCAGATATCGCCATTCCCAACCCCGCCACCGCTCCGGTGCCTCATCCAGCCACGATCGCAGCTTCGCTGGCCCCATCGCCTCCAGCGCGCCCGCCGCCGCCGCGATTCGCCCGATGTACGCCTCCAGTTCCGCCTGCTCGCGCCGCTGCTCCGCCAGCCGCGCCGACTCCCGCGCCCGCACCAGACCCACGCCCGTCCCGATCACACCCGCGATGAGCGCCACCGCCACCGCCGCGCCCGCCGCCACGCCGAACTTGTGCCGCTTCACAAACTTCCGCGCCACCTCACGCCGGCTCGGCGCGTGCGCCAGGATCGGCTCATCCGCCATCGATCGACGCACATCCTCCGCCATCTCGCTCACGCTCGCGTACCGATCCTCCGGCCGCCGCTCCAGCGCACGCATCACGATCCAGTCCAGATCCCCGCGCACTTCCTTCGCACGCTCCCCGCTCACCCGCGCGCTCGGCCGCCGAATCTCCGACAAATCCGCTACGCCCTCCGCCCCGCGCAGCGTCGCCGCGATCGCCTCCCCCCTCGTCCGCGGCACCTCACCCGTCAACATCTGATACAGCAGCACCCCCAGCGAATACACATCGCTCCGCGTATCCACCACCCCCACACTCCCCACCGCCTGCTCCGGACTCATGTACTCCGGCGTCCCGATGAACTGCCCCGCCCCCGTCACCCCCACCGTCTTCTCCTTTCCCCCCACTGCCAACTGCCCACTCCCCACTCCCTCCGCCTTCCGCCCCGCTTCCAAAATCGCCGCGATCCCGAAGTCGATCACCTTCAAGTCCACACGCCCATCCTCAACCGCCACCAGCACATTGCTCGGCTTGATGTCCCGATGAATCACCCCGCGCTGGTGCGCATGCTGAATCGCCTCGCACACCCGCAAGAACAACCCCAGCCGCGCCCGTACCTCCAGCTCTTTCTGCTCGCAATGCTCCGTGATCGGCACGCCGCGCACCAGCTCCATCACGAAGTACGGCCGCCCGCGCTCGCTCGTCCCCGCATCCAGCAGCCGCGCGATGTTCGGATGCTCCAGCTGCGCCAGCGTCCGCCGCTCGCGCTCGAACCGCCGCAGCGTCCCGCGCGTCGCCATCCCCGCCCGCACCATCTTGATCGCCACCACCCGGTCCACCGGCTCCCGCTGCCGCGCCCGATACACCGTGCCAAATCCGCCCTCGCCAATCACCCCCTCTACCTCGTACACCCCAATGACCTTCGGCGCCTCTTCCTCCGCCGCCACGCTCCCCATCGCCGCGGCATCGAGCATCGCCTTCAGCGGCTCAACCTTCAGCGCCCCGATCGTCTCCCGCTCATCCGCCGCCAGCAGCTCCCGCACTTCCCCCAGCACCGTCGTCTCCCCCGCGCACTCCTTCACCAGATACCGCTCGCGCGCCTCACCCGAGAGTTCCGCGGCCTCTCCGAACACTCGCTCCAGCTTGTCTCGGTCATCACCAACTCTCGCCCACATCTTCACTCCACGATCCCCGCTCCTCCTCGTCACTTTTTCCCTCCCCCACTTCCTCTGCATCCACGCCCGCGCAAACCGCCACTCCCGCTCCACCGTCCGCCCGCTCGTCCCCAGCACCGCCCCGATCTCCTCCCCCGTCATCCCCCCGAAGAACTTCATCGAAACAATGCTCGCCTTCCGCCGCATCCTCCTTCTCCAGCGCGCTCAGCAACTCGTGCAGCGCGAGGATCTCCCCCGGGTCCGTCTCCAGCCCCAGCACATTCTCATCCAGCGCTTCCCGCTTCTGATCCCCGCCGCGCTTGATCGCCAGCTTCGCCCGCGCGTGGTCCACCAGAATGTTCCGCATGCTCCGCGCCGCCGCCGCGAAAAACTGCGCTCGGCTGGCAAACCCGATCTCATCCCCCTTCGTCCCACTCACCAGCTTCAGATACGCCTCATGAACCAGCGCCGTTGCCTGCAGCGTGTGCCCGCTCGCCTGCAGTGCAAGCCGCGCCCCCGCCAAGGCCCTGAGCTCGTCATACACCAGCGGCAGCAGCGTCCGCACCGCCGTCGAGTCCCCCTCCGCCGCGCGGTGCAGCAACATCGTCACCGGATTGCTCGGCGAACTGCTCACCAGCCTTCTCCCGCACGCACAGGTCACCCACCCTCGCCCAAACCATACCCCACCCCCACACCCCGCCCACTTTCCTCGCTTTCCCACCCGCCCGTGTCACACTTTCCCGAGCTCTCTCCCCGTTCCCCAAACTTATCGCCCCCGTGGCCTTCCGTGGCACGGCTCTCCCAAGCCATGTTCGGGCCGCCGCGGCCCGAGTTCGCGCCCACCACCCGCACGCCCACCTCGCCCCCGCTCGCCCCACAACCCCCAGCGCCCCCCTCTGTTCCGGATCCTGCTCCTCATCCCACTCTCCCTCTCCCCTTCCTCCCGCGCCGACACCCTCTCCCTCACCCCCGACGCCGACAACACCCTCTACGAAGACATCGCCGGTTCCCAATCCAACGGCGTCGGCCACTACCTCTTCTCCGGCAACACCCTCATGTCCTCCAAGCGCCGCGCTCTCCTCCACTTCAACCTCAGCTCGCTCCCCGAAAACGCAACCATCACCGCCGCCACCATCACCCTCACCATGTCCCGCGGCGGCTCTTCCCCCATCCCCTTCTCCCTCCACCGCGCCACCCGCGCCTGGGGCGAATCCTCCTCCGATGCCGAAAACGAAGAAGGCATCGGTGCCCCCATCCAAACCGGCGATGCCGGCTGGCTCCACTCCATCTATCCCGCCACCCGCTGGTCCACCCCCGGCGGCGACTTCCTCGAATCCCCCTCCACCATCGCCCTCGTCTCCGACCTCGGCCCCCACACCTGGCCCTCCACCCCCACGCTGATCTCCGACCTCGCCGACATGCGCGCCAATCCAAACTCCAACTTCGGCTTCCTCCTCCTCGGCGACGAGTTCTCCAACCCGCCGACCGCCAAACGCTTCAACTCACGCGAAAACCCCGACGCCGCGACGCGCCCCACGCTCACGATCACCTACTCCATCCCAACACCCACAACCCTCGCCCCAATCGCGCTCGCCGCGCTGCACGCCACGCGCCGCCGTCGCGCATCACGATAACGGCGCTTCAGCCCAGCCACCTTGTTGATCACCCAGCACAAGTAGTGTTCGACGCGACTCCGCTCAATAGACGCCGAGGATGAGGCCTTGCGAATCCTCGGGTCGCATTGCATGCGCGCTTTGGTCGCTCTCGCGTTTCAGTGTCCGCCCTGCGACTCCTGAGTCTCCTGCACAAACTTCACCAGCGACCAAATCCCCGGCCCCACCGCAACCCCCGCCACAACCACCGCCGCGCCAACTCTCACCGCCGCCCCGCCCACACGCCCGAGCTTCCGCCCGATCACCACCTCCGCCACCACCGCCGCCAGCGCAACACACCCCAGCACGCCCACCACCCACCACGGCGTCGAGCTCAGCATCACCCCGCACGCCAGCAACGCGCCGAGCATCCCGCTCACCACCCCGGTCGCCCCCGGCCCCGCGCTGCCGCGCACGATCAGCAACCCGATCACCAGCCCCGCGCTCGCCGCCGCGCACGCGAACCCGTCCAGCCCCAGATCCTTGCTCCCCGTCCCCAGCAATCCCGCACCCACCGCCGCGCACAGTCCCACCAGCACCACCGCCGCGCTTTTCCCCGCCTCAATCGGCGGCCGCGCCAACTTCCCAATCGCCCACGCGCTCACCGCGCTCCACACCCCAAACACCAGCGGCACCCACACCAGTCCCGCCGTCCCCGCCATCTTCCCATTCCAGAAACTCGGCCCGAGCGCCACCACCGTCCCGATCGCCGCGCCAACCCCCGCCGCCGCGCTCGACACCATCCATCCCAATCCACGCTCCCCACCCGCGCTCTTCCTCCCAAACCACGCCGTCACAATCACACCCGCCAGACCCACCAGCCCAATCCCCGGCGGCAGCAAAAACAATCGATCCACCGAACTCGCCGGCGGCCACCCCGGCATCCCATACACCCCAAACAGCGCGATGAACATCGCCATCGTCACGCCAACAACAGCAAGCACCCGCGCGCCCACAAACCCCTCCTCCCCCGCCCTGGCGGGGGAGGTGTCACGAGCGGAGCGAGTGACGGAGGGGGTCCGCGCCCACACGTTTCAACAACCCCGCTCCCACGCCCGCCATCCCCCCAATCACCGCCGGAGCCAGCATCCCCACCATCGCAATGCGCACATTCTCTTCCATGCCTTGGCTCCAAAGTGGCATGGGCCTCCCGGCCCATGTTCGGGCCGCCGCGGCCCGAATGTCTTTTCTTCTTCCACCCTAAAAAAACCGGGCGCACCTCGCGGCACGCCCGGTTGTCATCTTCTTCGACTGCCCACTCCCCACTCACCACTGCCTCTTACTTCGCCCCACCTTCCAGCGAAACCCAGATCGTCACATCATCACCCAGCGGCCCGATCATGCTTTTGATGCCGTAGTCGCTGCGCTTGATGGTGAAGCTCGTCTCCACACCCGCAACCTCGCCCTTGCCGCCCATGCCCGGACCGGTGCCGACAAGCTTGAGCTCAACCTCGATCGTCTTCTTCACGCCGTGGAACGTCAGTTCGCCCGAGCCCTTCCACGACTCGCCGCTCTTCTTGAGGCTCGTGCTCTTGAACGTGATCTCGCCGAACTCCTTCGCGCTGAAGAAGTCCGGGCTCTTCACATGGTCATCGCGCTTGCTGTTGTTCGTGTCCACGCTGTTCGCATCAACCGTCACATCGATGCTCCCCGTCTCGCCCGTCGCGAACGAGCCGGTCACCTTGTTGAAGCGCCCGTAGAAGTTCGACACGTTCAAGTGCTTGATCTTGAACAGCACGTTGGAGTGCACCGAATCGATCGCGTACGTCTTCCCTTCCGCCGCCGGCGCGCTCACAGCAGGAGCCGCCTCGTGCCCGCCCATCCCCATCCCGATCCCCGCAGCCGCAAGAGCCAGCGCCGCAACCGAACCCATCGCCGCAAATCGAGCCGAAGTCTTCATGTGCATTCCTTCCAAAGTTGGTGTCACTGTTTGCGATCAATTCTCGAACCACATCGTTGCCCCGCCCGCGACTACACACCCACGCGCTCCCGACCTCGCACCCCCGCAGGTCTACCGCTCTCGCATTTACTTGTTGCAACAACTATACCCCCTCCTCCCCCGCCTTGGCAGGGGAGGTGCCGAGCGCAGCGAAGGCGGAGGGGGTCTGCTGTTCAGACATCCCCTCATTTCACGTATACCTACCCAAAATACCAAACAAAACCAAGCCATATCTCTTGACAGACCCAAACAAAGCACTATCTTGAACTTCGGCTCGCGCCCCTCCTGCATCCCGCTTCCCGTTCGCTCGCCCACGTCCCACACAGTCATTCCCAACCCACCTTCTGCCTCCGCATCCGCTCCGTGATCTCCGTGCACTCCGCGGTCTCCGTATTTCATCTTCTTCTGGAGGTCCCATGTCCACCACCCCAACCCCTCCCACCCTCGACCCCGCCCTTCACGACAACATCCTCAACGCCATGCTCCATCCCGACGAGCTCGATCTCGTCGAGCTTGCTCATCGCTTCAAGATCTCCGTGAGCACACTCGCCCACATCGCCTCCTCCGCCCGCACCGCCGAAACCCTCACCACCCTCGCCAACCTCTTCCTCGCCCGCGGCCATCTCCTCGCCTGCGACCACTTCGCCCGCACCGTCAGCGCCCTCGCCGAGTCCGCCACCGCCATCACCCCCGATGACCGCAACGCCTCCGCCTCCCAAAGAGCCCGCTACTTCGAAAACGCCCGCAAGTCCGCCACCGCCCTCATCAAACTCGCCATCATCCCCCCATGCAGTACCCCGGCGGTCACGCCGGGGCCATCCTCCTCCCCCGCCCTGGCGGGGGAGGTGTCGCGAGCGCATCAAGCGACGGAGGGGGCGAGTGCGCGCGAAGTTCCCAACACCCCCACCAGCCCCCTCATGCAGTACCCCGGCGGTAACGCCGGGGCCACCCCACGCTCACACCCGCCGCATCACTCAGACTCTTCCCTTCCCTCCCCACTCACCACTCCCTCACCCTCTACACCCGCGGCCCACTCCCCCCCATCCTCTGAATCTCCTCCCCATACTGCTCCCGCAGCGGCCCCACAACCTCCCTCACAAACCGCTCCGTCTGCTCCACGCTTCTCCCCACATACTTCATCGGATCCATCAACCCCTCCCAATCCAGCTCCGCTTTCAGCGCGGGCACATGAAACGCCGGGTCGTTCTTCAGCCGCTCCAGCAGATCATTCTCGAGCCCCTCCTGCTTCACGCGCATCCCCGCCGCTTGCGCATGCACGCGGATGAGTTCGTGATAGTGCTGCCGGTCACCGCCGAGCTTCACGCACGCCATCAGCAGATTCTCCGTCGCCATGAACGGAAGTTCCGCCATCAGGTTCTTCCGCACGGTCGCCTCATGCACCACCAATCCGGAGGCCACGTTGTGCATCAGATCCAGCGCACCATCCAGAGCCAGAAACGCCTCCGGCAGCGAGAGTCGCCGGTTGCTGCTGTCATCCAGCGTCCGCTCCAGCCACTGCGTCGCCGCCGTGTCATACGCGTTCCCCACCAGATTCATCACGAACCGCGCCAGCCCGCACACCCGCTCGCACCGCATCGGATTCCGCTTGTACGGCATCGCCGAAGACCCGATCTGCTTCTCCTCAAACGGCTCATCGATCTCTTTCCGATTGCAAAGGAGGCGAATATCCGTAGCGATCTTGTGCAACACCGAGGCAACCACCGCGAGGCGCGAGACCACCATCGCGTCGATCACTCGTGGGTATGTCTGTCCAGTCATGCGAAACTGATACGTCATGCCGTGTTCAAGGCGCAACAGATGCCGCACGACCATCTTTTCGAGCTTGTCCACCTTGGCCCCGTCACCATTGCACAACGCAAGAAACGACGCCTGAGTGCCGGTCGCCCCACGAAGGCCTCTCATGCGAGCCCACTCCGTCGATGTGGTTGCATACTCCGATGTCAGCGAGAGGTCGTACGCCCACAATGCAAGTCGTCGGCCCACCGTAACCGGCTGAGCGGGCTGATAGTGCGTGAATCCCAGCGTCGGAACGCCCGACCAGCGAATCGCACCATCTCCAAGGGCCACAACCACGCGAGCGGTCTTCGCCGCGATGAGCTTGGAGGCATCGTGCAAAACAAGCAAGTCCGCATTGCACACCACATCCTGACTCGTCATCCCCAGATGCACGATCCCCTTCGCCTTCGGGCACGAGTCCCCCAGCGCGTGCACATGCGCCATCACATCATGCCGCAGCTCCCGCTCATACTTCTCCGCCGCCCGCATCTCCTCATCCGTGATCCCGCCCGGCTTGTTCACCACCCTTGAGTGCAGCTCCTCCACCTGCTCCTTCGAGACCGGCAACCCCAGCTCGCACTGCGCTTCCGCCACCGCCAGCCAGATCTTCCGCCACGTATTGAACTTGTGCCGCGCCGACCACAGCTTCAGCATCTCCGGCGATGCGTTGCGAGTGGCGAGTGGCGAGGTGTACGTGTCGTATGGGTTCGACATGGCTCAACCTCCTGCGATCCACCGCGCATACACCATCACCAGCCCATACGTCAGCACCGCCAGCAGCGCCATCCCGGCGATGATCTCCACCATCATCTTCAGCACGCCCAGCCAGTACGCCCCGTTCCCCGGGCTGGGCATCCGCACGGCCTTGTACACCACAGCCACTCCGAACGCCATCGGCACCACCATCAACCACCACAACCCATGCACCTGGATCGGATCGATGAACGGCCGATACGCCGGGAGCATCGCCCCCTCAGCCAGCAACGCCATCATGCTCATGCCCCACCCCCGACCACCGGCGCCTTGAGCGTCCGCGAGACCCCTTCCACCACCTTCTTCTTTCGCTCCGCCCGCGCCCCGAACGCCGCGTCGATCACCACGATCACGTTCAGGAACCCCGCGATCGTCGTGAACAGCGTTCCCAGCTCATTGCTGCGCGGCACCGCCTTCACATACGACGGATACGCCGGCGCGATCGTCCGCCCATCCGCCGTCTTCGCCGTCGGCACCCCGTTCATGGGCACGATCCCGATCGCCCGCCCCGTCGTCGGGTCTCGGGCCTCGTTCGGGTATGGCTCGCGTCGCCTCTCCACCCCGGTCCGGGCATCCGGCCCGATCACCTTGAGGTGCTCCTGATGAACATAATCCAACCCGAACGTCATCGGCCCCACCAGCGACTGGCCCAGAAACCAGATGTAGTTGTCCCGCCGGTCCACGCACTGGATCCCGCCGATCAGCAGCCCCGTCAGGTACAGCCCCATCACCCCGCCCGTCACCAGCGCCCCGCGGCGCACCTGCCCGAGATAAAAGTGTCCCAGTCCGGGAAAGACCACCGCCAAAAGCGCGGCCACCGGTTGAAACGGTTCCGACTTTCCCGCTTGGCTTGTCGTGTTTGGTGGCATAGAAGGGGTGATGTGAACGTGCATCCGATCGCCGCACCGTGCGGCTCGCCGGGGCCCGCTCACACGCTCGCGCGGGACTGGGTTGACACGCCCGCGCGAGTGAGTAGTGTACCGGCCTTTGGCCCGGAACCCACCGGGCCCAAAGGTCGAATCTGCCCCGAGCCGCTCCACCCGGGGCGCGATTCAGCCGAAGACACCGCCCACGCCCGACGAGGATCCACCATGCTGCTGCTGAGCGCCATCCTGAACACCTGCGGTTCCGCGACTCTCGAACTCGAAGAGCCGTCGTACCTCGGTCTCCCCCTCATCGTCGCCGACGACGACGCCAAACGTCCGGAAAAAGAGGAGGAGGAAGAGGCAGAGGACGAGTTCGAGGAAGAAGATGACGATGAAGAGGATGCCGACGAAGTTGACGATGCTGACGAGTTTGAGGACGACGAGGACGAGTTCTTCGACGGTGAGGACGACGACGAGGATGATCTCGACGCCGACGCGGCCGATGAGGACGACGAGGACGACGACTTCTGATCCACTCACCCTCTGACTGCTCAGGGGAGGTCCGGGGATCATGGCGGCGTCCTATCCATAGATGGAAGGCCCGCCATGAACGACCGCCGCCAGAACGACCCGACCTCCGACTCCGCCGCGCCCGCCAACACCGGCGAGCCCCATAACCGCGGAGTGCTCGATCGCCGCCTCGGCCTGGACCGGCGCGACATGGCCAAGTTCGCCGCCGACTCCACAGGCAAGCCGCGCATCGAGTCCGACGAGGACTCGACGGGCCTCGAGCGCCGCCGCGGCGCGGGCCGCCGCCGCACCGATTTCACCAAGAGCGCCGAAGAAGGCGAGATGACCTCCGAGCAGTTCCACTTCCTGGCCGCGATCGACGCGTTCAAGAAGTCCAACAACAAGATGTTCCCGACGTGGACCGACGTGCTCGAGGTCGTCCGTCTGCTGGGCTATCGCAAGACCATGCCCAGCGAACTAAACCTCCGTAACGTCGAGGACTGGCGAGAGAAGCCCGACACCGCCAGCGGCGTCCGCTCCAAGCCCGGCCATCCCGAAGAGCGCCGCCTCGCCGCGTAATCGCGAGCGCGATTCATACATAATGTGGTATTCTCGCTCCCGATCCACGGGAGCGATCCATGCGCGGCGGACTCACACTCATTCGAACGCTCGTCCTGCTCGCCGCCGCGGGCGCGGCTGGTGCGCAGACGGCCGCGCCGGAGTTCGAGGTTTCGATCCGGAGCGTGCAGTACAACGCGCGTCAGGAGTTCGTCGCGCCGCGGGAGTTCTGGTATTGGAGCGGGTATGGGGAGACGGAGATCCGGCCGCGGTTTGTGGTGCGGCCGTTGAACGGCCGGCCGATTCTGGGATCCGAGCCGCGTGTGCGGCTGACGCGGCTGGTCGGCGCGAGCGGCGAGAACCTGCTGACTGGCGGTGTCCGCGCGCGCGGCGGAGATCAGAACTCGCGGGGGCAGAAGGTGTATCTGGTGGGCGCGTCGCAGGAAGACGATGTGCCGCGCGGCGCGACGTATGAGGATGTGCTGGATCGGTTCAACGTGGCGGTCCGGATGCCGCGGCTGCCGAGCGAGCTCGCGTTGATCGAGGGGGAGCTGACGGTGGAAGTCGTGACGGAGGACCAGATGCGCGAGTACGCGCTGGGGCCGACGGGGCTGGATGTTCAGCCGGGGCCGGGCGTGTTCCTGAAGATGTGGCCGCGGCAGGCGGCGGGGCGAGGGATGCACGTCTCGTATCGCATCGATCCGACGAAGACCGAGGGGCGCTCGCCAGTTCTCAACACGGTTCGGTACCGCTTCGGGCAGCAGACGGACGCGGTGTGGTTTCGACCGGAGACTTTTGAGGATGGATCGATCGGTGGAACGGGCGCGATCTACATCGACAATCCGGCGACCGTACGGCAGACGGTGGTGGCGCATGTGGTGTACGAGACGCGGCGCGTGACGCTGCCGTTTCGACTCGAGCATGTGCCGATCACCAATTGCGTTGAGGGAGCACACGCGACGCGATTGCCTGGACTGGCGCAGTCGCTGGAGTTGGTGACCAGCGAGGATGGATACGACGTGCGCGTGGTGCGGTTGCTGGTGGGTGGAGAGCAGGCGACGAGTGAGAAGGGGACGACACGGGGAGCGAAGATGCAGTTGCATCTGGGTGTGCTGGACACGATGGGAACGCGGCCGCTGGGGCGGCTGGCGACGTGCGTGCTGGAAGAGATGACGGACATGCACGGGCGCGCGGTGGCGCGGCTGGGAAGTCAGAAGGTGCAGGTCGGGCAGCGGACGAGCGCGAACTATCGAGGATTGCGGCGACCGATGCTGGAACTGGGGCGCGGGCCGAATCCTGAACGGGGTCGGGCCCGGATGATGATGGTGGATGTGCCGATGGATGTGGTGCCGCCGCGGCTGGGGATGCTGCGCGGGCGGGTGGAGTTTCCAGAAATCATCAGGGACCTGGACGAGCGTGTGCCGCTGCAACAGGGCGCGCAGACGTTTGAACTGGGATCAGGTGTTCGCGTGATCGTGCGTAAGCAGGTCGCGCGAACGGATGTGTTCCCTGTGCAGCCGCAGGCGGAGTGGGTGGAACTGGAAGTGGACTTGCCGGAGGCAGCCGATCCGCGGAGGGATGCGGCCGGGCCGACGCTCGACATCATGCAGTTCATCGAGACGAGCGGGGTTGAGCATCCGCCGCGGGATGGGCCGAGCGGGCGGCGGGTGGGGAATCGGATGGTGTACACGCTGGGGGATCAGGCCTTCGGAGAGAAGGCGGCGTGGATGCGGGTGCGTGTCGCGCTGGAGACAAGGGCACGCTCGATCCCGTTTGAGTTTCGGGATGTGCCGTGCGCGGAGAAGTAGTCGGATCGGTTGGTTCTTGAAGTGGAGGCAACATGGACATGGGCAACATGGCGATTCGATGGGTGATGGCGGCGGCGGTGGTGGCGATGGCGGGAGGGTGCGAGCAGCGGAGCGATGCGCCGAAGGCGGCGGCGCCGGTGGGAACGCCGGCGCCGGTCGCGCTGGCCGCGCCGGTGGTGATTGCGAATGTGCGCGACTTTCAGGTGCAGCTGAAGGATGTGACGGTGACATCGCGGCGGGTGTTCGGGACCAATGCCGATGCGTACTCGCGGACGCCGTCGGGAGCGTCGGTGCAGGTGACGATGATGTTGCAGGATCTGGTGGGCAGCCGCGTGTATCGGGTGCGCGAGGGCGCGGTGGTGCGGAGCGTGGTGGATGGGAGCGGCGCGGAGCTGCTCAAGAACGGGGATGAGCCTGTGAAGTCGATGGGAGGATCGCGCTCGGAGTTCTCGATCACGACGGAGCAGCGATCGTCGGTGCCGTCGAGCTATCAGGCGACGATCCCGGTGGGGGCGATACCGAGCGTGCTGAGGAAGATCGCGGGGGAGTTCAAAGTTGAGGTGGTGAACGGGGATCTGGACAAGATCGTCGCGCTGCCGGAGATCGAGCAGCCGGTGGAGGTCGCGCCGGGGATCACGGTGGTGCTGAAGCTGCTGGAGGCGGACCTGCCGCCGACGACGGGGACGATCAACACGAATGGGCCGTGGATGGGGCGGGCTTCGGTGGAGGTGCGGACGGAGAACGGCACTGCGGAGCGGCCCGCGGCGGTGGCGCAGAGCGTGGAGGTGCTGGACGCGAGCGGGATCGTGCTGGCGACGCTGGTGCGGAAGGAGGAGTCGACGGTCGGCAAGACGACGCGGCGGCGGTACACGATCGAGCCGGGATATTCGGGCGGGCGTTCGGAGCGCGGCGGGGCGGGGAAGAAGCCGTCTTCGCTGCGGCTGCGGGTGCTGACGGAGATCGAGACGGTGACGGTGCCGTTTGAGTTCGGGCCGGTGGATATGTCGGGCGGGGAGGGGACGCGTTGAGCGGAGGAACGAAGGTCGCGGCGAACTTCGGGAGCCGGTACACTGCGGACATGATGTGCAAGAACAAAGCGTGCGTGTGGGGGATCGTGGCGATGGGCGCGGCCGGAACGATGGTGTTGCTTGCGGGCTGCGGTTCAACGGCGAGGCCGGAGGGCGCGGGGGACGCGCGGATGGTGAGCGCGATGCCGCCGGATGACTTTTGGGTGAGCGCGACGGTGCTGGGGCCGGTGCGGACGGCGAGCGCGACCAGCGCGCTGGCGCGGGCGTTGCGGCCGGGGCGGTATGTGGTGGAGCCGGATCGGGGGTTGCGGGCCGCGCTGGGGGTGGGGGCGATGGAGACGTCGTTCCCGCCGCAGACGCGGCTGCTGACGCGGACGGAGTTCGCGGAGCTCTGGACGCTGGTGAACGGCGCGGGATTGCTGGATGCGGGGCACCCGAACGTGGCGAGCGGAAACGGGACGATCGATCCGGAGACGATCCAGGGGAAGACGGTGTATGTGCTGACGGCGCACGCGAACGGGCGGCGGGAGATGGTGATATTGGAAGTGGATCCGGAGTGCGGGGAGTGGTGCGCGAAGGCGAAGGGGGTGGTGGATTGGATGGGGGGGAAGGCGTGGATGACTGCGCCGGCGATGGGGGCGGAGAAGTAGCGACAGACGAGCACGGATGGGACGGATCGGAAGCGATGATGTGAGCCGGTTGCACGCTTCTATCAAACAAGCGACGGACGCTCGGAGCGTCCGTCGCTTGAAGAGAAGAAGTCGAGCGTGCGTGGGGATCAGTTGCAGCCGGTGAACCAGGCGGTGACAAAGTCGAAGATGTCGCTGGTGGTGGTGCCGGGGGTGCCGCCGATGTCGGCGCGGGCGTCGCCTGCGAAGAAGGCGTTGAGATAGTCGAAGATGTCGGTGGTGGTGATCGCGCCGTTTGCGTTGAAGTCGGCGTAGCAGGGGGTGGCGACGAAAGCGGAGTTGCGGACGACATTGTTCGGGGCGAGGATGATGCCGGAGCCGACGATCTGGCCGGAAGCGTTGATGGCGGAGATGGTGTCGAGGCGGACGAACTGGTGGCCGGGGAGGAGGTGGGTGCGGAGGACGATGGGGGTGGAGCCGCGCCAGACGACGGGGCCGGACTGGAAGGGGTCGCCGGAGAGCTGGCCGATGATCTCGCCGCGGGCGTTGGCGTCCAGAGCGGCGCCCATGGTGTTGGAGCCGGGCATGGGGAGGAGCGCGGGGGTGTTGTTGACCCACTTGGTCGGAAGGGCGTTGAGCTTGATCTGCGGGACGCAGAGGGCGCGGTTGCTGAAGACGCTGCCGACGATGAGGCCGGAGTCGGTGATCGCGCTGGCGGCGGAGAGGAGGCGGTTGCCGGTGGTCGGGAGGTCGGTGATCTGCGAGCCGATCTTAATGAAGGCGCGATCGGAGGCGGCGCTGGGGTAGAGCGAGGAGGGAGCGGAGCCGATGCGCCAGCCGACGATCGCGCCGGAGGCGTTCATGCCAGCGGCTTCGGAGGCGGTGGTGGTGCCGAGGAGCGCGGTGGAGGTGGACCAAGGCGTGTTCCAGCGCGCGGCGGTGAGCGCGCCGGTGGTGGTCGTCTTCACGCAGCCGAGGAGATCGGACTCGCCGGCGATGACGCAGGGCATGGCCTGCGTGCCATCCGCGGCGGGGAACGAGAGCGGATTCCAGGGCTCATCGGGATTCAGGAGCATCGCGCCGGCGGGGAAGCAGGAGAGAGGAGTCGCGACACCGAGGGCGATGCGGCCCTGATTGTCGATGGCGGTGGCGGAGCCGGTGCCGAACCAGTTCTGCGGATCGAGGTCGGAGATCTGGCCGCCTTCCCACTTGACGGGGCGATCGAGCGCGGAGCCGATGCGGCGCGAGGAGCCGACGATGATGCCGGCATCGTTGATGTCGCGGGCGACGGAGCTCGCGCCGAGCGTGGGAAGCTCGACGATGCGGTAGGACTGGGCGTGGGCGGAGGCGGCGAGGGCGCAGAATGACAGCGTGGCCGCGAGCGCGGCGGGGGATCGGCGGGGCATGTGATGTCTCCTGTGTGGCCGGTGGGGTGTGGGAAGCGGAAAGGGGCTTGGCCGACCGGGGCGGCTGGAGAGGGATGTCGCGAGGGAGGGGGGGATTTGCGGGGAGGAAGAAATTAAACAGGGGGACGCGGGGCACGCGGAGAGGGGGCGGAGGAAGGAGGAGGGAGAGTTCAGGAAGGAGTGCTCCCGCACTCCGGGCACTTCGAATCCTTCAAAATGCCGGTGCAGTCGTAGCCGCACTTCGCGCACAGATTCAGCATCGCGCGGCGGCGGGCGAGTGTGTCCAGACACCACGTCGATACCGTCACGAGAGATACCACAATGAATGGAAACCAGATGGGAATAGTAAATCCCCAGCCGAACCAACTGTGGTATGAGTCAAACTTCCACTTCATGTCGAATGTTGGACTCGGAGGCGGAATAAAAAACCCATCTTCTACGAGTATCCAGCCCGGACCTGTAGACCACGCGAAAAAGAGTCTTCCGCGATCGAATCCGAAAGTAGCTGCATCCGCACTCGAATACGCAGTCCCGAATCCACTCCCGATCCACACCACCACCAGCAGCACGGTCACCGCCGCGCCGCCCCACTTGATCGTCTTGCGGATTCTCGGGTGCGGCTTCATGGTGCGGTGAGTTTACAGCAAACACGGGGCGAAGAGAAAGGCGATGCTGATGGCCTTCAGCCTGAGGAAGGGAAGGCGAAAGGCACGCAACGGGGCAGTCTGACAGTCGCCAGTTCCTCGGGCCGAAGGCCATCTCCAAAGGAGAACTCACGCGCCCGCGGGAACCGCCCCGCACTCCGGGCACTTCGCATCCTTCAAGATGCCAGTGCGGTCGTAGCCGCACTTCGGGCAGAGATGCGCACGCTCGCGGACTCGAATGCGGGAATCAGATCGCCATGCCACGAAGGTGCTCACAAAAGTCACGAGCAGAAGCAGCCAGCAGGGAACACCGACCGCAACCTTGTCTGGTGTTTGCATCACTGTTGGAATCCATCTCATACTGCTGTACTTGTTTTCTACAACGTGGAACCCGAACTTTCCTGGAGGCCCGTTGCTGTTCAGCCAACGTACACCGCCAACCAATCCTTCCTCCACGCCGCAACTCAAGCCGAATCCGATATCCAGATGAACCGAGAGCTTGCAGAGATTCGCGATCCACACAACCACCAGCAGCACCGTCACCGCTGCGCCTCCCCACTTGATCGTCTTTCGGATTCTCGGATGCGGCTTCATGGCACGGTGAGTTTATATCACTCTGCCGCGGACAGGCAGTCTGACTTTCGTCCCGCGCCGCGTGCGCTGCGAGCACGCCTTCGGCGTGTGGATTCGATTACAAGTGGGAGGATGGTTGAGGCCGCGCTCCGGGGGTGTCGCTCGAAGACTCGCTCCACGCCCCGGCTACTGGCGATCAGGGCTTCGCCCTGTAGGCCGCGGGCCAATCAGCCCTTGGCGATGATCGCGGCGGCTTCGTCGAGGATCTGGCTCGCGAGTTGCTCGGTGGGGGCTTCGGCGATGAGACGCATGATCGGTTCGGTGTTGGAGCCGCGGACGTGGAGCCAGGCGCGTTTGGAATCCAGGCCGATCCAGACGCCGTCCTGGAGATCGACGCGGGTGTCGGGCTTGTTTGTGTAGGCGCGGGCGATGGAATCGACGGCACGTTTGGCGTCATCGGGGTGGCGGAGGTCGACCTTGCGCTTGATGATGGCGTAGCTGGGGATGTCGGCGACGAGTTGGGAGATGGTCTTGCCGGTGCGGGTCATGAGGGCGAGGACGAGGCCCATGGCGGAGAGGGAGTCGCGGATGTAGGTGACGCGGGGCCAGATGACACCGCCGTTGCCCTCGCCGCCGATGATGGAGTGGTGCTTCTTCATCGCCTCGACGACGTTGGCCTCGCCGACGGCGGTGCGGATGACCTTTGCGCCGTACTTGGCTGCGACATCTTCGATCATGCGGCTGGTGGAGAGGTTGACGCAGATCGTGTGGGATTGGGAAATCCCGGCTCGGAGAGCCGGGCCACCCAAGACGGCTTCGGCGGCGAGGACGAGGGTGTATTCCTCGCCGATGTAGCTGCCCTTTTCGTCGATGATGGCGAGGCGATCCGCGTCGGGGTCCTGGGCGAAGCCGACATCGGCGTGTTTTTCGGCGACGAACCGCGCGAGGGTGTGCAGGTTCTCGCGCGTCGGCTCGGGGGCGTGCGGGAAGAGGCCGGAATCCGACGAGCCGAGGTGGTGGGTGATGCACGGGCCGAGGAGCGACTTCGCGCCACTCGTGCCGGAGGCGTTCACGGAATCGACGATGCACTTGGTGGACTGCCAGCGGCGGTCTTCCACGCAGCCGATGGACTTGAGGGCCTCGCGGACTTTGTCGACGTGGGCGTGGACGGCTTCGGAGGGGAAATCGAGGGCATCTTTGCCGCCGAGCGCGGCGGTTGTGATGCGGCCGACTTTGTCGACGGTCACGCCGGGCGCGCCGCCGGCGGGGGCGGCGCGGAAGCGGGCGATGAGCGCGTCGGCGGTGGATTTGCTGGGGGCGGAGGCGGAGGCCGATGTCGGATGGTGGATGTCGGATGTCGGATGTGGAACTCTGCCAGCCACGACTTTCAAGCCATTCCATTCCTGGGGATTGTGGCTGGCGGTGACGATGAGGCCGCCGGCGGCGCGGCGGGCATCGACCATGACGCCGATGGTCGGCGTCATGGCGATGTCGCAGTCGAGCACATCGCAGCCCGCGGCGGCGAGGCCGGCGGCGGCGGCGCGGGCGATGATGTCTCCGGCGGCGCGGCCGTCGCGGCCGAGGATGACCAGCGGGCGCGCGGCGGAACCGGTAGCGGCGGATTGCTCAAC
>JBGANP010000043.1:0-29712 GCA_044222255.1 Phycisphaerales bacterium
TGGCTCTCCGCTTCCTTCATCATCCCGGCGTAGTCCGTAGAGATGACCTCCGCCGAGACCGGCCCCTTCACGATCTCGCAGATCTCAGCCAGCCGCTTGGCGTATGTCACGCCCGCGCCGACTTCCTTGGCCATCAGCGACGGATTGGTCGTCACGCCATCCAGCACGCCCAGAGCCGCGGCTTCCTTGATCTCGGCCAGATTCGCGGTGTCGATATACAGGTCCATCTGCGGATGCTCCTTAGAGTGCGATCCCTCGCACGACGCCACTATAGCGACTCCCCGACTTCGGCGAACGCCTCACACCTTCTCCGCCACAACCATCAGCATGTGCGGGCAGAACCGCCGCACGAACTTCGGCGGCTGTTCCACAAGCCCCGCCCACTTCGGCCCGCGCTGCTCGATCCACCGGATCGCCTTTTCCCACCCCGCTCCAAATGCATCCACCCACCCGCGGCGGCAGTCGTATCCATCCAACTCCACCACGCGCAGCCCGGCCCGCTCGATCTGTCTACAGATCTCCTGAGCCGTGAAATAGAACTGATAGAACGCCGCGCCATCGTCCGCCTCGGGCGTTCCCCGCTCGCGAGCCCGCGCCAGCCGCGCCTCCCGCGATCCCTCGTCCTCAAAGCCCCCAACCGCCGCACGCATCCGCCGCGCGAGGGAAAAGTGCGGCACGGTGATGATCGCCAATCCGCCCGGCCGAAGACATCTCGCCGCCTCGCGCAGAATCACCTCGCGTTCCTTCTCATCGAAGTGCTCTACCACCCCCATCGAGAGATATCCCGCGATCGATCCATCGGCATACGGCAGCGCCCGCACATCCCCCACCCGATATGTACACTTCGTCGTCGCTTCCGTCGGATGCACCTTCCGGTTCTCCGCGATGACATCCTCCGCGAAGTCCAGCCCCTCCACGCTTCCGCGCTCCCCCACGATCCCCTCGTTGAGCAGCATCCGCACCAGGTTGCCGTTCCCACATCCCGCCTCGACGATGACCCCATCACGCGGCAGGCGTCGCCCGAACACATCCTTGTACCACCGCGGCAGCGTGTACCCGCGCATCCGAAAGCACGGGCTCACGAGCCAGGTCTTCTCCCAGAACTCCCGCGAGTTGGCGGCTACGCGATACATGACCAGCCGCGACGCTTCGCCCCCGCGCGATTTCCGCAACACCACCCGAATGGGCAACCCGTCAAGCCATTGCTGCGCTTCTCGCTTCTTTGTCGCCGCATCGGTGACCACCGGAGCTTTTGGTCGTTGCGCGCTCGCCTCCTCCACACCCCCCTTAAGACTCCGCTCCGCCGCTTCAAGTTCACTTGCCTGCACGCCCATAGCCCCATCTATCGGCTCCCCTGATCGGTTCTCCTGCCAAGTCACCCGCGGGAGTTCTCCACGCACCCACGCCATATGCAGCAGACCCGGACGGTAGCGGGGACGACTCGCCCCTACTGCACCGTGTACCCGCCGTCCGCGGTGATGTGCTGGCCGGTGATGAACGAGGACTCCGGCGAGCAGAGCCAGAGGATGGCAGACGCGATCTCGGAGGGAGTTCCGAATCGGCCCACAGGATGGGCCGCTATCATCGCCGCCCGCGCCGCGGGGTCGTGGTGCACGAACCGATCGATCATCTCCGTCTGGATAGCCCCCGGACAGACCGCGTTGACGCGCAACCCGTCCTTGGCGTGCTCCAGCGCGGCCGTCTTAGTCAGGCCCAGCACGGCGTGCTTGCTGGCGACATACACCGCCGCGCCGGGAAAGCCGATCAGGCCCGCGATCGAAGAAAGGTTGACGATCGCCCCGCCTCCCCCCCCACTGCGTCCGATCATCGCGGGGATCTGGTGCTTCATGCCCATGAGCACGCCCAGCACATTGATGTGCATCAACTGGTCAAACGCGGCCGCAGTGCATTGCAGGATCGGCGTGCCCGATTGCTCGATGCCCGCGTTGTTCACGGCGCAGTCCAGACGACCGAACCGGGAGAGTGCGGCATCCACGAGCGCCTTGCAGTCGCTCTCCACGGAGACATCGGTCCGGACGAAGACCGCCCGCGCCCCGGTGGCGAGAATGGCCCTCTCCACATCCATGCCGCGCTCGACGGCGACGTCGCCCAGCACAACATGGGCTCCCTCGCGGGCAAACGCCATGGCCGTTTCCCGTCCGATACCCGCGCTGGCGCCGGTAATGAGTGCGACTTTTCCATTGAAGCGTGCCATGAAAAACCTCCTCGCCAATGGCCGTCCTGAATCGCGGGGGGCAACTTGCCCGGATACTCCAAGAATATGTGATCGTGAGCCGCCACGGTGGGGAGGCATGTATCCTGCTGAGTAGAAGCTCGCCCCACGAGCGGAAGCGATCAGGCCTTCTTCACGAACTCGGATTTGAGACTCATCGAGCCGATGCCGTCGATCCGACAATCGATGTTGTGATCGCCATCGACCAATCGGATGTTCTTCACTTTGGTGCCGCCTTTCACCACCAGCGATGAACCCTTGACCTTGAGATCCTTGATGACGATCACGGAGTCGCCGGATTGGAGCACGCTCCCATTGGCATCTCGAACGGTGGTGTCCGTCGGAGTGTCTTCGACTTCGGTCGGTTCCTGACTCGCCGCCATCCACTCGTGGGCGCAGGATGGACAGACGAAGAGCGCGCCGTCGAGGTACGTCAAATCGTCGTTGCACTTCGGACACTTCGGCAAGTCGGTCATGTTGAAATCCAGGAATATGTGCTAAAGCCAGTGTGCAGAATGGTTGCTCTGCGTGGGGCGGTGCGATACGAGCGATCGTACGGGGCGACGAAGAGCGCGAGGCGGGCTCGCCTAAAGGCACGAATCCCTGTTTTCAGGCACAGTGCGATGTGCCGCTACCTTCGGGTTTCCACAAAAAGGCAGGGCAGTTTCACAGCAGTCGCGGCCGTGGTGAGGACGAGTGCGATGATGGAGTAGTGCCTAAGCCACCAGCTTCTTCAACTCCCGCCGAACCACCTTCCCCGTCGCGTTCCGCGGCAACGCCTCCACCATCCGAATCTCATCCGGCACCTTGTACCCCGCGAGCTTGCTGCGGCACCATTGCTGCAACGCCTTCTCATCAAACGCCATTCGGTTCCCATCTGCGCCATCCTTCATCTCGACAAACGCCACGGGCAGTTCGCCGCGCATCGGGTCCTTCTTGCCGATCACGCCGGACTCCTTCACCGACGGGTGCGCGTTCAGCACCTCCTCGATCTCGCGGGGGAAGACGTTCTCACCCCCGATGATGAGCATCTCCTTGAGTCGCCCGGTGATATAGAGCATTCCATCTTCATCGAAGCGCCCGATGTCGCCCGTGCGGAAGTAGCCGTTCTCGTCGAACGCCTTCGCCGTCTCCTCCGGCAGGTGGTAATACCCCTGCATCACGTTCGGGCCCTTCATGCGAATCTCGCCATCCGTGCCCGTCGGCTGCTCCTTGCCGATGTTCGGCCCCTCGATCGCGATGATCTTCTGGTCCATCCGCGGCACCGGCTTGCCGACCGTGCCGCGCTTCCACTCGCTTGGCCGGCACCAGTTCGTCACCGGGCTGGTCTCCGTCAGTCCGTATCCCTCCGCGATCGTGACGCCGAACTTCTCCTTGAACGTATCAAACACCACCTGCGGCAGCGGCTCGCCGCCGCTGACGAGATACTTGATGGAAGAGAAATCCTCCGTCTTCGAGTCCTTCGCGTGCAGCAACGCGTTGAACATAGAAGGAATCGCGACAAACAACGTCGGCTTGTGCTCGCGGAAAGTCTTGATGATCCGCCCAGGTATGAACCTCGCCGTGTACACCACCTTGAAGCCGACCGTGAGCGGCAAAAGACTCAACACCGTCAGTCCGAACGTGTGAAACTGCGGCAGCACACCGAACGCCACATCATCCTTCGACAGCTTCACCCAGTCGCGAATCTGCTGAATGTTCGCGGAGATATTCCCGTGCGTGAGCATCACGCCCTTGGGCTTCCCGCTCGTGCCCGAGGTGTACAGCAGCACCGCGAGTTTGTCATCACTCACGATCTTCGGCCAGTGAAACTCCGGCATTCCCTTGAAGGAGATGTCCTCGAGCTTGATCAGATTCTTCATCGCCGTCGGCGGCCCCCCGCCTCCACCCTCGGGCGCGTACAGACACGCATCCGCATTCGAGCCCAGAAAGTCCAACATCGCCTGCGCCGTGATGACCGTGTCGCACCCGCAGTCGCGCACGATGTAGTTCATTTCCTCCGGCTTGAGCAGGTAGTTGATCGGAACGACCGTCTTGCCCAGCATCCACCCCGCAAGCGCCGCCATCGGAAACGCCCCGCTCGTCGGGATCAGTAGCCCCACCGTGTCCGTTTTGCACTTGGCGCTGAGCGCCCCCGCGATATGCATCGCCCCCACCAGCACCTCGATCGCCTTGTACGACCGCCGATCGTCCACCATCACCACCCGCTTGGGGTTCAGAGCCAGTCGCTTGATGATCGGCCAATGGATGCTCATGAAAACTCCGGCTGGGTGAGGGCAATGTGCGGGATTGGCGCTCGAATGAGCGGAATGGAGTTGCGGCCAGTCCCCTCGTGTGGCCGATACATTACCGCCCTTTCGCCCCGTCTGCCGCCCCACTCTCGCAGGATCCACCATGCTCCGCTCCGCGTTCCGTTCCGCATTGCTCGCCGCGCTCCTTCTTTCCGCCGCCCTCCTCACCGGCTGCAAGAAGCCCACCTCTCCGCAGGTGACCGCTCCCGCCGCCGACACGGCCAACATGTCCGCCGTGGATCTCTACAACGCGAAGCGATACTCCGATGCCCTCACCGTCGCCGAGCAGGATGCCCGCACGCTCAAGGGCCGCGACAAGGAAGTCGCCCAACTCACCGCCGGGCTCTCCGCCTACGCCCTGAACCAGACCACCCTCGCCAAGCACCACCTCGATTCGCTCACCGGCTCATCGGATCCACAAATCGCCGGCCGCGCCGAGGCCGTGCTCGGTCAGATCGCCGAAAAGGCCGGAAACAAGGCCTATGCCGCGGACCTCTTCAAGCGAGCCTCCGCCCATCTCGACGGCGATGACTCCGCCCGCGCCGCCGTTCGTGCCGGCAACTCCCTCGCCAAACTCAACAAGCCCGCCGAAGCCCAGACGCAGTATCGCAACGCCGCCAAGGAAGCCGACTCGCTCGCCATCAAGCAGACCGCGAACAAACTCGGCCAGCCCGGACCCTTCACCATACAGGTCGGTGCATTCACCAACCGCACCGGCGCCGAGAAGAAACTCGCTCAGATGCGCCCCCTCACCATCAAGGCCGGCATGGGCTCGCCCCGGATCATCCCGGACAACATCAACGGCAAGCCCGGATACTCCGTGCACTGCGGCATGTTTCCCACCCGTCCCGCGGCCGAAGCCGGCAAGGCCAAGCTCGGTGGCGGGCAATACCTTGTCGTTTCCGCCAACTGACTGGCATCCCCTCCAAAATCCTGCCCGATCCCCCTTTCTCGCGCGCTTCCCGGGAACCCGGGGGGAATCCAGCCGTCTATAGAATGAGGGGAGGCGGTGCCACCGGTACCGCCACAGGGCTTGGGGGGTCCACGAAACAGGAGCGGCCATGCGCACATTCACCCGATCCACGCTCGCTGCGGCCGCACTCCTCGCCATATCTGCCATCGCGTCCGCATGCCCACCGGACTCCGTTCCTCAGCCGCCTTCGGGAGATGTCGCCGCCAAGCCATTTCCGACCACCGATACCCGCGCCCTCGGCAAGTATCTCAAATCGCAAGACTCTAAAAACAGCCGCGGCGCAATCGTGAGCGCGGACCACCGCCAACCAGCAATCAAGTCGTCCGACACGCAGCCATCCGTTCAGACCTCTCCCGCGCCGGAATGGCTGACCAACCTCGTCCCCGATCCCGGCTCTCCGGCCCAGAAGGCCTTTACGCAGCGAATGAAAACCAAGGCCCAGCAGGAGCGCGACCTCAAGAAGCTCCGCGCCACCTACTTCCGCGCCACCAAGAACACCGAGATGCGCCAGGTCGGCATCACCAAGCTGCGCGAATACACCGACGCCGCCGTCTTCCCCTCGCTCATTAGCATCTTCCAGGGCGAGGGCACCGATGCCGAAGCCGCCGTCCTCGACCATCTCCGCGACCTCAAGACCGACGAGGCCGATGCCACCATTACCTGGGCCGCCGTCTTCGGCAAGGAGAAGCCCTTCCGGGAGGCCGCGACCAAGCGGCTCCTTGCACGCGTGAAGGAAGCCGGCGAAGTCACCAACCGCGTGAAGTGGCCCATCTCCCTCGCGCTCCGCGACACCTCGAACACCACCGTCGCCGCGGGCGCTCAGCTCGCCGGAACGCTCAAGCTCTACGAAGCCATCCCGATGCTCATCAACGCGCAGGTCGTGGGCGGCGCAGGCCCCTCGCGCGCCGACGATGGCGGCGACGCGGCCCTCGCCTACATCCTCGTCGGGACCCAGCAGGCCTTCGTCTCTGGTCTCACACCCGTTGTCGGCGACAACGCAGTCGCCTTCAACCCGCAGCTCTCCGTTGTCACCGAGGGCACGGTCCTCCGCGTCATCGATGCGGTCGTCATCACCTACCGCACCGAAGTAAACGCCGCGCTCATCGGCCTTTCCACGCAGGGCTTCGGCGGCCAATCCACCGCCCATCTGGGATGGGACCAAAAGGCCTGGCGCGAGTGGTACGCCCGCGAGTTCGTGCCCTATCGCCGCAAGGCCGATGCCGAACTCGCCGCCGCGGCCACCGTCAAGCCCGCCGACGCGAGCGTTCCCGCGACCGCCGCGAAGCCCTAGGGCATCACGTGGTCGCCGAGTGATTTCGCCGGCATTGCTTTGCTCGATACCGCGATCACGGATGCCATTGCCACGCCATCCGTGTGGCTCAGCGAAAGGTGCCACTCATCGATCTTGTGGTGCCACGCGAGCTGCGCCGCCACGCCTCCCACCACCAGCGTCGGCCGCCCACCCGCCTCGTGGCGCACGCTGAAGTCCGTCCATGTGATGCCCGCGCTCAGCCCGGTGCCCAGCGCCTTCATCGCGGCCTCTTTGGCCGCGAACCGTGCCGCGATGTGCTCGGCGTATCGCCTGCCCCCCTCGCCGTGGAAGCGTTCTTCCGGCGTGAAGCAGCGTTCAAGGAAACGGTCCGAGTGATCGTCCAGCATGCGCTGGATGCGATCGATCTCCACGACATCGATGCCATGTCCGTAGATGCGCATGGCCCATCATACCGAGATCGGCCGCTACCGCTTTTTCGACGGCTTCTTCGCGCTTTTGGAAGCCGCTGACGGCTTCGCGTCCGCCTTCACCGCGGGGGGCTTCTCCGCAGCGGGCGCGGGCTTCGCTTCATTCGCCGGTTTCGCGTCCCCCGTCGGCTTCGCATCGGGCTTTGGATCGGACTTGGCATCCGCCTTCGCCGGCTCGGCGGGTTTATCCGACTCCGCGGACTTCTTGTACGACTCAGATCGGTAGTCCGTCTGGTAGAAGCCGGAACCCTTGAAGATCACCGCCGCGCCGACCCCGATCAGCCGCTCCAGCGCGTTCTTTCCGCACTTCGGACACTTCTTCAGCGGCTTGTCCTTCATGGACTGAAACTGCTCGAACGTGTGCGAGCAGGCGTTGCATTTGTAGTCGTACGTCGGCATGGCTTCCTTACTCGTCGAGATTGAACTCACCCAGATCGTTGGGCTTCCCGAAGTTCTGTGCCTGCGCCGCCGCGGGCGCGACCGCCACCTTCGCCGACCGAATCACCCGCTCGCCCATCGCGTATCCGGGCTGGAACGTCGCGCTCACATGCCCGGGCAGCACGCCCTCGACGGCCTGCTGCATGATCGCCGAGTGCCGATTCGGATCGAACTCATCGTTGGGCTTGGGATTCAGCACCGTGACGCCGTGATTCTCCAGCACGCGCAGCAACTCCGCGCGGATCACCTGCACACCGTGCAGGATCTTCTTGGATGCTTCATCCGGCGTCTGCTGCGTCAGGGCCAGATCAAAATGATCCAGCACGGGAAGCACGCTCATCAGAACGCTCGTGGTCCCCTGCTTCTTGGCCTCCTGCTCGTTCTGCAGCGCGCGGCGCTGGTAGTTCTGGAAGTCAGCGAGGGCACGCTTCCATTGCGTCACGGCGTCATCGCGCTCCTGCGAAAGCCGCAGCACCTGTGCGTGCATGTCTTCATCGTGCCCGGGCACACCGCCCGCACCGCCGCCGACAGATTCCGTCGGCTCGGGCGCACTCTCTGGTTGTGGTTTTCTGTTGAACATCGTGTGTGTACCCGCCGTTTCTACGCGGCGTCATGGCCGCGTGATCGTTGTTGTTTCAGCTCTTGCCCCGCAGCGATTCCCGCACCGAATCGAAAAACCCCTTCTTGGGGGCCGCGACGTTCATGTTCTCCGTCGCCGCGTAGTCGCGCAGGATCTTCTCCTGCTCCGGGGTCATCTTCTTTGGAATGTCGATCGTCGCCACGACCACCAGATCGCCGCGTGCGCCGTTGCGCAGGTCGGGCAAGCCGGCATCATTCACGCGGAAGAGGGCCGCGTGCTGCGTGCCGCGGGGGACCGTCACCGTGTGCTTGCCATCCAGCGTCGGCACCTCGATATCCGCCCCGAGCGCGGCCTGCGCGAACGAGATCGGCATCTCCAGCACCAGATGGTCCCCCTCGCGCTTGAACCGTTTGTGCTCCTGCACACGCACCACGACATGCAAATCGCCGCGCACGCCCTGCCCGCTACTGGAGGCCTCCGGCGGCGGCGGCTCGCCCTCGCCGCGCACTCGCACCGCCTGACCATCGTGAATGCCCGCGGGAATCCGCACGGCGATCGTCCGCTTCTTGGGGACGCGTCCCTTGCCCCGGCAGCCGTCGCAGAACTCCTTCACCACCTGCCCGCGCCCCGCGCACGCCGGACATGCCACGACCATGCGGAACATGCCGCCCATCCCCGACTGCTGCACTTTGCCATGCCCGCCGCAGGTTTGGCAGGTCATCGGCTTGGTCCCGGGCTTGGCGCCCGAGCCCGCGCACTTCTCGCAGACATCCATCCGCGTGAACTCGACCTGCTCCTCGACGCCGCTAAGGACTTCCTCCAGCGAGATCGAGACCTCGGTCTCCAGGTCATACCCGCGCGCCGGCCCGCCGCCGCGCCGGCCGCCACCCATGCCGCCGCCGGAGAAGATGTCGTTGAACATCGAGAAGATGTCCTCGACATTCATGCGCGTGAAATCGTGCGCCGCCGTGCCGCCGCCGCCCCGCTTCAGCCCCTCGTGGCCGAACTGGTCATAGACCTTGCGTTTGCCCTCATCCGAGAGCACCTCGTACGCCTCGGCGCACTCCTTGAACTTCACCTCGGCCTCGGCATCGCCGGGATTGCGATCCGGGTGGTACTTCATGGCCATGCGGCGATACGCGCGCTTGACCTCCTCGCCGTCGACGGTCTTCTCGATGGAGAGCACTTCGTAGTAATCGCGCTGAACGGATGGCATAAATCAGTCCGCCTCGATGCTGTCATGAGCAATGTTGATCGCCGTCGCGCCGTCGAGCAGTTCATCGCTGTATTCATCGAAATACGCCCCGCCAACACACTCGGCGAGCACCGCGGACGCCGCCGTCGCGGCGTGCGATTCCGTCACATCCGAGCCAAACACGAAGCTCACCACCACATCGTTCCCCTCAGGCAGTTTCACGCCGAGTTGCTTCGCGACCGGCTTGGCATCCTCCACCATGCACTCAAAGCCGCTCTTCTCGCCCTTGTATTTCGCGCCCAGAAAACCGGACTGCGACTTCCACTCAAACGGGTTGAGCACAAGATCAAACCCCGCCTTGCTGATCGCGGCCTGCCACTGCTCCCGCGTCGGGAGTGCGGACTTCTTGCAACTGACGTAGAGAGTGACGCTCATCGAAGGCCTCGCGTGTAGAGGAGCTTGGAAATCGTGGCCAGGATCGTTGGAACCTGGCCACGGAGAAACCTGTTGAAGCCCTCCGAGCTGATGCTCGGGGCTCTTTGGAGCGGATCAGCTGACGCTGCCCGCCACCGCCTTCTCCTCATCCTTGAGTTCGGAGACAAGGCAGTTGGTGGTGAGCATCAGGCCCGCGACGCTCGCGGCGTTGATGAGGGCCGTCTTGGCGACCAGCGCGGGATCGATGATCCCTGCCTTGACCAGATCGACATACTCGCCCGTCGCGGCGTTGTAACCGAACGCGTTGCCGCCGACGCCACCCTCCTTGACCTTCTCAACGACGAGATCGCCATCGATCCCGGCGTTGTCGGCGATCTGGAAGACGCACGACTCGACGGCCTTGGAGACGATGTCGTATCCGAACTGCTCATCGCCCTTGGCCTTCTTGCGGGCATCGGCGATCGCCTTCTGCGTGCGGAGCAGCGCGACGCCGCCACCGGGGACGTACCCCTCCTTGGCCGCGGCGCGTGTGGCGTGCAGGGCATCATCCACGCGATCCTTCTTCTCCTTCATGGCTGTTTCTGTGGCCGCGCCAACGTGGATGATGGCCACGCCGCCGGTGAGCTTCGCCAGACGCTCCATGAGCTTCTCGCGGTCGTAGTCGCTTGTGGACTTGTCGTGCTGGGCCTTGATCTGGGCCGCGCGAGCGTCGATGTCCTTCTTCTTGCCAGCGCCCTCGATGATGGTCGTGTTGTCCTTGTCAATGACAACCTTCTTCGCCATGCCGAGCTCAGAGAGCTCGATCGTGTCCAGCGACTGGCCCACATCCTCGGAGAAGAACGTGCCGCCGGTGAGAACTGCGATATCGCCGAGCATCGCCTTGCGGCGATCGCCGAAGCCAGGGGCCTTCACAGCGCAGATCTTGATCGTGCCGCGGAGACGGTTCACCACGAGCGCGGCGAGCGCCTCGTTCTCAACTTCTTCCGCGATGATCAGCAGCGGCGTGCTGCCGACGGCGACCTTGTTCAGCAGCGGGAGCAGGTCCGTCAGGTTCGCGATCTTCTTCTCGTAGATGAGGATCTTGCAGTCCTCAAGCACGCACTCGGCAGTCTTGGGGTTGTTCAGGAAGTACGGCGAGATGTAGCCCTTGTCGAACTGCATGCCCTCAACGTAGTTCAGCGACGTCTCCGCGCTCTTGCCTTCCTCGACCTCGACGACGCCCTCGGCGCCGACTTTGTCGATGGCCTCGGCGATGATCTTGCCAATTTCGGCATCATGGTTCGCGGAGACAGTGGCGATCTTCTTGTAGTCCTCGAAGCCCTTGCACTTCACGGCCATGGCGTCGATGGCGGCGCAGGCGGCCTCTGCCGCGGCGTTGATGCCGCGCTGGATCTGCACCGGGTTCGCGCCGCTGGTGACATGGCGGAGACCCTCGGAGAAGATCGCCTCCGCGAGCACCGTCGCTGCCGTCGTGCCGTCGCCGGCCTTGTCGGCCGTCTTCTTCGCGACCTCATTCACCATCTTCGCGCCCATGCTCTCGAACGCGCCGGGGAGCGTGATCTCCTTGCTCACCGAGACACCGTCCTTGGTGATGGTCGGGCTGCCGTAGCTCTTCTGGATGATGACGTTGCGGCCGGTCGGGCCCATCGTCACCTTCACGGCCTTCGCCAGCCGGCCAACGCCCTTCTTCATCTCAATGAGTGCGTTGTCGTCGAACATGATCTGCTTGGTCGCCATGGAAAATACCTCTTCTGTGGAATGAACTGTGTTCGTGTTAGTGTGTGGTCAGAACGCGGTCGGTCGTTTGCACGTGGACGCCGTTGCCGGCGGCCGCGTGGTTGTTTGCTGCTGAAGAACCTGATGCAATCTGCGTGCCGCTCTCCGGCGGCGAGAGTCGATCCACCCAGGATGCGTCCGGCTCGTATCCGAGAACGCGCATCGCCTCACCCGCGATCTCGTGGAACCAGCGGCCGTTTTTCGCCGAGATGTACCGCTGCCAGTCCCCGGGTTCGCCCTTGCGATAAAAACTGGTGACATCTTCACGCCCGCCGAATCCGGGAGCTGTGTTGGTTTCGGCAGAGACCGGCGCGGCCTTCTCCGGGTCCAGCCCCAGATGCCGGTAGATCTCCCGCCGCCCGCCCTCGACATCCGCGCGAAGCTGCTCGTAGGAGACGAACTTGACATACGCCCCGAAGCCCTGGCTCGCGACGCTCTGATAGATGCGCTGGTCGTGCAGCACATGGTCGGCCCAGAAGTTCGCGTAATACCGCACCCACGGCTCGTGCATGAGCAGCTCCGCGCCCGCCAGCCGCTGCGCCTCCTGCGTGCCGTCGAGCTTCGCGAGTTGCTGCTGATAGAACCCGCGGATGTGCTCGGGAATGACATCCGGCGCTTTGGAGTTCAGCAGGTGGAACGTGTAACTGACAAGCACATCGCGCCCATCCCGCTGGATGATGATGTATCGCGCCTCGGGGGGCGAGATCATGATGCGAAACAGCCGCGGCGTGTGATCACCGAGCACGGGCGGAACCGTCTGCCCCGGCCGGCGCACGCGGGCACGCTCGATCAGGCAGTTGCGGATCAGATCCTGAAACGATCGCTCCGCCACGCTCTTCTGCGGCTCGAGCGCGCCCAGATACCACGGCAGGGATGTGAAGCCGTCCATCGCCCAGCGCAGGATCAGAAAGTGGAACTCGCCATCGCAGAAGCAGTCGGGATGGATGTTCAGCAGCGAGGAGACCCAGTTGGTTCCCGAGCGAGGGTGGCCCGACACGAAGACGTACCGATGCTCCGCGCTCTTGGGCGCGTCGATCGCATCGGGTTTGGTCTTCCGCCACGGGATCACCAGTTCACATCCTTCTCATAGCCGAGCTCGACGAGCAGATCAGCGGCCTCGTCCTTGAACCACGCTTTCACATCCGGCGTGAAGTGCTTGACCCAGTCCCCCACTTCGCCGCGCCGGTACAGGCCGTGCGGATTCTCCTCCGCAAGCCGCGGCTTGGTCTTGGTCTCATCGCTCAGCGGCTTGGCTTCCGCCGGATCAAGGCCAAGGAAGCGGTACAACTTGTTGCGCTCGCCCTCGGGATCCTTGTGGATGTTCTCGTATCGCACGACATGGCAACGCGATGCGCCGCCCGCGATGCCGCCGGAGGTCTTCCCCTCGTCGATGAGCTTCAGACATTCCAGATCCACGCGCATGTGCCGACGGCAACGGGCCGCGAGACGGCGCAGCCACGGCTCGTGCCCGAGCAAAATTTCCGGATTCTTCTTAAAGAACGCCGGATCGGCGAGGAACTGCTCGCGTGTGGCGTGGAAATGCCCGTCGAATCCGCCATCGGTGTAGTTGAATCCGCCGTTCTTGATCTCCTGATGGGCCCAGGAGACGATGACATCGCGCGGATCGCGGATGATCAGGAAGTGCGGTGCGCCCGGCACGAAGCACCGCGCCGGACGCGGCGTGCGATCCCCCAGCCACTGCGCCTCCGGCCGGTTCGCACTCGATGCTCCGATGATGTCCTTCACCGTGCGATGGAAGCACTCGATCGCCTTGGATCGCATCGGCTCGTGTGAGCCCGCGTGCCAGGACTTGCCAGTGAAATCGTTCAGCGAGTTGTGCAGCGATTCGAAGCGGTACTCGCCATCGATCCAGATCTTGGGGTGCAGGTTCAGCACGCCGTCCATCCAGTGCGTGCCGGAGCGCGGATGGCCGCAGAGGAAGAAGACCTTGTACGTGCGCCCGTTGGCCGCGACCGAGTACTTCTTCTCGTCGCGGCAGTCGGGAAACTCCGCGGAGCCGTAATCAACCTTGTCGATTCCCGCGCGATGGCCGAGCACCGGCGCCTCGGGCCCGGGCCCGATTCGCCGTGATTCAGCAATAGCTGGCGCACCACCGCTCTGCGTCGGGGCGACGACGCTGACGGCCTTCTTCACAATGGTGCGGATACTCGAACTCACCAGTTGTTGTCCTTCTCATATCCGGCGGCGATCAACGCTTCGCCGGCCTCTTCTTTGAACCACTTCTTCTGCTTCTCCGTGAAGAACTCCGGCCACTCGCCCGTCGCGCCCTTGCGGAAAAACTTGGTCGGATCGCCTTCAAAGCCCGGTAAGGTGCGTGTCAGATCGGAGGGCTTCTCGGCTTCGGCGGGATCGAGTTCCAATATGCCGTAGATGTCCTTGACCGCGGTTGGCAGATCCTTGTGCATCTTCTCGTAGTAGAGCTGGAGCACCGGCGTGCCGCGCTCCCGCATGAGCGGCGCTTCGACCAGATCACGCCCGACAATCTGCCCCCAGAGCCGCGCGTGGTAGCGGAACCACCACTCATCCGCCATGAAGCCGGTGTCGGGCTGCATGTACGGCTCGGGGTTCTGGAGGAAGTCCTCGTTGCACTTGAGCGCGATCTCCCGCATCTCGGGGAGCAGGTTGTCCGGGTTCTTGGATCGAAGGTGCTGGAAGTTCCAGCTCACCATCACATCGCGCCCGTCGCGGATGATATTGATTTGCGGCGCGCCGGGAAGAAACTCCCCGAGCGCCCGCGGCGTCCGATCGCCCAGCCAAACCGCCTCCGGCTTGTCGCGCGTTTCCATGTACATCATGCGGCGGACGAAGTCATGGAACGAGGCGTCAGCCGTCGCGCGAAGCCGTGGCCGCGCCGAGAGGTACCAGCGTGTGTTCACCAGTTCCAAGAACCCGACCTGAAGCGGCTCGAAGTGGAACTCACCCTTGACGTTCACCTTCGGGTGCAGGTTCATCAGGTTCTGCACCCAGTGGGTTCCGGACTTGTAACAGCCCGAGACAAAGCAGAACTTGTGGATCCTGTCGCCGGCTCGGATCGTCCACGCGTTGCCGACCGCGTTGTCCGCCACCGCCCACGGACGCGAAGCGTCCGCGGCGTCCATTCGGACGACCTTCTTGATCAGTCGTTTCAATGCGGCGGCCATGGGTGGATCCTCTCGAAAGCGAAACGCCCGGGAGGTATCAGCCGCCGATCACGCCGAGCAGTTCGCTCTCTTTCATGATCAGGAACTTGTCACCCTTGAGCTCGACCTCTGTGCCGGCGTACTTGCCGTACACGACCGTGTCGCCCTTCTTCACCGACATCTGGGCGCGGTTGCCGTTGTCCAGCAGCTTGCCGGGTCCCATCGCGACGACCTCGCCGCGGACGGGCTTTTCCTTCGCGCTCTCGGGCAGGAAGATGCCGGATGCGGTCTTGGATTCGGACTCAATGGGCTTGACCAGAACGCGATCTTCCATGGGCTTGATGGCCATACTTCGAATCTCCATTGCGTGCGAGCGAACTCGCGATTGTGAGTAACGTGTGCGTCGCGGCTTTAGGCCGCCTTTTGTGCCTTGATGCAAAACTGCTCGCTAGTGAGCAGCGCCTTGTGATTCATCCACTTGTTCAGATCCGCGAGCTGCTGCTGCTCGTCGGGTGTCTGTCCCGCGTGGCGATAAACATCTTGCTTGGTGAACACGCCGAGGATGGGGCTCGCGAGCGCGGCGATCTTGCTGATGCCGTAGACCTCGGTCGTTGTCATGTCCTGCATGCGCAAGCCGGTCCTCCAGAGCATGTAATGCAGCAGCGGGAAGTCCACGCAGCGAATGTGGTACTGCTCCATCTTCTCGAGCGGCTCCGTGGCAGGAACCATCTTCTGCTTGGTCAGGTGCTGCCCGGACAGGAAGAACCGCAACCGCGACATGATCCGGTGCAGGTTTGGCGATGTGAGCACCAACCAGCCGCCCGGACGCAGTACTCGAGCCGCCTCGGCGATGAAGTTGCGGTGGCCCTCGATGTGTTCGATGACCTCCGTGCTGTAGACGATGTCAAACTTACCACTCTCGTACGGCAGCGGCTTGTTGAGATCGATGCCACCATCGACCGTCAGATGCTCTGGGTAGTCGCGTGTCCGGATGTAGTCGGTCGTGCGATCCCTGTAGGTGGTACCGCGGATGTTCTTCACACCCTCCTTGGTCAGAACATCCATGATGAATCCATCGCCGCAGCCGAGCTCAAGGAACGACTTGTCCTTGTAGCCGGGAATGGCGCGGATCATGCGGAGTGCGGCATCTCTGAAGAGTTCGGGCATGTGTGGCTCCTGGGTGGGTTCTGATCAGAAGCCCATCCCGCCCATACCCGGCATGCCACCCATGCCGCCCATTCCACCCATGCCCGGCATGCCGCCGCCACCGCCGCCGCCATGATCGTGGCCGTGGTCATGGTCGTCGGCATCCTTGGGCTTCTCGGTGATGATGCAGTCGGCGCAGAGCAGGATCGTCGAGACGCTGCACGCGTTCTGCAACGCACAGAGATCGACCTTCGCCGGTGTCAGCACGCCCTGCTTGACGAGATCGCCGTATTCCAGCGTCAAAGCGTTGAAGCCGAACGAGGGGTTTTTCAGTCCGCCCTCCTCGATCTTGGCCGCGACGACAGTGCCCTTCTCGCCCGCGTTGTCCGCGATGGTCTGCGCCGGAACCAGAAGGGCCTTGTAGACGACATCGACGCCGGCAGCGAAGTCATACTTGTTGCGGCCGACATCGTCGGAGGTCTTGTCCTCGCCCTTGCCGCCGTAGACGGACTTGTATTCCTTGATCGCCGCGACCGCCGCGCGAGCACGGATGAACGAGACACCGCCGCCGGCAACCACGCCCTCGACGACCGCCGCACGGGTCGCGTGCAGGGCATCCTCGACGCGGGCCTTCTTCTCCTTCAACTCGGCCTCGCTGGCCGCGCCGACGTTGACCTGAGCCACGCCGCCGGCGAGCTTCGCCAGCCGCTCCTGCAGCTTCTCGCGGTCATAGTCGGAAGTCGTCGCCGCGATCTCGCGGCGGATCTGCTCGATGCGGGCTTGAATGTCCTTGGTGGAACCAGCACCCTCGATGATCGTCGTGTTGTCCGCGTCGATCTCGACCTTCTTGGCGATTCCCAGCTGCGCCAACTCGACCTTGTCGAGCTCAACGCCGACATCCTTCATGATCGGAGTTGCGCCGGTGAGAACCGCGATGTCCTCGAGCATCGCCTTGCGGCGATCGCCGTATCCAGGAGCCTTCACCGCACACACCTGCAGGGTGCCGCGGAGCTTGTTGATCACCAGCGTGCTGAGCGCTTCGCCCGTGATGTCCTCGGCGATGATGAGCAGGGGCTTCTTGGCCCCCATCACCTTCTCAAGCAGAGGCACGAGCTTCTGAACGCTGTCGATCTTGTCCTCGTGGATGAGCACGAGGCACTTGTCGAACTCGCAGGTCATGTCATCAACGTTGGTCGTGAAGTTGGGCGAGAGGTAGCCACGATCGAACTGCATGCCCTCGACGACATCGACCGTCGTCTCCTGGGTCTTGCCTTCTTCAACCGTGATGACGCCGTCCTTGCCGACCTTGTCGAACGCATCGGCCATGATCTTGCCGATCGCGGCGTCGTTGTTCGCGCTGATAGTCGCGATGTTCTGGATATCCGCCTTGCCGTTCACCGGCTTGGCGAGCTTACGAATTTCCTTGCTCGCCACATCAACCGCCTCGCGCATGCCGCGGACAAGTTGATTGGCATCCACACCCGCCGCGACGTGCTTGAGTCCTTCGCGGAAGAGCGCCTCGGCGAGCACCGTAGCGGTCGTGGTGCCGTCGCCGGCATCATCCGAGGACTTGCTCGCGGCTTCCTTCACCAGCTTGGCCCCCATGTTCTGGGCCTTGTCGCGAAGTTCGATCTCCTCAGCGACCGAAACTCCGTCCTTGGTCACGGTCGGGCCGCCCCAGGACTTATCCAGGATCGCATTCCGGCCGCGCGGCCCGAGCGTGCTCTTCACCGCCCGGGCGAGCTTCTCGACCCCGGCCAGAAGCTGCTGACGTGCCTCGACATCAAACGTGAGTTCCTTGACGGCCATCTGATAGTGCTCCGAATAGTGAGGACTGGAAAATCTGGGTGGACCGGGAAAATCCCGGGGGTCTACACGAACGACGCAGGGGCAACGATCGCGCCGGCGTCCGCTGAGAAGTAGGCAACCCCGGTGCCAGAGAGTATGGATGCGAGCCCGGAATGGCAGACCTGACGACCGAAACGGAATCTGCTAGGATCGGCTCTCTATGACCCCCGCCTTCCCCATGCTGCTCCTGGCCGACACCGATCTGCACTCGTACATCTCCGTGATGATCCTCATCACCATGGCGATCACGTTCGGCATCTTCAATGTCGTTGCGAGCATGGTCATCGGCCCCCGGCGCGACGGCCCCACGAAGTCGGCCTCGTACGAATCCGGCATGGACGCCATCGGCACCGCCCGCAAGCGCTTCAACATTCGCTTCTACATCATCGCGATGGTCTTCCTCGTCTTCGATATCGAGATCATCTTCCTCTACCCGTGGGCCGTCACCTTTCCGAATCTCGCACACGGCTCCTCGGAGTCGCTCCTCTGGCTTGCCCGCATCCTGTTCTTCGTGTTCACCACCGTGATCGCGTACCTCTACGGGATTCGCAAGGGTGTCTTCAAGTTCGAGTGAGCGTGCGACCACGGCCCGATCGCCGTCACTTGGCGACGTCCGATTCGGTTACACAACGCTCGACACACGCCAAATCGCAGCGGGATTCCCCCACTTCTACACGTCCGCCACGGTTATTCACTGCGCCGACCTCCTATGCCGCAAGTGTGCGCGATGCGGCGTCGATACGCACCCCGGACGAAACTCGAATCACTCTCAAGATGCGTTCGTCCGCGCCATGAGTACCGCGCCGAGCAAAGCCGATCTCCTTCTGTCGCTCATCCGCGACCGCGCGATCCGTCCGATGTTCCAGCCCATCGTTGATCTCAACGACGGCATGATCATCGCCTATGAGGCCCTCTGCCGCCCGCTCCCGGATCGTGGCTTCGCGCACGCCGACGACCTCTTCCAGACCGCTGATGATCTGAACATGCTCTGGGAACTTGAGCAGGTCACGCGCGCCGCCGCCATGGACGCTGCATCCGACTGGCCCCGCGACGTCCGCCTCTTTCTCAACACCTCGCCCAGCGTTTTCGCCGACGACCGCTTCACGCGTGTACTTCGCGAAGACCTCGCCGTCGCACGCGGCCTCACCACCGACCAGATCGTCCTGGAGATCACCGAACGCTCCGGCACCGACTTCGGCGATCGCCTCCTCAACCAGGTCACGCTCGCCAAGGAGTGCGGCTTCAACGTCGCCGTGGACGACGCAGGCGCCGGCACAAGCGGCCTGAATCGCATGATGCAGATCCGCCCGCACTGGATCAAGCTGGACCGCCAACTCGTCGCGGGCATCGATCAGGACTCGCTCCGTCAGAACCTCGTTCGCTCCTTCGTCCACTTCGCTCGCATGAGCGGCGTCAGCGTCATCGCGGAGGGCATCGAGAAGGACGCGGAACTTGCCACGCTCATGGGTCTTGGCATTCGTTTCGGCCAGGGCTACTTCCTCGCCCGTCCCGCCGATCGCTCCGCCACGCTCGACACGGAAACCGTCGCCAGCGTCCGCGAGCAATGGGCCTCCGTCGAGGCCAAAGCTCCCGCCGAGCCCCACGCGATGCCCATGGTCCGACTGTGTACCGGCGTGCTCGTGGTCGATTCCGGCGCGACTTCCATCCACGACGCCGCCGCGCTGCTGGCCAAGAGCCCGGACCTCCCCGGCATCGTCGTCACCGAGGGCCGCCGCCTCGTCGGCTGGTGCGACAAACGCCAGATCATCGCCGCCGCGGCCGGCCCAAATGCCTCCCGCGCCATCTCTTCGCTCACGCGCACAACCATCTGCGCCCTGACGCCCGACGCCACCGTCCTCGAAGCCCTGCAGTTCTCCTGCACGCGCGAGGACGACGACATGGCCCAGCCGATCATCATCGCAGCCGGAGCCGAGATCGTCGGCATCGTCCCCATGCGCGAGTTGCTCCGCGCCGCCGCCGCCGAGTCGCGCCCCGGCTCGCGCCAGGTCGCCGCCGTCACCGGCCTTCCCGCCAGAGTCCGCGCCGATCAGCAGCTCGAACAGATGATCGCACTCGCGCAGGATCCCGCGCGTCGAAGCAGCACGGACTATCACTCCGACGCCGCCTTCATCGACGTCCGCCGATTCACCGACTACAACGCCCTCTTCGGCTACACAATGGGCGACAAGCTCATCCGTACCCTCGGCGACCTGCTGAACTCCTGCGTTGTGCGCGGCTCTCCCAACATCTTCCTCGCTCACCTTGGCGACGACCGCTTCATGGTCACCGCCAGCGCGGACATCCTGCAAGCCCGCCTGCAACTCCTTGTCCAGACGTTCGAGCAGATCTCCGCCACACTCACCGATCCCGGGCGTGCTCTCGCCGACGCCTCGCCAGAACTCTCGGAACCAACCGGCCCTCGGCTCGGCCTGCGCGTCCTCCACCTTCCAGCCGTCTTCGATCGCGTCTCGCATCCGCGCGAGATCTATCGCGTCGAGCAGCAGCTCCGACAACGTGCACGCAACCAGGAACAGACGATCGGTCCCGGCGAGTCACTGATCATCACCGACGTCCGCGCCCTCCACGCCGTCGGCGCCGCTCGTCTTTCCGCCTGACTTCCGCGCGGCTCGGGTACGCTTCCCCCCATGAGCGCGCTCCCGCACGCCACATCTCATGCTCCCGCTGCGTTCCAACCGATCCGCGCGCCGAGTTCCACTCGCATCGCCGCCGCGGTCCTGGCCGCCGCCGCGCTCGCCGTCCTCATCACCGCCGCGCTCATCCGCCCGGACCCTTCCGGCATGGGCACGCACCGCCAGCTCGGCCTCCCCCCTTGCGGCTGGCTCGCCTCCACCGGCTATCCCTGCCCCACCTGCGGCATGACCACCTCCTTCTCCGCCGCCGCCAACGCAAAGCCCATCGCCTCAGTCATCGCCCAGCCCTTCGCCGCGATATTCGCCCTCGCGACGGCCATCTTCTTCTGGGGCGCGCTCCACGTCGCCGTCTTTGGCTCCAATCTCGCCCGGGCCTTTGAGCGGCTTCTCGCCCCCCGCTTCCTGTGGCCGACGGGTGCCTTTTTCCTCGCCGCCTGGGCCTACAAATGCTGGCGCGTTCGCACCGGCGAACCCTGATCCGCGGCATGTACGAGCCCCGAACAAGCTGCCCTTCCATCCGGCGTGCGCCCACTCCATACCCCGCAACCCGCGCGGCGTATGGGCCGTACCCTTCTCACCCGATGATGAACACACACCTGCGCACCCTTGCCGGCCTCTCCCTCGCCGCTTCGCTCCTCCTGCTCGGCGGATGCAAGATCGGCCAACTCATCGGCGGCATGGCCGGCAGCGCGCAGCGCCAGGGCTCGACCGAGTTCAAGCCGAAATACGCCAAGCTCCAGGACAAGTCCTTCGCCGTCATCGTCGCCGCGGATCGCTCCATTCAGTCCGAGTATCCCAGCGTGGTGACCATCATCACGGCCGAGATGTCCAAGCGACTCGCCGAAAACGCCGGCTCCAACGGCGTTCTCCCCGCGGCCGAGGTGCTCCGCTATCAATCGCAACATCCCGGCTGGGTCGCCAAGCCTCTGGGCGACCTTGCCAAGACGCTCGGCGTCGACCGCGTGGTGTACGTCGATCTGCAGGACTTCTCCATGACCGACCCCGGCAACCCGTACGTCTACAACGGTGTCGCTTCCGGCGTCATCCATGTCGCCGAGGTTGAGAGCGAAGTCGCCAGTGAGTTCGCCTTCGGCGAGCGGGTCAGCGTCAAGTTCCCAGACATGTCCGGCATGAGCCCAACGCAGATCCCGCGCGATCAGGTTTTCTCCGAACTCACCCGCCGCTTCATCGAACGCTCCGCGTGGATGTTCTACCAGCACGAGGAACCGAATGCCATCAAGTACTAAGCCACACACTCGCCGCTCCCTCTCGCGATTGGCCGTCACCGGTACCGCCGCCCTCGCCGGGACGCTCACCATCCTCGCCGGCGGATGCAACATCCTCGGCCCCGGGCTCTACCTCGTCTCCGACGATCGCACCCCCGCCGCGCACAAGCTCGATCCCAAGCGTCCCGCCGTCATCTTCATCGACGATCGCAACAGCATCCTCCCCACCCGCGTCCTCCGCGAACGCATCGCCAAGGCCGCCGAGAAGGAAATCCTCGAGGCCAAGCTTCTCGAAGTGGACCTGATCTCCTCCGACTCGCTCCAGCAGGTCGTTTCGGCGGAGCGGTTCTCCCGCCCGCGCTCCATCGCCGAGATCGGCCGCGCCGTTCAGGCCGAGCAGGTCATCTACGCCACCGTGGATGCCTTCTCCCTCTCCCCAGACAACAGCCAGCACGCCCCCTCCGCCACGCTGCGTGTCAAGGTCATCGACGCGACCAACGACACGCGCCTCTTCCCCCCCGAAAGCACGAACGCTCCCGGCGGTGGCAAGGATCCCGCCTTCACGATCACGATTCAGGAACGCGTCCGCGCCACGCCCATTCCGCGCACCACCGCCGAGATCATCCGCGAGCAGCAGGAACTCGCCGATGAACTGGGCCGCCGCCTCGGCACGCTCTTCTTCAAGCATTCCGCTCGCGATCCAGACTCCCGGATTGGCAGGTGACATGCGCGTCCTTCACCTTCTGGACCCCGCAGACTGCGCCGACGAGGGCCTCCTCGCCTGCGCCGAGGCCATGCGCACCATCCCGAGCGCACAGCATCACGCCTGGATTGTCGGCTCGGAGGCCGATGAGCAGCGCAGCTGGTCACTCGGCATCCTGACCACCGATCGCGTGCCGCCGCGCCGCTCGCTCGTGCCCGGTCGCGATCCCCACATCATCGCTCTCCGCCGCCTGCGTGCCGCCCGGGAACTCGCCGGTGCGCCGCAACCAGATCTCATCCAGTGCTGGTCCCTCGAAGCGCTCCACCTCGCGCGAGCCATCTTCGGTTCCGGCCCCGGCTCGCCTGCTCGCTGCGCCGTCGTGGCCCGCCCCCCGTGTGCGCCGCAGCGATCGCTCCCCTCAGACTCCGACCTCGCCACCGGCCGCGAAGTCCTCATCGCCTACGACAACCCCACACGACGCGCCCTCGCGCCACTCCTCTCCCGCGATGGCGCATCGCAGGCCGAGCGCTGGCTTCCCACGATCCGCCGCATCGCCGCCCCCGCCTTCGAGCCCGGCGGCCCCCTCTCAATCGATCGCACCGCGCTCCGCCATTCTCTCGATCTGAAGACCGAGGACGTCGTCATCGCCCTCCTCGCCGATCCGCCCTCTCGCGCCGATGCCCATCGCATCTCCTTCGCGCTCGGTGTGCTCCGCGCGGTCGGCCATCGCACCGTTCTTCTTCTCCGCAAGGGCGCAACTCTCGAACGCCGTGCCGCGGCGTACGTCGCCGCCCACTCCCGCCGCTGGGGGCTCACCATCGCCGATCTCTCCCTCGCGCAGCTCGCCATCGCCGCGGACCTCGCCATCGTCGATGATGCTCCCTCGCCCGACGGCGCCACCACGCCCAGTTGTGGCCCCGTCGCCGCGGCGCTCGCCCTGAGCATGGCCCTCCCCATCGCCACGTTTCCCGGCGTCCTGCCCGGATGGCCCGTGTTGGTCGCCCCATCATCCTCGCTCGGCCGGCTCGCCGTGCCGATCAGCAGCTACCTCGAAAACCCGCAGATTCGCGTCGATTTCGCCGCCTCCGCCCGCTCGTTCTGCGATCGGGCCCGCGCCGCGGGCTTGTTCCAGCACACACTCGCAGCCATCTGGCGTGAGCAACTCAATGTTCCTTCATCTGATGTTTCCCCCGCCCTCGTACGATAACACACTCATGCGACGCCGCGCCTTTACGTTGATCGAGCTTTTGGTGGTCATCGCCATCATCGCGCTTCTGGTCGCCCTTCTCCTCCCCGCGCTCGGCAGCGCTCGCAACCAGGCCCGCATCGTCGTCTGCGGCTCGCGCCTCCAGCAGCTCGGCGTCGCCATCAATCTCTACTTCGGCGATTACGACAACCAGCTCCCCCAGGCCACCACCAATCTCGGCGGAAACAACGTCATCGTCGGCACCCTCTTCGGCGGCAAGAAGGGCCAGCTTCCTTTCTACGACATCGACCAGAAAGGCGATGGGGAGCAGTGCCCGCTCAATCGCTACATCCTCGACGTCGCGCCCCCGCCCGACTCCGACACTACCACCGCTCCCCGAGATCGAGGCCTTCAAGTCCCCTTGCGAGCGCTGGCACCATCCCGGCTTCGGCTATCAGTCCATCTACTCCTGGCCCAGCTACGCACCAACGATCAAAGCCAACGGCCTCCACGCAGGGCAACTCTGAAATCGCCACCCTCGTCCCCAACGGCGGCGGCCACATGCCCGAGATCGCCACACCCAGCAAGACCTGGATCCTCGGCTCCATGACCATCTTCAACGCCGACGGCGGCGGCAATAACGAGTATTACTGGTACACCCAGCGCGGCGGCGGCTCCCCCACCGCCGCGGCCGACATGAAGGCCAATCTCCTCTTCGCCGACTGGCACGTCGGCACGCAGCTCAAGGTTCCCGCGCAGCCGGTGAACACCACGAAGGACTACTCCTTCTGGCCCATCCCCGTCGCGAACCCCGCGACCATCTCTCCCACCTTGCCATAACTCGCACACGCCCAACACATCGTGCCACGGGTTCGCCGCGCTTCGCGGCAACCTGCGCGTGCTGGAACATCCGCGCCAAACACCGCACATCCCCTACTCTCTCACCCATGTGGATCTCCCCCACCACCCTCTCCGGCACTCTTCTTCGCCTCGAACCGCTTGAGTCACGCCACGCCCCCGACCTTCTCGCCGCGGCGGACCCCGAACTCTTCCGCCACACCCCGCAAGCCCCGCCGGAGTTCACTCTCGCCGGCTTTGAGCAGAACATCGCACGCGTCAACTCGCTTCCCGATGTCGTCGCTCTCGCGATCATCCACCTCCCCACCGGTAAGGCCATCGGCCGCTCCACCTTCATGGACATCCAGCCCCAAAACCGCGGCGTAGAAATCGGCCGCACCTGGATCGCCCGCGCTCACCACGGCACACGCGTCAACCCCGAACTCAAGTTCCTCATGCTCCGCCACGCCTTCGAGGAACTCTCCCCCACCGCCATCCGCGTGCAGCTCACCACCGGCGGCACGAACCTCCACTCGCAGGCTGCCATCTCCAAACTCGGCGCCACCCGCGAGGGCACCCTCCGCCACAACCGCATCGTCCCCTCCGGCCCCGACCCCGCCGGCCCCACCATGCTCCGCGACACCGTCTTCTACAGCATCCTCGCCGATGAATGGCCCCGCGTGAAACAGGGATTGCTTGGGCGAATGAACGCCCCGATTTCATCTCCGTAACCACCCAACCGACAGGCAGTTACGGCTCGCATTCCCACATCCCGGAACTGCGAGCAACATTTCGCCAATCACTCCGGCGAATGCTGTAGACTGCGCCGCCAAGTCTCTCACTCACGCAGGCGGAACGCTCACCATGCTCGACGCTCTCTTCACTGGTCACGCACTCTGGTTCTCGATCCCCGCGGTGCTCGGCAGCGTGCTGCTGGTCATCCGCATCGTCATGATGAGCATCGGCGGCCACGACACGCACGTCGATACCCACATCGACACCCACGTAGGCGCCGACGGCGCGCACCACGGCCACACCGACGCCTCCCAACTCTTCTCCATCCAGAGCATCATCGGCTTCATCACCGGCTTCGGCTGGGGCGGCCTCGCCGCGCTCAAGGCCACGACGTGGGACATGATCTGGGTCATTCTCACCGGCCTCGCTTTCGGAATGTTCATCGTCTGGCTCCAGCTCTTCCTCCTCGCCGGAATGCGCAAGCTCTCCGCCAGCGGCAACATCAACATCAGCCGCGCCATGGGACTGCAAGGTGCCGTCTACGTCGAAATCCCCGGCAACAACACCGGCCGCGGCCAGGTCACCCTCGTCATCGACGACAAGCAGCGCATCCTCAACGCCATCACCCCCGACGACACGCTCCCGAGCAAAACTCGCGTCAACGTTGTCGGAATAAACCCCGACAACACCATCACCGTCCGCAAGGCCTGACTCCAACACACGCCCGGGATGAGCGAGTCTTCGAACGAATCCCGCGGATACGAATCTCTCTCACGCCCCGTCTCTCAAGGAACCCACGCCCATGTCTCTCCTCGTCCTCGCACAACTCAGTGATCGCGGCAGCAACTCCCTCTACATCATCGGCGGCATCGCCGTCGTCGTGCTCATTGTTCTCGCCACCCTCATCTTCGTCTCCGTCCGCTACCGCCGCTGCCCCTCCAACCGCATCCTCGTCGTCTTCGGCAAAGTCGGCGGCGGCCGCGCTTCCCGCTGCATCCACGGCGGCGGCACCATGGTCTGGCCCCTCGTCCAGGATTACGCCTACCTCTCCCTCGAACCCCTCGCCATCGAAATCCCCCTCGAAGGCGCCCTCTCACAGAACAACATCCGCGTGAACGTCCCCGCGACCTTCACCGTCGGCATCTCCACCGATCCGGTGCTGATGAACAACGCCGCCGAGCGCCTCCTCAACCTCCCCACGCCCCAGGTCCGCGAGCAGGCCCAGGACATCATCCTCGGCCAACTCCGCCTCGTCATCGCGACCCTCACCATTGAGGAGATCAACAAGGACCGCGAGAAGTTCATGAACCTGATCAACGAGAACGTTGCCCAGGAAATCAACAAGATCGGCCTCGAACTCATCAACGTCAACATCCGCGACATCACCGACGAGTCCGGCTACATCTCCGCGATCGGCAAGCGAGCCGCTGCCGAAGCCATCAACCGCGCCAAGGTCGAGGTCGCCCAGCAGGAAAAAGATGGCGCGATCGGCGAGGCCATCGCCGTCCGCGAGCGCACCGTCCAGGTCGCCAACGAATCCGCCACCGCCGCGCAAGGCCAGAAAAACGCCGAGCAGGCCCGCCGCGTCGCCGTCGCCGCCTCCGAAGCCCAGGCCATCACCGGCGAAGTCCAGGCCAAGCGCGACATGGAAATCGCCTCCGCCCAGCGCGAGGCCGAAGCCGTCGCCGCCAAGAAAGCCGCCGAACAGGAGCAACGCGTCCGCGTCGCTCAGGCCGAAGCCACCGCCAAGACCGGCGAAAACTCCGCCGCCGCCACCGTCGCTGAATCCAACGCCAAGCTCGCCGAAGTCCAGGCCGAGGCCCGCCGCCGCGCCGATGTCGCCATGGCCAAGTCGCAGGAAGCCATCTCCATCGCGCAGCGCGAGCAGGAGCTCGCCCGCCTCGCCAAAGAGGAACTCGCCCCCCAGGAAATCGAGAAGAAGCGCATCGAAATCGCCGCCGAAGCCGAGGCCGAAAAAGTCCGCCGCGAAGCCCGCGGCCAGGCCGACGCCACCCTCATGAAGTACCAGGCCGAAGCCACCGGCGTCCAGAAAGTCATGGAAGCCAAGGCCGAGGGCTACCGCAAACTCATCGAGGCCTGCGGCTCCGACCCCGCCGTCGGCCCCACGCTCCTCCTCATCGAACAACTCCCCAAGCTCGTCGCCGAGCAGGTCAAGGCCATCCAGAATCTCAAGATCGACAAGATCACCGTCTGGGACCAAGGCGGCCAAAACGCCAACGGCCGCAACGCCACCACCGACTTCCTCAGCGGCATGGTCGGCGCGCTCCCACGCCTCCACGAACTCGCGCAACAAGCCGGCATCGAGCTCCCCGCCGCCCTCGGCAAGATCAACGCCCGCTCCGACGAATCGTCCACCACGCACAAACCCGACGCGCCCAAGCCCGCAGACTCACCAAAGAAATAACGCGTTCTTCCCCCCCTCCCCCGATCTATCGGGGGAGGTGATCCGAGGCTCGGCGAGGATCGGAGGAGGTGCCTCTGTTCCGCTCTCGCAGTGCCACAGGTTTGCGTCGCTCCGGGCGGCCACCCGTGATGCTGCAACGTCATTGCCGAGACTTGCCGATACCGTCCACAGCCATGCACCTTGGCCCTCCCCATTCCGTTGCACTCGCCCACATCGCCACCCTCGCGCAACCCGGTCCGCCTCTTCCTCCCGACCTCCGCGTCAACCTCCACTTCCACCCCGACCGCCTCTTCCGCGGCGAGCCGCTCCTCGCCATTCTCGCCCGCGACGGCATCTACCGCTCCCAATTCGAAACCGGAACCAGCAACGGAGGTCTCACCGCCCATCCCGGCGGCGATCGCTTTCTCTGGGAAAGTCGCATTTTCGCAGGCGCGTACGACCACGCCCCATCTTCGGACCGCCCGCGCTACGGCGCGCTCAATCACCTCCACCGCAACACCGGCGCATCCCCGCGCTTCGGTTCCGCCCACTTCCGTCTGGCCCCGCACACCCACACCCGTGCCACCTTCTGCTACCCAGACAGCTTCTACAACCCCACGAACTTCGCACTCGCCCACCGGTGCAATCTCCTCGATCTCCTCGCCGCCGACGCCTCGGATCCCACCCGCGATCCCATCGATCTGTACATCGAAGCCCACATCCACGGCCCCATCCTCATCGCCCGCGATGTCGAGGCTCTCGTGCTCGATCCCAGCCACGCGGGCACGCACACCGAAGACCTCGCCCGCGCACTTCCCTGCCCCATCGAGTTCCATTCCGGATTCTCTCTTTCCACGGGCACGCTCCGGCAACACCCCACCTACCGCGGCCCCAACTACGTCGCTCTCGGACTCGCCCTCGCTGAACACAACCTGCTCACTCCCCGCATCCTCGGCGATGCCGCCCGCTCAGGCCGCTTCGACGACCAAGCCCTCAAACGCGTCTGGCACTACCTCGCCCGCTTCGGTGCTACTACCCCTCCGGCCTAGCAACCAGGTGCTCGAATGCCACGCGTTGCTCGAATCCGATGGAAAAACGGAAGGACCCAGCGGCACGCAGTCCGCACGGGTCACCGATTTCCCCTCACCCCACCCCCTGCTCCACCCCGATCATCCGCGCCACCGTCCCCTTCGCCACTTCTCCCGCATCCGTCGCCCCGCGCGTGTGCCGCGCGATGATCGCGCCAGTCATCACCTGCATGATCTGCTGCGCCACCTGCTCCGCATCAGCAAACCTCGCCCGCTCCAGTCGCAGCCGAATGAGCTCCACCACATGCCGATGGTGCGCCTCCGCCGCGCGATGAATCGGATCATGCTTTGACGGAAACTCCGTCGCCGCGTTCATGAACAGGCACCCGCGAAACTCCGGATCCTGAAACCACACATCCAGTTGGTCGAACATCGCGACCACCTGCCCCAGCGGGTCTCCATCCGCGCGCTCGATCACGAACCGCTCCATCTCCGCGATGTCCCGCTTGTCGCGCTCCACCAGCACCGCCACGATCAGATCGTCCTTGCTGTCAAAGTGCTTGTACAGCGCGGTCTTGCTGATCCCCACCGCATCCATCACCTGGTCCAGCCCGACCGCCTGGAACCCGTTCCGATAGAACAGGTTCCCCGCCTCCTCGATCAATCGTTCCCGCGTGCTCGTCGGCATACGCCACTCCTGGCAAGTGCTTCGTGGTGTACTTGAAGTACACCCGTAAGTGTACCTCCAGTACACCCGCGCCCGCCCACGCCACACGTACGTTCATCCACGAAATCCGCACAAAACCGCGGCACAACCATCCCATTTTGCTCTGAGAGCCAGACCCCCATGCACACCGACCACACCCATCACACCGAACTCCCCCCAATCCAATCCCTATCCAATCACCCGACCTCCTGCCCCTCCTCCCGCATCCTCGCCTTCGTCGCCGACTGGCACGCCGTCGACACCCTGCGCGCCCGCGTCGACGCCGCCGGCCTGACAGACCAGATCCACATCCACCACATCAGCGCGCTCCCCTCCCGCACATCCCTCGCCCCTCCCGCCTCATCCCCCACAACGCAGGCCGCCTGTACTCCGCACCCCTAAACACCCAGGATTCACACATGTCCACCCTGCAATCCACCC
>JBGANP010000160.1:0-3823 GCA_044222255.1 Phycisphaerales bacterium
GCGATCGTGCACCCAGGGAAGAACGTCGAGGTGGTGCGGTCGGTGCTTGCGGAACTCGGGATCATCGAGGTGGGAGAGCCGCAGGCCGAGGCGCTCGTGATCGGGACGCTCTCGCCGGGGCCGATGCTGGATGCGATAGAGAAGCGGGCTCACGATCCGCGAGTTGTGATGCCTTGGCGTGCAACAGGCGTCACTCGAACATCGATCGCCGCGTGACCGCCAAGTTCTTTCATGCCTTGCGCAGTGGCGGAAGACGAAGTGAGTATGGCAGCTTTTGCCATCGTCTCGTCCCACTCCGCGCCCGGGTCGCTATCCGACACAATCCCCGCTCCAGCGCTGTAATCCAACGTTGCCGGATCGAAAACCCCAAAGCGTGCAGCACCATTCGGTGCACTCACGCACGCCGTCCGGATCATGACGTTCGCCGACACCCGCCCGTCATCCCCGATCCAGATCATGCTGCCGCAGTATGGCCCGCGCCGGACTGGCTCGAGTTCGTCGATGATCTGCATCGCGCGGATCTTGGGAGCGCCCGTGACGCTGCCAGCGGGGAAGATCGCGCCGATGACATCGGAAATGCGCAAGCCGTGTCGGAGTGAGCCGGAGATGGTGGCCGTGGACTGGAGCACGCCCGAGGCGTGGCGCTCGATGCGGCGGGGGAGTTCGACGCGCACGCTGCCGAGGTCGCACACGCGACCCAGGTCGTTGCGCATCAGATCGACGATCATCGCGAGTTCCGCGCGGTCCTTGGCGCTCGATTCGAGATCGCGCCGGGCGCTCGCCTCGTCCTGCACGGTCGGGATCGCACGCGTTCCTTTCATCGGGCGGGTGCGCAGCTCGCGCGTTCGCGGGTCGAACTCAAAGAAGAGTTCAGGGCTGACGCTCGCGAGCGCATACGGGAGGGAGCCGCTCTCGAAATAGCCGCCGTGCCACGGCCGGGCGCGACCGGCGAGCGCGGCAAAGAGATCGCGGGTCGAACCCGAGAAGGGGCACGAGAGGCGGTGCGAGAGATTGACCTGGTAGACATCGCCGGCGCGGATGTACTCGATCGCGCGTTCAACAGCAGAGATGAAGCGTGTCCGGCCGGTGTTGCTCTCGATTGGTCCGAGGCGAAGGTCCGCCGCCGGGATCGGCGGCCGCGCCCGTTGCAGGTGTGCGAGGCGTATGGCCGCTGCGTCGCCTGTCAGTGCCCATCGCCGCTCGATCGCATCGAACGCGACGGAGGTCTCGACCCGCCGGAATTCCGCAAGCGGCCAGGCGCGATCGGACTTTGCCCGCAATTGCGAAGCGGGCGCGAGGGGAGAATCGCTGAGCGCCGGCTCAAAGACGCGTCCCGCGTCGTAACTGATCCAGCCAAACCATCCCGGACCGGGCGGCAGATCGCCCGATGGCTCGCCGAGCCCGACGGCCTTGTGGGGGAAGTCACCGATTTCGGCGAGCAAGGCGGTCAGTTCGGTCGCGTTCGAGGCGATCAGGGTGCGCCCGGCGATGCCCAGAGTGGTCCAGCGGCCACCTTCACATTCCCCGGCCCAGCGTGCGTACAGGGAAAGGTCGGCCGGCCAAAGGGCCAAGACCTGCAGGGGATCAGCAGGAAGATCAACGGATCGGTGCAGCACCGGGTGACTGTTGGGGGGCTCGGTGCCCGCGGCAGCTCAAAAAACAGCCGTTTCACAGCACCTCCAAAGGTCGTCGGGCGCTCTTTCGCGACCTAGAATCTTTGTCCCTGCGCGTCCAGCGGGAGCGCGGCACAAAGCCTTGGGTCGTTCTTTGTTTGGTTGTTGCTTTGCGCCTCGGTCCTTCTGCCGCCCGGACGGTCGAATCCAGCCCACTTCATCCCCCACATCGCCGCCGGGTATTTGAGCCCGGTCCGCCCAAGCAACAAGTGAGAGTAAGGAATGAGCACCATGCCCAAGCCGGTCTCGGTCAAGCACGCCGCTTCGAGCAACTCGAAGAAGGCCATCAAAAAGGTCGCGCGGATCGCCGGGATGGGCGTCGGCCCGACCCCGACGTTCCGCAGCAAGCCCGGCAAGATGGTCTATTACTTCGGCAAGAGCAAGACCGAGGGCGAGGCGAGCCTGAAGCCCCTCCTCGGCGGCAAGGGCGCCAACCTGGCGGATATGACGAGCATCGGCCTGCCCGTTCCTCCCGGCTTCACCATTACAACTGATACGTGCGCCGCGTATTACAAGGCCGGGCAGCGCCTGCCGCACGGCTTGATGAACGAGGTGCACAAGAACATCGCCATGCTCGAGAAAGAGCTTGGAAAGAAGTTCGGCGATAACTCCAACCCGCTTCTGGTCTCGGTCCGCTCCGGCGCTGCGGTCAGCATGCCGGGCATGATGGACACGATCCTGAACCTGGGGCTGACCGACGCGGCGGTGGAGGGCCTGGCCTTCTCGACCAAGAACCGCCGTTTCGCCTTCGATGCGTACCGGCGCCTGATCAATATGTTCGGCGACGTGGTGATGGGCGTGGATCATCATCACTTCGAAGAGGCGTTTAAGGCGATCAAGGCCAAGTACAAGGCCAAGGAAGACACGGCGGTGCCGGAGGCGGGCATCGTCGAACTCTGTAACGAGTACAAGAACGTCTACAAGCGCCACGTGGGCGAAGAGTTCCCGCAGAACCCGTTCAAGCAGCTCGAGCTGGCGATCGAAGCCGTCTTCAAGAGCTGGAACGGCGAGCGTGCGGTGAGCTACCGGCGCATCGCGGGCATCCAGGGCCTGAACGGCACGGCCGTGAACATCCAGTCGATGGTCTACGGCAACATGGGTGAAGACTCGGGCACGGGCGTCGCGTTCACCCGCAACCCCGCGACCGGCGACAATCACTTCTACGGCGAGTACCTCATCAACGCCCAGGGCGAGGACGTGGTCGCGGGCATCCGCACGCCGCTGCCGGTCGATGAGATGCCCAAGTGGAACAAGGCGGTCTATCAGCAGCTTCTGAAGATCAAGCAGAAGCTGGAGAAGCACTACAAGGACATGCAGGACATCGAGTTCACCATCGAGCGTGGCGAACTCTTCATGCTCCAGACGCGCACCGGCAAGCGCAACGGCACGGCGGCCGTCAAGGTCGCGTGCGATATGGTGCGCGAGCGACTGATCGATGAGAAGACCGCGGTCCTCCGCATCCCCGCGGGCGACCTCACGCAGCTCCTGCTCCCGAGCTTTGACCCGGCGAAGAAGAAGACGGCCGAAGTGCTGACCAAGGGCATCCCGGCGTCGCCGGGCGCCGCCGTCGGCAAGCTCGCGTTCACGGCGCAGGAAGCCGTGGAGCGGGCGGGCAAGGGCGAGAAGGTGATCCTGGTTCGTAAGGAAACCAGCCCCGAGGACGTTGAAGGCATGCACAGCGCGGCCGGCATCCTGACCAGCACGGGCGGACGCACGAGCCACGCGGCGGTCGTCGCCTGCGGCTGGGGCAAGTGCTGCGTTGTCGGCGCCGGCGAACTGCAGATCGATGCCGCCACCGGCACGATGAAGGTCGGCGGCAAGACGTACACCCGCGACAGCGTGATTTCGATCGACGGCAGCAGCGGCGAGGTTCTCGCCGGCGCGGTCCCGTCGGTCGAGCCCAAGATGAGCGGCGATTTCGCCACGGTGATGAAGTGGGCCGACAAGTACCGGACGATCGGCGTCCGCACCAACGCGGACACGCCCGATGATGCGCAGCGTGCACGCGACTTCGGCGCCGAGGGCATTGGCCTCTGCCGCACCGAGCACATGTTCTTCGAGGGCGACCGCATCAAGGCGATGCGGGAGATGATCCTCGCGACGAACAAGGAAGACCGGGTGAAGGCTCTCGCGAAATTGCTTCCTTATCA
>JBGANP010000161.1:0-3792 GCA_044222255.1 Phycisphaerales bacterium
CATCCACGAGGTCGAGCTGGGCCTTGTACTTGTCCACGTAGGCGTCACGCGTGCTCATGCGATACTCCCGGGCGTGATCCCCCGGGCCGGTCATGGCCGGGTGGATCATGCCGATGGTCGAAAGAGACCGGCTCAACGATGAGCCCCACCGCGGGGCGCTTGCATGAAGATGCGGGCGTGCAGCGGGTTGACTTCGAAGTATAGGCGGAGCCGCTTGACTCCTTTCGTCTTATCGGGGCGAATCCCACCGCGGTGCGTAGAGTCACGCTTTATGAAAGTGCGTCGATCAGTGAAGTCTTTGGAGCTTGAATGCCCGGACCATCGGAATACCGCTTCTCCGGTCCCTTGACGTGGGCCATTGCCTGTGTTCTCGGCGCTCTGTGCGGCTGGACGCTCATGGGCTTCATTCCGGCGCAGTTCGACGCAGCCAGTCATCCGCAAGTCCCGCTCATCCTTGTCACCCCATTCGCCTTGCTGCTGGTCCTGATCGCGGCCATGCCGCTCATCAACGGCCGGCTCTGGCACGCGTTTTTCCCGGATGTGGCGTTCTTCCTCGGCTCCATCGTGTCGGCGTATTACCTGATCGGATACGGGGTGCACGGCCGCGAGCAACTACTCCACGCTGCGCGGGAGTACTTCTCTTTCATCTCCCTCGTCGGCGGGCTCTACGTCGTGTCGGGAGGGATCTTGACAGATATTCGCGGGCAGGGCCGGCCGTGGAGTAACACGCTGATCCTGCTGATAGGCGCCGTGCTGGCGAACGTCGTCGGAACAACGGGCGCTTCGGTGCTCCTGATACGTCCCTTCATCCGCTTCAACCGCGGGCGTTTGCGGCCGATGCACGTGGTGTTCTTCATCTTCATTGTGAGCAACTGCGGTGGGTGCCTCACGCCCATCGGGGATCCGCCCTTGTACTTGGGCTACCTCAAGGGCGTGCCGTTCGCTTGGACGCTTACCCATCTGCCGCTGAGCTGGATCATCACCGTGGGCCCGCTCCTGGCGCTGTTCTTCGCGATGGACTCGTACTTCGAGCGCACCCACAACCGGTGGAATGTGCAGCACACCGACGCACCGGAACCGCAACTCCACCGGCGCCCGCGCGGTCGGCCGTTCACGCTGCAAGGGCGAACCGGGATGGTGTGCCTCGTGCTGATCGTGCTCGGCGTGTTCATCGACCCGCTGCTGCGGCGAGCGGGGTGGACCGGCCACTTCCCGGTTGGAGCGACGTTCCAGATCATCGTCGCCGCCGCCGCGTACTTTGCCTCCGATCGTGAGCTCTACCTCGCCAACGAGTTCTCGTTCTTTCCGGTCAAGGAGGTCGGGCTGCTGTTCCTTGGCATCTTCGCCACGATGGTCCCGGCGCTCGCGTACCTCGCCGCTCACGGCCCGGCGCTGAACGTGCGGACTCCGACCCAGTTCTACTTCCTCGCCGGGCTCTTGAGCGCGGTGCTCGACAACGCCCCGACCTACATGAACTTCCTCCAACTCGCAGTCGGAGACGCCGAGCTTACGCGCGAGACGATTGAGGCGCGCTTGCTAACCGGGGACGGCGCCCGGCTGCTCGCGGCCATCTCGACGGGCGCGGTGTTCTTCGGAGCCATGACCTACATCGGCAATGGTCCCAACTTCATGGTGCGTGCAATCGCCGAGTCTGCAGGTGTCAAGATGCCGTCGTTCATGGGCTACCTGATACGTGCGGGTGCTATTCTGCTTCCGATCTTGGTTCTCCACTGGTGGTTGCGGATCGCGTTGTGGGAGTAGGGGTGTGTCATTCGCCATCTGTTGCGCGATAAAGAACGAGTCACAAATAGCGCCCGCAAAGGCGGAGAGAGACTCGCGCAGGAGCCCGCCACCCAGTCGTGATGCCGTCTCGCCAAGGCTCCGCCTGAACGGCACCGCTCGCAGCTACGTCGTCTTCCCCGCGAGCCGGGCCAACTGCAGTTCCAGTCGCTTGATCTCACGGGTGTGGGTGTTGCGGTTCAGCTCCATCAGGTACCACAGCTTGAGCATCGCTGTTGCCATGCCGGCGAACAGAAAGATGCAGGCGTACATGATCCAATCCCGCGTGTCCTGCGCGCGGAAGAAGGCGGTCGCCGCCCACACCGCCACGCCCACCCAGAATAGCGTGGCAAGCCACGTGATCAGGATCCACAGCCGCATCCGGCTGCGGAATGTCGCGGCCACCTGTTGGATCATGCCCTCGTCTCCGGCGCTCCGAAGCGAGCCGTCGTCGTCACCCGTCTGCATTGCACCGCGGATGTCGTCGTCAAATGTGTTCATGCCGAGATCCTTTCAACAAGTGCTTTGAGTTGACCCCGCGCCTCGTGAAGGCGCGACTTGATCGTTCCCGCCGGAACACCGTGCGCCTCGGCGATCACTGCGACCGACAACCCCTCGCCGTAGTACAGGCTCACCAGAGCGCGCAGTTCGGTCGGCAACTGCATGCATGTCGCGCGGATGAGCGCCACCCGTTCTTGGGAGCCGTTCTCACTCTCAAAGTCGCTCGGGGCAGTGCGCGGTTCACTATTCTGGATCGTTCGAGCCAGTTCTCGGTCTCGTCGGCGGCGTCGAACCCAATCGGCCGCCTTATGGGTCACGATGCGGAGCATCCACCCATGAGCGAGGGCAGGATCATGGAGGCGTGCCAGCGCGCCGACCAGGGCGAGGCACGCTTCCTGAGAGACATCTTCGGCCGCTGCGGCATCGCCAGTGAGACGTGCGGCGTGCCTTCGCATGGTCGGCAGCCAACGCCGCAGAATCGCCTCGAAGGCGGCCGCGTCCCCGGCTTGGGCCGCGAGGACGAGGATTTCCTCCTGGACTGTCTCGAAAGAGCGCGTCATCGCTGCATCACAGTCGCTCCGGAATGATCGCGGTTCGAGATTCCGATCCCTGGGGGGCCAGAATCTTCAACCCCTCATGGCCATGATCGCCGACACGACGAGGAATCCCGCGTAGGAAGCGAGGAGCAACCCCCCCTCCAGCCTCGACACGGTCTTTCCGAAGGTGCGGCTGATCGGCACGAGCGCGATCGCGAGAATGCCCATGTAGGCGATCGGTATCGTGAGCGTGCCGTCGACGCCCGGGGGCGACACCAGCCCGACGATGCCAAAGATGGCGCCGGCGTTGAACAGACACGAGCCGATGGCGTTGCCCATGGCCAAGTCCGTCTGGCCTTTGCGGACCGCCATAACGCCCGTCACCATCTCGGGAAGTGTGGTGCCGATCGAGACGATGGTGACGCCGACGATCGCGGCCGGAACGCCGAGAGCCAGAGCGATTCCCGATGCCCCGTCGCTCGCGAGCGAGCCGCCAAAGGAGAGCAGCGCGAGGCCTCCTACAAAGCATGCGCCGATCATCAGCCAGCCCATCGGGGTCTTCTCACGCGTGGGATCATCGCCGAGCGTGTCGGCCGCCTTGGGAGTCTTCGCGGCATCGGTCTTCCGAAGGGCCGCCATGATTGTCCAAGTGCTGTAGACGCCGAAGACTCCCAGCATCACACCCGCTTCCCACTTCTGGAAGCCTCCGGTCACTCCCAGCAGGGCCATGAACCCGAGGATCGCGGCGTTGAGCCAGATCTCGACCTTGATGAGCCGCTCCTGCACCACCAGCGGCTTCATCAGCGCACAGACGCCAAGCACCAAAGCCATGTTGCAGATGTTCGCGCCCACGACATTGCCCAGCGCCAGGTCGCCGCGGCCTTTGTACGCCGAGATGAGATTGAGGGCCAGCTCCGGCGCGCTGGTCCCCCACGCCACCAGTGTCAGGCCTACGACCAGGGGCGAGACCTTCAGC
>JBGANP010000044.1:0-29274 GCA_044222255.1 Phycisphaerales bacterium
TTCCGCGAGTCGCTCTTCGGAAGCACGCCGGGTCGAAATGTCCCTCAGAATCATCCAGCCCGCCAAGCCCACAAACATAATTCCCAAGCCCCCACCCACCGTCAGGATCACGATTGTGATCCGCGCGCTGACCGCGACGGTTGCAATGCGCGTCGCCAGAAGCCGGTGCTCCTCGCTCCCCATCTCCTTGAGTTCTTTCTGGATCGCATCGGTTGCTTCACGTGCCGCTGCTGAGGAGGTCACCAGACTGGCCTGCTCAACGCCGGAGCTGCGGCGAAGCGCCATCGCTTCTCGCAGGGCTTGCAATCTGCGCACAACCATCGGACTCAGAATGGCCAGATGTTCCTGCTGGCACCGGCTGTCCTGAGTCAGCGTACGAAGCTGCGTGATTTGCGGCCCGATGATCCGGACCGCACCAGTGAAACGCTCTGCGAACTCCTCATCCCCGGAGAGCACCATGCCCCGGGCGCTCGCTTCAGCATCCGTCATCGCAGATGCCACGCTGGTGACAATCGTAAGGTTGTCGCGGGCGTGGTCGTTCGCTTTGGAGTCATCAAGGAACTGACGAAGACTCCGATAGGCACCGATGCTGACCAGCGTCAATGTAACCAGTGCCGCCGCAAAGCCAACCGTGACTTTTCTCTCGGTCGGATCGCTGCTTCGCCCGTCTGCTGCTCGATCCGGATCATCTTTCACTCGCCGCGACCAGTACTGGCCCCAGTCCGCACACAGCAGTCCCGCAGCGGCTATCAGAAAGCCCAAGGCCACGAACAGCGACATTTCCCCGGAGAGCGACGCACCCGAGCGTTCGCCAACACCGTTGAGATGGCCGATCACGACGAGCGCGGGCGCCACCGCCATGCCAAAGAAGGGAACGCAGAGTAGTGCGTCCCATCGCCCCAGACGCACGGTGAGCAATCCAAGGAGCACACCAACCAGCGCGAACTGTGCCGCGCTATCGGCCCCCATCTGGTGCTTCTGAGCCCCGTGAAAGATGAACCTGTCAATGCTCACATCCCAGGGCGTAACGCAGGAGGCAAACCGAAGCACGCCGGTGATGAACACCGCCCCAGCGATCACGCGAACAGCCCACAGGCACCATTTGGGGCGATTCCGTCGCGCAGGGAGATGCATCGCCACGCCGATCAGAATGAACAGGGCCGCGGATGTGGGCGGGATCGACGGTCCCCCGACCGCGTCGCGCCGGAACGGCCAAATGTTCGCATTCCAACCGACCAGCGCGATGACGCCCATGAGTGCCAGTGCACACGCACAAGCGGTGGCGAAGCGGAACCAGCGCTTCGAACACTCCTGGTCTGTGGGCATGTACTCGTTTGAACTGGGCAACACGCACTCCATCTCCGGCAAGCATCGATCGAGGTGCCGCCTCCGGCCCTGGTAGGGTTTTCATCGGCCCGCGCGACGTTTCGATCCACTGAGTAACGCAATCTGGCGAACGCAGCATCGGGCCAAACCGATCCGGCCGGCATAGCCCGATAAAAGGAACGTTGATGGTGCATCGCTTGCCTTTTTCGACATCGGCGATTGAGGCGTAGCGGCGTTTCAGCGGCGCCGAATTTCGGCGAGGGAGAACGCGACAACTTCGGCGCGGCCGATATCCACGTAGAGCAGGTCGTTCGCAACGTGGATGCGAAACAAGATGATCTCGCCGGGTTTGCTGTTGCCCTTGAGGGTGCTGCCACCCAGGCGGAATTACATTGATGGCTGGCGCTCGCCGAAGGTACTGCGTCAAACGTTGATGCAGTTGGCTGTGGCACATGCCTTCGGCAATGGCACGGCTTCCCAGGCGGGACCGGCCGCATCGCCTCCACCCGATGTCGTCCAGTAGCCAGCGGACGCCTCCGTCAGCGGTCCGCAGGCGGTCCACAGCGAGGCCGCCGCGGTCCACCCAGGCGGTCCACTTTTGGTCCACCCAGAGGCTTCCACACCTTCACACATGAGCCCGGAGGGAAAATCTCCCTCCGGCTCAATTCCATTTCTGTGTAGCTCACGAACACCCCATGAAACAAGGCCGATTTGCACACTCGCTCATTCAAGTGCACACACTCGCACGTACGAAAGAGCAAACGTCCCGGGCGCGATTCGAACGCCCGACCTGCCGCTTAGAAGGCGGCTGCTCTATCCAACTGAGCTACCGGGACAACGCTGAAATCATAAGCGGCTGACGGACTTCGGACGCTGGAGCAGGCCTGAAAGTGGTCTCCCCATCGCAGGACTCCAAGGATGTCTTCCCACGCATGAGCACGCACGCTCCGATCACCGAAGCCGCGCCACCAGCCCTCCAAACGGCGGCCGATGTCGCGCCGGTCGGGTTGCGGAAGTCGATCGTTGAACTCACCAAGCCGCGCATCACGCGAATGGTAACGATCACGTCCGGGGTCGGCTTCATCCTTGGGGCCGTCACCCAGCACTGGGAGACATGGGACCTCGCCTTCCGGGCCATCGTCTGCCTTGCCGGAACCGCATTTTCCGCGTCTGGCGCCAACGCTCTGAACCAATGGTGGGAGCGCGATCGCGATGCCGTAATGCCCCGCACCTGCGGCCGCCCGCTTCCCACGGATCGTGTTACTCCAGATCAAGCTCTCGGATGGGGGCTGGCATTCTCGATTTTCGGAATCGCGCTGCTCGCCTGTATAGGGCTCGCTCCCGCGCTCGTGTCGCTCGCGACGATTCTGATCTACGTTCTGCTCTACACGCCGCTCAAGCCGATCACCACGACTAACACACTCGTTGGCGCGATTCCCGGCGCACTCCCGCCGCTGATCGGTTGGACAGCCGCTGCCAGCGGCAACGCCCTCCGGGGCGGGTGGGCCGGCGCACAATCGCTCCTCGAGGCTGGCGGCTGGTCGCTCTTCGCCCTGATGTTTGTCTGGCAGATCCCCCACTTTCTCGCCATCGCTTGGATGTATCGTGACGACTACGCCAAGGGCGGCTATCGGATGCTCCCGATCTCCGACCCGGATGGCGGCATGACGGCGACGACGATTTTCACATGGTCAATCGTGCTCGTTCCCGCGACCATGGCTCCCGCCATCTTGCTGCGAGACCGCCTCGGATCGGTCTCGCTTTTTGCGGCAGCCCTGCTCGGCATCGCGTATGTCGCGCTCTGCTATCGCCTCTGGAGAACCCGCGAGGTCAAGCACGCCCGCGCCGTGTTCTTCGCTTCGATCGTGCATCTCCCTCTGCTGCTCCTCGTGCTCGTGGCGGATGCGGTCGCGCCCGTCGCATTTTCAGTGATTCGCCACACCCTCGCGGCGGCCGGCGTGCTGCTGGGCTAACCACATTTTTCCTGCCACTGCGCGTCGCATGAGAGTGCTCCTCCTCAGTAATCCAAAGTCGGGCCGCGGCACCGGTGCCGCCGCAGCCGCCGCGCTGCGCGAGTGCCTTCACGAAAACGGTCACATCGTCGAACCCCTGGCCGCCGGTCGCGACCTCGATCCCGCGGTATTCCGACACTTCATCCGTCGATCAGACCTCCTCGTGATCGCCGGCGGCGATGGCACGCTCCACCACGCGCTTCCCGCCATCATCGAATCAGGCATCCGTTTCTATCACTACCCGCTCGGCACCGAAAACCTCTTCACCCGAGAGTTCGGCATGGACCAGAATGCCGATACTCTCCTGAGAGCCATCGAGCGCGGTCGCGTTCAGAAGTGTGATGCGGGTGTCTGCAACGGTCGGTATTTCTCGCTGATGATCGGCGTCGGATTCGACGCCGGGGTGGTCGAGCGTCTGGCCGCGGCACGCGCAGGCGGCACCTCACGCGTTGAATATGTTCGCCATGCCGTGCAGGAACTGCTCAACCCGCGAGTGCCTCAACTGACCGTCAGCGTTGATGGCAACAACCTCGTGGACCGTGCTCGCGGCATGCTGGTCGTGGCAAACAGCCGCCAATACGCCGCGCGGCTGGATCCCGCACGAAACGCCGATATCAGCGATGGACTTCTCGACGTCGTCTTCTACCCGCACACCCACGCCGCCGAACTCGCCGGTTGGCTGCTGGCGACGGCAGCGGGTTCGCATCTCGATGCCGATAGCATTCTCGCCGGCCGAGGGAAACACATACTTGTCACAATGGACGAGGCAGGGCCCCTCCAGATCGACGGCGAAGCCGCGGGACTCTCGCCCGCTCTCGATGACGATGGCTCATTCGGATTCGATTGCCGCATCCTGCCAGGCGCGCTCAACGTGCTGGTGCCATAGAGATTCGGATCAGACAGACCTCTGAGCTTATTTCTTCGCCTGTGGTTTCGAACCTGGCTGTCGCGATTTGCGGTCCACCTGCCACTGCACAATCGATTTTTCGATCGACTCCCCCGATAGTTCCGCATCGAAGCGAATCCTGAGTCCATCATCGGCCAGCCATCCGCCGACGAGTTCCTCGAACTCTCCATCGCTCATTTTGTCCACGCCGAATGGTTTGTTCGCTCGAACGAGTTGCTCAACGCGCGTCGATGCCACCATGGAGATGGCCTCAAGTAGTTTGGGCGAAACCGCCGACGTCCCGGTCGCCGCGGCCTTCTTTTTCGCATCCACCCACGCCCGTTGACGGGTCTTCAACGCTGCCAGCCGCCTGTCCGTCCGTCCCCGAACATCGAGTTCCTTGCCATACGACGCGAACGCGATGGCGATCGGAAACAGCACCTTGTCCTGAAACTTGTCCGTCAGATTCCTGAGCCCTGCCACCCGCCCCGCATCCACATCCGCCCGCAAATCGATCATCGCATTGTCCGTCACTTTCAACACCGATCCGAGAATCGACCACTGCTGCTTGGACTTGGGCATGACGTTCGAGATCGGTGAGACGTTGAGCGGAAGATGGATGTACCACTTGCCGTTCTCGAGTTTCATCGGAAGTCCGACCACAGGAATAGCGGGCTGTCCATCGAACATGATGCTCGCCGTGTCGTCAGCAGTCTTCACCGTCGTCAGGCGGGCCGCGTTGCGATCGATCCATCCGAACGGATCGGCCAGGATCGCGCTGAATGCGTTCCGAACATCATCCGCGTTCGGCTGCCTCCCGCTCGGCTTCCCGTTGCCGAACTCATTCATGCCGATCATCAACTGGGCGACCAATCCCTTGTTCTTCGGATCTTCCGCAGCGGCCAACGCATCGTCCTGGAGCTTCTGGAACTCCTCTGGGAACCGTTTCGCGCTCGAAACGGAGAGTTTCTGCATGCTCTCCAGCACTGTGCCGAGTTGCCCAAGGACCGTCCGCATCTCCGGACTGTCCGCGTAGATGAGCGTGCTCAGCTGCCGCGTCTCCCCGTTCTTGATCATCGCCACAGCCGCACGCAGCACATCATCCGGCGACGATTGTGCGTATGTGTTTCGCTTCCCTGTCCCAGTGAGCGTGTACGCCAGGAAACCGGCCACCAGCACTCCGACCAGCACGATCGCCACCGGCGCAAGCATCGACTTCCGCCGCGCGGCGGGCATCGGCATCGCAGGCGTTGTCACTGGCGCGGTCGTTTCCATGGGTGCGAAGGCCTCCGGCAGACTGTATCGGCTTCCCTTTGAATCGCCCGAGACCACCCGCCCCCACGCAGGTTTACACAGGAAGGACACTCAGCGCAAGCGACGAATTCCTTCGGATACACGGGGAAAAGCGATCGTGGAGCGGGATGTCCACACGGGGAGGGTCCGATCCGGACCTCCTATTGTTTCCCATGACCCTGATCGTGAACGGAGAACCCCGCACGCTTCCTCAAGGCGCTTCGGTCGCGGACTTAGTCCGCGAGCTTGGTCTTGAAAAGTCGGCCTGCGCGGTCGAAGTGAACAAGCGGCTGATCCCCAAGGCCGACCATGGCGAGCGTTCACTGAGCGACGGAGACTCGATCGAGGTCGTCACACTCGTCGGAGGGGGATAATCCATGAGCCAATCAAACGGAACGCACCCCCCCACCGTCTCTCGCCCCGCGACACCCGACCCTGCGGATCGCCCCCTCATCATCGGTGGCCGCACGCTCAGCAGCCGCCTCATCGCTGGCACCGGCAAGTACAAGTCGTATGACCTGATGCGCGATGCACTCGAAGCCAGCGGCGTGGATGTTGTCACGGTCGCCGTACGCCGCGAACGTCTGATCAACGAAAAGGGCGAGTCGCTCCTGCAGTTCCTTGACCTCTCCCGCTACACCATCCTCCCCAATACCGCCGGGTGTTTCTCCGCTGAGGATGCCGTCCGAGTCGCCCGTCTGGGCCGTGAAATCCTCTCGCAACTGAACAATCCTGGCGCAAGCTGGATCAAGCTCGAAGTTCTCGGCGACAAGAAAACCCTCCTTCCCGACCCGGTCGGCACCATCGAGGCCACCAAGGAACTCGTCGCCGACGGCTTCAAGGTGCTCGCGTACACGAGCGATGACCCGATCTCCGCCGCTCGCATCAAGGACGCCGGAGCGGCCGCCGTCATGCCCGCCGGTTCGCCCATCGGATCCGGCCAAGGCATTCTGAACCGCAACAACATCGTGCTCTGCCTGGAAACCCTCAAACAGGCCGATCCCACCTTCCCGGTGATCGTGGATGCCGGTGTCGGCTCCGCATCAGATGTTTCGATTGCCATGGAGCTTGGTGCCGACGGCGTCCTGCTCAACACGGCCATCGCCCATGCCACCGACCCCGTGCTCATGGCCCACGCCATGCGCCACGCCACCCTCGCCGGACGACAGAGCTATCTGGCCGGGCGAATCCCCAAGCGGCTCTATGCCACCGCCAGCTCCCCATGGGAAGGTACGATCTCGTATATTCCCGGTGAGTGACCCTGCCCCACACCCCGTCTGTTCCAACTCGATCGGGAGCCCCTTCGATGATCAAGCAAAAGAGCTCACTCGCCAGCACACTCGCGGCCATCTTCATCGGCATCGTCGGATTGCTGATCGTGATCTGGATCGTGAGCTTGTTCCTGTAGTGAACAGTTACTAACTTACCCACAGCTCAGCCCAGTCCGAATACCCGGCATGTGTTGACAGTGGTTCGGCCAATAACCCTTGCGACAGGGTAAATGCTGTCATTTTGTTTTGACTTACGGCTGGTCACCAAATGGCCTTCGTGGTCTAATGTCATTGTTCCCAGTGGTTTACGACGCACACGCGACCGGCTGATCAACCGTAAGTGTGTGCCAATGACCCCGGCGAACGCGGATTCCCGCGTTCGCATGTCACGCTGGAGACTGTGGAGATTGACCATGCCGCTTTGTTCCAAGATGCGATCGCTCACGGCGTTCGTTGTCGCATTGGGGACGAGCATGGCCGCTTTGCAGGCGCGTGCCGCGACGTTCCAGGTCACACAGATCGGCGACACCGGCCTGGGAAGCTTGCGTCAGGCGATTCTCGATGCGAATACCGCGCCTGGCCTGGACACGATCCAGTTCAATCTCGGAGTCATCACCACTCCGCCCGTGTTCATCAACCTCATGTCCTCCCTCCCGGCCATCACCGGCGATGTGACGATCATCGGTCCGGGGGCGAGCCAGGTCATCGTCCAGCCGGACCCCATTGCCCCTGTGCAGGCCTTCTCCCTGTTCGTCATCACCGGTGCACCAACGGTTGAGATTCGCGGCCTGAGCATGACCAATGGCGGAGGAACCGACGGCGCAGCGATCCGCGCCGTCGCGGGCTCGCTCACCGTTCGCGAATGCTCGCTCTTCCAGAACAACACCACAAACAGCGGCGGCGCCATCGCCCTGAGCGGTGCTGGCAACTGCACACTCAACATCACCGACACGCGTATCTTCGCCAACAACGCCGACGCACTCGGCGGCGGCATCGCTGTCATCCGGACCTCCGGGGCCGCAACGGTCAATCTCAGCGGCGCGGCCATCACCCGGAACACGACATCGGGCCAGAGCCCGGGTCAGCGTGGCGGCGGGCTCTATGTCGCCGGCGGAACAGGTCCGCACAACGTCAATATCACCAACTCAACCATCAACGACAATGCGAACTCCACCGACGGCTCCGGCGGCGGCGTGTTCGTTGACGCGATCACCGCTCCGGGCTCGATTGTCCTGCTCAACTCCACCATCAGCGGCAACACATCCGCAATGGGAAGCGCCATCCACTTCACACATGCCTCGCTCGCCATCAGAAGTTGCACATTCACTGGCAACAACGCCAGCGGGTCCGCCGCCGAGTCCACCATCCTGGATGCGAACAACTCCGGCATGATCGTCAAGAACACGATCCTGTCCGGCAATATCGCCGGCGGCGGCTTCCGCGATCTCGCCGCCGGCCAAACGGCGACTGGCAACAACAACCTCATCGGCGTTGGCGGGCCGTTTACCAACGGCGTGAACGGGAACATCGTCGGAGTGACCAACCCGCGACTGAGCCCGATCAATACCAACGGCGGAACCAACGCAATCGTCGCGCTCCAGCCACTCACCTTCGCGCTCCAGCCAGATTCTCCCGCGCTCGACGCAGGCGCCAACGCCGACGCAACCACCACCGACCAGCGCGGCCAGCCCCGTATCTCCGATGGCGACAACAACGGAACGGCCGTGACGGACATCGGCGCGTTCGAGACGCAGCGATACCTTGTGACCACGACCGCCAACTCGGGCGCCAACACGCTTCGTCAGGCCATCCTGGATAACAACACCGCTGGCGGCGGCTTCGTCAAGTTCGCGATTCCGACGATCGGCCAAGTCAAGACGATTTCTCCGGTCGGCGCATTCCCCGCCGTCGAACGCATCGTGTTTATCGACGGCTGGAGTCAGGGTGGCCAGACTTATCAGGGTCCGCCGCTGATTGAGATCGAGGGCACGACTGCACCGGACTCCATCGGGCTGGACATCCAATGGTCCGACTGCATCGTGCGCGGTCTCTCCATCAACAACTTCACCGGAATCAATGCGCTCGGCGTGGGCGTCCGCATCGATACGGCACGCGGCATTCGCAACTGGATCTACGGCAACTACATCGGCGTTCGCCCGGACGGCATCACCCCCCGAGGCAACGGCCAGTTCGGCGTCTGGATTCGCCCGACCGCCAACTCCAACACCATCGGTACCAACGCGGACAACATCCGCGACTCATTCGAGCGCAACGTCATCTCCGGCTCTTCTCATAACAACCTGCGAACGGGCGTGTACGTCGAGTCCAACTCGAACATCATCGCCGGCAACAACATCGGCACCGACGTGTCGGGCATGATCGCCATCCCGAACTTCAACGGCGTCTGGGTGCGCACCGGATCGTCCAACCAGATCGGCACCAGTCCAGTGAGCCAGAATCAGGCCGCGGAACGGAACATCATTGCGGGCAACGTCAACGTCGGTGTGTCGTTCACCAGCCAGGGATCGAACAACTTCGTCTCCGGCAACTACATCGGCGTGAACGCGGCGGGCACGAGCCCTCTCTCAAACATGCTGGGTGTCTACCTCGACGATGTGAATCGCACCCTCATCGGCGGCACCAGCGCCGGCGAGCGCAACATCATTTCCGGCAACCTTCAACAGGGCGTGCTCATCTCGGGTTCGAACGCTTTCAGCAACCTTTTGCAGGGCAACTTCATCGGAACCAGCGCAACGGGAGCCACCGCGATCGGCAACGCCTTCGGCGGCGTGCTCCTCCGCAACGGAGTCGCGTTCACCCGCATCGGCGCTTTCGGTGACGGCAGCGGTCTGGAAGCCGCCCGGCGCAACGTCATCTCGGGCAACGGCGGACCCGGCGTCACCATCCAAGATGCCGCGACCAATGACAACCGCGTGATGGGCGATTACATCGGCGTGGCGGCCGATGGAATCACCCCGCTCGGCAATACAAACGCGGGCGTGCTCATCCTCAACTCTCCGAGCAACCTCATTGGCGCTCCGGGCAGCGGCCGAAACATCATCGGCGGGCAGACCTCGCTCACCAGCGGCGACGGCATCACCATCGCAGGCAATGACGCGCTGGGTAACCGGATTCGCAACAACCTGATCGGCATCGCAGCCAACGGCTCACCTGTCGGAAACGCCGCCGCGGGCGTAACCATTATGGACAGCGCCTCCGCGAACGTCGTCGGCGGCACGGCTGCCGGCGAGGGCAACCAGATTGCCAACAACGCGGTCGGCGTTCGCGTGGTCGGCGTTGACTCGCAGGCCGATTCGATCCTTGGAAACTCCATCGTCAACAACTCACGGCTCGGCATCGACCTGAATGACGATGGTGTCACACCAAACGGTCCCGCTGGCGTGGTGCGGATCGGCCCCAATGCCCTGCAGAACTACCCAGTGCTCGTCTCCGCGATCCCCAGTGGCCAGATCATGGCCACGCTCGCGGCCAAGGCCAACACGACATTCCGCATCGAGTATTTCTCTAGCATTTCCGCAGATCCGACCAACTTCGGAGAAGGGCGCACATTCCTCGGATTCCGAACGGTGCAGACCGACCCGTCGGGCAACGTCGGCCCCTTCTCATTCACCGCGTCGATTCCCGCTGGCGAAAACGTCATCAGCGCGACGGCAACCGAGCTCGCACCCGCCGCAGGGTTCATTCGCGGCTTCCCGACACCGCCCGGTGCGCCGCTCGGCACGTCCGAGTTCGCGATGGTTCGCCTGATCAACACCGCGCCGACCACGATCGATCAGAGCGCATCGACGCTGGAAGACACCGATGTGGTCATCACGCTCGTGGCCAGCGATCCGGACCCGAGCCCGGCCATCACATTCCGCCTGCCGACGCTCCCCGCTCTCGGTCAGTTGCTGCAGTTCGGCACCCTGGCTCCCATCACCAACGCAAACGACACCGTCACGGACATCCAGGGCCGCGTCGTCTTCCGTCCCGCGCCCAATCAGTTTGCCACCCCGTACACCACGTTCACCTTCATCGCGAGCGACGGTCTCGCGGACTCCGGCGAATCCACAGTCACAGTCGACGTCGCCCCGGTCGCCGACACGCCAAGCGTGACCAACTCCTCCACTCTTGAGGATGTGCAGACGACCACCGGGCTGGTCATCAGCCGCAATCCCGCGGACGGTGCGGAAGTCACGCACTTCAAGATCACCGCGATCAGCAACGGCACGCTGTTTCAGAACGACGGCGTCACGCCGATCGCCAACGGCCAGTTCATCACCTTCACACAGGGAAATGCCGGGCTCAAGTTCACGCCCGCTCCCAACTTTGTCGGAAATGGTTCCTTCGACGTGCAGGCCTCGCTCTCAAATGCAAACGCAGGCATCGGCGGCGGTTTCGCCACCGCGATTATCATCATCTCCGCTGTCGCCGACACGCCCTCGGTCTCAGGCGCCACCACGCTCGAAGACACGCAATCCGCCAGCGGCCTGATCATCACGCGCAACGCCGTCGATGGCTCGGAGATCACGCACTTCCGAATCAGCGGCCTCTCCACCGGTCAGCTCTTCCAGAATGACGGCACGACGCCGATCGTTGACGGCACGTTCATCACCGCCGCGCAGGGCAACGCCGGGCTCAAATACACGCCGCCCGCCGACTTCAACGGCCCCGTCACGTTCAATGTTCAGGCCTCGCTCAACTCCACCCCTGCCGGGATCGGCGGCGCGCCCGCCGTCGCGAACATCACGGTCATCCCAGTCAACGATCGTCCCGCATTCGTGGCCGCCAATCCCCCGTCCGTCCTCGAGGATTCCGGCCCTGCCGTCGTCACGGGCTGGGTCTCGAGCTTCATCCCCGGCCCCGCAAACGAGAGCACGCAGCTCGTTCTCGGTTACACCGTCAGCGCTGTGACCAACGCCTCACTTTTCGCCGTTCAACCGACCGTTGATACCGCTGGTGTCCTCCGCTACACCCCCGCTCCGGACGCAAGCGGAACAGCCCAGTTCACTGTCGTCGTCCGAGACGATGGTGGAACGACCAACGGCGGCGTCGACACTTCGCTCCCGCAGACCTTCACGATCACGGTCGCCCCCGTCAACGATCGCCCAACCTCCACCGCAGCAAATCCGCCATCGGTTCTCGAAGATTCCGGCGCGGCTACCGTCACCAACTGGGCAACCAACTTCATCCCCGGTCCTGCCGACGAAAGCAGCCAGCAGAACCTCGGCTACACCGTCAGCGGCATTTCGAACGCCCCGCTCTTCTCGGTTCAACCCACCGTTGATGCCTCCGGCACCCTCCGCTACACCCCCGCGACCGATGCGTTCGGCACCTCTCAGTTCACCGTGGTCGTTCGCGATGACGGCGGCACCGCTAGCGGTGGCATCGACACCTCCCTGCCACAGACTTTCACCATCACAGTCGGTCCGGTCAACGATCGCCCCGCCTTCACGGCCGCTGATCCGCCAGCCGTGCTCGAAGACTCTGGTGCTGCCACCGTTACCAACTGGGCCTCCGCCTTCAACCCCGGCCCCGCCAACGAGAGCACCCAGACTTCGCTCGGCTACGCGATCAGCGGCATCACCAACACCTCGCTCTTCACTGCAGTTCCCACGGTTGATGCAACAGGAACCCTGCGCTACACACCCGCCGCGGACGCCAACGGCACCTCACAGTTCACCGTTACGGTTCGCGATAGCGGCGGCACCGCCGACGGCGGCATCGATACGTCCCTGCCCCAAACATTCACGATCACCGTCATTCCCGTCAACGACAAGCCGACCTTCACCGCCACAAACCCGCCAGCCGTGCTCGAAGCAACGGCCGGACACTCCGTCCCCACCTTCATCACTTCCTTCACGCTCGGCCCGACCAACGAATCCACCCAGCAGATCGCCCAAGTCATCGTCGATCAGGTTTCGAACCCCTCACTGTTCACGACTCTTCCCGCCGTCTCGACCTCGGGCCAGCTTTCCTACACGCTCGCGAGCACCGGCTTTGGCACCTCGACATTCCGCGTTCGCGCCCGCGATGATGGCGGCACCGCGAACGGCGGCATTGATACCTCCGACCCGCAGACCTTTACGATCATCGTCCGCCCCATGGCCGTCTGCCAGGATGTCGTCATTGACTCGCGCGCGAACTGCGTGCCCCGCACCGTGCAAGCAAACCAGATCAATCTGACCCCCTCGAACGCCGGCCCCGGCGCCACGCAGACTATTACTTTCTCGCGCCCGCTCACCACCGACTTCCCCTTCGGCATCACGCCCGTCACCGTCACGGCCACCTATTCCGACGGACTCGTCTCCTCCTGCGTTGCTCGGGTCACGGTCCTCGCCACCGACTGCAATCTCAACGGCATCCCCGACGCCTGCGAGACGTTCCTCGGCGGCCTGACCGACTGCAACAACGACTCCATCCCCGATGACTGCCAATGCATCTGGGATGACGGCCTTGTGTTCCCGACCGATGCGCCCGCCGCAAACGGTCAACTCTCGCACTTCGGTACCGTCTTTGCCAATAAGACCGCCGACGACTTCTATCTCTGCCCCGGACGCGTCTACCGAATCTTCGAGTTCAAGGGTCAGTTGATCACGAACACCGTTCTCCACAAAGCCCAACTCGAGTTCTACGAAGACTGCGACGGTCGCCCCGCGGACGCTCCCTTCAAGGTCTACACCAACTCCGCCATCGAATCCGAAGTCCCCGCGACCACCGGGTACACAATGGTGACGTACTCCTTCAACCTCTGCGGCGACTGCCTCTTCCTCGACGGGGGCAAGACCTACTGGGTCTCGCTCATCGGAATCACCGATCGCGCCGACCCGAACGATGCGAGCTACTGGGCCACCACGACGCCGCAGGCAAACCCCGCCGGCGTCATGGGCCTTGCACCGATGAAGCGTGAAGGCCCCGGCGGTCCCCCGCCCTATCCAATCACACTCACGCCCTGGTCCACCGCCGCGGCCTGCTGCCAGGGATGCTCCAACCTCGCCTGGAAGCTCACCGGCGAGGGGTGCACGGTCGCGTGGAACAACGGCGCGATCGATCTCAACACGGCAGGCCCGGCTCCCACCGCGGGTGGCTCGGCCTCCGACGCTGATCTTTCGATCCCCTTCCTGCCCCGCACCGCGGACAACTTCATTGTCACCGGCTGCGAACAGGTGCAGGTGTGCTATCTCGAAACGTACATCTGGAGCAACTGCAACCCCGTGCGCGGCTTTGCCGAGATCTACGACAACGACTGCAAGCTCCCCGGTCTCACGCCGATCCTGACCGCTCAGGCCACAAGGGCCGAACTCATCCCGGGAGCCACGCTCAATTACAACGGCACCATGCTCAGCGCGTACAAGCTTGTCTTCTGCGCCCCAGCCGGTTGGACACTGCCGGGCAACAAGAACTACTGGATCAGCTCCGGCGCGACCGGCGGCAACAACATCATTGGGCGCACACTCTTCGCCTACGCCAAACCGGATTGCAACAACCCGATCTGCACGCAAACCCGCATCTCGACCGGCAAGTTCCTGGACCACAATGTCCTTCCCTGGTCTTGGAGCGAGACCGGACACGAGTTCGCATTCCGCATCGCGGTCCGTGGCACTATGGGCCTCATCAACGCCCAGCCGACCGTCAACGCCCCAGTCTGCCCCACCGATGTCAACGGCGACGGCCACCTTGATGCCCAGGACATCTTCGACTACCTGAGCGCGTGGTTCTCCGGCTGCCCATAAGTCCGCTTTCGACAACCCAGATTCTTCCCCAGCGGGGCCCGAGCGATCGGGCCCCGTTCCGTTTTCGGCCACGCTCGACCATTCGATCCTCCGGCATACCGTTGCTCCCCACGCCGGTGTGGCGGAACTGGCAGACGCAGCGGACTCAAAATCCGCCGGGCTCAACCCCCGTGCAGGTTCGATTCCTGTCACCGGCATTTACGCACGTTGGTACGCCACGCCCGGACCGGGCTTTCGACGTGTTCCCGCAACCGCACCCTAGCCGCGTGCGGATCGGGCATCCGCGGCAGGGCAGACAGGGGAGAAGACCCCAGTGCCGACCGAGGCAAGGTGTTTCCCTCGCCATCGCCAAGTCGCCGCCTACCGTTTGCCCCTTTTCCAAGTGACTTTCCATTCGTTTGACAACGACTTACACAGACCACTGACAAGGAGTTCACATGGCCGATCAGCAGCAACAGCAAGTCGAGCTTCGCATCGACGAGTCCAAGATGCACAACACCTACGCCAACACCATCCGTACGTCCACGACGGGCGATGAAGTGGTGCTGGACTTCGGCATGAACCTCCCCGTTCCAGGCCCGGACAACCGCCCTGCCCTCCTCTTCACCGTCGGCTCCCGCGTCGTCATGAACTGGCGCGGCGCCAAGCGTCTGGCCATCTCCCTCGGACAGGTCATCCGCCAGTTCGAAGAGGCCAACGGCGAGATCCAGCTCAACCCCGCTCCCCCCAAGGGCAACGCTCCCCGCCTCGGCGAGTAAATCCGCCCCACGGCGACATTTCTCCTGAATCTCCTAAGCACGGGCGGCCTTCCGCCCGTGTTGTTTTTCGGACCCTCTACGACTTGGTCGGCTCGTTCCGCGGCGACGGAAAACCCCTCCGAGCGCGTCCCTGTTCAGACCGTACAACCGATCTGCTCATCGGGCGGCAGCCCGACCGATATCCGGCCGCCCGCTTGCTCAGCCGCCCTCCCCTCTCGCGGAGAATTGTCCGACATGGTGACCGAACCTTCGTCCCGATCCGTGCCCGCTCCGATCCCCCCGACCGCCGAGGAACTGGCCAGATACGCCGCGCCCCTCCGGACGTTGACCACCCGCATGGCCGAGGTCGTCGTCGGGCAGGATCAAATGATCCGCGGCCTGATGATCGGTCTGCTCACCAATGGCCACGTCCTGCTCGAAGGCGTCCCCGGCCTCGCCAAGACGCTCACCATCTCCACGCTCGCGAAGGCGATCGACGCCTCGTTCCGCCGCATCCAGTTCACCCCGGACCTGCTTCCCGCGGACCTCACGGGCACGCTGATCTACAACCCGCGCGAAGGCACATTCGCTCCTCGCAAGGGCCCGGTCTTCGCGAACTTTGTTCTCGCCGACGAGATCAACCGCGCTCCGGCGAAAGTGCAGTCCGCGCTGCTCGAAGCCATGCAGGAGCGTCAGGTCACTATCGGCGACGAAACCTACTCACTCCCCGATCCCTTCCTCGTGCTTGCCACGCAGAACCCGATCGAGCAGGAGGGGACCTATCCGCTTCCCGAAGCCCAGGTCGATCGCTTCATGCTCAAACTCAAGGTCGGGTATCCGACCAAGCAGCAGGAACGCCAGATTCTCGACCGCATGGCAACGGCCCACCCCCCGCAGCCCACGCAGCATGTTCTGTCACTCCGCGAGATCGCCCACGCCCGCGAACTCGTCGATCGCGTCCACATTGACGACAAGGTCCGCAACTACATCGTGGACCTCGTCCACGCCACCCGTGACCCTGCCTCGTACGGCATCCGCCTCAACAATCCCACCACTCCCGCCGGCTCCAATGGGACCGCGCGCGGTTCCCGCGCATCCGACGCCTCCGAGCGGCTCATCGACTACGGCGCATCTCCACGCGCAACCATCTGCCTCACGCTCGCCGCACGAGCAAACGCGTTCCTCGATGGCCGCGCATATGTCACGCCACACGATGTCAAAACTATCGCGCTGGATGTCCTGCGTCACCGCGTCATCGTCTCCTACGAGGCCGAAGCACAGGAGATCACCTCTGAGATGGTTGCCCAGCGCATCCTCGACACACTCCCAGTTCCATAATTCCACCCTCGATGCCTTGATGCCTCCTGCCTAGATGCCTGCTTCCCTCCAATGACCCCCGCCGAGCTCGCCAAACAAGTCCGGCTCCTGGAAATTTCCACCCGCCACACCGTCACCGAGGTGTTCGCGGGCGAGTATTCCTCCGCCTTCAAGGGCCGCGGCATGGAGTTCGCCGAAGTCCGTGAGTATCAGCCCGGCGACGACGTCCGCACGATCGACTGGAACGTCACCGCCCGCACCAACAAACCGTTCGTTAAGCGATTCACCGAAGAGCGCGAGCTCACCGTTCTTCTCATGGTCGATCTGTCCGCATCCGGCGAGTTCGGCACACAGGCCAAAAGCAAGCGAGCCCTCGCCGTCGAAGCCGCAGCCGTCCTGGGCTTTGCCGCCGCCCGCAAGGGCGATCGCGTCGGTCTTGTCATCTTCACAGATCGCGTCGAACTGTACATCCCGCCCATGAAGGGCCCGCGTCACGCCCTTCGTCTCATCCGCGAGCTTCTCGCATTCGAACCCACGCACACCGGCACCGACCTCCGCCGCGCCTCCGAGCATGTCGCACGCGTCTCAAAGCGTCGCGCCGTGATCTTCGTTGTCTCGGATTTCATGGTCAATGAACCAGGCGATGCCCTGAGCATCATCGCCCCGCGCCACGATGTCATCGCCATCCGCATCACCGATCCCCGCGACCGCGAACTCGTGCCCGCGGGCATTCTCGAAGTCCGCGACCCCGAAACCGGTACCCGCGCCGTCATCGACTCCGCCAGCCGCCGCGTTCGCGAGGCCTATCGCGAGGCCATGCTTGATCACGAAGACCACCTCGACGCTCTCCTTCGTCGCGCCGGAGTGGATGATGTCTCTCTTTCCACCGACCGACCATACGTCCACGACCTTATTGAGCTTTTCCACCGCCGCGAGCGACAACGCTGAACCCTGAACAACCGTGACACCGACTCGTTCGCCATCTCTTCTCTCGACCGTCCACGCTCCCTCGCGTGCGCTGCTCGCTGTCGCTCTGTGCGTCATCACGATGGCCTCCTCTGCGTGCGAGCAGTCGCCGGCTGCCAGCAACTCCCCCACTCTCACCGTCCCGACGATCCAGCGAGCCCAGCACACCGCCGCAGGCGAAGCCACGCTCGACCTTGCCACCACCATCGATCGCACCGACCTCACCGTCGCCGATCGTCTCAACATCTCCTTCGCTTGCACCACGCGGCCAGTCGCGACGCTCACACTTCCAGAGGTAGGAGCCGAGCTGGGCGACTTCACCGTCGCATCCTCCGCCAAGTCCGAGCGACTTGATCCACGCGGCAACCGCATCACCACGCTCGCCCTCATCCTCGAACCCTTCCTCGCCGGCAACAAGGTCGTTCCGCCGCTTTCCTTTCAGGCCATCGACGGCGGAAAAACGCTGACCCTGAAATCCGAGCCAATCACCGCGCGCGTCTTGCCAGTCGCCGATGCCAAAGCGGACGCCAAGACTCCGCTCGAACCCGCCAAGGCGCCGGTCGCCATCGCCATTCCTGCAGCTTCTCGCCGCATCGCGCTCATCGCCACCGCCGCGGGCACCACCGTCGCGATTGCCGCCGCCCTCGGATTCGCCGCGTTGGCTTCCTCGCGCCGTCGGAAACGGGAAGCCGACCCCGCCTTCCGCGCCCGACGCGATCTTGATGCTCTTCGTGCCTCGCTTGCCCAATCGTCCACCCGCGCCGACGCCAGCGTCGCTTCCGAACGTCTTTTTCGTATCTTCGCTTCGTACCTTTCAGCCGCTCTCGGCATTCCCGCCCACACCCAGCCGCATTCAGCCATCGCCGCGGCGATCGCCACATCCCATCGCCTCACCGCCGACCAGCGCAACGAACTCAACGCACTGCTCGCGGAACTCGAACGCACACGCTTCGCCCCTGATGCCGCGAGCATGCCCTCGGTGCAGACGCTCCTCGATCGCGTCGCCATCTTCATCAATCAGGCCTCCACTCAGGAGGTTCAAGCATGATCCCTCTCACGCTTGCACAAGCTCTCCCCGGCCTTCCCACAAACCTTCACTGGGGCACACCGTGGACTCTCGCCCTGCTTCTGATTCCACTCGCGCTCCTCTTCCTCCGAGTCCGCAAACTTCCCGCCGTCTCCCTGCCCACACAGTCCATCGCCGCTCGCCTCCCAAAGTCTTTCCGTCAGCGTTTGCTCTGGCTGCCTCGCTTCCTGCTCCTTCTTGCAATGACCGCCGCCACCATCGCTCTCGCTCGTCCGCAACTCGGCGAGGGCAAAGTCCTCACCTCCACCGACGCCGTCGCCATCCAGCTCGTCGTCGATCGCTCCGGCTCTATGGCCCTTCCCATCTCCGCTGATGGCCAGGAGATGTCCCGTCTCGACGCCGTCAAACGCGTCGTCCGCGACTTCCTCCTCGGCGATGGCAAGGCACTGGCCGGTCGTCCCGCCGACATCATCGGCCTCGTGCAGTTCGCGAAATACGCCGATACCGCCTGTCCGATGGTTCGCGACCACAAGGCCGTCGTCTCCCTCGTCGAAGCCATCCACACCGCCGCGCAGCGCTTTGAGGATGGCACCTCCATCGGCGACGGTCTTGCCCTCGCCGCCGCGCGCCTGCACACCGCCGAGCAGGATCTCCAATCCCGTCACGACGAACTGAAAACCGCCGCGCCCGACGACTTCCGCATCAAGTCCAAGATCATCGTCCTCCTCACCGACGGCGACAACAATGCCGGTATCCACGATCCCCTCGAATCCGCCAAGCTCGCCGCGCAATGGGGCATCAAGGTCTACACCATCGGCCTCGGCGGCGATACCTACATGCTCCAGCGCGGCCCCTTCGGTGACATGCGCATCCCCATCCGCGGCGATGTCGACGCCAAAACCCTCAAGGCCATCGCCGACGCCACCGGCGGCAAGTTCTTCCGCGCCCAGGACGGTGCGGCCCTCCGCGACATTTACACCGAGATCGACCGCCTCGAAAAGAGCAACATCAAGACCATCGACTACACCGACTACACCGAGCTCTTCACCCCCGTTGCCTACACGGCGCTCGCTCTGCTCGGCCTTCACGTTCTCTTCGGTGCCACCTGGCTCAGGAGAACGCCATGAACGGCATGACACTCCTCGAACCCCGCGCCCTCCTCTGGCTGGTCGGCATCCCCATCCTGCTCGCGATTGCGTTGCTCGGTCTCGTCCTCCGCCGCGCCGCGATCCGCCGCTTCTTCAATGAGGCCGCCGGTCGCCCTTGGGCCTCAACCGGTTCAATCGCGTTTCGCCTCCTCAAGGCAATCCTCGCCATCATCGCCGCCGCGGCACTCGTGGTCGCCCTCGCCCGTCCCGGCTTCAACCCCCAACCCAAGAAGATCCAGCGCAGCGGCCGCGATGCCGTCTTCGTCATCGACGTTTCCCGCTCCATGCTCGCGCAGGATGTCCGCCCCAATCGCCTCGACCGCGCCAAGCTCGGCATTCGCGATGTCCTCGATGTCGTGGAGGGCGATCGCATCGGCATCGTCGCCTTCGCCGGCGCGGCCGTCCTTAAATGTCCGCTCACCACCGACTACTCATTCGTTCGTCTCTCTCTGGACGACACCAATCCCGACAGTGTCGGCCGCGGTGGTACCGCCATCGGCGAGGCCCTCCGCTTCGCCACTTCGCAACTCACCCCCGATGACGCTTCTTCAAAAGACGGGCGCTCCCGCACCATCTTCCTCATCACCGACGGCGAGGACCACGAATCAAACCCGCTCGAGGCCGCTCAGGAAGCCGCGAAGAAGGGCATCCGCATCGTCACCATGGGCGTCGGCTCCGAACTCTCCGGCGCACCCGTTCCCGCCGACAACACCCAGCAACCCGGCCGCCCGCAGGTTCCGAACAAGGCGTTCATGGAGTATGAAGGTCACGAAGTCACATCAAAGATGGATTCCGGCTCGCTCAAACAGATCGCCGAAGCTACCCCCGGCGGCGTCTTCCTGAACGTCGGCACCGGCAACATCGAACTCGATCTCATCTACAAACGTCTGATGAAATCCGTGCAGGCCACCACGCACGAAACCACCGAAGCTATTCGCTACACCGAGCTCTTCCAGATCCTGCTCGGCTTCGCGCTCGTCTGCATGCTCCTGGAGGCGATCATCGATGTCTGGCATCGCTAAACCAACCCGCTCCATTCGATCATCCGCTGCTGCTTGCGTGGCCGCGTTCCTCTGCATCGTCGCGCCCGCGTTTGCCGAAGACCTCGCTACGCAAACCGAAGCCGCCAACAAGCTTCTCCAGGACGGCAAGCCCCGCGAGGCCCTCGACGCGTACTCCGCCGCGATTTCCGCCACCCCCGCGCCCCCACCCGAACTCCTCTTCAATCGCGCCTGCGCCCTTCTCGCCGACAGCAAACTCCCCGACGCTGAAACCGATTTTCGCGCTGTCCTTGCTAGAAACTCCTCCGATTCCCTCCGCGCCGCCGCTTTCTACAACCTCGGCCTGATCGAATCCCGCCAGGCCGATGTAGCTCAGGAGAAAGCCGTCCCCGAAGCGATCGAGCATCTCCGCCGATCCGAACGCTGCTTCCGCTCCTCAACCGCCATCACCCCAGACCCCGCCGCGGCCAGGAACATCGACCTCATCCAACGCCGCCTCGCCGCCCTCCTCGAACAGCAGAAGCAGGAACAACAGAAACAGGAAGAGAAGGAAAAACAGTAAAAGTCCAAAGACGGCAAGTCCCCGGAGTCCAAGGACCAGAAACCCTCCGATCAAAAGAGCAACGAACAGCAGAAGTCCGACAACAAAGACCAGCAGCAGAACTCCGATGACCAGAACCTCTCCGACGACCTGAACAAGCTCGCCGATCAGCAGGACCAGCAGAGCAAGGACTCGAACAACCTGACCAAACAAGCCGAGCAGGGCGCGCCCAAAGACCAGATGGCCGAGCAGCAAAAGCAAGCCGCCCAGAAACAGAACGACCTCCAAAACAAAACGGAACAGGCCAAGAAGCAAGCCGAGTCCAAATCCGGCAAGGCCCAGGAACAGAAGGAACGAGATTCTCTCGATCAGACCAAAGACAAACTCGACAAAGCCCAGAAGGCCCAGCAGCAGGCCGAAGAAAAGCTCAAGCAGGGCGACACCAAGTCCGCCGAAGAGCTCCAGAAAGAAGCCGCCAAGCAGCTCCGCGAAGCCGCGCAGCAGGCGAAGCAGGCCGAAGCTGCCAAGCAGCAACAGGAACAGGCCCAGCAGCAGCAAGCAGAACAACAACAAGGCGACGACAAGAACGCCAAGCCCTTCGACGCCACCGCCGCCCAGATTCTTGATCAGGAACGCCGCGACAAGCAGATGCGAGACCGCGTGATGCGTCAACGCGCCCGCCCCGTCCCCGTGCCCAAAGACTGGTGATGACACTCCGCACACCCATCCTCTTCCGCCTGCTCGCCGCCCTCGCGGCCATCACGCTGCTGCTCGCGCCCGTCGCGCACGCCCAGCAGCCAGCCGTCACCGTCCGCGTCGTTGTCCCGCCCAAGGTCTACCTTGGCGATTCCGCCGACCTCTCCATCGCCGTCACCGGATCCCGCGATGTCGAAGCCCCCGACCTCTCCAATCTCAAAGACTTCGAGGTCATCTACCGCGGCCCGCAGGATTCGTCCTCAACGATGACGACCATCATCAACGGTCGCGTCTCAACCAATGTCAACATCAACTTCGCCCACTACTACGCCCTCACCCCCAAGCGCGCCGGCCAGTTCGAGTTCCCTTCCATCTCCCTCGTCATCGGCGGCCGCTCATACACCACGCCCGCGGTCCCCATCGAAGTCGTCGAGCCCACCCAGGCCACCGACTTCAAACTCACCATCACTTCCGACGTCAGCGAGGCGTTCGTTGGTCAGCCAATAAACCTCAAACTCATCTGGACGATCGGCAAACAGCTTAAATACGCGGCGATCTCCCTTCCCGTCTCCGGCCCGGAACATGATTCGATGCCCGGCCCTCTGACCCGCGGCCTCTCCGGCAACGAGCGAAACGCCGCCCAACTCCGACTGAACGGCCAACCCGTCGCGGCTCTCCTTCAGAACGGCTCATTGATCGTCGATCGCGTCATCATCCCTTCTAAGCCCGGAATCCTCTCCATCGGCCCCGCCCGCGTCGATTTCATCGCCGTCATCGGTCAGCGCGATCGTCATCCACTCGACTCGGTCTTCGAGGATCGCGACATCACCGATCGCCAGTTCTCCTCCGCCCCGCTCGTCGTCATCCCCGTCAGCGATCTCCCCTCCGCGGGCAAGCCCGCCAACTTCTCCGGCCTCGTCGGTAACTACACCATCAACGCCTCGGCGGATGCCACAAACGTCTCCGTCGGCGACCCCATCAATCTCTCCATCGGCGTCGCTGGCACGTTCCCGCTCTCCCTCGTCCCCGCGCTCGACCTCTCTCGCCAGTCCACCCTCTCCAAACAGTTCCGCATCGCACGCGAGCCCGCCCTCCCGCAGCTCACCCCCTCCTCCGTCGCCTTCACCACCATGATCCGCGCCCGCAGCGCGGATGTGAAAGAGATCGGCCCTATCTCACTGACCTTCTTCGATCCCGAATCCAAAACCTACAAGTCCGCATCCACCCGTCCCATCCCGCTCACGGTCCGCGCCTCCGCCTCCGTCACGCTCCCCGATCTCCCTGAAGATGCTGCGCCCGCCGCGCCCCCGCCCGAAAAGCGCCCAGGCGGCCTCCCCGACATCGATCGCTCCTCCCCCCTGTTCAGCGGCCGCGCCTTCGACATCCAATCCAAACTCGCATCTCCCGCCGTCCTCGTGCTCCTCATCATCCCCCCACTCTGCTGCCTCCTCGCACTGGGCCTCGCCGCCATCATCCACTGGCGTCATCGCGACCCCGCCGCTCGCCGCCGCCGCGCCGCACTTGCACGCCTCAAACGCGATCTTCGCCGCGTCCGCTCGGATTCCACCTCCCTCGACGGCATCGCCCGTGCCCTCAGCAACTTCGCCGCCGATGCCTTTGATCAACCCCGCGACTCCCTCACCGGCACTCGTGCCGCCGCGCTGCTCACCGCCACCAACACCCCATCCGGCGCGCAACTGGCAAAGCTTCTCCATACCTGCGACGAATCGCGATTCGCGCTTTCCGCGCCCGCTCCCGATCGATCAACCCTCTCCCGCCTCGCCCTCGACGCGGCTCGCTCCTTCCTCCCCCAGCTCCGCGTGCCACCCCCGGAGGTCGCCACCCCATGATCTCCCTTCGCGCCATCTTCGTTCTACTTGCCCTCGCCATCGGCACGCTCTTCTCGACACCGCAGACCCACGCAAACTCCGTCGGCGCAGCCCCCGCCGCCCGCGCCGCCGCCGATCTCCTCTTTGACCGCTCAGTGGAACTCCTCCCCAAAGACCCCGCGTCCGCCAAAGCCCTCTTCGCCCGCACCGCCGCGCAATACGAACACCTCTCCACCGTCACCACTGACCAATCCACTCGCGCCTCGCTCTTCTACAACGCCGGCGCCGCACGCCAACTCGCCGGCGACAATGGCCGCGCCATCCTGAACTTCCGCCGCGCCCAACTCCTCGCTCCGATCACACCCGGCCTCAGCGAGCGTCTCGCCGCGGCCCGCGCCGAAGCGACCGGTGCTACCACACCAACCACCGCCTCCGCGCCCGCAGCCAACTCCTACCAATGGCTTCTGGATTTCGCCCGCTCCGTTCCTCGCTCCATCCGCTGGACGTTCTTCGCCTGCTCCTACGTTGTCTTCTGGACCATGCTCCTCGTCCGCATCGTCGCCAGATCTGCCGGCTCATCGCTCCGCCCGCACGCCCTTCTTCTCTGGATCCCCGGCATCATCTGCCTTCTCTCCATCCCCACCATCGCCACGCTCTGGTACACCGACTCCCTCGCTCGCCAAGACATCGTCATCCTCTCCGAAACCATCGCCCGCAGCGAGCCCGACGATCGCATCGGCGTGCCCGCCGCCACCTCGCCCTTCAAGCCCGGCCGCGAACTCCACATTCTCGAAGAGCGATCCGGCGGCGATGGCCAGCCCTGGCTGCGCATTTCCGAATCCCTCTTCGCGGAAGCAGACTCTGCGCCCGCGTGGATCCCAGCTTCCGTCGCCGCCCGCGTGCTCGATCACTCCGCGCCCGTGCTCGATGCTCGTTAGTACCAGAGAAACATCGCCCCTAGCACCGCGAAAAACGCAAGTATGTGAATCGCCCATACTGCGGCCGCACACTTGAACCGTCGCGCCGTCTTCATCGCGATGATCCGATGTCGCTCCCGATACATCAGCCAGACCGAAGTCGCGCTCATGATTCCGAACGCCTCCGCGCACCCAAGTGGAATGGGCACACCGTTCTTGCCGCCGATCCCGTACCGCAAAATCGCAATCGCTCCGGGAACGAACAGCAGCGTCGCCATTACCCCCGAAAAACACCCCGGGACCATCGTCAGCACCAACCACCCAAACCGCATCCGCGGCGTCCCCACCCGCAAAATCAGCGGCTCCCCGCACTCCGGGCACTGCGCCCGCTCCAGATCCTTGAGCTCATACGCGCACCGCGGACACGGCACGCTCCGTCCGCGCACGAACGCAACGACTTCTTCCTCCGTGCCATCCGGCCCGAGCTTCTCGACGCCATCCCCCGCCTCAATCTGCGGCGTGGTCATATCCACTCAACGCTTCCCCATCTCGCGCAGTTCGATCGTCCGCTCGATCTTCTTCGCCCGCTCGCTCGAATACACCATCGTCACGCTCGCCCCCTCCGCCCCATCCACAAACCATCGCACGATCCGCCCGCCCCTCCCCGACACGCCCTCGCCCATCTGCACACGTCCCGGCTCACGCTCCACCGGCCGCGCCGTCGTCCCAAACCACCCATCCAACTTCGCCGCCGCGACCACCTTCGCGCCGGTCATCTCCCACACATCCACGCGCCCGATCCGGTCGCGCTGCTGCATCACGCTCCGCGTCGGCATCAGATGCGTGTTCCGCACTTCCGCCGTCACCTCCCACAGCGATCCCGCCTTCTTCTTCACCACAACATCCCCCCACTCCAGCATCGGCATCTGCTCCGCGTGATACATCGTGAACGCGAAGTTCCGATGGCACTCCTCTTCCAACATAAACGTCGGCGTCACGCGGCTGGACCACTTGTTCAACCCTCCGATCAGCACCTTTCCATACTGCGGATGGTCGAACTCCTTGTACGGCGTGAACGTTTGCCCAAAGGCCAGTCGGTCGCGCCACAGCCACCGCTGCTCCTCGCTCGGGTTCCCATTCTCGCGTTGAAAGTACTTCCCCTCGTTCCAGAGTTCGTTGGTGAAGGCGTACGCGCCAAGTCCCTCCGCAAACCAGTTGATCTCTCCTCCATGCACGCGATACAGGTCGCGGTGCAGCACCATCGCCCGGTAGTACGGAAGAATCTGCTCTCCCACGTGCTGCAACTCGTCGTACACGCGCACATCTTCCGGCGCATACTTCCCATCCCGATACGCCGACCCCGGACCGCGCAGGATCATCCCGCCCGCGTTGTGGTAGCTCTGCGCCGCCATGATGTTCGGGTGTGCCTGCACGAACGCAACGATGTTCTTCACCTCCGGCGCGCTCACAGGATACGGCCCCGCACCGCCCTGGATGTGCGTCGGCTGCCAGTCGCTCGGCCAGTTCCGGTTCATGTCATCGCCGAACGGCGGATCCTCGTTGATCTTCCCATCATCGTCGTTGTCGATCCCTTCTTCCCCCAGCGACGTGTACGTCTTCACACCCGCCCCCGCCGGCTGATCATCTCGCAACCGGACGAACACCCGATCATCCGTCTGTGATCGCGTCCAACGTCCGTTCACATCCTCGCGCCACATCTGCGTGATGTGCCCGTCCTTGTCCAGATCATCCGGCCCATCCTCCGCTATCTTCCCATCCAGATCGTGGTCGATCAACCTTCGATTATGCCTCGAAGAATGCGGCGTATTCGCGTTGTCAAACCAGTACTGCCGCCCATCCGGATTCACCGACACGAGCAAATACAGCGACGTCGAGTCCATCAGCTTCGTCAGCCGCTCATTCACGCCATACGACTTCGTCAGATACCAGAGCGTGTACAGCACCACCTCTCCCGCCTGCACCTCGTTTCCGTGGATGTTCCCGTCGATCCACATCGCCGGCTTCGCTGTGTCCGGTCCACCCTTCGTCGGATTGACGATCGCCACGAGCATCTCGCGCCCCTCGCCGCTGGTGCCGATGCTCTTTATTGTCACGATCTCCGGATATGCCGCGCCGATCGCCTTGACATGCTCGTTCATCTGCTTGGAGTCGTAGTACCGATCAAACGCGATCGGCACCTTCGACGGCATGTCCTGCTGCGCACGCACGCCCGACGCGATCGCGCAAGCACCAACCGTCGCCAACATGGTGTTCAGAATGTTCATGGCCGCCCCTCCTTCTTGTCGCCATCGCCCAGCACGACCTCAATATCCTGTGTCCCGCACTCCGGCGATTCCAATGTGATTTTCACGCGCTCGCCTTCGCTTCCCGTAATCGTCCACGCCGCCCGCAGATCGCCACCCGCCGCCACCGAGTCCGCCCGCACAACACGATCTCCCGCGAGCACCCGCGCCCGTTCCAGCCCGATCGTCCACCGCGTCGGCGGCAGCCGCCGCACCTTCACTCCCATCGCCGTCCTCGTCGGCAGCAGTCCCTCATTCACCGCCTCAACACTCACCCGCCAGACTTCGCTCCCGAGTTGCTCGACAATCGCGGGCCGCACCACCAGCCGCGGCGTTTTCTCCAGCAGGTCCGCCACAAACTTAGCCTGCTCCGCCGCTAGTCTGGCCACCTCGTTCTCCGGCACATCCACTCGAAATCCCGGAAGAAACCCCCCGATCTCCACATCCCCGAGCTGCGGATGCTTGAACGGCTTCCAATCCACAAACCCCGCCGCCTTCCCGCTCGCAACCAGCCCATCGCTGTATGACACCCACTTCCCCTCCTCCGAATCAATCTTCTTCGGCGCTGCCTTCGCCGGTGCATCATCCCCTTTCTCCGGCTTCGACTCCCCCTCCTTCACCGGCTCCTCTTTTTTCTCCGCCTTCGGCTCTTCCTTCTTCTCCTCTTTCTTCTCCTCCTGCTTCAACTGATCCGGCCGCACCCACACCGGCGTCGAAAACGACCACACGCCCAGCTGCGCGTACGCCCACCCCTGCAAGGTCCCCTCGTTGTCGCGCGTCGGCGCTTCCTTCTGCTTCGTGATCTCGCGAAACTTCTCCCCCACACGCTCATACACACCGCGATCCGCATCCAGAACGTGATTCGTCGTCGGCGCCTCCCCTGTCTCATCCATCTTGCCGCCGGGCGGCACGTTCACAAGATTGTCCGCCGGCGCATACACCACTACCCCCACAATGTTCGGATGCCCCACCATCCACGCGGCAAGCCCGCGCGTCTCCGGCTCGCTCAGCGGCACCTTCCCCGCCTCATCGCGAAACTCCGGCCAGTGATACGGAAAGTTTCGATCCAGCTCCACACCCTCAAACCCATCCTCCCCGAAAAACCCATCGCCATCCGCATCCCGGCACTCCGGCAGCAGCGCATACACCGCCCGCTCACCCTTCCCACGATCCGCCCGCCGCATCACGCGCGGATCGCCTTCCTCGACCACATACTCTGCCGTCAACCCGCTCCCCGCCGCCGGGTTCTTCACTCGCATCCACAGAATCCGCCCATCCCCATCCAGATCCACCGGCGGATCCTCATTGAACCGCCCATCTCGATCCGCATCGATCACGCCAGTAGCGGCCTGATTCCTTGCCGACTCCCGCCGCGCTCCCGACTTGCCGCTCTCGATCCCATCCGGATTAAGCGTCGCCACCACGTACACATCCCCATGCGCCAGCGCCCCGGCGTGCTCCTTCATCAACAACTTCCCAACCTCATCAGCCACCGCGGCCGATGCCCGATGCCGAGGATCAATCCCCGCTACCACCACCCACGCTGGCCCAGCCCGATCTCCACGCGCGACGGTGTACCGCTTGATCACAACCTCTTGCCCGCCCGGGCTGGTTGCCAGCTTCTCCACACTCTCCCGCACTTGGTCCCCATTCGGCGCGGCCAGGCCGACACCCACCCCTGCCCCGTTAGCGAGAACTAGCAAGCCAACGACTACCCACGACCACCGCCAGTTTTTTGCTCGCATGTTCATCCCTGTTCGTCTGGTGTCCGTACAGACTAGCGACCGCCTACCCTTTCACGGCTTTTCCACAGACTTCGCATGGCCAGATCGGGCCATCATTTTCGTCTCGATTGACCCCGGCCCGGTTTTCTGTTACACGTACCGTCCACTTTCCGAGAATTTTGTATCACGTCCCCACTCGGATACCGGAGCACGATGAAGACGCAACCGTCACTTCATCCCATCGCTCGACTCGCCGCGCGATCATCGCGCGCCTTCACGCTCGTTGAACTGCTCATCACCATCGCGATCCTGGCCACGCTCATCGCGTTGCTCCTCCCCGCCGCGCGTGGCGCGGTCGGCGCGGCCCGCGGCTTCAAGTGCCAGATGGCCCAGCGCAGCGTTGTCTTCGACTTCGGCCTCTTCAGCGACGATGTCCTGCACCCGCAACGCGGCGATGATGACAGCTCAGATCCCTCCGTTCGCCTCGTGCCCAAAGGTCAGTTCCGCCTCGAAACCTTCATCGAGTCCCAGTATGGGATCGATGAGT
>JBGANP010000045.1:0-28623 GCA_044222255.1 Phycisphaerales bacterium
GCTCGTCCGCGACGCGAAAGAACACGGCGTCGAGGTCCGCCCCATCGATGTCAACCACAGCCACTGGGATTGCACCATCGAGGACGGAGCTTTGCGCCTGGGCATGCAGCTCGTCAGCGGCGCCGCCAAGGCCGACGCCGACAAAGTCCGTGCCGCCGTCGAAAGCCGTGGTCCATTCCGCACCCTCATCTCCCTCTGGCGTGCGTCGGGAGCCGGAGCCGGCACCTTCCGCCGCCTCGCGGGTGCCGACGCCTTCGCTTCCATGAATCTCTCCCGCCAGGAAGCCCTCTGGCACGCCCGCCTGCTCCGCGACGATCGCCTGCCGCTCTTCGAAACCACCGAAGCGCGAGAAGAACCGGCGCCGCTCCCGCCGATCAGCCCCGAGAGACAGGTTTCCCTCGACTACAACTCGACCGGACTTTCGCTCAAGGCGCACCCGGTCCGGTTTGTCCGCCCGAAACTCCGAGCGCTGGGCGCGACACCGTGCGCTGATCTGCGGGATGAAGCCAAAGCCCGGGACGGAACGCTGGTGACGGTCGGGGGCCTGGTGCTGGTCCGCCAGCGTCCCGGCACGGCCGAAGGCGTGACGTTCATCACCCTCGAAGACGAGACCGGCATCGCCAACCTCATCGTCTGGCGTCAGATCTATCAGCGATTCCGGCGCCAGGCCGCGGCACGTCTGCTCATCGCCGACGGACGAATCCAGCGTCAGGGCGAGGTCGTGCATGTGATCGTCACACGCCTGCGAAACATGAAAGAGCCGGAGAACATCGCGGTTCGGTCGAGGGATTTTCGGTAAGTTACTTCTGGTCCTGTACATTCAACTTGAGCCGGACAAGGAGCAGTTTGATGGGCCGGGCAAGAGAATCGTAATTTCCAGCCATAGCCTCGGCCTCACGCAACAGTGACAGGCGTCTGGCGAGCGCGTCGGGAGCCGACGGGTCCACGCACATGAATTCGCCGCACTTTCGCATGATCTTGAGATGGCGCAGCCAGTCGTCGTCGCGGCTAAGCAATTTGGCCCAGTGAGGTTCGATGATATCGAGGTGTGCGAGCGCATCCACAGCCTTGTTGGCACGCAACAGCCAGACGCAGAGGCAAGATTCGATGAGCAGCGGCTCCAGTTGTTCACGTGTGCCGGCGTCCTGCGCGGCCTGTAGGTATCGCTGCGCCGTGAAGATCCGCTGGTCCCAGAGGAGCTGGTTTTCCTTTTCATCGACCGTCAGTTTGGGACCGAGCACGGTCTCGATGAAAGTCGTTGCGTGAATCCAGTTCGCCGACATGTTGTCGTCGGAATTGGGCTGAAAGAAGTTCTTGACGAAGCCCAACGCAATATCTGCACGATGAATGCGTTCGGCCTGTCTCGCGGCCTCGTTCTTGGCCAACTCGAGCGCGGCCGACGCTCGAAGGGTCTCGGCGTGACCAATCCGATATGCCGCGACGATCGCTCCCAGCATCGCGAGAACGGTGATGATCACCGTCGAACTCCATGCCTTCGGAGATCGCCGAAACCCCAATCGAATACGCCTTTCAAACGAAGGGCTTGTCCACGCGAGCGGCTCGGACCGCAGCCAGGCCTGAAGGTCGGATGCGAACCCGTCCGCGGATTGATGTCTCGCCTCGGGCTTCACCGACAATGCACGCTCGCAGATACGTCTCAGATCCTCGTCGATGTCGGAATCGGCCCCGAAGCGAGATTCTGATCGGGTTTGCGGATGAGCGAGGAACTTGGTTGCTTCCTGTTTCGTCGCGCCGTTGGGGCTCTTGCCGGTGAGCAACCAGAGGAGCATGCCGCCGAGCGCGTAGACGTCATCCTGCACAGTCGCGGGGGCGCCGCGAAACTGCTCCGGCGACATGAACGCGAGCGATCCGACCCTTTCCTCTGTTGCAAGATCGCTGACCCGATGGCTGATTCCAAAGTCTGTCACCCGCGCACGACCGTCTTCGCCGAGAAGAACGTTGGAGGGTTTCAGATCACGGTGCACCAACCCGGCGGCGTGAGCCGCGCTGATGCCCCTGGCAACCTCAACCATGATCTCGACCGCCCTCCGAACTGAAATCCCGGCCGGGTTCGCCCGCCGCACGTTTTCGAGGGAGCCACCCCGAACATACTCGAACACGACCATCCACGACTGAGCGGGGCCCGGAAGCCTGTCCAACACTCTCACGGCGTTCGGATGAACGACCCTGCGTGCCTTCGACGCTTCTTCCGCACTCCAATCAGAATGCACGTGCTTGACCGCCACCCAGGCAGGGTTGGCGGGTTCCGACAAGGACCGGTCCTGCCCGAGGTATACGACACCCTGTGATCCCACGCCAAGCACCTGATGCAATTGGTAACGGGGCTTACCGCTCGCGAGCAGTGGACCGCACTCGTACGGCAGATCGAGCATTCGCGAGCTCGATTCCCGAGCCGCCAATAACGTGGTGTCGATCATCGCCTCGGCCAACGCGTGGGCCGTGCGAACCGCCGCGGCAATGTTCGGGTGCTGCGAGGCGAGCACTTCGCACGCCTCCCTCGCTTCCATTCCGTCGCGACGCATCGCAGACAACGTCATCTCGATCGCGGCATCCAGAGCGATCGGGCGAGCCGAAAGATCCGGTATCGCCCGGAGAAACATCGTGAGTTCCAGACTCCCCACGCCGGCGCACTTCTCCACGATGACATCCGCCAACTCGTCATCGGAGAGAAAGGACGCCGCGGCCAGCGAACGGGCGAGATCGCTTCGACCTTCGGCGCCCGGCAAGTCCTTGAGTGAAATCAAACGCAGCATGCTCATGTTTCCTCCCCGCGCTTCACGCGAAGCCGATCGCAAATCCGCTCCCACCGTTTGCGCACGGCCGGCGACTCCATCCCCAGTTCCTCCGCAATAACAGAATGTTCGATGCCCATCAGCCACATGCTCAGGATCTGGCGATCCACAGGTATTTCCAGCATTCTCAGCATCGCGTCCAATTCACCCTCCATGCCCTCCGGACTTGACCGCTCCGCCCGCGCGAAACGGATTCGCCATTGGCGGGCCAGATCAGAATCCGGACCTTCCACGTGTTCGAGGTGGGCCAAGATCCGCGATTTGTCGGCCAGAGCATGATCGCCGATGGTGAAGATGAGCGCCCAGAGTTGACGTTCGCTCTCCGCCTTCACGCCGCCATTGGAAACAAGCCGATCAAGCCGACGCGCGATGGTTGAGACCAGTTCCTGCGAATCGCACAAGCGGCGCATGGCGCGCCCCAGCTTCTGGCGATAACGCCGACGAATGAGCGCCTCGTTCTGCGTCAAGAACTCCGCCGCCGCGTTGCGATCGCCGGTCCGGATCCTGTCGAGGGTGTGCGCCAGCTCTCCCATAACCGATGGTCCGAACTTGCCCGCATTCAAAACTGGACTGCCGGCTTGGTCCGATCACGAACCTCCATGATTCCATAACCCACGTTCGCCCGCGCCTTTGTGGAAATCTTACACAAAATCCTCTCGCGTGTGTCACACAACCCCAATTTGTCCCGCCCACTCCATGGTCCCGAGGGAAATGCCCCTCAAAGCCAAGGAGATTCGTTATGGGAAGGTCACAAATCTCATCATTTGTGCTTGGCGGTGGTCTGCTCTTCTCACTTTCGCCAATCGCCAGCGTGCAAGGCCAAGCGCTCCGAGACGACGGCACCGAGCGGGCCCAGATCAGCATTACGTCAGCAGAATTACTGGACACGTGGGAAGACTTGGAGCAGTACCTCGTGCTCCTGTGCATGGTCCTTGACTGTGACCTCAACCGGCCTGCGACCGGCGCGGCGACTGCCGCCTCGATCGACGCGGCCGCCCTTCAGATCGCCCAGACCTACGAGACCCGTGGCGTCCGCCCGAACCTCACGTTCAACGAAAAGGTGATCGGCCACCTGACCGTCTCCCGCATTCTTCGGATTCTCGCCGCGAATCCGGATCGGATGTCGCGGCTCATCCGCGATCGCCTGGCGGCGGATCTGGTCTGCCTGCGCGCCGAGCTCGAGCAATGACATCGCCGCTTTCTACGCGGGTTTCTTCCACCCTGATTTTGCTCCGGAGTCCCGAATGAACCAGAGACAACGCGTCCTTCGAATCAGTCCCGATTTCGTGGCACCGACTCCTCCGCTGACGACGCTCGGCGAGCGACTCCGCGCGCTTGCCGGGCATGACTCCTGCCGCGAGATCGGAGAACGCACCCGCACGCACCCCGAAACCGTCCGGCGATACCTCGTCGGCGGCAAGCCGTCGGTCGAATTCGTCCGGGCCTTTGCGGATGCGTACGGCGTCTGCGCCGACTGGCTGCTGTTCGGCACCGGGGCGGTCCGACGGCGAGATCAGCTCGAGACCGTTCTCAAGGAAGCCACGCTCGGCCAGCTCATGCGTTCACTCAGCGACCGATTCGCTTTGATTGAGGAGACGCTCCAGGCGCACTCAACTTCGCGGCGGCATGTCACGCGATCCTTGCCGCCAGCTGGCGCGGCGGCCGGGGGGGCCAAGAAAGGACGTCACACCGACGCGGAGAGCACTTCCCGATCGATTACCGGCTAGCGAGCCGTCGGCTGTCGCATCCGATTCTCCTAGCCGTGGCCAAGTTATGCAGACCGCATCAGACAACCGCCCCTTCAGAATTCACTTCTGCCACACCACCGGGCCAGAGTCGATCGTCGTGGAGGATCTTGTCGCGACGATGGAGGGCGTCGCGCGCCGGCGGCTTCATACGCGTCACTCATCTCAATTCACAATCGACCGACACTGGCAGGCGCAAGTCAGCGCTTCCCTCGAACGCACCGATTGGCTCGTCCTTCTCCTTTCCGGAGCGTCATGCGACCGAGATTGGTGGCTCTGGGAGGCCGGCTACTTTGCGGGGTGCTGCCGCGAACGGCCGGGGAAGGTGCTCTGCATCCACGATCCTTCCGGCCCGGTTCCGATGCCGCTGCGGGCGTGCGAGCTTCTGCCCGCGACCCGGGAAGGTGCGGCACATTTCCTGCGGCGTGTATTCGTCGACCCGCCATTGGCGCTCCGCCCCGAGTTGTTCATGCGCGAATTGCAACCTGCCCGAGACCGAATGGTTGAGTTGCTCGGGCGTTGCTGCAGGCTCGCGGCGGCGTGATGCGGCGGAGCACTCGTCCTTGGACAGAGAGTCGCTAGACCAGGTCCAGACTGCTCTCAACCCCAAGCGTCGCGTAGATCTCTCTGGTCGCGGTCGAGCGATTGAGCGTGTAGAAGTGGATGCCCGATACGCGATGGTCGAGCAAATCACGGCACTGCTCCGTCGCCCAGTGCACCCCCACGCGCCGAACGGCTCCCTCATCGCCGTTCGTTCGATTGAGCGCCCTCAGCAACGGCGCCGGATATCGAGCGCCCAGAGCCAATTCCGCCATCTTCTTCATGCCGGTCATCGATGTGATCGGCATGACACCCGCGATCATCGGCTGCGTAATCCCGGCCAGGCCGCAGCGGTCTCGATAGTCGAAGAAGTCGTGGTTATCGAAGAAGAGCTGCGTGACGATGAAGTCGGCCCCCTCGTCGCACTTGGCCTTCATGCGCTCGATCTCGAGCACGCGATTGGGAGTGTCCGGATGACCTTCGGGGAAACCCGCCACCGCGATCGCGAAGCCACGCTTGTTCGGGTGCCGTCCCGAATCATTGAACTTCCTGATGGCGCGGACCAGGTCCGCCGCCTGCCGGAAGTGTTTGTACGGATCATCGATCGTTTCGCCCGGCTTCACTTTCGGCGGATCGCCCCGGAGCGCCAGGATCTTATTGATGCCCGCGTCGGCGTACTTCTGAAGGATCTCATCGATCTGCTTCTCGTCGTGCCCAACGCACGTCAAGTGCGGCATCGGATCGAGCGGAGTCTGCGTCTTCAATCGCACGACCAGGTTGTTCGTGAGATCGCGCGTGGAGCCGCCCGCGCCGTACGTCACGCTCACGAACGATGGACGCAGCTGCTCGAGGTCGGTGATGTGCTTGTAGAGTTCCTCGGCGCCCTCGGCGGTTTTGGGAGGAAAAAACTCAAAGCTGAAGGTGGCCCGCTTCTGCGCGAAGAGATCGCGGATATCGGCAGGGCCCGGCTTGATGGCATTCGCCCACATCGTGCGGTACTCGCTTCTCGTTGGGTCATTCCTCGACCCGCGTGCGTTCCAGAAAAGAAGCCCGGACGCTCTCGCGCCCGGGGCTCGGGGTTGATTAATAGCGGTAGTGATTCGGCTTGTAGGGACCTTCGGCGGGAACGCCGAGGTACTCGGCCTGGTCCTTGCTCAGCTTGGTGAGCTTGACGCCGAGCTTGTCGAGGTGGAAGCGGGCGACGCGCTCATCGAGGTGCTTGGGAAGGGTGTAGACCTTCTTCTCGTACTTGCCCGAGTTGTTGTGCAGCTCGATCTGCGCCATCACCTGGTTGCTGAACGAGCAGCTCATCACGAAGCTCGGGTGGCCGGTGGCGCAGCCGAGGTTGAGGAGGCGGCCTTCGGCGAGGATCATGACGCTGTGCGCCGGCTTGCCCTTGCTCGCCGGGAAGACCCACTCGTCGTACTGGGGCTTGATGTTGATCGTCTTGATGCCCTTGTACTTCTTGAGGCCGGCCATGTCGATCTCGTTGTCGAAGTGGCCGATGTTGCCGACGATCGCCTTGTCCTTCATCCGGGACATGTGCTCGACGGTGATGATGTCCTTGTTGCCGGTCGCCGTGATGAACACGTCGGCGCGCTCGAGAACATCCTCAAGAGTCGTGACTTCGTAGCCTTCCATAGCCGCCTGCAGAGCGCAGATCGGGTCGATCTCGGTGATGATCACGCGGGCGCCCTGACCACGCAGCGACTGCGCGCAGCCCTTGCCCACGTCGCCGTAGCCGAGCACCACGCAGATCTTGCCCGAGAGCATCACGTCCGACGCACGCAGGATGCCGTCGGTCAGCGAGTGGCGGCAGCCGTACAGGTTGTCGAACTTGCTCTTGGTCACGCTGTCGTTGACGTTGATCGCCGGGAACGCGAGCTTGCCCTGCTCCATCATCTGATAGAGGCGGTGCACGCCGGTGGTCGTCTCTTCTGAGACGCCCCGGATTTCCTTGAGCACCTTGGTCCAGCGGCCGGGGTTCTTCTTCTGCTGCTGCTCGCAGAGCTGCAGGATGTAACCCCATTCTTCCGGGTCCTTGGCTTCGTTGAACTTCGGCACCTTGCCGGCCTTTTCCCAATCCGCGCCGCGGTGCACGAGCAGGGTCGCGTCGCCGCCGTCATCGAGGATCAGGTTCGGGCCGCTGCCGTCGGGCCACATGAGAGCCTGATCGGTACACCACCAATATTCCTCGAGCGTCTCGCCCTTCCAGGCAAACACGGGAACGCCCTTGGGGTTGTCCGGAGTTCCATCCTTGCCGACGACGACCGCCGCAGCGGCATGATCCTGCGTGCTGAAGATGTTGCAGGAGACCCAACGAACGTCGGCGCCGAGTTCGGTCAGAGTCTCGATCAGCACCGCCGTCTGGATCGTCATGTGGAGGGAGCCCATGATCTTGGCGCCCTTGAGCGGCTTCTTGCCCTTGTACTCCTCGCGGATCGCCATCAGGCCCGGCATCTCAGTCTCGGCCAGGCGGATCTCGTTGCGCCCGAACTCGTGCAGATTGATGTCCTTGACCTTGTAGTCCATGGCCGCGACTTTGTGCTTCGCGCTGTCTTTGGTGATGCTCTTGGGCTTGGTGGCGATGCTCGTCATTTCCTTCCGCTCCTAGATCAAAGTGAGGTGTTCGATGCCCTGTGATTCCGCCGAAGCACTCGCCCCGGCGAATTGTTCTTACCTGGTCTTCTTCCGGGTCCCCGACGCTCTGGCGGTCGCGACAAATAACCCGGGCCCCCGGGCGTCCGGGTCGATGGGTAGTTCGCGAAAACTCATCGGCTCAAGCCCGGCCTGATCGAAAAGGGATTCGACCTGATCGCGTGAGAAGCCCAGATGTTGATGTCCCATCAGGTGCCGGTATTCGCTGCGGTCATGCCGCAGCATGTCCAGCACGAGCACACGTCCGGGAACTCCGCCCTCGCCGCGTTTCAGGATCCGCGCTGCTTCACGCAGGGGCTGCTCGGGGGCGGCCACATGATGCAGCACGAGCCCGAACGCGGCAATGTCTACGCCGCCCGATTCCAGCGGCAGACTCGACAGCTCGCTCATCACGAACTCGACATTCTTCACACCCGCAAGCCGGCGCTTCGCGGCTTCGAGCATCGGGCCCGACTGATCCACCGCGATGACACGTTTCACGATCGGCGCAAGAACCTCGGCAATGTTCCCAGTGCCGCAACCAAGATCCGCAACGACCCACGGCCCCGCCAGAAGCTCCAGCAGAGCATGCCCGGTAAACCGAGTTCCGAAGAGCTCCTGGCGAACCGCATCCCACTCGCCCGCCACCCGGCCGAAATAGGCCTGGCTGTCCGTCCTGCGCTCATCCAGCACCGCCGAGACGCGGCGCATGTCCTCGGCGTGTTCTGATTTTTCCACGCCCGCCGCCTGCTCCCGAATCGTCAGCCAGAGCTGACGGGTCGGCTGAGTCAAATCATCCATCACCATTCGGTAAAAGGTTGCCGTCCCCTCGCTGCGACGGGCGATCCACCCCGCATCGGCAAGCACTTTCAAATGCCGACTTATGGTCGATTGCGGGCTTTGGAAGACCTGGGCCAGTTCACCCACCGACAATTCCGCGCCTTCCAGCACGCGAAGCACGCGGAGGCGCGTCCGATCGGCGAGGACCGCGAGCCGTTCGGCGACCGGAATGTTCGAGATCTTGCCTTCATCCGTTTATCCGATGAATGGTAGAAGCAAGTCCCCGCCCGGTCAATACCCTCTCGATCGGCCGATCACTCCGGGCGAAGCACGTAGCTGGGACCGGGAACCCTGCCCATTCTCGAATCCGCTTCTGGATGTCCTGGTTCTGGGCTTCCGATGTAGAGGGCCATCCGCAGCCGCTTCAGCTCGTTTTCCTTGTCTCCCAAGCTGCGGTAGAGGTTGGCCAGTTCCATTTGCGGCTTGATGGACATTCCACCGTCCAGCTTTGCCGCCGTGATCATGGCCAACTTGGCCTCGTCCACGTTTCCGAGCAGAAACTGATAGTGGCCAAGACGCAGGTAGTCGCCCGGGCGCCCGCGATCCCGCGCCTCGCGGGTGAGGAAGGTGATCAATTCCTCGCGTTCATTGCAGGCAAACAGAGCTTCCGCAAGGCCATTGGCATAGTCCTGGTTATCCGGATGAACCGCTGCGACACCGGTAGAACTGCTCCCGCGCCAGCTGCGGCTACCGAGCTTCATGTACGTTTCGCCAGCGAGTAACGCACGTCCACGCCGTCGGGCGAAGGTGACGTACCTCTTTGCACTGGCGAAGCGCCTTGTCGTAGTCGCCCTGCTCGTATTCACGATTTCCCATCTCGCGCACGAGATCGAGGTTCCGCTCCGCCTGGCAACCCCAGACGAACGATGCGAGCCCAACCATCAGCGCAATCCAAAGCGTGCGTGCCATCGTCCGATTCTCCTGCCAACCCGGCCGAATATCCGTTGCGTCCGTATCGGTCGGACAGAATACGCCGCCGGAATCATCCGGGTAGGCGTGCGAACATACTCTCGAGCATGTCCACCCCCCGAGGCAAGCCGCCGAATCTGCGCGTCCGACCTGCCGTGCCCGGCGATGTCGCATTCCTGCTTGCGACGATCAAGGAACTGGCCGCCTATGAACGCGATCCTGACGCCGTGCATTCTACCGAGGAGTCGCTGCACAGATTTCTCTTCGGAAAGGGCTTCGGGAACGGCCCCTGCGTCGAAGCCCTCGTCGGTGAGCTTGATGGATCCCCGCAGGCCGCCGCTATTTACTTCATGAACTTCTCCACTTGGTCCGGCGGCGTCGGCCTGTACCTCGAGGACCTTTATGTCCGCCCGGACGCCCGGCGCCACGGGCTCGGGAAGCATCTGCTCCGCGCATTGGCGGGGATCGCCCGGGCGCGCGGCTGCCGCCGGATGGAGTGGGCCGTGCTCGATTGGAATGAGCCCGCCCGGAAGTTCTATACGACGCTCAAGGCTCGCGAAATCTCGGGCTGGCATGTCTGGCGCATGGATGAAGCTGCGGTCGGTGAACTCGCTGATTCGACAGGGGCCTGATGCGGCCCGAGTTCGATTCAGCCCGCCGCCCGACCCGCGGCTTGGGAATGATCCATCGCATCGATGTTCCGCCCGGCGTCCATCCACAGGGCGAGATTCATCATCGGCCAGGCGACGTTCCAGTACTGGGACGGATTCGCCGCGGCCGCCTCGATTGACTCCGGCGTGAACACCTCGCCGAGTGAATCGCTCTCGAGCAACACACGCCTCATCGAGCCGATCCAGCTCGCGAACGGCAGCGGGAAACTCGCCTTTTCGCGCGTCAAAATCTCGCGCGGCAAGGCGGACGCGAATGCGTGTCGGAGAGAGATCTTGGTGCTCTCCGCTTTTCGTGGCTCTGTTTCGATGAACCGATCCGCAACCGGCAGCGATTCGGCGAACCGCGCGACCGTGCTGTCGGCGAACGGGGTCCGGCCTTCGACTCCCTCGAGCATGGTCGCCGAATCCAGGCGCAGGAGCAACTGGGCCAAATTCGTGCGCCGCTGGAAGGCCAGGTGTGTCGCGAGCACATCACCACCGAGCGCCGCGGGCACCATGGCCCCGCACCGATCGAACTCGTCGCGATACCAGCGCCGCACCGGAGCGCCGCCTTCAACTTCATCGAGAAAACCGGGTTGAAATACGCGCTGGTACGAATCGAACGAAAGCCACGCGTTGACGAGCAACTCAAACTCACCCGGATGCAGGTCCGGCCGCGCCGCGACTAGCGGGTGCGAGCCCCGATGGAACTGGAGCGCGGCAAGGAGCGCAAAGTCGTAGCCGCCGAACAGTTCGTCCGCGCCTTCCCCACTCAGCGTGACGACGCACCCGTCCGCCCGCAAGGTCCGGGCAACTTCATTGATCGCGACCTCGTTCGGAGTGCTGAGCGGCAAGCCCTGGCGGCCGACCATCTCGGCCCATCGTCTTTCGAACATCGTCGCCGTTACGGGAGCTTCGGTGTGCACCGTTCCGAGGCGCTCGGCCATCATCCGTGCAAATGCGAAATCGTCCGCCCCCGGAGCGCTGGCTCCTTTCGCTCCCGACGCGTACGTCCGCAGCGTCGGCGCACCTTGCGTCGATCGCAGGATGTCATTCGTCACGAGGGCCACGATGGAACTGTCCAACCCGCCGGAGAGCAGCGAACAGAGTGGAACATCGCTGCGGAGATGGCGCCGAATGCTCTCGCGGACGACGCCCGCAGTCTCCGAGGCATCGCCCTCGGCCCGAGCCGAATCCCAGCATGATCGCTTTGTCCGCGAAATGCGATCCGCCGCGAAGTTGATTCGAAGCACGCTGCCCGGTTCCAGGATTCGCGCATCCCGATACAGCGTCCGCTCGCCGAGGGTCGTCCGCGTCGTGGACATATACGAAGCAATCACGACGGGATCATGGGCGCTCGTGAACAGCGGATGCTCGCGAAGAGCAACCACTTCACTTGCAAAGACGAACTCGGCCTCCGCGGCCCCGGAAGGTCCGATTTCCGCGCAATAGAGCGGCTTTACTCCGAGCGGATCGCGAGCCAGGAGTGCGACTCGCCGGTGGCCATCGACAAAGCAGAACGCGTACATTCCCCGCAGGCGGCCGATCGCTTCTTCCCCACGTCGGCGCCAGCGCGGCGTGAGCACCGTTTCCGTATTGCCCAAGGTCCGAAAACCCAACGCCGATCCGGGCGAGGTCGGCACGGATTTCCGCATCGTTGTACAACTCTCCGTTGTAGGCAATCGCAAAGCGACCATCGGCCGAGACCATCGGCTGCGCGGCCTCGGTCGAAAGGTCCACCACCGCCAGCCTTCGATGCCCGAGGGCGAATCCGGGTCCTCCGAAATAACCCGCGCCGTCCGGGCCGCGGTGGGCGAGTCGATCCCGCATTCTCTCAACGACGGCTCGGCGCGACGTTCCGATCCGCGCATCGCAACTCAAAATGCCGGCGATGCCGCACAAGCACCCATTCTATCGACGCCTTGCAGTCTGGCGCGATAGAAAGAGATCCGTCGCCTGCAGCCCGGCTCAAACCCAGACCTGAATGATCAGGTTGGGTTCCTTCAGTTTTCCGGTCCACTCACCAACAGTCGAAGTCGAGAATTTCACTTCGTGATCGGGGTGCGAATCGAGCCATTCGTTGATCTGCTTGTCCAGGAACCTCGAGCGAATCGCCCGTGAGCTTCGCGTGAAAAAGTTCTGACATGTGTCGCCCCGACGCCCGTCTTGTTCGACTTGCGCTGCCAGCTGGTTTCGGACTTGAGTCCGGCTCCGAGCTTCTGGTCGATCACCTGGATTTTCGGGCGTACCTCCGGCGAATCGGGGCCGCCGCCGCCGTTGGGAGGCAATGGCGCCGGCGCGTGGGTACTATGGGTGAGCAGCCGGAATTCCCGGCTTGAACACGTTTCCCCCGCTTCCGAGCGGAGGCAGCCCCCCACCTCCTCCCCCAGTGGAACCAAGCCCGTCCGGTGAACGACGCTCGAAGTTCTGGCTCATGTCGCCCCCTTGCAGTGTCAGGACAGCATATCGCGCCCGGAGAACCTCCACATGGACCGATCCGTCTTTGTTCCGAGCCACTCCACAGTTCGGCCGTCGCTGGTCCGGGGCTTCAGAATCACCCGCAGGAACTCCGGCTGGTCCTCCAGTTCGGGAACATCGAAGTTTCCCTCGCGACGGACCTCTCCCCTCCCGCCCGAAACCGGCCCTTCGTAGTGCAGATACGCTCGCCGGTGATCTCCAATACGTTCTGCCTCGAATGTGCCGGGGCTCAGCAGATCGGTGCCGACGGCCAGCCGGAACGTCACAAGCATTTCCGGCGCCCAATGTCGCTCGATCATCCAGTCGAAGTGCTGACTCCCATCGGGCAAAGTGTGCCGCAGAGCATCGCTGCGCCCGGATTTGTCCTGAAGGAATGTCCAAAGCAGCCCTTTCCGGCGTCCCATGGGCCGTCACGGTTTCAGCCCGCCCTGCGAAGAGTGATCGGCACAGGAACGGCCCCAAGCAGCGCCTGGTGTAATCATGCTGAGGGCTGCCGAGCACCCGGTCCCTTGAGCTTCCTCGACGACCTTTCCGGCGTACATCACGGCAATCCGATCGCACATGTGCTGAATGACGTTCATGTCGTGGCTGATGAACAGGTAACTCAGCCCGAATTCGTGCTGCAAGTCCTTCAAGAGGTTGAGAATCTGCGCCTGGATCGAGACATCGAGAGCGCTGGTCGGCTCGTCGCAGACGATGAACTTCGGCCCAAGCGCCAATGCCCGGGCGATCCCAATCCGCTGTCGTTGCCCCCCGGAAAATTCGTGCGGATACCGCTCCGCCGATTGGCGCGGCATGCCGCAGCGTTCCAGCAGACTTCCGACGCGCTCCCGCAGTTCGTCCCGCCCCCGAACCTGGGCATGAACAACCAGCGGCTCCCCAACGATTGTCCCGACCCGCAACCGCGGATTGAGCGAGCCGCCTGGATCCTGGAACACGATCTGCATGTGACGCCGGAGCATGCGCAGCTCCCGGGACCCGGCCGCGTAGACATCGCGCCCGTCGAATCGAACCTCTCCCGATGTCTTGGGAATCAGCCGCAGCACCGACCGCCCGAGCGTGGTCTTCCCGCACCCCGATTCCACCAGCCCCAGAGTCTCACCCTGATCGACCCGCAGGGAAACCCGTCGATCGCCCGTACCCAGCCGACGCGACGTTGCACAATCCCGGAGTGAATTGGAAAGTGGGTGCGCAGATCACGCACCACCAGCAGCGGATTGTCCGTGATTCCACTGGGTCCATCGTCGGGCTTGGGTTCTCGGCCGTCGCCATTCGAGTCGATCCCAACCGGGCAAGTACTCGCTTGACGCGGCACACTCCACGTCTACCCTTCCGCCTTCTAGTCCGGGCAGATAGCTCAATTGGTAGAGCACAGCATTGAAAATGCTGCTGCTGGTTCAAGTCCGGCTCTGCCCATTCGACGGTTTGCCGCGTTCGCGTCAGACTTCGTAACCAACACGTGCGTTTCGGGATCGCCGCAGCCTTCCCCGGTGCGCTGTCGGGTACCAACGGCCGCGAATCTGACTCAAGGTGAACGCTTCCGCTTCCCTTCGATCCGCTCCGGCGACGGCACCGACATCGCTGGCCAGACCCAGCAATTCCAGCAGCCGGATCGTGATGTAGCTCGGGTCAAACTGCCACCACCAGAGAGCCCGTGCCGCGCCGAGGTCGGGAACGCGTGGTGGTTGTTGTGCCAGCCCTCTCCCAGCCGCGAGCACGCCCACGATCGCGTTGTTGCGGCTGTGATCCCCCGTGCGGAACGGGCTGGACCCCCATAGATGGCATACCGAGTTCACACTCCAGGCGATGGTGTTCGAGAAAGATCCGCGTCAACCCGCCCCACAGAAACCCAAGCAAAGCGCCCTTCCACGACAACGTCAGCACGCCGCCAAGGAGCGTGGGGAAGAGCAGCCCGATCGCGGCCCAAAAGAGGAACTGACGGTTCACACGCGAGACGATTGGATCGGCACGCAGGTCCTGAACGCCCCAAGCCCCTCGAATGCCCAAGAACAGTTGACCGACAAAGTGCGTGGTAGAACCCGCGGAGCATCGTGAGAGTCCCATGCGGCTCGTCATCGTGGGCGTGCGGCGAATGCGGATCGAGCGGCCGATCCGAATGCTGATGGTGCCGGCGATGAACACCTACCCACTCAATCACCGGACCCTGCACCGACATGGAGCCGAGTGCCGCCAGTGCATACCGCACCGGCGCAACCGCCACGAAGAGCGATGCGTGAACAGCTGGTGATATCCGACGGTAATCCCAAGCGACGAGGCCATGAACATGCCGAACAGAATCGCCGCCTGCGTCCAATCGAACGCAATTCCCCACGCAAAATAGATCGTGAGCGCGAGCCCGACGAACGGTACGACGACGGCGATCAGGTTGAGCAGGCGGGCCTTTTTCTCCGCCGGAGAAAGCACCGAGCACTCCACCGGGCATTCGTCATTCTCCAGGACCACATCGGGTCGAACCGCCACCCGAATCGCACTCTGTGCAGCTCGAACTCTCTCGGATTTCATGGGCGACCGCAGAATCAACTCTACGCACGACTTTCGGAGCAGATTTCGATCTGCGTGCCGCCCTGCTCAAAGCGGTCCGGACGCCGATCGCGAATCCAAGGAGATTTTTCACAATTCAGATGGTCTCGGGTTCCATTCGGATTGCTCCGCACGGGCATTCCGTGGCACACACGCCGCAACCCTTGCAGTAGTCGTAGTTGAACTTGTACCGATTCCCCTGCCCGAGCTTGATGACCGCGTTGTCGGGGCAGACACCAAAGCAGTTGTCACACTCAAAGCAGTTGCCGCAGGAAAGGCAGCGCCGGGCTTCGAACAGGGCGTTGGACTCGTCGAGCCCCCCCACAACTTCATCAAAGGTCGAGCTCCGACGGATGGCATCGAGCGCCGGCTGGACGGTCGCGGGCGCATCGGTGTAATACCACGTATTCAGTTTTTCAAACAGGGCAAGTTCGTGTTTCGGAGCGGATGCTGCCGGTTTCGCGCGAAGAAACGCATCGATTTTTCGCGCGGCCTTCTTGCCGTGCCCGACCGCAACCGTGACGGTCCGTTCCGCGGGCACCATGTCGCCGCCCGCGAAGACTCCGCGCTTGCCCGTCATCATGTCCGGCCCCACCTCAACAACTCCGTCCTTGATGGTCAGCCCTTCCACCCGCGAAAGAAACGACAGGTCGACGTCCTGCCCGAGCGCCAGCACGCACGAATCGGCCTCGATCGTCTCAAATTCTCCGGTCGGCTGCGGCTTGCCGTTCTCATCCAGCCGCATTTTCTCCACCGTAAACTTGCCCTGATCCTCCGCCTTGATGGTCGAGAGCCACACGAACATCACTCCCTCGTCCAACGCCTCCTGCACCTCGAAATCGTGCGCCGGCATCTTCTCGCGTGTGCGCCGGTACACAACGATGGCTTCGGATGCACCGAGCCTTCTTGACAGAACGGGCCACGTCCATCGCCGTATTCCCGCCGCCATAGACCAGGACGCGACGCCCGAGCATCGGCGTCTCTCCAGTCTCCACACCCTTGAGCAGATGCAGCGCGTCCAAGATCTTCGACGCATCCCCGGCCGGGATGTACGCTCTCTTTGCGAGATGCGCACCCACCGCGAGAAACACCGCGTCAAACTTCTCGGCGCTCATGGTCTCTTCGAGGTTCGTCACCTTGTGGTTCAGCCGGATCGTCACCCCCATGTCGGTGATCCGCTTGACCTCCGCGTCCAGCACCTCCCGCGGCATGCGGTATTTGGGAATCCCGAATCGCATCATCCCCCCCGCCATCGGGCCCGCCTCGAAGATCGTCACCGCGTGACCCAGAAGCGCCAGGTGATACGCGCAGGCCAGGCCCGACGGCCCCGCCCCAACAACCAGCACGCGCTTGCCGCTCGGCGGAGATTCGATCTTCACCTTCCAGCCGTTCTTGATCGCCAGGTCGCCGAGAAACCGCTCCACCGCGTGGATGCTCACGGCCGTATCCAACTTCGCCCGATTGCAGCCATCCTCGCAGGTGTGATAGCAAACCCGCCCCATGATCGCGGGCATCGGGTTGTTCACCATGATCTCGCGCCACGCCGCTTCGTAATTCCCCTCTTCGGCGAGGTAGAGCCAGCGCTGGATGTTCTCGCCGGCCGGGCAGGCGCTGTTGCACGGCGGCAGGCGATCGACATAGACCGGTCGCTCTGTCCGCCACGAACCGGTCTTGTTCGCAAGGCTGGACCCGACGTCCAGCGTGATGGCAAAGGGCTTGTTCACGCGGGCACTCCTTCCGGCACGAGTCCGAACCGCCGGATATTCCGGTCTGCGATCGCCTGGATCATCGCGATGCGGGCCGGATCGCCGCCCCCTTTGAACAGGTGCGCGAACCTCCCCTGCATCTTCAGATAGTCGTCCACCGGCACGCGTCGGCGGATCGTCCGGCGTCCGGTGACCTCGCCCGCCTCGGCCTCGAAAATGGGAAACAACCCGCATTCGGCCGCCATTCTCGCCACCTTGAGCGTGTCGCCGGTATCGCAGCCCCATCCCAGCGGACACGGCACGTGCACATGCAGGTAGCGTGCGCCATGGAAACCCATCGCCTTCTCGACCTTGTATTCAAGATCGCGCAGATCCGCCACAGACGCCGTCGCCACGTACGGAATCCCGTGCGCCATCGCGATCAAGGGCACGCTCTTGCCCTGACCGAACACGTTGCCGGGCTGGGAGCCGACGGCTGGTGTCGTCGCGGTTCGCGCCGCGGCCGGCGTTGCCGAGGAACGCTGGACGCCGGTGTTCATGTACGCCTCGTTGTCGTAGCAGATGTAGAGCACATCGTCGTTCCGTTCGAACATGCCCGACAGGCACGCAAAGCCGATATCCACCGTCCCGCCGTCGCCACCCTGGGCGATCACGCGGACGTCATGCCGCCCCTTCACCTTCATGGCGGCGGCCATCCCGGTCGCGACCGAGGACGCGTTGGCGAACAGTGAGTGCAGCCACGCCACCCGCCAGGAGGATTCGGGATACGGCGTGGAAAAAACTTCAAGGCAGCCCGTGGCGTTCGCCACAACCAGCCGGCCATTCAGAGCTCGCATCGCGGCATCGAGCGCATAGCGCGCCCCCAGGGCCTCGCCGCAACCCTGGCACGCCCGGTGCCCCGAGTTCAGCGAGTTGTTGCGCCCCTGGTCCGACTGCACACTGCGCACCGCGACATCGAGCAGACGGTTGCCCACCGTAAACGTGCCCGTCTGGTAGAACTTGATTCTTTGGGGTCCGCTCATGGGCACTCCTCACTTCACGCCGGCCGCAACCGTTTGAACATCGCGCAGGATCGCCTCGGCCACCGGACCCGTTCGCCGGGCCTGCCGCTCACGCTCAAGCTGCCGATTTACAACCGCATGGTTCAGGTCGAGGAAGCTCAGCGGCTCCAACTTCCCGCTCATCGCGGCGTTGAACACCCTTCGCAGGCTTGCCTTCGTGATCGGGCGCCCTCCCAACCCCGCGATCACGGTGAACACGCCGGCGGCCCGGTTGGGAAGCGCCATTTTCAGGTTGTGCGACAGATTTCCGCCGATCCCGACGGACAGACTTTTCTCGATCGTGATCACCCGCGACGCGTGCCCGATCGCCCTTCCCAACGCTGCGCTGGGGAACGGCCGGAACGAGCACAGGCTGACAGCGCCGATCCGGACGCCCTCATTTCGCATCTCGTCAACCACATCCTTGATCGTTCCGTTCACCGAGCCGAGCGCACACACGATCGTGTCGGCGTCTTCGGAGCGATACGTCCGCACCAGCCCGCCGGAATCCCGTCCGAACAACACCTTGAATTCCGCCGCGAGTTCCGGGATCATCTCCAGCGCCTGCATCTGCTTGGCATGCGCGAGATACCGAACCTCCATAAACGCCTCGGGCCCCACCATCGCGCCGATCGTCACGGGATCATCGGGATCGACGACCTGGCGCGGCTCGTACGGCGGCAGGAACGCGTCCACCTGCTGCTGCGTCGGCACATCAATCCGGTCGTACGCGTGGGTCAGGATAAACCCGTCCATGCACACCATCACAGGTACGGAGAGCGCCTCGGCCAGCTTGAACGCCTGGATATGAAGGTCCACCGCTTCTTGATTGTCCTCGGCGAACAGTTGAATCCAGCCCGCATCCCGCAGCGCCATGCTGTCGGTGTGATCGTTCCAGATGTTGATCGGCGCGCCGATCGACCGGTTACCCACCGTCATCACGATCGGCAATCCGAGCCCCGACGCGTTGTACACCGCTTCCGCCATGTACAGGATGCCCTGGCTCGCCGTCGCCGTGTACGCCCTCGCCCCGCACGCCGAAGCTCCGATCGCCACCGACATCGCGGCAAACTCACTCTCAACGTTGATGTACTCGCACTTCTTCAGCGAACCGCTCTTCACGAGCGATCCCAGCATCTCAACGATGTGCGTCTGCGGTGTGATCGGATAGGCGCAGATCACCTCCGGACGACAAAGCGCGATCGCCTCCGCGACAGCCTGAGACCCTTCACACTGCTTGAGCATCGGCCATCGCTCCTTCCACTATCTTCGTCTCACTGCACAGGAGAAACGCCTCGCGCGCCGCCGCGATGTTTCGTTCCGCCACGTCACCCTTGAATTTCTGCCGGATGGCCGCCTCGACCGATGCGAGCTTCAGGCGTCCCGTCATCGCGCAGAGGCCCGCCAGCAGAATCGCGTTTGGCAACGGCCGCCCGATGTGCCGGATCGCAAGTTCGGTGGCCGGCACACATCTGGCGTGCCCGGCAGGAAGCCTTCCAACGAATTCTCCGATCCCGAGTTCGTCCAGACTCCGCACGGAATTGATCAGCACATAACCGTCTTTCGCAAGACCCTCGAAGACCTTCACCTGGTGCAGGAGCGTCGGGTCCTGAATCACCACCGCGTCGGGCGAGGTGATCGGCTCCCGGGAGCGGATCTCGGTTTCGTTGATGCGGCAGAACGCCAGGACGGGGGCCCCCATCCGCTCCGATCCGAAACTGGGGATCGCCTGGGCCCAGTGCCCCTCGACGAACCCCGCGATCGAGAGCATCTCCGCCGCCGTCACCACACCCTGCCCACCCCGCCCGTGGATTCGTACTTCAAACACGTTCGCCTCTCTGATAGTCAGACACCAATCTCAATCCGCTGCAAACACCGAGCCGAGTGCAGGACGAGCCGGGCTTTGCCCACGCTCGCCCCCTTGCGGCCATTCCGCATGCGGAGTTCCGAATGCGGGAATGGCGTGCGTTTGCGTTCCCACTTTCGGGAACGCCCCGTCATTTCTTCGACGGCGCCGGCTTTTCGCCGCCCGTGCCCTGGCCGCCCGAGGGCATATCGCCGTCGTGTACCATCCGTCCCAGACCCTCGCGGTATTGCTCGAGCGCTTTTCCCTGTTGCCCACGCGCTTCGTAGATGCGTCCGAGGTAGTAGTGTGCCACTTCCGGGTTGGGATTCAGATAGATCGCCTCCACAAGCACTTTCTCCGCCTCGTCCAGCTTCCCGCGTTTGAAGAGGATGATTCCGCTGAGCTGCTTGGCCCGCTTGTGGTCCGCCTGCGCGTGCAGCACCTTTGCCAAGAGCGCGTCGGCCGCGTCAAAGTCACCCTTTGCCACGTCGATCTCGGCCAGGTCGAGCATCACCTCCCGATTGTCGGGATCCTGCTCGAGCGCCTTGTTCAATTCCAATGCCGCAGCGTCGGGCTGCCCCTTCTCCCGCAGCGAACGTGCCAGGGCCCGATGCGCGGACGCGAAACTCTTCGGCGAGGAATTGTCCGAAGGCTGCGCCGCCAGGCGCTGCTTGAACTCCTCATCGTTGATCGTGCCCTCCGCGTGCCGCACCGAAGCATCAAGCACGCGCTTGTACTCTGCGCTGTGGAGTGATATCACGTTGTCCAGTTTTCCGTCCTTGCCGATGATCACCGTCGTCGGGAAGACGATAAGGCCGAGCTTGTTGTAGCAGGCGCGGTCCGGATCAAACGCAAGCGTCGCGGTGATACCCCGATCCTGCCGGAACTTCTCGAAATACGGCTTCTGCACCACGTCGGCCGTGATGTGAACCAGTTTCACGGGCTCGGATCCGAGCGCCTGAAAGACCTGCTGCGATTCCATCGCCGCAAGCTCCGACCGCCGCTGCTCCGCCGACAGACACACCAGGACGACGACAGTCCCCTTGAGAGACTCGCTGTCGAGGACGGTCCCGTCCAGCGTGGGCATGCGGAACGCGGGCACCGGCTCGCCCCGCTTGACGTTGCGAAGTTCATCAGCGCCGGCCCGAAGGGCGCTCACGCCGAACACGAAACACAGGGCGACAATTCGAAGAATGGCTCTCGACATGGGACGCTCCTTGCGGGTGTGCTTCAAAAACGGGTTTCGGAGGGGGCGTTTCATTTGCGTGGTCCTTTCTTGGCCGGCGCTTCCGGCTCGGCGATCGACCCGGGGGCCAGGCCCTCGCCTTTCCATTCACCGTCCAGCTTGAGCGCCGGATATGTAACGGGATTGACTCGGTTGTACTCGTAAGCCGCGTGGCACGCGGCACCGCACTTGCCGCCCTCGGGCAAGGTCTCGTATCCGATCTTCAGCTTCCAACCCGCTTTTCCAAACGGCACTTCCTCGCGGATGTGCTTCTCCCGCGATGCCGCGTGCGAATCGTGGCAGACTTTGCAGCTCCGCCCCTTGTTGTCGCGATTCACGTGCACGAAGTGAAGATTGGTCTCGCCGTTGCGGAACGCCGTGGCCCCGGACGTCTTCGGCGACATCGCGAGCTGCTTGTCGTGGCAGCTGAAGCACAGCGCGTACGAGGACTCGCTGAACGGGTAGTAGAGCCCCGAGGGATACTCGTTGTTCAGAAGCCGCTGGTGTCCCCCACCGTGGATTTCATGGCACTCCACACAACTCCGCTGCGTGATCGCCCCGTGCAGACTCTTGCCCGACTCGATCACCTGCTTCATATTCACCAGCTTTGTCCCGTCCGGCAGCGGCACCGGCTGGTTGTGGCACTCAAAGCACAGGTTCTTCGGATCGTCCTTGAGCAATGCCGCGTGATCGCTCGCGTGCGGCGTGTGGCAGTTCAGGCACGCACGCTTGGTCGTCACCGCCGCGTGCTGCGTCGTTGCCGCCGCCATCGTGTGCGCAATGTCCTGATGGCATTCCGTGCAAAGCGTCGCCGGATCGCTCGTGAGCAATCCCGGCTGGTCTGTCGCGTGCGGGTTATGACACGTGCGGCAGTCACCCAGGACCGGCGCGTGCACAACCGACCTCGTCCGAATGTCCAGGTCCGTTCGCACATGGCAGCGAAGGCACAACTCTCGCCCGTTCGCCTTGAGTAGTTTCGGCAAGCGCGCTCCGTGCGGCTCATGGCACGCTCCGCACGCCCCGACCGATGCCGGCCCGTGCACCCGATCGTGCGCACCCGTCATGTCCTTGTGGCACGCCGCGCACGCATCGGCATACCGCTCGCCCCGCAAGAGACGGGACTCCGAGCTCCCGTGCGGGTCATGGCACGAGAGACACTCGTTCTTGGCGTAGGGCTCGTGCAGCATCGAACCCGGCGGCGTCTCGGGCGTGTGACAGAACGAGCACATCTCGTTCTTGCTGCGGATCGCCTCAAACTTGTGCGTTGGCGCGTCGGTCAGCGTGTGGCACCCGTCGCACCCGCTCGCCCGCACCGGACCGTGGAGGAACGCCTTGGCCTTGATCCCGGGGTGGCACTCCGCGGTGACGCACCCCTCGCGCGGCACAACCGTCGTCGGCGCCGGCGAGGTCGATCCGCTCGCGTCCAGGGCTTTGTTCTGAATTTGTCCGAGTGCCGCGGACGCACCGAAGAAGGCAATCAGCCCCAGCACGATTCGCAAAGAGCGGGCATTCATCGGACACCTCCCTGAGTCGCGCCACCCGCGCGGCGCGAATAGGACAATGGCTCGTGACAGGAAGTTGCGCACCGCCCTCCGTCTTCCGTCGCGGTAAACCCGAGCGGCATCTCCCACTTTGAGCCTTCAAAGTTCACCGCCCTCGCGATCAGCTTCGGGGAATCGCCCGCATGAACGGCATGGCACGCGGCACACGACCGCGCGCGATCCCCCGGTCGCAGATGCACTTCATGAAGATTGCGATCGCCATCCCGGAATCGCGTCGCCGCGCTCGACCGCGTCAACGCCGGATCATGGCATCCAAAGCACAATGTGTAGTTGTGATCGTCGTACCCCCCGCCCGGAGCCGACGCCGCAGCCTCCCGCAGAAGACCCTCGTGACTTCCGTGACTTCCCCCGTGCACGCTGTGGCAGGCGCTGCATTCGCCGATCCGAATCGCGCCGTGCACCAGCGCCGAGTTGGCGAGCACCGACGCCAACTCCGGGATCTTCCGCCCATCCGCCGCCTGCACCGCTTTGTCGTGGCACGACAGGCAAACCTTGGCCTGCGTCTGCCGCAGCATCCTTGCCTCGCCCGCCCCGTGCGGATCGTGACAGATGGTGCACCGCTCTCCCTTCAACACCGGGTCATGAGAGACCGTCGCTCCCGCGATCGTGCGCCCCACATCCGCGTGACAACCAAGGCACACTGACCCGTTCTCACCGATCATCAGGTTCTTGTGCTCCGATGCGTGCGGCGCATGACACGCCAGACACTCGCCCTTCAGGTCGTGATGCTGCCCCGCCCGCACCCGCCGAACCGTTGTTTCGTGGCACGTCGCGCAGTGCTCCGGGCCGGCCCCGCCAACCAGCAGCGTGGCATTCGCCGCGTCATGTGGCGCGTGGCACAACTCACACCGCTCGCCTTTGTACGACGCATGCTGGACCGATCCCTCCGTGCGCGGATGGCACCGGACGCACGTCTGAGCGACCGAAGCACCGACCAGCAGCGATTTCGATCCCGACGAATGCGGGTCATGACACGCCAGGCACCCGTCCGCATTCTCCGCCCGGTGCTGAAACGCCATCCCCGCTCCGGTCGTGTGGCAACCGGTGCACAACTCGCCCTTCGCCCGCACCAGCGGATACGTGTGATTCCCCGCGTCCGCCGCGTGACAATCATCACATTTCCCTTTCGCCACCGGGGAGTGGACCGCCGCCCGATCCTTGAGAACGCTGTGGCAACGAGACGTCAGACACCCTTCACCGAACGTGACGATGCGCGTGGGCTTCGGCGCCGGTCCCGCCACCAGCACGGCATCGACCGATCCGCGGCTCAGGCTCTCCCGGGTCCTCCGAAACGCCCGAACCTCCCACCACGCTGCGAGCACGCAGCCGAGCACGATCACCGCCGCAGCCCCAATCGCCACCCGCCGGTGATTCCGGATCATTGGGCCAAGGCTTTTGATCAACTTGGGTGCTCGCATAATCGCAACCGATCAGCTCAGCCCTCCGACGATGATGAAGCCCAGGAGAACCAGCCCGAATCCCACCGACACGATCGCCACGATCACGATCAGCGGCCGGCGTGCCGGATCCGGCGCCTTCACGCGCAGGCTCTCGAGCCGCCCCGCCGCCACCAGCCTGCCGTATTCCTCCGGCCGCTGATGCTTCAACTCGTCCTCCGGCACGCTCCCGGTGAAGATCACCTCATCCACCGGGAACGTCCCCGGGCGCACGTGCGCGTTGAAGAAGTGAATCGTGAAGATGAACCCGATCGCGAGCAGCGCCTCGTACCCATGCACGATCATCGCGATGTTGAACGCCCAGCCCGGCACGATCTTCGCCGCCAGTTCCGGGAACCACAACAGCAACCCCGAGCCCCCGATGATGAACGACCCGCCCACCTCCGCCCAGTAATCAAACTTCTCCCAATACGTCCACCGGTCAAACCGCGGCAGCTTCCCCAACCCCACAAACCACTTGAACATTCCCGCGACGTCCTTCGCGTCCTTCCATCGCGGGATGAGCGAGTTCGGCCCGAAGAGCCATTCCTTCCACGAGCACGTCCGCCGCACAAACGCCAGCGCCATCCCACCAAAGTGCAGCGCGAGATTCGCGATCAGCATGATCGCAAACGCGCGGTGCCACAGCCCCGCCGCCTCAACGCCCCCCACAACGCCCGCCATCCGCCGCGCCCAGTCGTGCTGTGCAAACACCAGCGGGATCCCGGTCGCCGTCAAGCCAAAGAACGTGAGCGCGACCAGCGCGTGATTCACCCGATCAAGCCCGGTGAACCGCCGGATCGCCGTCTCCGCCTTCGGGTGCTTCGGCTCCGCCCCGTGCCGAAGCCGGTGCGCGATCGACCGCACAAACCACAGGATCGTGTGCAGCCCGAAAAACGTGAAGACCGTCGTCATCATCACCATGAAGTACAGCCAGACCGCGTGCAGCACCGGGTAGTTCCGCGCATCACGGTGATTCGCGTGCGGATCGAACTGCACGAATTTCGCGTTCGACCCCGGGTGACACTTGCCGCACGTTCCCACAAGGTTCGCCGCCGCCACCCGCGACGTCGGATCGGCGAGCGCCTTGATGTCGTGCGAGCCATGACAATCCGAGCAGCGCGCGGCCCGCGTGGTCCCCAGCCGCGTCACCTGCCCGTGGTAGCTGCTCGCGTACGTCTGGTAGTACGTGCCCACCCGCTCGCCCGACGCGTCCGGGCTGTCATGACATCGCCCGCACTCATTGATCACGTCGAGCATGAATTTGGGGGACGTGGCCAGTGTAATCTGGTGCGCCGCGTGACAATCCGTACACACCGCCGCCTTTTCGTCCTTCTCCGCGTGCTTCTTCCCGTGCACGCTCGTCGCGTACGTCTCCACAACGCCGACATGGCACTTCCCGCACGTCTGCGGAATGTTGGCCCGATTGACCATCGACGCCGGATCCGCCGCCCGCCGCACCGCGTGCGGGCTGTGGCAATCCGAGCACGTCGCCGCCGCCGGCACGCCCGCCTTCGTCAACGCCCGCGCATGGGTGGAATCGAGGTAATCCGAAACCCGCGCCGCGGCATCCGGCGTCTGCGCCGTCGGCGTGTGCTTCTTGTGGCAATCACCGCACATGTGCAGCGAATTGAGCTTGTTCTGGGGCGCATGCCGGTCTGTCGCCTTCAGAATCTCGTGCCCGCCGTGACACGACACGCACGTCGGCGCCAGCGGCTCCTTTTTCGTCAGCGCCTCAAAGTGCGCCCCCGACCGGTACGCCTCCGACTCGGGCGCGTGGCACGCCGTCGCGCACACCGCCCGCTCCAGTTTCGCCGCGTGCGGCAGTCTCACCGCGTCCTCATGGCATTCCACGCACCGCAGGCCGCTGTGCGGCGACCGCAAGAGCGCATCCGTCTTCACGAGCAGCGCCGGCCGCGTCGCCGGTTCGTCACCCTTCAAAGGCTCGGCCGGCGGAGGCGCGGTCGCCGCCGGCGTGCCCGCATCCAGCCACGTCCCCACCATCGACCGCCGCTCCGCAGGCCCCAGCGTCGCGATGTGCTCCTGCCCATGACACCGCAGGCAACGCCGATCATCCTCCGGCAACCCTTTCCCAACCTGCGCAATCGCCCCACGCCCCACCAACAAGCCCAGGCACACCGCCGCCATCGTCCACACACCCGCGCGCCGAGCCTTCCCCGACTCACGCCCCGCATGTTCGCTCTGGTTGGGTTCGTTCTTCATGGCAAGCCTGTCTCAGAAACTCCCAGTCGCCCACGCTTCCCGGTTCCGCTCCCTACGGACCCGCCAGCCGCGAAGTCATCGCAAACACGATCAGCACCAGCAGCACGAGCCCGAGTCCGAACGCCAGAAACCCCAGCGGATGAATCACCTTCTTCCACTGCCCCCACTCATCCCGATTGCGGATGCTGTCCAATTTCCCCGTCGCAACCAGCCGGTCGTACCAGCGCTTCCGCTCGTGCAGCATCTCCGTCTTTGAAATGCGTCCCGAGAAGATCACCGAATCGATCGGGAACTTCTCCGGCCGGAAGTGCACGTTGAAAAAATGGAAGGCGAAGATGAATCCCGCTGCCAGGAGCGCCTCGTCGCTGTGCACGATCAGCGCCACGTTGATCCACCACCCCGGCAGCACCCGCGTGAACGTCTCCGGGAACCACATGACAAGCCCGCTGATCCCGATCACCGCCACGCCCCAGAACACCGCCATGTAGTCGAACTTCTCCCAGTACGTCCACTTGTCAAACTGCGGCTGCGGACCGCGCCCAAAGAACCACTTCTGGTGCGCCCACCAGTCCTTCAGGTCCTGCACGTGCGGATAGGGCAGGTCCGGCCCGAAAACCTGCGCCAGGAGCTTTTTCAGGCTGTACTTCTTCCCGTTGTCGCTCCGGTACTGCGCCCGGTTCAGGTACGCCGCACGGATCAGGCTCCCGATGTGCAGCGCAAAGTACGTGAACGTGATGATCGCACCAAACCGGTGCAACTGCGCCGCCGCCTGCAATCCGCCGATCCACTGCACCAGGTTCTTGGCCCACGCCGTGTAATAGAACTTCAGTGGCATGCCCGTCGCCACCAGCAGCAGGAAGCTTGTCATCACCAGCACGTGCAGGAACCGCTCGAACGGCCGGAACCGCACGAACGTCTCCTCGTCCGTCGCCGCTTTGAGCTTGGCTTCCCGGAACGCCTTCCGGTTGAAGATGTAGACCACCGCCGTCCGCCCGAGCCACAGAATCGTGTGCGCTCCGAAGAACAGGAACGTCCCCACCACGATCATCGTCATGAACACAAACGTCCAGTACAGGATCGGATACAGCTTTCGATCGGTGTGATCCGCGTGCGCGATATACCCCGTGAACATTGGCCCCGCGCTCGGGTGACAGGCCTGACACGTCTTGAGCTTGGCGTCGCCGTACAGACGGCTCGTCGGATCCGAGATCGGCACGATGTCGTGGTGCCCGTGGCAGTCGTAGCACGCCGCGACCTGCGGCAGACCCAGCGCCAGCGCCTTGCCGTGGAACGTCTCCCGGTAGTGCTTGATCCGCTCCTCATGACACTTCCCGCACCGGTCGCCGCTCGCCAGCTTGAACGCCACCTTGTCGTGCGTGATGATCTCGTGCGACGTGTGGCAGTCCGTGCAGACCGGCGCGCGGGCATCTCCCTCGGCCGACAGCTTCCCGTGCACGCTCTTCTCGTAGACGCTCAGAATGCCCACATGGCACCGGCCGCACGTTCCCGCGATCTTGTCCCGATGCACCGGTGAAGCCGGATCCGACACCGGGTGCACCGCGTGCGCACTGTGGCAGTCGGTGCAGGTCGGCGCCGCCACCAGCCCCGCCTCGGCCACGGCCTTGCCGTGCGCACTCTGCAGGTACGCCGCGATGTGCAGCTTCGGCTTGTACCCTCCCGGCGTGTCGTGACCGTGCCGCTCGTGGCAGTTCGCGCACAGAAAAATGCTGTTCAGCCGGTGCTGCGCCGACTGCCGGTTCCCGACCGCCAGGATGTTGTGCCCGCCATGGCACGACACGCACGTCGGCGCCAGCGTATCTCCCCGCCGGAGCGCCTCAAAGTGCGCACCGCTCGGATACGCCTTCGCTTCCTTTTCATGGCACGCCGTCGCGCAATCACGCGACTTCAACTTCGGTTCGTGCGGCAGGTTCCCCGCGTCCGGGTGGCACTCCACGCACCGCACCGACTTATGAACACTCGACTCCAGTTTCTCCCGGGTCACGAACAACCCCGGGCGCGCCGCCGGCTCATTCCCGCTCAGCTTTGGCGTCTCAGCACCCGGCCGCTCCGGCTTGGGCTCGGTCCCTAACCAAGTACCAACCATCGACAGACGCTCGCCGGGGTCGAGTTGTCCAATATGCGACTGCCCATGGCAGTTCAGGCACCGCTTATCCGAATCTTCCGGCGCAAGAGGAGTCTGAGAGGCCGCCCGAAGGCTGGAAAAGACTGTCCAAACGGCGATCACGAGCATCCTGACCAGCCGCGCTTTTGGCGTCGCCCTACGCCTTGAACGCGTCGCCCGTGTACCGCGAGTGAGCGGCGAGGCAGACACAGTTCACCATCCGTTCCAAAGACCCGTTTGGGGCTGTATCGACTGCCCGGCGGGTCTAAAGGAGTAAAAGATGACCAAATCCAGTATAGCCACCGATGTG
>JBGANP010000046.1:0-28214 GCA_044222255.1 Phycisphaerales bacterium
GGTCAAGATGATGTCGGATGGGCAATGTGGGATGTCGGATGTGAAGAGATGCCCTTGCGGCTAGGGGGGTGGCGATGCGGTAGTGGCCGATCGGATTTCGGCAAGGTCGGCGGGGGAAAGGCCGCGGGTTTCGCGGTCCAGGCGGGTGTAGTCGTGGAGTTCGAGGGTCCGAGCGGCCCAGCGGCGGGCTTCCTCGGGGTTGGATTTGCTATAGAGGCGGAAGAGCTTGAGGGCGTTGTCGAGGTTGTAGGGATCGATGGGGGTGAGGCGGAGGCGGGTGGTGATGGCGAGCGTGAGGGAGTCGGGATCGTTCAGGGTGGTGGCGCGGCGTTCGAGGATGCTGGCGAGCCATTGGAGTTCGGGGCCGGAGGGGTTGGGGATGAGGGTGTCGTGGGGGGTTGAAGCGGCAGGCTGAGGGAGGAGGCGGAGGACGCGGATGGCACGATCGAAGTGGGCGCGGGCTTCTTCGGGACGTTGGGACTCAACGGCGATAGCGGCGAGTTGGAGGTGGAGCCGACTTGCTTCACGGAGCGGAAGGCGGTTGTCGGGGTAGAGGAGGAAGGCTCGCTCAAGTGAATCGGCGGCGCTGGGCAGCAGGGCGATGTGGAGCGCGATGAGGGCGCTGCTGATCGAGGACTGCGTGGGTTGAAGGGCTGGGTTGCTGGTGAGGGCGCGAAGGTCGCGGGTGATTGCTTCGATGGAGTCGGTGGCGCGCTCGCCGGGGACGGGTGGACGCGCGAGGGCATGGAGGCGCTCGTTGATTTCGGCGATGGGGCGGACTGCGGCGGCGGCTTGTTCGAGATGGGCTTGCCAAGGGCGAGTGCGGGAGAAGGCGGTGGTCAGGAGGAGGAGGGAAAAGAGAACAGTTGTGGCGAGGGGGAGAAGTGCGAACGCACCCCCTCCGCCTTTGCTTCGTTTGGGCACCTCCCACGCCAGGGCGGGGGAGGTGGGGGCGGCGGCGAGTGCGATGAGCATGAGCCAGAGGGGCGCGCTGATGGGGAACGAGCCGGCGACATCGATCTGGGAATGGGCGATTGCGGCGAGCGCGGCGGCGTTGAGCGCGAGACGGGAGCCGGTGGAGTTTGAGATCGTCTTGGCGATGGCCCAGGCGCAGAGACACCAGAGGATGAGGCCGCCGATTCGAACAGCGGCGATGTCGGGGGTGATATAGGGAGATTCGAGGAAGGTGGCGAGGAGAGTGGCGAGAACGGGGAGAGCGAGGAGGAGGCGGGTGTCGTTGCGGGGGGAAGTGATTTCAGATATTGGATTTGAGATTTCAGATTTGGGAGCGAGGACGCTGCGTGTTGCGCCGATGGCGAAGCGGGCGAGGAGGAGGACCCAGGCGAGGCCGAGGATGCCGAGGTCGGCGAGGTAGTCGAGCGGGATGCAGTGGGGGCTGAGGACTTCTTCGGGGCAGAGGGGAGGCTTTGCGATGGTGAAGGCGCGTTGGAAGCCGTCCGGGCCGACGCCGATGATGGGGTGATCGGCGAAGATGCGAACGGATGCATCGGCGTAGAAGGAGCGGAAGAGGAGGGAGCGTTCGTTGCCGAGAGCGTTCTCGCCGAGTTGGCCGCGGAGGAGGATGAGGAGGATGGGGGTGATGATGGCGGCGAGGCCGATGCACGCGGCGAGGATGCGTGTGTGCTTGGTGGGAGCGCGGCGGGAGAGGAGGAAGAGGGCGAGGGTTGCGGCGAGCGCACCGGCGAATGCGAGGTTGCCGCCTTTGGAGTGGGCGAGGAAGAGGGCGAGGGCGGAGAGGAGGGTAAAGAGGAGGAAGAGAACGAATTTCAGATTTGAGATTTCAGATTTGAGATTTGAAGCGGGGGTCGTGGTCGTGACGGGGGCATCGGTTCGTTTGTTTGTGAATGTGTGCCAGAGCAGGAAGAGTCCTGCGGCGAGTCCGGCGGCGGCGAAGGTGGCGTAGACGTTGGAGAGGCCGAACCAGCCGCTGGCCTCGGGTTGGGAGAGGCGGCGGATGAAGGACTTGGCCATGGAAGAGTCGCGGGTCCAGCCGTGGGCGGTGATGAACCTATCGGGATCGGCCTTGAAGTCGGCCATGGTCTGGGCGTGGATGAAGTAGACCTGTGCGAAGCCGTAGCAGGCGAGCAGGGCAAGAGAGCCGAGGAGCGTGCCGGCGAAGATGCGGCGGACGCGGAGGTCTTGCGCGGCGTGCCAGAGGGCGAGGGATGCGAAGATCGCGCTGAGCCAAGATGCGCCGACGCGCTGGTTACCGAGGGAGCCGTTGCCGAAACTGCTATGACCGACCCATGCGAGGGAGAAGCCGGTTGGGGAAATGAACCAGCCGTGGAGGACGACGGCGATGGAGCCGATGATCGCAAGGAGCGTGAGGGAGAGGTTGATGGGGATGCGCTGGCGGATGGCTCGCGCGAAGAGGAAGGCGGCGCCGAGGAGCGTGGCGGCGTCGATGAGGATCGAGTCGGCGGGGGCGAGGGCGGGGGCGGAGATTGAGTAGATCAGCGGATCCTGATCCCAGAAGGGGAAGGAAGTGGAGTTGGAGGTGGCGCGGAGGAGTTGGGGGAGAAGGGTGAGGATCGCGCCGAGCCACAGGAGGACCTCGCCGATGAGATCAATGGCTGGCTTTGTGCCCGCGGGAGTTGTGAGCGTGGCGCGGGTCATGGAGTGGCGTTTGCGGCGGGCGGCCGCGACCATTCGTAGAGGGCGATGACGAGTAGCACGAGCAGTGTCTGCACGCCGACGAGCGCGGCCTGCCACGGTTCGAGCTTGGGGAGGGCGATCGCGCCGATGCCGGTGACGGCGGTGCAGCCGTAGATGACTAGGACGGCGGAGCGGCGGGAGAGGCCGTGCTGCACGAGGCGGTGGGAGAAGTGCTGGAGATCGCCGACGAAAGGCGAGCGGCCTTGGCGGATACGGATGAGACAGACGGAGCAGAAGTCGTAGAGGGGGATGGCGAGTGTGATAAGAGGGGAAAGGAGAAGGAAGGCGTGGAGGCGTGAAGGCGTGGAGGGGGAGACATAGGTGATGCGGATGCTCAGCACGGCGAGGAGGAAGCCGACGATGAGAGAGCCGGAGTCGCCCATGAAGAGCGTGGCGCCCGATTTGGTCAAGGGGAAGTTGTAGCGGAGGAAGCCGAGGAGCGCTCCGAGAAGAAGGGCGAGCAACGCGGCGACGAACCATTGGCCGCCGACGAGGGCCGTCGTCAGGAAGACCGCGGCGCATATCGCGGCAACGCCGGCGGAGAGGCCGTCCATGTTGTCCAGAAAGTTGAAGGCGTTGGTGATGACGACGATCCAGAAGACGGTGATCGCCACCGAGGCCCAGTGGCCGGCGGTTCCGTAGGAATCCAGCAGCGTGAGCAGGCGGGTGTCGGTGGCGATGACGACGGTGAACGCCGCGGCGAGCATGACGGGGAGCTTGACCATTGGGCCAAGCGGTTTGCGGTCGTCGATGATGCCCATGATGTGGAGGATGAGGAGAGAGCCGAGCAGGAACAGCGCGGCTGGGGTCTGATGCTGGATCCCCGCGATGTACGAGCCGAGCTCGGCGGGGATGAACCAGAGATCGCCACTGAGTTTGTTCACGCCTGAGGGAATGAAGCCCCAGTTGAAGGCGAGCCCGGCGAGCGAGGTGATGGCGATTGTGAGGAAGATGCCGATGCCGCCGGTGTTGGGCACTCGGCGCGGCGCGACTTTGACCTGCCCGCTCACGCCCGCACCATCCATGGCGTTGAGCTTGCGGCCCAGAGCGCGAGCGATCCACGCGGCGGGAAGGCCGATAGCGAAGCCGACGAGGATGAGAGAGAGAACCAGGAGGGGCATGATGGAGGGTCGAGGGCGAATCCGCGGTCGAAGCGTTTGAGGAAAGTCCGAACCGTCAAGTCTACTGGATACCAGCGGCCCGTGTTCGCCCCCGAACGCGATCAGAGAGCGGCCAAACGGCCCAAAGTACCCCGAAGAGCACGATGCCGATCCCCGCGAGGACGAATGCCCGTTCCGGCCAGGGTCCGAGTTTGTCGATGATCGTCGGGCGGTCCAGCTTGACGTTGCCGTTGTAGCCGTAGTTGGAGCCGAGCTTGGTATTCAGGAGACCGACGGCGGCGAACCAGGCGCGCTGCCGACAATGGCGAGGTGATTGAGCCAGAAGAGCCAGTATCGCTGCTCGCCGATGCCCTCCAGCAGCGTGGGCGTGATGAAGGCCTGCGTGGAGAGGCCGATCCCCCAGAAGTACATCATGGAACGGATCGGCCGCCAATGCGTGAGGAAGAGCAGGGGAGCGAGCAAGCCCGCGATGTCGCACATGTGCAGGGGAAGCGATTTCGTGATGTCGTAGTGCGCGGGCTGGAGCCAGTACACGAGCGCCCACAGGTTTGAGCAGATGATGAACCCGGCCCACGCGGAGCAGAGCTGGCGTTCCTTGGCGGGTCCGTCGAGCGTGGGGAGGCCGTTGGAGTGTGAGAGAGCAATGTCGGATGTGGGATGGCGGATGGCGGATGTGGGAGAAGATGCGGACGGGTGATTCAGCCACCGTCGCCCGAGCCAGCAGGAGATGATGATGAGGGGGAGCGTCCACGCCAATGCGAGGGCGTGGTCGATGGTGAAGGAGTGGAACTCGGACCACCATGGGGTGGTGGATGGGAGAGGCATGGCCGGAGGGTATCGGAACTAGGCCGCGCCTGCCTGGGCTTTTTCGTGGCGGAGCTGGCCGCAGGCGGCGGCGATGTCGCGGCCGCGGCTGGCGCGGATGTGGGTGTTGATGCCCTTGTCGCGGAGAACCTGCTGGAAGGCGCGGACGGCGGCGTCTTCGGGGCGATCAAAGGGCATGCCCTTGACCTCGTTGTAGCGAATGAGGTTGACGTTGGCACGGAGAGTTCTGGCGACGCCGGCGAGTTGGCGGGCGTGCTCGGGCTGGTCGTTCACGCCACCGAGGAGGATGTACTCGAGCGTGATCTCGCGGCCGGTTTTGTTGAACCACTTTTGGCAGGCGGCGAGGAGATCGGGGATCGTGGTGTACTCGGCCCAAGGGATAAGCTGGCGGCGGATGTCATCGTTCGGTGCGTGCAGCGAGAGCGCGAGGGTGACGGGGATGTCGAACTCGTCGGCGAGTTTTTCGATCGCCTTCGGGAGGCCGACGGTGGAGATCGTGATGCGGCGGGCGCCGATGTTCATGCCCCACGGAGCGTTGAGCGTGCGGATGGCGTGTGTGACGGCGGCGAAGTTGGAGAGCGGCTCGCCCATACCCATGAAGACGATATTGGTGATGCGGGGGAGAGGTTGGGGACTGGGGGTCGGGGACTGGGGATTGGGGGAAGATGGGGGGAGAACGGAGCGGAGGCGCCAGACCTGTTCGATGATGCGGCCCGCGGAGAGGTTGCCATCGAGGCCGCCGATGCCGGAGGCGCAGAACTTGCAGCCGACGGGGCAGCCGACTTGCGAGGAGATGCAGGCGGTGCGGCGTTCGCGCGTGGGGGTCGGGTCGGAGCTGTCCTCGTCGCCGTCGTTGTAATCGCGGGCGGGAGATGTACCGGCTGCTGGTGTCCCTCCGGCGGGGATCATGACGCATTCGGTTTGGCGGGAAGAATCCAGAGCGCCGAGAATCGGCAGGGTCATCGGCTGCGGTTTTTCATTCGAACCCTTGTCCGCAAAGTCGGTCCATTGGACCAGCAGTTTCTGCGTTCCGTCGGTTGCCCGCTGGTGGGAGACGGTCTCGCCGGAGAGAAAGGTGATTCCGTCGGATGGGTCGGCGAGCAGGTCGCGGTCGCGTTTGGAGAGGTTGGACATCAAGGCCGGGTCGGCGATGCCCTTTTGGTAGACCCATTCGAGAATTTGCGCGGCGCGGAAGGGGGGCAGGCCGCGGGCAGTGGCCCAGGCGCGGAGGGTGTCGGGGGTGAAGTCGAAGATGTGGGCGGGAGGGTGACGCACGGGGGAGTGTAGGGGAAGAGACAGAGTGACTCAGGGCGATGCCAAAGACTTCGAAGTGGGCGGGTTCGTAGAAATGGGAACGTGTTGGTACGATGCGTGCGACTGGAAAGTCACTTGAGCTGACAGGAAGCAAAGGAGCAGTGGCATGCTGGTACGTATCGGAGTGGTCAAGAATGTGTGCGCGATTGTGGCTTCTGCTGTTGTTACAGCAGGGATTGGGGGCTGCAAGTCAAGCGGAGGAATGCCGGAAGCCCAAGTGCAGCCGAAAGCGACGGTGTTGCCTGCGGCACCGCAGGAACTCGCCGCGTTGGGATTCATGAGCGGTCAGTGGGTCTGCGTCAATCCGAACAAGTCGGTGAATCGGGAGCACTGGATGTCGCCATTGGGAGCGACCATGCTGGGGATGTTCCAACAGATGCGAGCGGATGGAATACCCACTCTGTATGAACTGACGGCGATCGTGGTGGAGAAGAACGAGGTCGTGCTTTATCACCGGCACCTGCACCGCAAACTGGGAATCGACGAGCGGCGGAAGGATGTCGATGTGTTCAAGTTGAAGGAAGTGAGCGGTGGTAAGGCCGTGTTTACGCCGGCCGTTGATCAGCCGGGGGGGATCGAAACCATGACGTATCGCGCGGATGGGCCGGCCACACTCGTGCAGGAGCTGGTGTTCAAGCCCGACTCGAAGGAGAAGAACTTCTCGAGTGTGTACTCGCGGGAGTGAATGGCTGCCGGGCTTGCGCCCGGGCCTCTGATAGGATCGGGGTATGGCGGAACGCGTGCGCATCACGGAGGTCGGGCCTCGCGACGGCTTGCAGAACGAGCCGGGGGTGATACCCACAGCTGAGAAAGTGCGGCTGGTGGAGTTGTGCTGCGCGACGGGGGTGGATGAGGTGGAGGTGACGAGCTTTGTGTCGCCGAAGTGGGTGCCGCAGCTTGGGGATGCGGCGGAGGTATTCGCGGGGCTGAGGCAGTTCAGCACCGACAACGACCACCCGATGTTCTCCGCGCTGGTTCCGAACGAAAAGGGAATGCTCGCGGCAGAGGATGTCGCAAGAACGCCGTATTTGCTCGAGAAGGTGTCTGTGTTCACTGCGGCTTCGGAGACGTTCGCGAGGAGGAACATCAACGCCACCATCGCGGAATCGCTCGAGCGATTCAAATCGCTCGTCGAGATGGCGAAGACCGGCGGTGGCGGCGGGGGAAAACTCCTCGTGCGCGGGTATATCTCGTGCGTTATCGCGTGCCCGTTTGAAGGGACGATCGCGCCGGCGGCGGTGGCGGATGTAGCGAGACGGTTATTGGAGATCGGCGTCGATGAGATCGACCTTGGCGACACGATCGGCGCAGGAACCCCGGAGACCGTGCACGCGATGCTGAAGGCCGTGTTTCCGGAGATGGGCTGGGGTTGGTCGCGGCAGGATCGGCTTACGCTGCATCTGCACGACACGAATGGGCGTGCCGCGGAATGCGTGAAAGAGTCACTAGATGTCGGCGTGCGGTCGTTTGATGCGTCGGTGGCGGGGCTTGGCGGCTGCCCATATGCCTCAACGCCGGGGAAGCGGGCACCGGGGAACATTGCGACCGAGACGCTGGTGCGGACGATCCATGCGGCGGGGTATGAGACGGGCGTGGATCTGGACAAACTCAATGCCGCGGCTGCGTATGCGAGGGAGATCGTCGGGCGGGCACGAGCGGGCGCGGGAGGTGCGGGTTGATCCAAGTCACAAAGAAAGAACGTACGGGGGGATCGATTGGACGGATCACGCTGGATCGACCGGAGAAAAAGAATGCACTGACGCCGGAAATGATCATGGGGATCGTCGAGGGGACGCGGCAACTCTCTGCCGACAGGAACGTCGGAGCGATCGTGCTGGAGGGGAACGGCGCGGCGTTTTGTGCGGGATTTGACCTGACGTTGTGCCGCGAGAACTCCGATGCTCTGGATCGATTACTAACGGGGCTGTCGGGGGCGATCCGGGTGTTGCGGCGGTGCGAGGTGCCGGTCGTGCTGGCGGCGCATGGGGCGGCGATCGCGGGTGGGTGTGCACTGCTAGGCGGGGCGGATGTGGTGGTGACGCACCACGAGGCGAAGATCGGGTATCCGGTGGTGCGGCTGGGGATCTCGCCAGCAGTGAGCGCGCCGTTTCTGCGGCAGAGTGTCGGCGATGGCAAGACACGCGAGCGGATGCTGGATACTTCGCTGGTGAGCGGGTGGGAGGCGTATCGAATGGGGCTGGCGCACGAGTGCATCGAGGATGTGGGGAAGGTGCGGGATCGTGCGGTGGCGATCGCGGAGCAACTGGCGAGCAAGCCGCGATGGGGGATGGCGGCGACGAAGAAGTGGATGGGGGAGATCGATGGGTCGTTCGGAGCGGACTCGGCGCGGGGACTGGATGTGTCGCTCTCGTTGGTGGGGTCGGCGGAAGAGCGGGAGCGGTTGGCGGCGTTGTGGATGGCGTGAAGTAGAAGGCTTCGAGGTATGAGGCATTGAGGCATCGAGCGAGGAAGGAAAAAGGCGTGGCGAATCTTGTGGAACTGAATGTGGATGGGGCTGTTGGGACGCTGATACTGAATCGGCCAGAGCAGCGGAATGCGCTGTCGGTGGATTTGCTGGGAGCGTTGCATGGGCGGCTGGATAAGTTGCGGGAGCGATGCGATGGGAGTGACGGGCCGCGCGTGGTGGTGGTGACCGGGGCAGGGAAGTCGTTTTGCGCCGGTATGGACTTGAAGGAGGTGCTTGGGGAGCCGGGCGCTCCGCTGAAGTTACTCACGTCGCTCGCGGAGGCGACGGTGAAGCTGCGGTCGCTGTCGGCGGTCACAATCGCTGCGGTGAACGGCGCGGCGATCGGCGGCGGATGCGGGCTGACGACAGTCTGCGACTTTGCCATCACACACGCGGACAGCAAGATGGGGTTCCCGGAGGTCGATCTGGGAGTGTGTCCGGCGGTCGTCGCGCCGTGGCTGGTGCGGAAGATCGGGGCGGGACGGGCGCGGGCCATGCTGTTGCGCGGCGGGCTGATGAGCGGCCGAGATGCCCACGCCGCGGGTCTCGTGAGCGAGTGCGTGGATTCGCGCGAGGGGCTGGACGCCGCGGTGCAGTCGCTCGCGGAGCGACTCAGCGCGGGCGGGCCGAAGGCGCTTGCGGCAACGAAGCGGCTGCTCAACGAGCTGGATGGGTCACTGGATATCAAACTGGCGCGGCGGAGCGCGAAGGCCTCGGCGGATGTTCTTGCGATGCCGGAGGCGGTGGCGATGCTCAGGGCAAAGATGGGGGCGTAGTCGGCTCACAATCACGTAGTTCGCGTCCGAACCGTTGTTCGCTCAAAGCGGCGAACGACGGCGGCACGACGTGAATCACTTTTCGTACAGCTCGATGGGGAGACCGTCGGGATCATGGAAAAAGGTGAACTGCTTGCCTGTCAGGTCGTCGGTGCGGATGGGTTCGATGTTGACGCCTTCGGCGGTGAGACGGCGTACTTCGGATTCGAGATGGACCACGGCGAGGGCGAGGTGGCGCAGGCCGCGGGCTTCGGGGTAGGAGGGGCGAACGGGCGGGTTCGGGAATGAGAAGAGTTCGATCTGTGTGCCATCTGGCAAGGCGAAGTCGCATTTCCAGGAGTCGCGGTCCTCGCGGAAAGTCTCTCGAAAGATCGGGAGTTTGAGCGTTTCAGCGTAGAAGCGGCGTGAGACGGGGTAGTCCGAGCAGATGATGGCGACGTGGTGGATGCCGAGGATGTGCATGGTCGCGAGTTTAGACGCGCGAGGTTGGGGTTAGCGGATGGGGAGCGTGCCGGCCTGGGCCGCGGCGGTAAGTTTGGCTTGCGCGATGGTTGCGGCGGAGAGCCGGACCTGGTGGAGGAAGATGAAGAGAATGACGATTTCGGCGATGGCAATTATGGCGCCGATCACGGGAACCCAGAAGAGGAGCCACTTGCAGATGGAGAGGATGCACACGGTTGCGGCGAGCGGAACGGCGATGGGGGGCGTGTTGAGCCCGTACTTGCGGGTGAACGAGTTCAGGTCTTCGGCAAGGCCCTGATACTCCGTGAACCACCAGTAGAAGTTGAAGAAGGGGATGAAGCCGAAACCGATGGCCCTGCCGGGCGTGGTGCGTTGGCAGCCATCCTGGATCTGGTTCCATGCCTTGTAGAGAATGAGATTCTCGAATACGATCGCGGCGATGAAGATTGGAATCGCGATGTACTGGAGGGGATAGACGATGATCGATGGCAGGAGCAGGAGAAGGTGGAGCCCCACGACGATGGCCCACCAGAGATAGAGCGTGTTGAAAGTAGCGGGCTGATAGGGCTGGAGAGGTCCGCTCTGGGGCTGCGGCTGATACGAGATAGGTGACTGGGGGATCGGCGGGGGCAACTGGCTCGGGAATGTTGCCGGGAGAGCGGGGAACTGGCTCATGGGGAGGGCTCCGACAGAGGTGAGGATTCAGGTGGATTGGGAAAGCAGGCCGATCAATTTTGCTGTTCGGTCGATTGCTTACGGGAATTTGTGGGCTTGGCCGGTGGTGCTCTGGCTGGGGCGAGGTACATTCGTCGGATGCACATGCCTGCTACGAAACGCGTGATCGGAACGGTGGCTCTGGCCGCTACGGTGGGGCTTGTGAACGGGCGGGCGATGGGCGCGGGGGGCGTGACTGATCTCGGTGTGTTGCCGGGCGGGATGTTCTCTCGCGGGATGGCCCTGAGCGGTGATGGGGCGGTGGTGACTGGGTCCAGCGGCGCGATGGAGGGGGAGCGGGCGTTTGTGTGGACGGCTGCGGGGGGCATGCAGTCGCTGGGTGTTCTGACAGGCGGGGGCTTTTCGCGCGGCGCGGCGATCACGAGCGACGGGGTGCTCGTGGTGGGGACGAGCGGATCCTCGTCGGGCGATCGTGGATTTCGACGGACGCTCGGGGGCGGGATGCAGTCGATGGGGACGCTGACGGGGGGAACAAGTTCGGCGGCGATGGGCATCTGCCCCGATGGGCAGTTCACGGTCGGATCGGGATCGACCAACTCACCGGCGAGCAGCAGCCGAGCGGCGATGTGGGCGGGGGCTTGGTTTGATGTCGGCGCGCTTCCCGGCGAGACAGTTTCGGTGGGGGCTGCGATCAATCAGTTTGCGTCGGCGGTGGCGGGATGGAGCGGCACATCGCCGCGGCGGGGAATGCGATGGACGAGCGGGATCGGCGTGCAGCCGCTGGGCAACCTGCCGGGTGGAACGGACTCGTTTGCGAACGGGATCAGTCAGGACGGCGCGGTGGTCGTTGGCGGATCGACGGTCGCCGGCGTGGTGCGGGCGTTTCGATGGACGCCCGCTGGCGGGATGGAGAATCTTGGCGAGTTGACGGCGGGTGGATCGGCGGAGGCGTTCGGGGCGGACATCAACGGTGGCGCGGTCGTGGGTACGGCGATGGCGGCCGATGGGCAGCCGCACGCGTTCGGTTGGACGCGGTCACGCGGCATTGTGGACCTAAACGTTTATCTGGCCAGCGCGGCAGGGGGATCGCTCGATCTGACCGGCTGGGTGTTGACGGAGGCGCGGGCCATCAGCTTTGATTTGACGGCGATTGTGGGAACCGGACTGCACGAAGGGCAGGAGCGTGCGTTTGTCGTGCGGGGGATACCGCCGCTGAATCCGCCGTGCCGAGCGGACTTTGATGGGCACACCGGGCTGAGCGTGAACGACATTTTTTCGTTCATCAACGCGTGGTTCAATCAGGACCCGCGGGCAGATTTCAACGGGAGTGGCGGAATCAGCGCGCAGGACATCTTTGATTTTCTCGGGGCGTGGTTTGCGGGATGTCCGTGAGCCGGATTACGCGAGCGCGTGACGCGGCAGGGCAGCGGGCGGTCGGCGGTAGTGCAGCCACCAGAACATGATCGCGACCGGCGCGCCGGCAACCAGCGTGCAAGTGCCCCACCAGCCCGCGCTCATCCAGCGGCGAAGAGGTGGGCGGCGCGTCCAGACGAGTGTGGCGAGCGCGAAGTTGAAGGATGCGACGGCCGTGGTGATGGCTGCGATGATGACGAGCGCCACACACGCGGCCCCGACGATCGCAAGCATGAGACCGGAGGCGATCGCAGCGAAAATGAACGCCGCGCACGCGAGCGCGAACAGCATCGCAAGAATGAAGAAGAGAACAACTGGCGAGCCGAAGTCATCGGCAGCGGCTTGGGAAGTGTTGTCGCCGACAGAAAGCAAGAACGAGGCGAACGGCATCCGGCAAGGTACGTTGATCCTTGCGAGCGAGTTCGAGTTGGTCCGACGATCACGGTGCCCAGACGTTCGCGACGTTCTTGTGCTCGAAGACCTCGACCTTGCCGCCGGCGGGCGTGCTCGCACCGTTCACTCCGTTCAGGTGCAGTTTGCCGCTGGAGAGGCCGGGGAAGTGCTCGCCTTGCCATGAGGCCGGGTACTTTTGGTCGTCAATCGCCAGCGCGGCCTTGGTTGGGAAAAGTGGCCGAAAGGTGTCGCACATCACGGCGAGCTCGGCGGTGTACGTCGCGGTGAGGGAGGCCTCGACGGTGCCGGGGTGCGGGCCGTGGGGAATGCCCTGCGGGTGGAGCGTGAGTGAACCGACCTCGATGCCCTTGCGGGAGCCGAAGTTTCCTTCGACATAGTAGAGGACTTCGTCGGAATCGAGATTCGAGTGGTTGTACGGGACCTTGATCGCCTGCGGGTGGTAGTCCAGCATGCGCGGGCAGAAGGAGCAGATGACGAAGTTGTGGGCCTCGAAGGTCTGATGGATCGGCGGGGGCATGTGCAGCGCGCCGGTGATCGGGGAGAAATCGGCGACGTTGAAGATGAAGGGGTAGTAGCAGCCGTCCCAGCCGACGATGTCGAGCGGGTGGTAGTGATACGTGTACGAGTGGACAAGATCGCGGGCCTTGATGCGGACCTCGTGATCGCCCTTTTCGTCCCACGTCATGGGGAACTCGGGGATCTTCAGGTCGCGCTCGCAGAAGGGCGAGTGCTCAAGGTACTGGCCCGTTGCCTTGGAAACATATCGCGGCGGGGGGCCGATGTGGCTGCCGTTGCAGGTTTCGATCAGAAGGACTTTTCCGAAGGGGTAGTCGGCGATGGGGGGGCCATTGTCTGTCGGCTTGCCATCGGCTCCGTTTTCACGCTTGTCCCAGATGACCTTGTAGATGACGCCCTTGGGAATAACGAGATAATCGCGCGGCCCGAACTTCAGCGTGCCGAGCATGGTGTGGCAGACACCGGAGCCGAAGTGGATGAAGAGACACTCGTCGCCCTGACCATTCTTGAAGTGGTAGGCCATCTGCTCGGCGGGATTGATGACGGCCATTTCAACATCGGCGTTGCCGAACAGGACGACGCGTCCGGTGACAAAGTCGCCGTGAGGCGCCATCGGGGCCGACTTCAGGTGTCGCATGCGCATGATGTCCGTCTCGACATACTCGACTTTGGTGGAGTACTCGGGCGTCCATCCGTAGACCTGGGTCGGCGGATGAATGTGGTACATCGTCGTCGTCGGGCCGGAGAAGCCCTCGGTGCCGAACACTTCTTCCGAGTACAGGCACCCATCCGGGCGACGGAACTGCACGTGGCGCTTGCGGGGGAGCAGGCCGAGTTTCATGTAATACGGCATGGTCGAAGACTCCTGAGGACTGGGGAAGGATACGCGGGTGTGAGTGGGGTTAAACGTGGACGGCGAGCCAGAGTTTGGAGGGTTTTTCTCGCGGTCACTGTGGGATGAGTTCACGCATTCGCTGGCGGTTGGAGTCCGAAGTCGGGCAGTGGCTGATACTGTTCGGCGATTCGCGGAGACCCATGCAAGGCCTGGCCAGAGCGTCAAAGATGTTGCAGTCGCGACCCAATGCGAAACTTGGGGCGTAGCAAAGCCGAATCGATTCTGGCTGGTATGAATTGGGTTGGGCAGGGGATCGGCGTGGAGGCGATAGCATGACGATGGCGACGAGTGGAACTGTGGGGCCGCAAGCATCGGGTGTGGCCCGGGTCAACACCAAGATGGCACGTCGGCGTTTGGTGTCGTATTCGTCGATGGCGGATTTGGTGAGGGACCTGAACAGCGTTGAGAAGGCCCATCGCGGGGGGACGCTCCGGCAACTGGGAAACCGGGCAGCAGGTCCCATCTTTGGGCATCTGGCGGTCTCAATGCGGGGGTCTATTGAAGGAATGGATGCGCTGAAGGGAGCCGCCCCGCTGTGGTTGCGGCTCATCGGGCCGCTGGCGAAGAAACGCGTGCTCAGTGGGCCCCTTCGCCCGGGGGTGAACCTGAGTACGGCCGCGGAAGCGGCGTTGTGGGACGACTCGCTGTCGTTTGAGGCGGGATTGGGGGACCTCCGGGCGCAGATTGATCGGATTTCCAAGCCGGGAAATGAGCCGCGTGCCGCGCATCCGATCTTCGGAAAGCTGACCGTGGCGGAGTGGGGGACGTTCCATCTTCGTCATTCTGAGCTGCACATGAGCTTTTTGCAGCCATGAGTCGGCAGGCGTGATGCTGGTAGCATTCGGACATGAGCACACGCGGCGACAGTTCATGGGCGCAGGAAGCGGTCGATGGGGCGAGGATCGCGCTCGCGGCCTTGGCCGAGGATCGTGCGGGAGTCGAGCGGATCGGGATTGTGGCCGATGCACTCGTCGAGTGCTTCGAGTCGGGGGGGAAGGCGCTGATCTGCGGAAATGGCGGATCCAGCGCGGACGCGATGCACTTCGCTGAAGAGCTGACGGGTCGGTTTCGCAAGGAGCGACCCGCATTGCCGGCGCTCGCGTGCACGGACCCAGGACACATCACCTGCGCGGCGAACGACTACGGGTTTGAGAACGTGTTTTCTCGCTGGGTGGAGGCGCATGGACGTCGCGGGGATGTGCTCATCGTGCTGAGCACGAGCGGGAATAGCGAGAACATCGCGAGAGCCGTGAAAGCGGGGCGGGATGCGGGGTGCCGCACGGTTGCCCTGCTGGGGAAGGGCGGCGGGAAGCTCACGGGTTCATGCGACTTTGAGTGGATCGCTCCGGGTGAGGAGTCGGATCGGATCCAGGAGATCCACATGCTCATCCTGCACGCGATTATCGAGGGGGTGGAGCGGATGATGTACCCGGAGAACTACCACTGATCGGGAAACGCGGCGGCTTGATCGTGGCGAGTTCGGCCTCGCGGCGTTCGGGAGGCATGGGACGAATCTCGAGGATTTTTTCGGGAAGGATCGCCGCCGCGGGGGTGCCGACGAGGGGATGCGAATCGATGGTGATCGGTTCGCCATCTGGCAGATGCAGGCGGATCTTGGTGTAGATCTGCGTTTCGCCGAGGCGGGGGATCTCAAAGAAGACGCAGCGATCCAGCGCGACGCGCCGGAAAGTCCTCAGTCCTTCGACGCGCGGCATCATGCTGCGGAAGTCGCCGGGGACCGGATTCGCCGGGCGGACTTTCATCATGACGGATCGAGTTGGGTCGCGATCATCAACAAAGAGCCCATCGGGGCCGACTCCGAGATAGGAGACGACGGTGTACACATCGTTGCGGCGAAACTCGTATTGCAGATTCCATCCGGCGGCGAACTCCCATGTCCAGCAGTGCGCGAAGTAGCCGTCGTAGCGAGGGCTGCTCGTCTTTGAGACGGTGCTGCGGACACGAACCGGGATGAAAAAGGTGCCGGAGGGAACGGTCGGGCCGAAGAGACGGGCGAGCGGTTCGATCTCGGCCTGATCGGCTTCATAGCGGCGCTGATAGTTGATCTGAAAGCCGATCCAGATGAGAAGCGCGGCGATGGTGCCGCCGAACATCGCAACTCGGGCGGTTGAGGTGATTGCGATGCGAGCCGCGGTTTGGAGGCGATCGAGCGGGCGGGCGATCAACGAGAGGAGTGACGCTGCGATCAGCGCAAGGCCGAGCGATGGGACGTAATAGAGGCGAGACGATGTGGTCGAGTGCGCGGCGGCGACGGGGAGCCATGCGGCGATGAACCAGAAGAGGCCGAGAGGCATGAGCCACGCGTGGGAACCGATCGACGGTGATAGGCCTGATGTGCGTGCGGTCGGGCGACGCCTGGTGAACCAGAGGTACAGGCAGCCCACGAGGAGACCAAAGAGCATCGCGGATCGGAAAGGATGTTCGGCGACGACGGCCGCACCCTGCTTGAGGGCACCGAATGCGATGTTCTTGAGAGCAAGCTCGCGAGGTATCTTGGTGGCCAGGTCGGAGAGATTGTGAGGGAGCGCTTCGACGGCGGCAGACTCGTGATCGGCGCGAGTTGCGCCGGGAATGTGGCGGAAGTAGCCGCGGAGATACACGAGCAGACCGATGCCGACGGCGAGCACGGGCATGGCGGAGCGAACGAGCCGGCGGCGGAGAGTGGGCGCGGAGGCGAGGCCACAGATCAGCGCTGCGAAGGGAAGCGCCGCGAGAGCGCCCGGCGGCTGCTCGTTGAAGGCCGCAGCACACCAGGCGGCGACGCCGAGCAGAACGAGGATCGCGAATCGGAACCTGCCGGGGCGTTCGTGGCTGGCGGAGAGCCACCAGAGATAGACATTCCAGATCGAGAGCACGAGCACCACGGAAATGAGCGTGCAGATGATGTCGATCCAGAGCACGGCTTCGAAGTGCACCGGGTAGAGCATGAACGCGAGCGCGACCGGCGCGGCGATCGAGGGGCGAATCCCGAAGCGTTTGAGGAGCGAGTACATGAGCCAGACCACCGCGCCATGCAGGATCGTGCTGATTGCGTGGAGCATCCACGGGTGCGGCCAGAGCAACGTCACAAGCGGAGTCAACACGACACGGGTCAGCGGTCGCCAGAGATGCCACGGGCGATTCAAGATCAGGTCGTGCGCTTCGTGCGTGACGGGGTCGCGCTGGTTGCAGAAGTGGTCGTCGTTGTAGACGCCGATGTCGCCGACGAAGAACGTGGAGATGAACAGCGCGACGACGAAGAACGCGATCGTGGCGGCGTGCTTACAGCGACTTGGTGAGTGGACGGCGGCGGGGCTTCATGGCCCAGCGGATGGGGGTGCAGAGCCACGCGGCGGCCTCGGCGAGTGTGTGCAGACGGAGTTTGAGTCGCAGATGGCGCAGGGCGGAGTCATCGGGATCGACCAGCAACGCCTGATGCACCCAGTATCGGGCCTTGGACCACTGGCGGTCGTAGACGCACGCGACGGCCACATTGTGCATCGCAGGAACAAACTTCGGATCCAGCTTGAGGACGCGGCGGCAGATTTCAATCCCCTGCTCGCGCTCGCCGAGTTCGTACAGGGCAACGCTGTAGAGGTGGAGCGATGTGGGGTCGGTGGGGCGTGCCTCGGCGAGAATGCGGAGAACGCGACGTGCCTCTTGCAGAAGCCCCGCGTGCAACAGCGTGCGGCCGAGCTCGGCCATGTCGTCCTTGGGATAGCGGTCGGTGAACTGGTTGAAGTCTTCCAGCTCCTGGCGGAGGAACTCGCAGGCGGAGTCGGTGTCGCCGGGACGGCCGCGATGCAGGAGGAGGGATGCCGAGCGGCGGCGGGCGGGCGCGAACTGCGGATCCAGACGGAGCACGACGCCGAACTGCTCCAGCGCGGCGGAGTGCTGCCCCTGTCGCTCGGCGAGATCGGCGAGATAGAAGTGCGCCTCGGGGTGATCGGTCTCAAGCTCGAGCACGCGGCGGAACTTCTCGCTCGCCTCGGAAAATCGATTCATCGTGACGAGCAGGCAGCCAAGATCGAGCAAGGTCGCGATGTCACCGGGATCGTTGCGAAGCTCGCGGAGGAACAGCTGCCGGGCGCGTTCGAGTCGTCCTGTCGCCGCGTACGCCTCGGCCAGCCGCGCGTGGATGCCGGGAAGGTTCGCATCCAGATTCGCGGCCTCGCGCAAACACCAGACGGCCTTGTCGTGAAGGTTGCGTGCCAGCAGCGAGTCCGCCAGAAACACGTACGCATCCGGGTTCTTCGGATCGCACTGCTGGGCCATGTAGAACATGACCTCGGCTTGCTCGTGATCACCGAGGCGCTGGTACGCATCCACGCGATTGACAAACGATGCCACGTTGTGGGCGTCGAGTTTCTCCGCCTTCTCCAGATGCGGGATCGCCTCGCGCGGCTTGCCGGCCCGCAGGAGATTCACGCCGATCAGGATGAGGACCTGGGCATCATCATCCTGCAACTGGTGCGCGGCGACGAGGGCGTTGGCCGCGTCCTCATACTTGCCCGCGGCTTCGAGCGTCAGTCCGAGATTGAAATGCCATTCCGCGCGGTCGGGATTGATCGCCAGCGCTTCGCGGAGCGCGGATTCGGCATCCGCCCACCGACCGTTCTCGAAGAACTGGTGGGCGCGTTCGACGTGGCCTTCGGCATCCATCCAGTCGTTCATCGGCGCATCCCGGGCGCGGCGGACAAAGTCCGTCGTCGTGGTGAAATGGTAGGGGGGAGGTCCCGCTCAGGCCCGCGGTGCGGAACCGAATCGGGAGGTGAAGCTGCGCGTGTTTACCGGGCTCGTGGAACTCGAAACCACCGACGGCAACGCAGCCAGCGCGGCCTCGGCGGAGTCGAACCCGCCGGAGGGGTCCAGCCCGCGATCCAGCCAGCGATCCCAGCGGGAATCGAGCTTGCGGACGAGGCGACCGGCGGGGATCAGGGGCTCTTCGGCTCGCAGGCCGGTGATGAGTTGGTAGCCGATCTCAACGATCGAGCGGATCTCATCGCGCAGGGCTTCGAGCGTCGGGCGGCCCGGTTGCTCCAACGCGCGGGCGAGGCCGTAGAGCTCGATGAGCAGCGAGCCGCGGCGATCAACGAGGATCTCGTCCATCGTGATCGGGCCGTGGCATGGGACGGCCCGGGCAGGAGATGCGGCTTCGGAGTCCATCGGGGGCTGGAGGACGCCGCCACCGTGGGCGACGGCGATGACGCTCAGGAGTTGCTGCACGGCCCGCTCGGCCTCGTCCGGGCGGCATTGACCACCCTTCTGGCGAACGTGTCGCGTGAGCGTGCGAAGGCCATCGGCATCGCCGGTGAAGGGGGCGATGATCCACGCCTGACCGGTGATGTCGAAGGTGAACTGCTGGATCCGCAGGGCGTGGCTGTGATCGATCAGCGATGCGGATTCCACAGCCGCGACGAGGCGGGCCTCCTCGGCCTTTCCGGCGACCGGCGGGAATCGATACGCGATGTGGCTGGTCTGGTTGGACTCGTGCAGCGCGAGGAAGCGGTCCGGCTGCGGGCGAGCCGAGGGGGTCTGATGGCGGACAAAGGCCGGGGCCGTGGCGGCGTGGTTGTGGCGCGAGGTGGACGATCCGCCAAAGGCGACGGTGGGGCCGAGATCGCGAGTCAGGATGTAGTGGCCGATTTTCGGCCTCTGGTGCAGGTCCACGATCACGAGGGGGAGTCCTAGGGGATGGAGGCAGTAGAGAGTGGGGAGTAGGCAGTGGCGAAGGTACAGAAGCTTCGCGCAATCCTTGCATCGGCTGGGCCTTGGGTGGCCCGGCAGAAATGGGGCTGCGGGAGAAGGGGCCAGTGTAGGGATGGGGTTGGGGTTTGGCTAGGGACAGGCCCGGGGTCGGGGGCAGAGCCGGGGGTTGTGTTGGAACTAGCTCACGCTCGCCTATCCCGACCCAAACCCTTCTAGAATTGGTCGTTCCCAATCCACCCCTCAGTCCGGAGCCAGTCATGGCCACCATCACATCGAAGCCCAGCCCTATCGCCTCCTCCGCCACCGACCCCCTCACGCTGATCGACGTCGACCACGTTCGCTTCTACTGCGGCAACGCCAAGCAGGCGGCGTACTTCTACTGCCACTGCTTCGGGTTCACGTGCGAGCAGGTCTGCGACCAGACCACCGGCTCGCGCGAGGCGGCCCACTACTACCTCACGCAGGGCAACATCCGCTTCGTGCTCACGAGCGGGCTGACCAAGGACCATCCCGCTTCTCGCCACGTCGCGCTCTATGGCGACGGTGTGAAGGATGTGGCGTTCACCGTGCACGATGCCGCTGCCGCGTGGAAGCAGGCGATCAAGAACGGCGGCACCTCCGCACAGGATCCGACGGAACACACCGACAAGCACGGCACAGTCATCACCGCCGCGATCAAGACCTACGGCGAGGTGATCCACTCGTTTGTCCAGCGTCCCTCTGACAGCAAAGGCCCGTACGCCCTTCCCAACATCAAGCAGGCCCACGGCACGGGAACCGGCTGCTTCATGCCCGGCTTCCAGCAGACCAAGCTCTTCAAGAACCTGAACGACTTCAACGCCAAGAACCCCGCCGGTCTGAAGTACACCGACCACCTCGTCGGCAATGTCGAGCTCGGCAAGATGAACCACTGGGTGAAGTTCTACGAGGATGTCTTGGGCTTCAAGATGTTCATGTCCTTCGACGACAAGGACATCGCCACCGACTACTCCGCGCTGATGTCCAAGGTCATGGCCAGCGGCCAGGGCCTGATCAAGATGCCCATCAACGAGCCGGCGCCGGGCAAGAAGAAGTCGCAGGTGCAGGAATATCTGGACTGGCACAACAACACCCCGGGCGTGCAGCACCTGGCGCTCCGCACGGATGATGAGCTGGCCTCGATCGCGTCGCTCCGCAGCCGCGGCGTGGATTTCCTGACGATCCCGGATGCGTACTACGACCAGGTCTGGAAGCGGATCGAGCCGATGCTGGCCGCGGCGGGCAAGAGCGTGAAGGAAGACCACCAGAAGGTCCGCGAGCTGGGCATCCTCGTGGATGCGGATGATGAGGGCTACCTCCTCCAGCTCTTCACCAAGCCGCTGCAGGATCGGCCGACGCTGTTCTTTGAGATCATCTGCCGCCGCGGCTCGCAGGCGTTCGGCAAGGGCAACTTCAAGGCGCTGTTTGAGGCGCTGGAGCTTGAGCAAGAGAAGCGGGGAAATCTTTGATCCGACGCCTCTCCGCCTTGTGCGTCGGCAGCGCGTCGCTCGCTGCAGGACTTCTCGCCGGATGCGGCGGGCCCATGATCGGTCACATCCCGCCTTGCGAGCCCTCGCCGTACTACCGGCCGGGCGTCGTGATCGTGGACATGTACGAACCCGGTTCTGTGGGGATGTGGCATTTGATGTTCAAGGATGTGACCTGCTGGCACCGCCCGATCCAAAGCGGCGCGGGCGAGCTTCCGTTTCAACCGGTGCTGATGAAGTCCCTCCGATCCAACAGCAACGGCATCACCTACGCGACCACCCTGCCGGGCGTTGAAGAGGGCACGACCGAGTACTACATCACGTGGTTCGATCAGTCGGACAAGACGCGTCGGTCTCCGAGTGCCGGAACATTCCGGTGTCCCGGCAAGTGACGCGATAAGAACAATGACGCGAGATCGGGCGACCTGCCGGAGAGTATGAAGAAACGCATGCTTCCCGCGACCACCTCACAACCATGCACTCCACTCCGCGAGCGAGTAAGCAACTCCCTCGACTCCGCCACGCGGTGGTGCTCCACAATCGCGGCGGTCATGCTTGCTCTTCTTTTCATTGGCGGGCTTTGGTGCGGGGCGTTTGTGTGGTGGGATGGCAGCGGCGGCGCGGAGACCGGAGCCGGAGAGATCATGATTCGCGGCAGTGAGGGGGCGTACTTGGGCACGGGTGTTTCCAGTGCCACCAGCACGCCGAGCGCATCATCATTTCATGCGGGGTTCGTCTCATCCGGCGGCGATGGAGCCCTCTGGGGAGAGTTGCCCTACTCCGCTCGTTTGATGCGATTCAGGATTGTCCCGATTTGGGGCTCGCATCCGCAAGCAGGTTGGTGGTTCGGTCTGCCCATCTGGATACCGCTCGCGGCAACAGTCGCACTCTCCGTGTACGCGTGGCGAACACGCGCACGCAGCGGAACGGCCGAGCACGGTTGCAAAGCGAAGCAGAGCACCACCTCACCCCGCACGGACGGACTCTGAGAGGGGCGGTTGTGGAGGCGTTCAGTGATCCACAATCTCAAGTTTTGCATACTCGGGGTGCAGTGCCTTGCGCCCCGCCGGACCATCGAACTTCACGCCGATGAAGTGTCCCGGCGGGTGGCCCGAGTCACCGGCGACGTGCCACGGATCGCCGGAATGACGGACGGGGCTTGTGTACTCAGTGCTCGTCCGAGAGCGGCGACCGTCGATCACAAACCAAGCCCGGCGACCCGTGCTCGGACACCATCGGCGCACGCACGAGTCGCCGGGCTTGATTCGCACACGACGACACTAGCCGACGATTCTCTCCAGCGAGCACACCCTCCAAGTCTCATATCGGCGACTCGTGGCACGTTCACGACGATTGGGGCCACCAGCCGAGGGGAATGTGGTGCCGCGAGCAACTGTTGAAAGATGGACAATCGGTGCGGGCGACAGATCAGATGCCTTTGGGACGGGGCGGCTCGCCGCGCGGCCAGGGTGGGGTTTCGCAGTGTCCGAGGAAAGCGGGGGTCATGCCGCGGTCGGCCCAGAGGGGGTCGCGGCGGGCGGCGGATTGGTGGATGAGTGTGTCCATGAGAGCTCGCATCTCGCGGACCTTGTCGGCGTGGTTGCCGCCGGGGCGCGAGGCGGTGGAGCCGATGGCGAGGTTATTCATTTCCGCGGGGTCGGACTGGAGGTCGTAGAGCTCGCCGCCATCCCAGACGCCGTAGGACTCGATGTATTTCCACTTGGGCGTGCGGACGGCGAAGATGGTGGGGGTTTGTGGGAAGTCGCGCTCGAAGAAGTACTCGTAGAGCCATGACTCGCGGAAGATGTCGGATGTGGGATGGCGGAGGTCGGATGTGAGGAGGGGGAGGAAGGACTTGCCCTGGAAGGTTGGTGGTTGCTTGAGTTCTGCGGCGTCGAGGAAAAGGGAGGGGAGGTCGACGTTGAGGATCTGAGCGTCGATGCGAGAGTCGGGGCGAATGCGGCCGCGCCACATGCAGAGCATGGGGATGCGGATGGATGCTTCGTAGGCGACGCGCTTGTCGATGAGGCCGTGCTCGCCGGCTTGGAAGCCGTTGTCGCCAATGTAGACGATGAGGGTGTTGTCGAGTTGGTTCAAGGATTCGAGGGTGGCGAGGAGGGTGCCGATGCCATCGTCGACGGCGGTGATGGAGCGGAGGTAGTCGTACCAGAAGGTGCGGAAGTCGATGCGGCCGTCGTACATGCCGTCAACGCCGTGCCAACTGTTGCGCTGGGCTTTGACCCAGTGCGGGAGGGTGCGGTAGTTCTCGGGAGTGTCGGGCATGGGCGTGGGGAGTGTGGCGCCCTGGTAGAGGCCCGCGAAACGCGCGGGGTAGCCGAAGGGGTCGTGCGGGGCTTTGTGGCCGACGCAGAGACAGAAGGGTTTGGAGGTGGTGCGCGACTTGAGCCATTCGACGGAGAGACGCGTGATGGCGTCGGTGGTGTGCTCGGATGCGTCGGTGATGATGCGGGTGCCGTTGATGTTGAAGGGCTGTTTGGAGTAGTTGCCCTGGCCGACGAAGCTGGCCCAGTGCGACCAGCCGGGGCGGGCGACATCGGTGTACGCGCCCATGTGCCACTTCCCGATATAGGCGGTGTCGTATCCGGCGCGCTGCATGAGCACGGGATACGAGGGGAGCTCGGGCGGGACCATTGTGCCGTTGTCGAGGACGCCGTGCAGGTGGGCGTAGAGGCCGGTGAGGATGGAGGCGCGGCTGGGGGAGCAGAGGGATGTGGTGACGAAAGCGTTCTCGCAGATCGCGCCCTCGCGGGCGATGCGGTCCATGTGGGGAGTTTTGATGAAGGGGTGGCCGCGGCAGGAGAGGTAGTCGTAGCGGTGGTCGTCGGAGACGATGAAAAGGACGTTGGGTGCGTCGGGCTTGATGCGGCCGGGGTCGAAGGTGGGTGTGGTTGCGGGGTCGGAGGGGTGCGGAGAGGAGGCGCAAGAGGCCACGCCGAGGGTGGATGCGGCGGCGGTGGCCATGGCGGCGGCGACGAAGGCGCGGCGGGAGAGGTCGCCGGCTGAGGCGGACGAGATCGGGTCGGCGGCATGCGGTTTCGGAGTGGTGGTGTCCATGCGGGCAGCATCCCGCGCTGGGCGGGAATGTGCAAACCCTCACCCAGTCAGGGGTTGCGCGCTGAGGGAATCCGGGAACGGCTCGAAGTCATGGGGGGGATCGGACCGATAAACTCTGCGTCCGGCGGTCGGCGGTTGGGGTCTTGCCATTTCCTCTCGCGAGTGCGAGAGGCATTCTGAGGAATCATGCGCCACTTTGATCTCGTCGTAATTGGTTCCGGGCCTGGCGGGCAGAAGGCGGCGATTCAGGCCGCGAAGCTTGGCAAGTCCGTGGCCGTCGTGGAGAAGATGCAGTTCGTCGGCGGCGTGGCGATCAACACGGGGACGATTCCGAGCAAGGCGCTGCGCGAGGCGGTGCTCTCGCTGGTGGGGACGAAACAGCAGACGATCGGCGAGTTTTCCGCGCTGGATCGGAAGGCGCGGCTGGGCAAGCTCGTCGAGAGTTGTCAGCGGGTGATTCGCGCGGAGATCGACGTGGTGCGGCACCACTTTTCGTCCAACGGGATTGAGTTGATCCAGGGAACGGCGAGCTTTGTGCAAAAGGATGTGATCGTGGTCGAGAGCGACCACGCAGTGGAGACGGTGGGGGCGGACAGGATCCTGATCGCGACGGGGACGACACCGACCAAGCCGGAGACGATCAAGTTCGATGCGGACAAGATCATCACGAGTGATGAGCTGTTGCAACTGCCGTATCTGCCGAGCACGATGATCATCGTGGGCGGCGGCGTGATCGGGACGGAATACGCGAGCATGCTGGCGACGCTGGGGGTTCGCGTGACGCTGATCGAGGGGCGGCCGCGGATCATGGACTTTCTGGATGCGGAGATCGGGGAGGCGCTGCAGTATCACCTGCGGCAGATGGGGATGACGCTGCGCATGGGCGAGAAGGTGGTGAGCATCAAGCGGATTCCGGTGCCTTCGGGGCTGCGGAGCAGCGGGAGCGGTGGTGATGGGGCGTTTGTCTCGCCGGACATGGTGGAGGCGACACTGGAGAGCGGGAAGACGATTCGGGCGGATTGCCTGCTGTATTGCGTGGGGCGGCAGGGATCGACGGCGCGGCTGAACCTGCAGAACAGCGGCGGGGCGACGGCGGATGATCGCGGGCGCATCAAGGTGAACGCGAACTACCAGACGGATAGTCCGGAGGTGTATGCGGTCGGGGATGTGATCGGCTTTCCCGCGCTGGCGAGCACGAGCATGGAGCAAGGGCGGCAGGCGGCGTGCCACATGTACGGCGAGCGCTATGAGAGCTACGCAGAGCTGTTCCCGTATGGCATCTACTCGATTCCGGAAATCTCGATGGTGGGATGGACGGAGGAGAAGCTGACGCAGGCTGGGATTCCGTATGAGGCGGGGATCGCGCAGTACAAAGAGACGGCGCGCGGACAACTTCTTAACGATGAGCTTGGCATGCTGAAGATGCTCATCCACCAGGAGAGCGGCGTGGTGCTGGGCGTGCACATCATCGGGACCAACGCGACGGAACTGGTCCACATCGGGCAGGCGGTGATGGCGTTCAAGGGGACCGTGGACTACTTCGTGAACACGGTGTTCAACTATCCGACGCTGGCGGAGTGCTACAAGATTGCGGCGTTCAACGGGCGGAACAAGATTCGCGCGGTGTGAGACAAGAGTCGAAAACGAATGAAGGAGCGGAGCATGACGCTCCGCTCCTTTTCATTTGCAAAAGTGCGATGTGTTGATGCGAGCGATCAGCGGCGGCGGCGGGCCGCGACCATGAGCGAGCCGAGCCCGAGTAGGGATGCGGCTCCCGGGGTGGGGACGGTGTAGCGGAAGTTGGGGCCGAGGTTGCCAAGCGTGCCGGGAGTGAAGACCGGGGCATCGTGGATGGAGATGCCGGAGCTGTTGGCGAGGGCGACCCAGGTGATCTCGGGGCCGAAGCCCATGGAGTTCGGGCCGCTGACGAAGGGGTCGGCGGTGAAGTCGTCGGCGAGGATGTAGTAGAGGACGCCCGGAGAGAGCGTGACGGGGGCGACGGGGACGAAGCGCGAGCCGTCGATGAGGGGCGCGGCAGTGCCGTCGATGATCGATGCGCCAACGACGAGGGAAAAGGTGTCGGAGCGGAAGATGCCGACTTGATGCACCTTGCTGAGGCCATCGGAGCCGGAATCCCAGATGCCCAGCGAGGAGATGGTGACGAAGTCGGTCACGCTGAACTCCCAGCCCATGGCGCTGGCCTGGAGCTGGGTGAGGGTGCCGCCGCCGTTGTGGAATGAGGCGGTGGTATCGGCGCGGGCGGTGATCGGCGCGGCGACCGCAGCGACGAGAGAAAGAACTCCGAGCAGAGTGGGGGAACGCATCGACATCTCCAGAGCAAGAGTGAGCCAGACAGGGAACACATGGCTCTCTTCTCGCCTCCGGAGCGACCCATAACGGATCGGGAGCGGACGAACCGACAGGATGGCAGATAATCACTGGGGAAGCAAGCGAATTGCGAAGATTGATTGGTTCGTTGGCGCGGCGGGGTTGCCCAGATTGCCCGGGTTGCCGGGGTCAACATTTGGGAGGAGAACGGGGGGGATGGGTACGCTTGGGCAATGGCCAAACGCGCTGCGAAATCGTCGACTGAGGATGCCGCGATGCTTGCCGCGGGAAGCGGGGGTGAGGGGGATGCTGCGGCCGCGCCGGTGCATGCGATCACGATGCTGGATGGGATCATCGGGCAGGCGGGCGCGAAGCAAACGCTGGAGCGGGCGATGAAGTCCGGGCGCGTGCATCACGCGTGGATCTTTCATGGGCCGGTGGGCGTGGGGAAGCGGAGTGCGGCGGTGGCGTTCGCGGCCGCGCTGCTGGATCCGACGACATCGCCGGACCTTGGGGGGAATCTTGCGCCGGAGCCGGACTCGGCGGTGCAGAAGCTGGTGAAGAGCGGGACGCATCCGGATCTGCACATCATCACGAAGGAGCTTGCCGGGCTGAGCCGCGATGATCAGGTGCGGAAGGGGAAGCAGTTCGGCATCGCGAAGGAAGTGGTGGAGGAGTTTGTGACCGAGCCCGCGGGGCGGAGCCGGGCGATGCCGGGAGACAGCCGGGCGGGAAAGGTATTCATCATCGATGAAGCTGAGTTGCTGAGCGCGATTTCGCAGAACACGCTGCTGAAGACGCTGGAGGAGCCGCCGGTCGGGACGGTCATCATTCTCATTACCAGCACCGAGGAACGGCTGCTGCCGACGATCCGGTCGCGATGTCAGCGCATCTCGTTCACGCCGCTGGAAGAGGGGGAGATGAACAAGTGGCTCTCGCGGCGCGGCGGGGAGCAAGGGCTTGGAGCCATCGAGCCGGAGAAACGCTCGTGGCTGCTGCGATTTGCGGCGGGCGCGCCGGGGGCGGCGGAGGTGGCGATCGTGAACGACCTGTTCGCGTGGGATGATGCGATGAAGGAGTCGCTCAAGCTGATTGAGCAGGGGAAGTTTCCCATCTCGCTGGGGGAGACGATGGCCAAGCTCATTGATGAGCGGGCCGCGGCGTGGGTGAAGCAGCATCCGGAGGCGAGCAAGGACGCGGCGAACAAGGCGTGGGCGCGGCGGATGCTCGGGTTCTTGTCCGAGGACATGCGGGCGCGGCTGCGGATGCGGATGCAGGGGAAGACGGCGGAGATGGTGGAGCACGATGCGGCCGCGGCGCGGCTGATGAACGCGATCGATGCGATCAACGCGGCGGAGGGACATCTTGCGCTGAACGTGAACATGGCACTGCTGCTGGAGAATCTGGTGGCGCAGATGGGGGCGGAGCCGATTGGCGTGTAGGAAGAGGATTCACCGCGGAGATCGCGGAGGGCGCGGAGAAGAGGAAGACGGGAGCAGGTGTTTATGAAGCCGCACCCTCGAATCCGCAAGACGATCACGTGGGGCGGCGCGGCGGTGACGGCGCTGCTGGTGGTGGCATGGTTGGGGAGCGCGGTTCGGGAGGTGCGTGTGCATCATCCGAGGGTGTGGGCGAATCTGGAGAATGGCCGGGCTTCGGTGTTTGTGCCCTCCGAGGAGTTCCGGCGATTCATCGCCGCGTCGCCGCCGCAGCACGGGCTGATCACGTTCCCCGTTTCGTCACCGGGCGGCCTCCGATGGTGGTTTGAGCGCGAGACCAAGGTCGCGGGCACGACGGTGGCGATCCCGCTTTGGTCCGCAGTGCTCGCGTCGCTCGCGCCCACGGTTCTGATGTGGCGACTGGACACTTTGGCCCACCGCCGCGAGAAGCTGAACCTGTGCCCGACGCCGGGATGCGGCTATGACCGGACGGGGCTTGCGACCGGGGCGGTGTGCCCGGAGTGTGGGAGAACGCCGGACACGCGTGTGTAGTGTGCTTTGGCTCCGAAGGAGCCGCCGCGCGTAGCTACGCGCGCGGGCCCCG
>JBGANP010000047.1:0-28091 GCA_044222255.1 Phycisphaerales bacterium
GCTCTCCGAGGGTGGGGGGAAGCCGATCCGCAAGCCCGCGGACAATGACCCGAACGCTCCCGCGCCCGTCGGCACCAAGCGCGATCCGATCCTTGCGAATCTGCACTTTGAGGCGGGGACATCCGCGAACATGTCCGACCAAAACGACCGGGCGGAGGAGCACTACTGGATGGCTCAGGTACTGGATGCCGCGGAGGCGCGGTATCCGCTGTTTCTCGGGATGATGCAGATTAAGAAGGGTGATGACGCCGCGGCGAGTGCATCGCTGCTGCGGGCGGTGAAGGTGAATCCGGAACTCGCGGAAGGGTGGGGGACGCTGGCGGAACTGGAACTGAAGAAGAACCAGCTCACGCTCGCGGCGCAGCACATCGAGAAGGCGCGGGCGCTACAGCCGAATGTATCGCGCTGGCGCATCGTGCATGCTCGCGTGTTGAACCGTCAGGGCGATGCCGATCAGGCCGTCGCGATTCTCTCCGCGCTCCCGCAGGCGGATCGCTCGGATCGCGCGGTGCTCGCGCTGCAGGCGGAGTCCTACGGGCTGCTGAAGAAGCCAATGCTCGCGGCGGAGATGTACGAGCAGGCGGGGAAACTTGTGCCGACGGATGCAGAACTGGCGTACTCATCCGCGGAGTGGTTCCACCGCGCGGGGAATGATGTCAAGGCGCTCGAGCATGCCCGCAAGGCCAAGATGCTCGGGCACGATGGGGCGAAGGAACTGCTGGAGATGCTTGAGAAGCCAAAGCCCTGAAGAGTGGGCTCGCGGTTCAGACCATGTTCCGCCCACCGTCGAACCGCACGATCTCACCGGTGAGATACGTCGCCTCCAGCGCGAGCCAGCGCACGACTTCCGCGCATTCTTCCTGCGTCCCTACGCGCCCCAGCGGCACCTTCTTCAGATACGCCTCCTGCATCGCAGTATCCGACTCATGCCCCTGCTCCGGCCACGCCGCCACGCCCGGGGCCACGCCGTTGACGCGCACCCGCGGTGCAAACTCGCGGGCCAGCGTCCGCACCATCTCCGCCAGCGCGGCCTTGGACATCGCGTACGCCGCGAACTCGTGCGAGCGCGGCAGCCCGTGCTCGCCCATCGCGTGGATATCGCACATCGCGACCATGGAGCCGCCGCCGGGCATGTCCGACGCCGCGAGCAGCGGCCCCAGATTCTTCGAGAGCAGCAGCGGAGCCAGCGCGTTCACGCGATACGCGCTCAGCGCGGCCTCCGCAGTGAGCGAAGCCAGCGGAATGTGTTCGTAGCTCGACGCGTTGTGGACCAGCACGTCCAGCCGCGTCGCCGAACGCGCGAAGTCCAGCCCGAACGCCTCCACGGCTTCCGGTACATCCAAATCCACCTGCATCGCGCGGCACTCGATCTTCGATCCGCCCAGCGCGATCACATCTCCGATCGTCCCCTCCGCATCCGCCGCGCTCCCGCGATAGGTGATGACGACATCACACCCCGCCCGCGCCAGTGCGAGCGCGGATGCTCGACCCACGCGTTTGGCCGCGCCAGTCACGAGAGCCAGCGGCCGCGACTTCGTCTTGCCTTTTATCTCACTCATCCGTGCGGCCCCTGTCCGTGCGGATCTCGTTCATTCTCACCATCCACATCGTGCGGCCCGATGTCCCCGGGATCGATATCCACCGTGTCGTCCTTCGCCCCTGCGGCATCGGGGTCAATCCGCTTCCCCGCCTCCGCCCACGCGTCCTTGCCCATCCGCGTTTTTTTCCGCTTCGCCTCGGTTGATCGCAGTAACATCTTCCGCTGCCGGTCGAGAATCACCAGCACGATCCCGATCACGAACATCACACCCAGAATCGTCCCGCCCACCCAGATCGTCCCCTTCACCGCCGCCTTCTGCTTTGGCGTCAGCGGCGTGGTCGGCTCCTGCGCAATGGTGTAGAACGCGGCGGGCATGCCTTGATCATACGAGAGATTTCCCAACCGCTCTCATCCCACAACCCTCCGCCTATTCTTGCCCCTCCTGTATCTTCGTTGACGGCTCGATCCAGAAGCCATTCTCATACTGAGTTCTCCATGCACTACGACGCCCACCAACCCATTATCGCCGACCTCGAGGCGCGGATTTTGACGATCCGCGACTCGCTTTAACTACGAGCAGAAGCGAAAGGACATCGCCTCCCTCGAAGCCCGCATGGAACTCGCCGACTTCTGGAACAATCAGAAGCAGGCCCAGAAGATCGTCGGTGATCTCAAGTCTCTCAAGGCCCAGGTGGACCCCTTGAAGGGTGTCATCGCGGACTTTGAAGATGCCAAGCTCGCCTACGACATGGCAAAAGAGACCGGCGACAAAGACCTCCTCGCCGAGGCCGACGAGAAGCTCTTCTCCATCGCCGGCAAGCACGGCCACAACGAAGAAATCCCCGGCCGCATGGACAAGATCGAGCTCCAGTCGCTTCTCAGCGGCAAGCACGACCACCGCAACTGCTTCCTCACCATCCAGGCCGGCGCGGGCGGCAAGGAAGCCAACGACTGGGCCGACATGCTCCTCCGCATGTACATCTTCTACTGCGAGAAGGCCGGCTTCGCCATGGAGGAAGTCGCCAAGACCTACGGCACCGAGGTCGGCGTCGATCAGGTCACCCTCCACCTCAAGGGCCCGTTCGCCTTCGGCTATCTCAACTGCGAGCGCGGCACCCACCGTCTCGCCCGCGTCAGCCCCTTTAACGCCGAAGGCAAACGCCAGACCTCCTTCGCCACCGTCGACGCGATCCCCGAGTTCGAAGAAGTCGCCCTCGAGATTCCCGAAAAGGACCTCGAAGTCACTCCCTTCGTCCGCGCCTCCGGCCCCGGCGGGCAGAACGTCAACAAGGTCGCCTCCGCGATCCGCATCGTCCACAAGCCCACGGGCATCATGGTCGTGGCGAGCACCTATCGCGACCAGCCGCAGAACAAGAAGCAGGCCATGCAGGTCCTCATGGCCAAACTCGAGCAGATCGAGGAAGAGCGCAAGGAAAAGGAACTCAGCGCTGCCACCGGCGGAGCCGTCGAGCGCGGCTGGGGCACCCAGATCCGCTCCTACGTCTTCTACGACAATCGCGTGAAAGACCACCGCACCGGCCATGAGTCCACCGACTACGAGCGCGTCCTCCGCGGCGAGCTCCAGCCCTTCATCGACGCCGAACTCCAGCGCCGCCGCAAGGAAAAGACCGAGGCAATGTCTGTGTCGAAGGGATAAGTCGCGGATCAGTTTCGCCGCCGCCGCATCGCCACCAGCCCGCCGATCCCCAGCAGCGTCGCCGCGCCCGGCGCGGGCAGTATCTCCGACACCACCGGCACATCGATCACCCAGTTGCCCCCCGGCCCACCCGTGTAGTTGCCAAAGAGCGTGAACTGTTGCTGCAAAATGGCTCCGGGAAAAAAGCCCGCCGTCCACGTGAACCCGCCGCCGCCGCTGCTCGCGCTCAGCCCCGTCCACGCCGGCGAGTCAACGCCGTTCACCAGCGACATCGGCAGCGTCGATTGCGATCCCCCCACGAACCCGCCCCCGATGTTGAAGCGCCAGTCCGTCACAACGCTCCCCGAGGTCGAACCAAACGTTCCCGCCGGCGGCAGCGAAAAGCCCGTGAGCACCGTGTTCGTCATCAGCCCCGCCCCGCTGAACGCCGGATCAATCCGCCGGATCACCGTCCACTGCGCCAGAATCCCCGAGCTCGCCCCCGCCGGAAGATTCACGATCACCTGCCCGGACACCACAAACCCGTTCACCTGCGGCGTCAGCACAAGGTTGTTCGTCACCGTCCCCATCGTGCTCGTCGGCGCCGTCAGAAACACCGGCGCAGCATTCGCAGGCGCGAACTGCGCCCGCGCCGCTTGCGGCGCAAGCACACACACTCCGGCCGCGCCCAGCGCAAGGGCCTGCACCAACGAATAGCGATTGACACGTTGCATGTGCTCTCTCCTCCAAACGGGTTTCCCGGCGAGCCCACGCACGCACGGCGTCTGGCTCCACTCTACCAGACCACGCCGCCACGCACAAGCAAACTCCCCCGCCCGCCGCGACATTGCCCACATCACCACGGTTTCCCCGAGACAAAGCGGGCGAAAGAGGGGTCGCACGGGCAGCTCGCTGCCCGTGGTGTTGCAACAGCATGGTCAAGACGGGCCTGCTTCCCAACGAGCCCGATGCGCCAGCGAGGGAACATGCATCGCGGATGGCGCGGTGACAACTCACTGCATGCCACCGATCGCCGCCGCCTTGGACGGCGATCGGCGCGGTTGACCAGCGGCGTCATGACGCGCCCGTTGCGCACGCCCCCGCGGCCGGCACTCGTGCAGTGCCCCGCGTGTGGCGCGTGGTGGAATGAACGACGGGTGTGGGGGCAGTAAAGTGGCGAAGTCGGGGCAGGGGAGGTCGCCTCACCTGCGTTCGCGGTCGCGGCCTCTGGAAAGGACATCTGCCGCACCCCGCCGGTCGCTCACCGGTACGCCTTTCCACCATGCCTCTCGTTCAATCGTCCCGCGACAAACGGCGAACTTCTCTTCCCGTCGTTCTCTTCTGGCTGTTCGTGATCGTGGTGACGCTCACTGTCCTCTTCATGGATGCCGCGGGCTTCTTCCGATCGACTCGTAACACCCGCGCCAAAGCCACCCAAGCGACGCTCAGCACCGTTGCTGCCATGCTTCGCACCTACAACCTGGAAACCGGCAGCTACCCGCCGACGCTCGATGCGCTGGTGCCGAAGTACATCGAAAAGTTGCCGATCGACGCGTGGAAACATCCCCTCGTTTACACCCTGAACCCCAGCGGCCCACCCTTCACCCTCGGCTCCCTCGGAGCCGACGGCCAGACCGGCGGTTCGGGGGACGAAGCGGATATCTGGGCGCAGGTTCCCTAGACCGCGCTTCGTAGTGGCACGGGAGGTCGGGCCACCTGCCTCGAATCGAGGCGCGGCCGGTCAGGGCCGGGCCTCGGGGTGGTGATTCAAACCAATGCGGTCAGCAGCCCTGGAACCAGACATTCAGGAAGGAGAAGATGTCCTGCACATCGGTGCGGAGATTGTTGTTGATGTCCGCCTTGGGGTGGTCGGCGAACCAGGCGTTCAGGAAGCTGAAGATATCCGAGACGTCGGTGCCCTGATCGGAGTTGAAGTCCGCGGCGCAGCGCGGCAGCCCGTGCTGCGAGACATACGCGATGTCCGCCGTGTTCACGCGCCCGTCGAGGTTGAAGTCGGCCATGGCGATGTCACGCATGCCGCGGGCCACCAGATCGGCCACGGCGATGTCCGTGGTCGGGCCCTCGCCGGTGAGAGCCCCGCCGCAGGGATCCGCCTCGCGGACGTGCAGGAAGCCCAGCGAGATGAAGGTGAAGTCGCCCGTGTCCACGGTGCCCTCGCCGGTGAAGTCTGGACGGAGGCCGGTGGCGCCGCAGGCCGAGTCCGCGCCGACGCTGGTCTGGAACTTGCCGACGAACCCGCCGAAGTCCAGGATGTCGATGTAGGGATCGTTGTTAATGTTGCCCTGCTCGAGCGCCTCGGAGCCGGTGAACGCGGCGGTGTAGGAAGCGCCGGAGGTGCCCAGCGTCGTGGTGCGGCGGAGGGTGTGCTTGGTGTCGGTGGCGGTGACGCCGGTCCAGACCGTGCCGCAGGGGACATCGAAGCTCACCGTGCCCGAATCACCCGTGAAGGCGATGTCCTGGCAGGTGGTGTAGGAGGCGTTGGGGCAGGCCGCAGCGGTGTAGAAGGAGAAGGTGATGCCGCGGGTGGAGGTCCCGCCCAGGCCGGTCTGCTTCACGGAGGCGACGACGGTGTTGAAGGCGTTGACGGTGACGGTCCGCGTCGCCTGGGTGGTGTTGGAGTGGGCGTCGGTGACGCGCCAGTAGACGGTCGTCGCGCCGGTGGGGAAGGCGTACGGGAAGGTGATCGCCGGGCCATTGAGGGTCAGACTGGCGATGGGAGCGCCCACGCCGGGGCAGTTGTCGGTGGCGGTGGCCGACTGGGAGATCGTGAGCGTGCAGGCGCCGGCGTCGGCGTTCTGCGTGATGTCGGCCGGCGGGGTCAGGGACGGGAACTGGGTGTCGCTGATGACGACATCCTGGGTCGCTGTGGAGAAGTTGCCGCAGGCGTCGGTGGCGGTCCAGGTGACCGTGGTGGTGCCGACATCGAAGGCGTACGGGAAGGAGATGGTCGCCATGCCGATGCTGGGGACGGCCGCGACCGAGCCCGAGCAGGTGTCGGTGGCCGTGACCGAGAGCGAGAGGCTCTTGGAGCAGAGGTTCGCGTCGTTGTTGCCGGTGATGGTGCTCAGCGCGGGAATGACGGGGGCGTTGTGATCCAGGGTCACGCTCGCAAGGTCCACCGTGGAACCACCGAGGTCCTGGGCGTCAGCATCGGACAGACGCGTCGGCGGCATGTGGCCGGCGCGGAAGCTCACGAGATTCGCCACGTTGCACGCATCGGCGCCGCTCACGGTGAACGTCAGCGTCGCCATGGTCTGGCTGCCCACCAGCGGGCCGGTGTAGCCCGTGCGAACGGCCAGGTCGAGCTGACCGGCCACCGGGGCATCCTGGTAGAGTACCGAGAGGTTGGCCCCAGGCGTCACGGAGGCGAGCGCCAAGCGCGAGTCATCGTATTGCACGAAGAACTGCCCGCCGGCGATGCTCGCCGCCGCGTAGTTCGCCGCGTCGATCGTCACCGTCAGCGTCGAGGATGTGTTGCACGACGACGTCGACGCTGAGTTGAGCTGGATCTCGGGAAGTACCGGGGCGTGCAGAGTGAAGTAGGCGTAGATACCGCCTCGCACGTCCTGGGTGCCTTGGACCAGATATGGAGTCAGAGTTTGAGGCAGGATGTCGACCGTGACCGTTCCGATCGCACCGAGGTCATAGGTGAGCGTCGGGAATCCTCCGAGTTCGATCCAGTCGTAGTTGTGATAGGTTCCGTGTGGGTAGTCGGAGGTGTCCCAACCCGGACTCACGCCGTGAATGTGGTTGTTGTCGTGCGCAGTCCAGGACTGCTGGACAGAGTTGGTGACGCCCCCGACCACCAGCGCCCGCCACTGCGTTGCTCCCGATTCGGAGTAGGTCTCGGAGGTGAACCCGGCGTACGCCGTGAACCACTGCACGTCGTTGATGCGGACTAGTGATGTCACACCCGGCGTGAGGTCCACCGATCCCAGCATCGGGTCGATGTTGAGCTGGTCGGGGTTGTAGCCGCCTCCGCTGTAGTGCGACGGGCTCATGATGTACGACTGGTACGAGCCGTTGGATTGAAAGTTGATCACGACGGCCAGCGCGGGGGAGGCGGCCAGCGCCATTATCGCGCACAACAACAACGATGCACACTTCATGGTTCAAACTTTCTGCTAATCTCAACGCGCCGGGACCGACGGGTCTCGATCGCGAACGAGAAGTTGTTTACTCAAACCAAGGTACAGAAAATCAAGAGACCGGCTCAACCGATGGGTGACCGGATTTATTTCTCCGCTGGCTCGCGCTCGCATCGAGGGTGTTCAACTCCGGCGGGGGGGGGTACCCCGGGAAACCCGGCGGTGCGGAACTTCAGGAGGCGAATGTACCAGAAAGGGAATCCCCTGCCAAGGGCCCTTCCGGGGTTTTGCTCGAACTTTCCGGGCCGCCCTCGGCTTCCGATCGGCGGGCGGCCCGGTCCTTCTCTTTCAGCGAACCTGGGCGGGCCACCGACTTTCCGGTGCTCTGACCAGAACGCAGGTGCGGGCTGCACCGAACCCACCACACAACCCGCTCTCCCCACCACGTGTGGTCCTCCCTGCCCGCCTTACTCCCTCCAAGCACAGACCGCAGGCAACAAACCCCGCCCTCCACCCCACGAATCCCATCCCGCGCTTCGGGGAGGTTGTGCGGGTTTGCGCGCCCAAACGAGCGCAACTTTCAGACCGCCTCGCGGAATTCTCAGATTTTTTCAAACCAGTCCTGACAAGCACTTGCGCGTGTTTTTCACAAAACCCTGCGCGGGTTTGGGCGCACAAACGCGCACTTCGGCCCCCCTATGGAGGACCGCTTTTTCCGCGGCCCCCATCCACGCCTTCCCACGCCCGCCTCGACGCGATCCGCACACTCATCGATGCTCTGAACCAAGCCGAAACCCCCGACGAAAAGCGCCGCTGCGCCGTCGCCATCTTCAACGCCCCCGACCCCTGCGACTTCGACGATGAAATCGAACTCGTCGATGACGATGAGAACGAGAACGAAGCCGAGATCGAAGACGAGTACGAGGACGAAGCCGCCGACGAAAACGAAGACACCGATGATGACAACACCGACGATCTCGAAGAAGAAGACAGCGACAATCCCGAACCCACCACAACACCCCAAACCGTGCCACCGTCTCTCGCTGCCCTGAGCGAGCGACGGTGCAACGTTGCAACCACATCCCCACAAAACTCTCCCCCGCCAACCGGTCCGCACACCCCACTCCCGCACTCGCCCACCATCTTCCTCCCCGCCCCCAGCGGCCCAGCCGCTCAACTCATCGCCGCCGCAGGCCGCGCCCCCTGATGAGCAAGCGCCCCGCTTCTTCAACCACCCGCGCCCCATCCTCACACCTGTCCACCCGCGCCCCATCCTCACACCTGTCCACCCGCGGCCATCCCCTTCATCTGATTTTCGTTCTGCTATCTAAGCGTTGCGTTTTTCCTTTTTGCACCTTGCACTTTGTACTTTGCACTTTCCTAATCTCCCCCATGTCCACCTCCCTCTTCGCCCATCTCGCCCGCATCTACGGTTCCAAAGACCGCATCGACCTGACCCGCCGCGAGGCGCTGCAGGCCGCCGCCGCAACCTCCGCGCTCGCACTGATCTCCTGCACGCCCGCGCGCCACTTCGCAGCATCCTCTCGCAAACGAGTCATCATCATCGGCGCCGGCTTCTCCGGCCTCGCCGCCGGTGACCATCTCAAACGCCTCGGCTACGACGTCACCATCGTCGAAGCCCGCAACCGCCTCGGCGGCCGTGTCCTCACCTTCAACGACATGATCCCCGGCCGCACCGTCGAAGGCGGCGGCGACCTCATCGGCACCAATCACCCTCTCTGGGAGGCCTACCGCAAACGCTTCGACCTCACCTTCATCAAGCTCGATGATGATGTCTACCCCGAAGGCGGCACCGCCGGCGGCGGCCCCAGCAATGAGGAACTCATCCCCATCATCCTCCGCGGCAAAGCCCTCTCGCGAGAAGAAGGCAAAAAACTCTACGACGACATGGACCACATCTTCGCCGCCATCACCACCGATTCCGAACCCATCAACGCAGAGAGCCCCTGGCTCAGCCCGCGCGCCGCAGAACTCGATGGCATGAGCATGGCCGCGCGACTCGCGCAGATCGAAGGCGATGAACTCGCCCGCTACGCCGTCGCCGTCCAGCTCAACTCCAACAACGGCGCACCCATGGATCGCCAGTCCTATCTCGGCAATCTCGCCCAGGTCAAAGGCGGCGGCGGCGCGGCCTACTGGACCGACTCCGAAAACCGCCGCTGCGCCGGCGGCAACCAGCAACTCGCCTATCGCCTCGCCGAATCGATCGGAGCGGGACGCATCCACCTGAACGTCCCGGTGCGCACCATCCGCACCACCGAGAACGGCGCAAGCGTCTCCCTCGCGGATGGCCGCGTGCTCGAGGCGGATGATGTCGTGCTCACCGTCCCTCCCTCCGTCTGGCACACCATCCTCTTCGAGCCCGCGCTCCCCTCCACGCTCAAGCCCCAGATGGGCATCGGTATGAAGTACCTCGCCGAGACAAAGTCGCGCATCTGGGAAGACCAGCATCTCTCCGCCGACGCCTTCGGCGATGATCTCTTCACCATGACCTGGGAGTCCACCCACGCCCAGCCCATCGGCAGCCGCCACCCCGGCGCGGACCACGCCTGCCTCGTCGGCTTCGCCGGCGGCCCCTACGCCGAGCGTCTCCTCTCTCGCGGCCAGCGCCTCCGCGATTCCGCCAAGGCCGAGCTCAACCGCTTCTATCCCGGTTTCAACGAGGCCTTCGTCGCCGACCGCCTCATGGACTGGCCCGCCGACCAGTTCACCCAGGCCGCGTATTCCTGCCCCGCGCCGGGCCAGGTCACCACCATCGGCCCCGAACTTCGCAACGGCCTGGGCCGCCTCCACTTCGCGGGCGAGCACTGCTGCTACAAGTTCGTCGGCTACATGGAAGGCGCCCTCGACTCCGGCGTCGCCGCCGCCGACCGCATCGCCACTCGCGACGGCGTTCGTTCGTCATGACGAGATCGCCGAAACGGTCGCCAAAGTTTCTGGTATACCAAGTTCGATTGTGAGGGACCAGTATGCCAGATGAAACACGATCCGAGCCTTCCGCTTCGCCCGACTCCAGCCGAGGAAGGCCCAAGTCGCTATTGCCAGCGACGGTCGAAGGATGGCTCATGGCGGCAGCTGGAACTGCATGCTTGGGCTATGGGATTTTCTCCGTTGCCTCATCCCTGATCGGCAAGACCTACCTGAGTCTGATTGCAATGGTGTTGATTGCGGTCGGAGGCATGATCATTCCGTTTCGATGGATAGGCATTGCCGCCGGAGTCGTCCTGGTTGGTCTCGGCGCGTTCATGCTGGCAACGAACTATGTCACTGGACAGTCAATCCTGATAGCCGTGCTCGGCGTGATTGCCATCGCAGAACGATGGCGGCGCGTCTGAACAAGCTTTGAGGCGGACGCATCCATACCCTTCTATCGAGCTCGCCGCACTGCCGCGGCGACCTCAAAACGAAAGGGTTCCATGTCCGCGACGCTCTCCGTACCACCCCGTTCCCTCTCCGTCCGATCCGACCGGCTCGCCGCGCTGCCGCCGTTCCTCTTCGACGAGATCGACCGGAAGAAACGGGAGCGGATCGCCTCCGGCGCGGATGTCATCAACCTCGGCGTCGGCGACCCCGACCAGCCCACGCCCGAGTTCATCGTCGATGCGATGAACAAGGCGATGCGCGACCTCGTCAACCAGCAATACCCCGCCGTCGGCGGCGGCCTCAAGGTCTTCCGCGAGGCCTGCGCCCGCTTCATGCACGAGCGATTCGGCGTCACCGTCGATCCGATGAAGCACATTGTCTGCTGCATCGGCTCCAAAGATGGCATCGCGCACCTCCCGTGGGCCGTCACCAATCCCGGCGACACCGTCCTGCTCCCCGACCCCGCGTATCCGGTGTACGAAATCGGCGCAGTCCTCGCGCACTGCAAGGTTCACAAGATGCCCGTCTCGCAGGAGACTGATTGGCGCCCCGTCTTCTCCGACATCCCCGCCGGCGCAACTTCCAACGCCCGCATCATGTGGCTCAACTACCCGAGCAACCCGACCGCCGCCGTCGCCGACATCCCGTTCTTCGAGCGCGCCATCGAGTGGACGAACTCAACATGGTCGCGGGGCCCCGGCGGCCAGCAACGCGGCTGCATTCTCGCCTCCGACCTCGCCTATTCCGAGCTCTACTTCGAGCACAAGCCGATCAGCATCTGGCAGGCCGCAAACGCCGACATCAACTCGACCCCCGCCATTGAGTTCCACTCCCTCTCCAAGACCTACAACATGACCGGCTGGCGCATCGGCTTCGCCGTCGGCCACGCGGACATCATCACCGCCCTCGCCGGTATCAAGGCCAATGTGGACTCGGGCGTCTTCAACGCCATCCAGGTCGCCGGTGCAACCGCCCTCGACAACTTCAACCACCCCGCCGTCCAGCGCATGAGGTCCCTGTACCGCGAGCGCCGGGATGTCATCGTCCCCGGCCTCCGGGCCGCCGGATGCGAGGTCCACCCCCCCGAGGCGGGCTTCTTCGTCTGGGCCCGGACGCCGAAGATCGCCGGTGGCCACCTGGATTCCATGGCCTTTGCGGGCAAGATGCTGCAAGAGGCGGACACGGTCGTAGTCCCCGGTTCGGGGTTCAGCCCCCGTGCCAGCGAGTGGTTCCGAGTCGCCCTGACGGTCGATGCCGCCCGCATGAAAGAGGCCGCGGCCCGGATCGCGCGGCTGCACTAACTCCGCCAAACACCGGCCTTCCAAAGATTTTTCAGATATTCCGGCCATCGGGAGCCACCGGGCCTTCCCAAAGTCGTACATATCTATGAGGGCAGAACAGGACCGCCGCCGGTGTCAAAGGACCTCGGCGGCGGTTCATTTAGGTGCCGATATATCTCTCATGCTCTGGGGCCTGATCATCCTGGGTCTTCTCCTCGCCACAACCGTGGTGGTGGTTGCTCTACGCGGCAAGTCGGCTGAGCAGCAGGCCGTCGAAGACCGTCGCCGCCGCTTTGCGATTCAAGACACTGGTGAACGCGTCCCGCTCGCCCTCGAGCGGCCGCAGTCAGTGCCGGCTTTGCCATCCGATGACGGCGCGCTCCCGCCGCCTGTGCCGCGTCCGATCCGAACTCCGCCGCCCGCCGTCGAAGGCCGCATCGTGCACACGCCCGAGGGCGAGATGATGCTGACAACTCCGCCGTTCGCGCTGCGGGAAGTCTTTTTCACCAGCAGGTCCGGTCGCTTCGTCAATCTGCTCTCGCGTCGCGTTCCGGCGTGGGTGATGCTCTGCCCGCGCGTGCGGCTGGATTCGCTGCTCGTGCCCACCAAGCCGGATGGCCGCGACCCCGCGGACTGGCGCGACTGGCGCAAGCGTGTTCGTGTTCGGTCTGTTGATCTGGTTCTCTGCGACCGGCGCACTTGGAAGCCGCTGCTCGCGGTGCTGCTGGTGCAGAAGAGCTCGGTTGACTCGCGCAAGGTTGCCGGCGGCAATGACCAGATGATTGACGAGGTGCTCGCGGCGGCCGGATTGCCGCTGCTTCGGCTCTCGGGCGACTTCGAGAAAGACTGGCCGCTGATCAAGCCGTACGTGGAAGAGAGCATCCTGCCGCACATGAGCGACGAGCAGGCGCTCGAAGCATCCATGCAGACCGAGCGCATCAGTGGCGACGCGGCGGTTGAACTTCTGCGGCTGGATCAGGACAAGGGCTGGATGCTCGAGTGATCTGACTCGCGAGATCAGGGCTGTGGGGGCAAGCCATTCGGCGCGGGCGTGGCGGGCGGTGTCGGTGGCGCGGCATCCTTCAGCAGATCCGCTAGCGGAGTGTTTACGGTCTTGACCTTCCAATCCGCGGGCGCGAAGGCGTAGGGCGACCACTGCGCGTTGAGGTCGGCGACTTCCTTCTTAATGGCCTCGGCGGTTCCGACTGGCGGTGATGCTGGAGTTGCGGGAGCGGGAGGAGTTGAACCATCCGCGGCGGTTGCGCTGGTGGCCGCGGCGACGGGAGGAAGCGTTGCAAGGATCGCATCGTCCGCGCTGGCGGTGAGTTTCCACCACGCCTTGGCGTCCTTGGTTGCGCTGGTGGCCGTGACGACCAGACCGTCAAACGTGCGCAGTGTGACGGTCGGGCCGGGCTTGATCTCCGAACCCGCCGGGGCGGTGGTGGGGTCGATCGCGCTGGCCGCGGCGACATCCTGGAATGTGAGGCCAGTCAGCGTCGAGGCGATCGACTCGCCCGCGCCGGGGTCCTTCATCTCGCGACCGGCGGGAATGTCCTTGATGGTGAACGGGTCGGACTGATTCTCGCGCGAGACGGTGAGCGCGACGCCGCTGGGCTGGCTGACTGAGATGCTCTTGATGCGTTCACGCTTGATGTCGGCGAACTTGCTTTCCACCCAGCCAATCGCATCGCGCGGCACCTCGACCTGGCCGGAGGCGAGCCAGGACTGCTTGTCACCGGGCTTGCGGACATACACGCCCGAGGTTCCCGAGCCGACGACGCCTTGGCCGCCGTACTTTGGATTGCCGAGAATGACCGCGGCGAGTTCCTTGCCTGTGCTGTCCTTGAGCGTTACAAGCGCGGATTGCGGTACGGCCTTATCGGCGGCATCCGGCGGCGGTGCGATCGGATCATCGACGCCGAGCTTGGCGTATTGGTCGGGGCGCTGGGTCTTGGGCTCATCGAGTTTGAGTTGGGAAAGGCCGACGAGCACGCCGCGGACGGCGTCGGGCTTGGCGGGGTATCCGGCCTTGTCGACGACTTTCCAGGTGTCGCCGTCCTTCTTGATCGTGATCTCCATCGGGGCGCGTTTGATGACGATCGTCGAGATGGAGTCGGCCTTGGAAGCCAGATCAGGAAAGAGCGAACCGCCCGTGCCGTTGGATGTCGTGCCGCCGGGAGATTCAGATTGCTCGGATGGGCTGGGGCGCGTGGCGATGTACGCGCCGGCAAGGCCGACGACCGCGAGAACTCCGAGGATGGTGAGTGTCTTGGTATTCATGGAGCGAGCCAGACCTGCGTGGGAAACTCAGAGGAGAGACCAGATGCGAATGAGAACAATCATCAGCCCTTGCTTGCGGCCTGACGATCCGCCGTGCGGCGGCTGGCGCGATAGGCGGCGAGACCGAGCGCGAAGACGGCGATGATCGCGGGCATGAGGCCGATGTTGATGGCCATCAGGCGCGATTGCAAGGAGCGGGTGTCCTTGTCGAGATTGAACTTGACATCGCGCAGCTCCTTGCGGGTCTTGACCATCTCGACCTTGAACTCATCGATGGCTTTCTGCTGCTCGGGCGTCATGACCATTCGCGTGCTGGAGCCGTCGGTCTTCTGCTTCTGGATCTCGTTGATCTTCTGCTCGGCGGTTCGCAGGCGCTCCTGCAGCTCGTTCTCCTTGGCCTGATACTTCTGGGCTGCGGCTGTTTCGAGCTCCTCGATCTTGGTGAACGGACGCGACATCTTGCCGCGGGCGCGAAGGGTCATCAGGTCGGTCGAGCCGGAGAGATTCTCGACGGCGCCGATGGCCATCGCGCCGTTGTCGGAGACTTCGTTGTATCCGAGCAGGATGTTGCCCAGACGCGACTCCTGAATCCAGAATCTGTCAGAGAGCATGTCGCAGTCGGCGACGACAATGACGCCGATGGGTTCTGCCGATTCGGCAACGTGCGGCAGCGGCGTCGCGGAGGGCGCGTTCTTGTCTCCTTCGGCGGCGGGGTCGGACTTCGGCGCGCCCTCGGGGAACGCGGTCTTGGCCTTGCCCGTCACGCGGACGGCGAGCCAGAGCGGCTTGTCGCCCGGCTTGTAGTCGGCGAGCATTTTCTTGGGGTCGGGCATGAAGGAAACGGCGGAGACATCGGCCGCGGCGGCGGTGCTGGATGTCATGAGCAGGGGCTGCACATCGGTGCCGACGCCATCCTTCTTTCGCAGGATGCCAGGTGTGATGAGGATCATGCGTTCGAGCTGGCCGGTGACGGGGTCGTCGGCGCTGATGACCTTCTTGTCCTTGGTGAGCTGCATCCACGCGATGTACGGGACGGACTCGGGGCGGCCCTGCTGGCCGATGCTGACCTTGATCGCGGAGCTGATGTCCGTGGCGATCTTTCCGGGTTCGAGCTCGATGCCCCACGCGCCCATGAGCTTGGGGAGATCGCTGGCCTTGGGAAGCTGCATCGCCTGCATCGGATTCATGCCGGGGGGCACATCCGAATCGCAGATCGGATCAACGAAGACGACGACGTGGCCGCCGCGGAGGACGAACTGGTCCACGGCGTATTGCGTCGGCTCGCTCATGCTCTTGGGATGGACGATGACGAGCGTCTTGATCTCCGCGGGGATTTCCTTCGCGGTTGTGGCAACCGGCTTAACTTCGAAGGACTCGCTGAGGCGCGTGTAGATCTGCCATGGAGGCGATCCGCCGCGGCCTTGCATCATCGGGTTGGACTCCATTCCCTGAATGGGGAGCCACGACATGACACCGATGGTCTTGCGTGGCTTGTCCGAGAGCGCGGCGATGAGCTTTGCCACGTCGTATTCGAGAAACTCTTCCTTGCCCGGATCGAAGAAGGGAATGACCTCGGAGTGGTCGATGGCGTTGGTGCCGACGAGGCCGAAGTAGATGCGGTTCTCGCCGCGGCCGGTGGGAAGGCCGGTGATACCGGCGGCGACGGCTTTGTCTTCCTGCTCGGAGAATGGCTGCGGGTCCACGATGCTCAATCGAATCTTGCCGCCGGATTCGCGGGCGAAGTCGTTGAGCAGCTCCCTGACGCGTTGCGTGTACGCCTGCACCTGCGGCGCATCGCTGGTGGTTTGCGGCGTGAGGTAGAGCGTCAGCGTGATCGGTTCCTGGAGCGAGGCGGCGATGCTCTTGGAGCCCCGGGAAAGCGTGTGCAGTTTTCCGTCGGTCAGGTCGAGGCGCGTCGATGTGAGCGCGCGGCCGGCGACGATGTTGACGGCGAAGAAAATGGCGGTGGCGGCCGCGAGGGCGCCGAGCGAGATGAGTCCTTTGTTTGCCATGGTTGATTAGCCCCCCTTCTTGGCGTCAACGATCACACCGGTGGCGAAGAGGCACCCAGCGATGAGCGTTGCGAAGTAGATGATGTCGCGGGCGTCGATGACACCCTTGCTGATGGAATCAAAGCGAGTGAGGAACGAGAAGCTGGCGATAGCCTCGACCACGGATTGCGGAGCCCAACTGCTGAAGAAACTCAGGACAGGCGGGAAGCCCGAAAGCAGGAAGCCGAAGCAGACGACGACGGAGATGACGAATGCGATGACCTGATTTCGGGTGATCGCGGAGATCGCCGAACCGATCGCGAGGAAACCGCCAGCCATCAGGAAGCTGCCGATGTAGCCCGCGATGATCGGGCCGTTGTCGGGCTTACCGAGGTAGTTCACGGTGATCCAGATGGGGAAAGTGAAGACGAGGGCGATGCCGGTGAAGGCCCACGCGGCGAGGAACTTGCCGATCACCGCCGCCCCGAGCGAGATGGGGAGCGTCAGCAGAAGTTCGATCGTGCCGCTCTTGCGTTCTTCTGACCAGAGCCGCATGGAGACTGCGGGCACGAGGAAGAGATAGAGCCACGGGTGGAAGGTGAAGAAGGATTGCAGCGAGGCCTGGCGAGCCTCGAAGAAGCCGCCGAGCTTGAAGGTGAAGATGCCGGTGACGAAGAGGAAGATGACGATGAAGACGTAGGCGACGGGCGTGAGGAAGTAGCCACCGAGCTCGCGTTTCATGATCGTGAGGGTGCCCGCGAGCGGGCCGGGTTTGGCGAAGGAGCGTTCGCGGGCGGTGATGGCGGAGATGCTGCTCATGCGGCACCTCCGGCGACGAGGGGTTTGCTTGGCTTCATGCCGGTCATGGTTCGGAATACCTCATCGAGACGGCCGGGTTCGACGCGAAGCTCATCGACTTCCCATCCCTTGCCGCGAGCGAGCTGGCTGACTTCGCCGACGATGTTGGTGCCGCTCTTGGGCATCACGACGAACGAGCAGGTGCCGTTGTGCATGGCGGCATCCTCCACGCCCATGACCTGCGGCAGGCGTTGTAGCTCGCTGCGGGCCGCGCCGATGATGTTGGAGCTTGTGGTGCGGATGGTGATGGAGACGGCGTTGTGATACTTGGACTTGGAACGGAGCATCTCGGGCGTGCCGTCGGCGACGATGCGGCCGCGGGAGATGACGATGGCGCGGGTGCAGACCGCATCGACTTCTTCGAGGATGTGCGTGGAGAGGACGATCGCCTTGCGGGCGGACATCTCCTGGATGAGCGTGCGGACCTCGTGCTTCTGGTTCGGGTCCAGGCCATCGGTGGGCTCATCCATGATGAGAACATCGGGATCGTGCAGGAGCGCCTGGGCGAGGCCGACGCGGCGTTTGTATCCCTTGCTGAGCGTGTCGATGCTCTGGCGCATGACGCCCTGAAGGTGGACGCGAGAGACGACCTCGTCGATGCGGCTCTTCTTCGCGGCACCCGTGAGGCCGCGGATGCCGGCGATGAAGTTGAGGAAGCTCTCGGGCGTCATGTCCGGATAGGCGGGCGCGCCCTCGGGCAGGTAGCCGATGCGCTGCTTGACGGCGAGCGGATCGGCGGAGACATCGTGGCCGCAGACCACGGCGGTTCCGGCCGTGGGGGTCAGATATCCGGTGATCATTTTCATAGTGGTGGATTTGCCGGCCCCGTTGGGGCCGAGAAAGCCGAGCACCTCGCCGCGCTGGACGCCAAATGAGACGCCATCCACGGCGGTGAATGGGCCGAAACGTTTGACAAGGCCTTTGATCTCGATCATGCGGTAGGTTCCGTGGCCCCTGGGCCCCTCCGAGTGCACATTCCAGTGCGAGAAATCTACACATATCCCGACCGCCCCGACCAAGCGACCGCAAGGATGCAGAAGGTGGGCGGTTCCGTCAAGTCCGGCGGCGAGTTTTTCACGCCGCGCCTGCAGGCCGCGAAGCTGGGGCGCAGCAATCGCGCACCCCACCCGCGGCGGGCACTCCGTTGTACGGGGCTGCCCACCCGTTGCTCGGTGGCATGCACGATTCCTACCATCGGCCTGTCGTTTGCCACCTTAGCTCAGTTGGTAGAGCAGCGGTTTTGTAAACCGCAGGTCGTCGGTTCAAGTCCGACAGGTGGCTTTGGGTTGGTGTGCAGGCTTTGTCGGGCGGTGCGAGAATTGATTTCAGAGAATGAAAAAGGCCCGGGCGAATGCCCGGGCCTTTGTCGTTGGTAGACGTTGCCTGCTCAGCAGCCGGCGAACCAGGCGGAGAGGAAGTCGAAGATGTCCTGGACGTTCTTGAAGCCGTCGTGGTTGAAGTCCGAGGGTGGGACCTGCAGGAACCAGGCGTTGAGGAAGTCGAAGATGTCCTGGACCTCGATGGTGCCGTTGTTGTTGTAGTCGGCCCCGCAGCAGAAGGGCGTGCCGCAGAGGGTGCAGTTGCCGCGGTAGGCCAGCGTCGGGGTCGTGACGCCCTGGCAGTTTATGGGAGCGACGACGTTGCAGATCTTCTGCGTGCCCCAGCCGGTGCAGCAGGCGCCCGTCACCGGATTGACGGTGATGGTGATGCTGGCACAGGGGGATGGGCCGCAGATCGGGATGTTGTAGCGGGCGTAGTAGGTCTTGGTCACGATCGGGGCCGGGATCACCAGCGGGTTGCCGGTGCCGATGGCCGTGCCACCACAGGAGGTCTCGAACCACTCGAGCGTGGCGCCCGAGCCGCCCACGGCGGTGAGGGTCAGGGAGGTGACGCTGCCAGCGCAGTAGTTGTCGGCGCTGGTGTTGATGCCGGTGGGCTGTTGGGCCGAGGGGTCCACATGGACGCTCACGCTCTGGCAGGAACTGTTGCCGCAGAGCGTGGACTCCCAGCGTGCGAAGTAGGTGGTGGAGGTGAGCGGAGAAGCGATGACCAGCGGGCTGCCGGTGCCCACGGGTGTGCCGCCGCAGGAAGAGCTGTACCAGCGGAGGAGATCACCCGAGCCGCCGGGGGCGGTGAGGGTGATCGTGGCCACGGTGCCCTCGCAGAAGGAGGGGCTATCCACCGAGGCGCTGGTGGGGGCGACCGGGGAGGCGTTGACGGTGACGGTGACGCTCTGGCAGGCGGGGCTGTTGCAGGCGCCGTCCTGGCGGCGGACGTAGTAGGTGGTGGTGGCAAGAGGCGCGGTGATAGTGAGGGGCGAGGTGGGGGTCGGCGTGACGGTGACGATGACCGAGGCGCAGGTGGGGCTGAAGCAGGCGCCATCCTCGCGGCGGACGAAGTAGGTGGTGGTGGACGAGGGCGCGGAGATCACCAGCGGGCTGCCGGTGCCGACAGGGGTGCCGCCGCAGGAAGATGTGTACCAGTGGTAGATGCCGCCTGTGCCGCCGGTGGCGGTGAGCGAGATGGTGCCAGGTGCGGAGCCGGAGCAGTAAGCGGGAGTGTTCACGCTCGCGGATGTCGGAGCGGTGGGGATTTGTGTTACAGTGACGGTGAGAGAAGAGCAGCCCGCGCTGATGCAGCCGGTGGTGAGGTTGCGTGCTCGCGCGAAGTAGGTGGTTGTCGCGGTGGGGGAGACGGAAACGGAAAGGCCGGAGCCGACCGGGGAGGAACCGCACGCGGCCTCGAACCAATCGATCGTCTCACCGGGAGCGACGCTGCCGGAGAGTGTGAACGGCTGGCCGGCGCATGAGGTGCCGCCGGAGCCCACGGTGGGGAGGGCGGGGAGGTCGTAGACGGTGACCGTCACTGCGACGCAGGTGGATGCGCCGCAGCCGTTGATCCAGCGGGAGTAGTAGGTCTTGGTGGATGTCGGAGCGGGGATCGTGATGACCGGGCCGGAGCCGACGATGGGGCCGCCGCAGGTACCGACGGACCAGCTGAGCTTGGCACCAGAGCCGCCCGAGGAAGTCAGCGTGATTGAGGGGACGGTTCCCGAGCAGAAGTTGTTGGTGTTCACCGAGGCGGAGGTCGGCGCGACGGGGAGCGGATCGAGCGTGACCGTCGCCGAAGATGTGGCGGGGACGGTGCAGGGAGCGTTGGGATAGACGGTGAGGGTGAGCACGAAGGTGCCGTTGATGATGTCGTTGGGGCCGGGTGTGTAGACGGCGTTCAGGATGGAGGCGTTGTGGTAGAAGCCATCGCCGCTGGTGGACCATTGGACGTGGTCGTAGTTTGTTGCCGCACCGTTCAACTGCACGACGCCGTTGGCGCAGATGGTGTATGGGCCGTTGGCGGCGGCGGTGGGCTGAGGGACGACGGTGACCGTGACCGATGCGCACGAGGAGCCGATGCAGCCGGTGGAGGTGTTGCGGGCGCGGGCGAAGTAGGTGGTCGTGATCGTGGGGCTGACGCTGATCGAGAGGCCGGTGCCAGCTGGAGCGCCGCCGCAGGAGCCGGTGAACCAGTCGATGGTTTCGCCGGGGCCGGGGCTGGCGGAGATGGAGGTGGGGGAGCCGGAGCAGGTGGTGCTTGGCGCGCCGGGGATGGGCTGGGCGGGGAGGGAGTAGACGGTGACGAGCGTGGAGACGCAGGAGGTTGTGCCGCAGTCGCTCTCCCAGCGGGCGAAATAGGTGGTGGAGGATGCGGGCGCGGCGATGACGAGGGGAGAGCCGGTGCCGATGGAAGTGCCGCCGCAGGAATCATCGAACCAGCGGAGGGTGGTGCCCGAGCCGCCGGAGGCGGAGAGGGTGATGGTGGATTGGGTACCGACGCAGTATGAACTGAGGTTGGAAGTTGCGCTGACTGGAGCGGCGAGATTCGTGAGGACCGTGAAGATGCGATCGCAGGTCGCGGCGTTGAGGGCCTGGTCGCGGACGGTGATGGTGACCGTCGTGGGGCCGAGGCCGACGGGTGTGCCGGCGAGCGGGGACTGTGTGATCGTGAGTGCGCTGGGGATGGTGCAGTTGTCGGTGGCGGAGACGGCGGATGTGAAATCGGGAACGAGGGCCATGCAGCCGGGGCCGGCGATGGCCGAGGAATCCGTGCCGCAGGAGACGATCTGCGGCGGGGTTGCGTCGGCGATGACGACATCGAAGCCGCATGAACCGGGGTTGCCGCAGGCGTCGGTGGCGGAGCAGTTCACCGGCGTGGGGCCGGCGGGGAACGTTGCGCCGCTGAGAGAGGAGCAGACGACGGGGAGCGGGCGGCGCAGCGAGGTGTTGTCGATGTGGAGCTGCGCGACTTCGAGGAAGGTGAACCACATGTAGCGGTTGCCGCCGACGATGGTCGCGATGAGATCGGAGGGATCGCTGCGGACTTCCGTCCAGAGGAGCGTTCCCGCGGCATCGCGGAGATTCAGGTCCACGGCGAGAACGCCGGAGCCATTGTCGCGGAAGTTCCACTCGAGGGTGTACCAGCCGGAGGAGGTGATGGTGTAGTGATTGATGGAGCCGAGATCGTTGCGACGCGTGAAGTTGGAGTTGTTCGAGCCGCCAATGAGGACCTGGCCGAGGTTGTTTGATGCGGCGTGGAAGACGAAGTCGCGGCGGTGGGCGTTGCTCTGATCGCTGGCGGCGGTAGAGAGATCCCAGCCGTAGGTGTTGGCGGCGACGGCGGGGTCGGCGAGATTGATGTAGACATCCTGCGAGGCGACGAAGCCGCTTGCGAACGCGGTGCCGTAGCCGCCGAGGCGGGTGTAGGCGCCGGTGTAGTTGTCGGGGGAGGCGGGGAGAGAGGCCGAATCGATGCGGGCGTGGGCCGCGCCGGACTTGCTTGTCACGCCGTTTGTGCCGCTGGGGACGCGAGAGACAGAACTGTTGGAGGAGTTCCAGTCGGTGCTTTGGGAATCGTTGAAGGGAGCAGTGATTTCCGGGCCGCCGGGGAGGAACGCGGCGTTCTCAAAGCCCTGGAAGTGCTGCTGGTCGTAGGCGGTCGGGGGCGTGAAAGTGACGACGGCGGAGCAGGAGCCGCTGTCGGCGTTCTGGTGGATATCCGCGGGGCAGGTGGCGACGACGGGGGGCGTGGTGTCGATGACGGTAATCGTTTGCGGGAGACTTGCGGAGTTGCCGCAGGCGTCGGTGGCTGTCCATGTGCGGACGATTGTGCCGCGGCCGCCGATGCCGCTACAGGCGGTGAGGCCGGCGCGGTTGTCGGAATAGGTGATGATGGGGGAGCCGTCGCAGGCGTCGGTCGCGGTTGCGAAGCCGGTTGCGTAGGGGTCTTTGGCGTCGCTCCAGGAGACGGTGGTGCTGGCGGGGACGACGAGGTTGGGCGCGAGGTGATCGATTGAGAATGCGGCAAGATTGATGTTGGATGTGATGATCGGTGTGCCGTCGCCATCGGTCACGCGAGAGGGGGGAAGCGGGGCGGGGCGGGGGCGGAAGGAAACGAGCGTGAGGTTCTGCGTGGTGCAGACCTCCGCCAAGGGGGCAAAGTGCAGGGTGGCCATGGTGGCGGGGGCGCCGGATGGGGTGCCTCCGAAACCGATGCCTACGGCGAAGTCGATCGTGCCCGCGATGTTGTTGGAAGATTGGAAGACCGTGAGCGGGAAGGCGGCGCCGGCGGTGGCGCCGAGGTATTGCAGGCGCGTGGTGTCGTATTGCAGGAAGAACTGGCCGCCGCTGATGGGGGTTGCGGTGGAGGTGAGATCGATGGCGATGTCGATCTGCGTGGCGCTGGTGCACGCGCTCGGGGCGTGGAGCGTGACGGTCGACTGGGCCAACGCGGAGCTTGCGGAGGCGAGCGTGAGGGTGAGAATGCTCAGGGCGTGGAGCAGAGTTCGGTTTGGCACACACAGATCCTTCAAGATGGAGAACGTACGGCGGGAGAGCATGGGGGTATTCCAAGTCGGTCGGAAGCGCAAGTCTTGATTGACGGAGCTATCGAACGCTTTTTCGAGCAGTGGGGAGTGCTACGGGCAGCCCGCGAACCAGGCGGAGAGGAAGTCGAAAATGTCTGAGACGGAGAGCCCGCCGGTGCCGTTGAAGTCGGCGCGGCAGTCGCCCGCGAACCAGAAGGAAAGGAAGTCGAAGATGTCCTGAACGTTGAGCGTGCCCGAGCGGTTGATGTCCGCGAGGCAGGTTGACCAAGGGCTGATGATGGTGAGGGGAAGGATGGAGACGCCGGAGGCGTCGGTCAGGCGAGTTGGCGGGTTGTTCGCGCGGATGCGCACCTGCGGGAGACAGCCGGTCGCGGTGGGTGTGAAGTTGAGGAAGGCGATGTCCTGATCGGCGCCGCTTGGTGCCTGGCCGAGGAAGGGGTTGATGCCGGCTGCCATGTCGATGTGGTTGCCTTGGGCGGTGATGGGGAAGATGACGGGAAGGCCGAACTGCGTGGTGACATACGAGCCGCTGACGAAGGTGAGGCGGGAGGGGTCAAACTCGAAGAAGGCCTGCCAACCGGCGACGGGTGTTGCGGCGATGTCGCGGAGGCGGACGGCGATGGTGATGCCAGGGCCGGGCACCTGCGCAAGCTCGAGCGTGGGGCCAGCGATGGCCGCGCCGCAGCCGATGCTCGCGAAGGCGAGCGCGGCGGCTGCGGTGGATCGAACTGAGCAAGGGCTGGTCAAGAAGGGCTCCAAAGACGGACGGAAGCGGAGGAGTCGGAGAGAACGCGGATCAGCATCCGCTGAACCACATGTTCATGAAGTCGAAGACATCCGGGACGCTGAGGTGACCGTCGCGGTTGATGTCCGCGGCGGGGTGGCCTTCGAACCAGGCGGAGAGGAAAGCGAAGATGTCCTGCACATCGGTGGTGCCGAGGCCGTTGAAGTTGGCGGGGCAGGATGCGAGGCCGTTGGCCGCGAGGAAGGCGATGTCCGCGGCGTTGAGTCGACCGTCGCGGTTGAGATCGCCGCGGGCGGCATCCCACTGGGCTCGGGCGACGAGTTCGGCGACGCTGATGTCGAGGGTGGGCTCGCCATCGGCGAGAGGATTCAAGCAGGGGTCGGTATCGCGGGCGACGAAGAAGTTGCTCTGGATGAACGTGAAGTCTTCCACGCTGACGGAGCCGTTGCCGCTGAAGTCGGTGTGCAGGCCAGTTGGCGGGCAGGTCGTGCTCGCGCCGGGATTCGATCCGCTCTGGCCGATATAGCCGCCGAAGTCGAGGATGTCGATGAAGGCGTCGTCGTTGGCGTTGCCGCCGATGAGGGCCTTGCTGCTGGCGGTCGTGAAGGTGGCGATGAGGTTGCTCGGGTCGGCGGAGTTGAAGGCGGGCATCGCCGTGGCGACGCGGCGGAGCGTGTGGCGCGGATCACGCACGGCCACGCCGGTGTAGGTGTCGCAGCCGGCGGAGACGGTCGCGGTGCCGAGGCCGCTCGTGAAGGTGACGGTCTGCTGCGTGCTGAACGCGGGGCTGGGGCAGGACGCGGCGGTGTAGAGATCGATATTGATGCAGCGGGTGAACGGTCCCGCATTGACGCCCTGGAGCTGCAGAGAAAGCGTCAGCGAGACGTTGGGCGTGACGGAGAGCGTGACGAGATTGGAGGTGATGCTGCCGCAGTCGCTGCCGATGATGCAGCGGAAGAGCGTGCCGGTGATGGCGACTGGGGATGTTGTGTAGCTTGGGTTCGAGTTCACGCCCGCGGCGGGGGCCCACGAGCCGCCGCTATTGGTGGACTGCTCCCAGGCGTAGGTCAGGTTGGTGCCCGTGGCGTTCACGGCGAAGGAGGTGGAGAAGCCGGCGCACTGGCTGGCGGCGCTGGGGGGCTGAACGGTGATCGTGGGCTGGGTGATCGTCACGACGATTTGCGAGGGCGTGGGGTTGGTGCACGCGGTGAGGGCCACGCCGCTGAGAGTCAGGGTGACCGAGTGCGCGGTGATGTCGGCGGGGCTTGGGGTGTAGGTGGTGGCGGCGGAGGTTGCGTCGGTGAAGGTGCCGGTGCCGTTGGTGGTCCAGAGGACGCTGGCGGTGTGGGTTGAAGAGCCGGTGAGCGTGGCGTCCGAACCGGCGCAGATCGTTTGATTGCTGCCAGCGGAGAGGGTGGGGGGCTGGTTGATTGTGATGAGGACGGACGAATCGATGAAGGTGCAGGGGCCGTTGCCGTTTGCTCGGAGGGTGAGCGTGACGCTGCCGGTGGAAACGTCGGTTGAGCCGGGTGTGTAGACCGTCGACTGGGCGGCGGCATCGGCGAAGGTTCCGTCGCCGCTGGTGGTCCAGGCGGTGGACGCGAAGTTGGTGGCCACGCCGGTGAGGGAGACCGTGCTTGGGGAGCAGATGGTCTGCGGGGTGCCGGCGATGGAGGTCGGCGCGGCGGTGACGGTGACGGTGGTGGAGGCGCAGCTGGAGTTGCCGCACGATCCGGTTGACTCCCAGCGGGCGTAGTAGGTGTGGACGCCCGGCGTGGTCGGCGCGGCGACGGGCAGGTTGTTGCCGGTGCCGATCGAGTTGCCGCCGCAGGAATCGTCGAACCAGCGGAGTGTGTCGCCCGAGCCGCCGGTGGCGGTGAGCGTGATGGTCATGGGGACCGAAGAGGAGCAGTACGCGGGTGCATCCACGCTTGCGCCGGTCGGGGCGATCGGGGTTGCGTTGACTGTTAGAACAATGGGAATCGAGGGTGCGGTGCCGCAGAGGTTGGAGACTTCGACGGTGTAGCTGTCGGCATCACCGGCGGCGGCGGAGAGGATGGTGTACGTGGCGCCGGAGCCGGTCTGCACCGTGTTTCCACCCTTCTTGAAGGTGTAGGTGAGGGGGGTTGTGCCTGTGGCCGCGGCGGTAAAGGTGATGCCGGTGCCGGAGCAAACGGTGTTGGAGGGGGAGATGCTGAACTGGGTGATTGCGGGGGATGTGTTGACCGTGAGCGTGGCGGCAGAGGAGGTCGCGGTGCCGCAGGTTCCGGTCACGACGCAGGAGTAGGCGCCCTCGTCGGTGGTCAATGGCGAAGGGATGGAGTAGGTCGGGCTGTCGGTGCCGACATTGATCGTGCCGTTCTTCTTCCACTGGTAGTGGAAGGGGGCGGTGCCGCCGGCGGTGACTGTGAAGCTTGCAGCAGCGCCCGAACAGACGGTTTGTTCAGAGGGATTGCTGACGGTGGTGACCGCGTTGACGGTCAGGACGATCGGGCCAGCGGAGGCGGTGCCGCAGAGGTTGGAGACCTCGACGGTGTAGCTTGCGGCGTCATCGACAGCGAGGGATGCGATGGTGTAAGAGGTAGCAGTACCGGACTGGACGGTGGTGGCACCCTTCTTGAAGGTGTAGGTGAGGGGGCTGGTACCGGTTGCGGCGGCGGTGAAGGTCACGCTGGTGCCGGCGCACGCGGTGTCTGATGGGGAGACGGTGAAGGAAGAGATCGCGGGGGCCTCGTTGACGGTCAGGACGATGGGCCCGGCGGTGGCGTTGCCACAGGCGTTGGAGACTTCGACGGTGTAGCTGGCGGCGTCGCCCGCGCTGACGGAGGGAATGGCGTACGCGTTGGAAGGACCGGACTGGACGGTCGTGCCGCCCTTTTTGAAGGTGTAGGTGAGGGGGGCGGTACCTGTGGCGCCGGCGGAGAAGGTGACTCCGGTGCCGGTGCAGACTGTGCTCGAAGGTGAGACAGAGAACAAGGAGATCGCCGGGGCGTTGTTCACTGTCAGGGTTGCGGGGCTGGAGGTTGCGGAGCCGCAGGCGCCGGTGACGAAGCAGCGGAAGAGGGTGCCATCGGCCGCGGCGGCGGAGGTGGTCATGGTGTCGGTCGTGGTGTTTGATCCGGATGCGGGAGCCCAGGAACCGCCGGCGTTGGTGCTCTGCTCCCACTGGTAGCTGAGCGTGCCCGAGCCGCCGCCGGTGACGGAGAATGTGGTCGAGGAGCCGAAGCACTGGGAGGAGGCGGTGGGGCTGGAGGTGGTCGTCGGGGTGTTGATGGTGACGGATGTAATCGTGCAGCCCGTGTTTCCGCAGGGGCTCTCAATGCGGGCGTAGTAGGTTGTGGGGACCGAGGGCGCGGCGATGGTCAGCGGCGTTCCGGTGCCGACGAAGGTGCCGCCCTGGGCGACGCCGCAGGCGTTGCTGAACCAGTTGAGGGTTCCGCCGGCTCCGGGATTGCTCACCGAGAGTTCGATGGTTCCGGACCCTGCGCAGACGCTCGTCGGAGTGACCGCCGCGCCCGACGGGGCGACTGCGTCGTGGACAGTGACGGTCGCCGTCTGCGTGAGCTGGATGGTGCTGCCGCAGGAGGTGCGGGTGGCGAAGATGTTGAAGGAGTTCGCGCCGAGGACCGTGAGCGTCGCGGTGGGGAAGGAGAGGGTGCCGCCGGTGCCGGGCTGGGGAGCGCCGACGGGGGCGTTTGCGTTGTCGCGGAGTTGGTAGCTCACGCCGACCTCGCTTCCGGCCACGGTGATGAGAGTCGTGTTGCCGGCGCAGAGGGGCGAGCCGGGCGCGGCCACGACGAGGGAGGCGTTGGGCGAGGGACAGACGGTGATGAAGCGGTTGTAGTTGGTGAAGGTGCCGCCGGTGGTGTTGCCCTGGTTGCCGGCGCCGGTGAGGGCGGGGGAAACCGGGATGGTCTCATCGCTCATGTTCGAGCCGGGGGAAGTGGTCACGCCGTTGCTGAGCGTGGCGATGAAGTCGACGTTTCCGCCGGAGGTGAAGCCGATGGCGGAGTAGGGGATGGAGAGTTCAGCGACACCGACTGTTGAGGCGTTGGAACCGCCGCTGGCTGTGCCGGACACCACTGCGAGCGATGTGCCGTCGAAGGAGAACAGCACCGAATCGGTGTTGGGGCCGGAGGCGTAGACAATCAGGACGTAGTCCACGCCGAAGGTGGCGGGACGGGAAGCGCGAAGGGCTCGCGACGCGGCGGAACGGCCGGGGTCGGTGTTGTCCGTGAAGGTGGGGCTGGAGATGCTGCCGCCGGTCTTGGTATCAAGGAGGATGGCGATGGTGTTGTCCGCAGTGAGGGGTGCGCCCGAACGGACGCCGACGATGAGTTCGCTGGCACTGGACTTCATGAAGACGCGGGGCTTGAGGACGCGAGTCGCG
>JBGANP010000048.1:0-27808 GCA_044222255.1 Phycisphaerales bacterium
GGTGGTGCGGGCGGGGGCGGGGGGGAAGAAGGTGGTGGTGCGGGGGCGGGGGTGAACGTGTGGGAGGGGACTTCGGCTCCAAAGGAGCCAAAGGCGGATCACACGCTCGCAGGAACCGCCCCGCACTCCGGACACTTCGCATCCTTCGACGCCAGGCCGGTGCGGTCGTAGCCGCACTTCGGGCAGAGGTGCGGATGTTCGCGACGGTGGGCGAGGGTGTCAAGTCGCCATGCACAGAGACTCGCCGCAAGGGCCACGATAACCATCGCCCACAAGGGAATTGCCAAAAGGTAGCGATCGCTCTTAATGGTTGAGAGCTTGGACCAGGGTGCCCTATGTACCCAGTCAAACCACCAAGCCCAAGGACATGTTGAGGCTCCCATGTACCATGCCCACGTCGACGAGGGCATTGGAATATCAAGCGAGATTCGCAATGTCCCACCGCAGACTACAACGCCCGTTCCCATCGGACCCACGTATCCCGCGGCCACCCACCAGCATCCAATCCACACCACCACCAGCAGCACCGTCACCGCCGCGCCGCCCCACTTGATCGTCTTGCGGATTCTGGGGTGTGGACGCATGGCGGGCATTGTACTGTGTTTCGAGGACAATCCATATGAAGGCGGTTGCCCTCGCTGGCGCGTTGAGGGGCCATGGGGCTGGTAGTATCTACCTATGGCCAGACCCGCAACAACGCCCGCCGATCATGTCAAGCAACCCGTGCTGCCGCCGCTGAACCTGACCAAGTGGATCCGGCAGAACGCCAAGCATCTCGTGCCGCCGGTGAGCAACAAGGAGTTGTTCACGGGTTCGGATGATGTGATCCTGTTCGTCTCCGGCGGGCCCAACACGCGGAACGACTTCCATGTCAACCCGACGGAGGAGCTCTTCTATCAACTCAAGGGCGACATCGCGGTGCGGATCCGGCCCCTCGACGGCTCGAAGCCGCGCGAGGTGATCATCAAGGAGGGCGAGCTGTTCCTCCTGCCGCGCTGGGTGCCGCATCGCCCGCAGCGTCCGAAGGGAACCGTCGGCCTCATCGTCGAGTTCCCGCGCCCCGAGGGGCAGCTCGACGGCTTGCAGTGGTATTGCCCGAAGTGCGACACGCTCGTGCACGATGCCCGCTTCCGCCTCAAGAAGATCGATGAGGATCTCGCGGTGGTGATGCACGACTTCTGGGATGGCCCGGCCGAGCGGCGGACGTGCAAGAAGTGCGGCTACGTGATTGTTCGCGCGGGGGCGATCGAGGTGAAGAAGGGCGGGAAGGTGGTGGCGGTTGGGGAGGGGAAGAAGAAGGCCGGGAAGAAGACCGCGAAGAAGCGAACGGCCGCGAAGCGAAAGTAGCGCGGCGGGCCGTTGCTCGTTGCTCGGCAAAAGAAAACACGGGAGCCAGTGGCTCCCGCGTGTGGGGTCGGTTCATTTCGGGACGGCGCGATCGTTGCGGCATCGCGGGCAGCAAGCTGCCCGTGCCACCCTGAGAGCGTGCATCAGCCCTTCTTGGGCTCTTCCTTCGGGGCGACCTTCTTCGGGTCTTCCTTCTTGGCCTCGACGTACGGATTCTCCGGATAGGGCAGCTTGGCGTCTTTCAGGAGCTGGTCGATCTTCTCCGACTCCTCCTTCGGGTTCGGATACAGACCGGCGAACTTGACGTTGCCGTCGGGGCCGATGATCGCGACGCTGGGGATGCCGCGGACGCCGAAGTCCGGGTTGAAGACGTTCTGCTCGCTGAAGGCGACGTTCCAGGTCATGTCCATGTCCTTCATGAAGGTCTTCATGAGGTCCATTTCCTTCGCCGGGTCGCCCTTGCAATCGATGCGGTTGACCTTCTTCTTGTCGGAGCGATCCATCGAGAAGCCTTGGACGCTGGTGACGCCGAGGATCGTGACGGGGTATCCGGCGTAGCGGGTCTGCAGCTCACGCATCTTCGGGAACGAGGCGACGCAGGGGCCGCACCAGGTGGCCCAGAAGTCCACCATGACAACGCGGCCCTTGAGATCCGCGAAGGAGGTGATGGGCTTCTCGGTGCTCGACCACTTGAAGGTGATCGGCGGAGCGGGATGATCGACGAGTTCGCCGCGGGCCCACGGGCCGCTCGCGAGGGAGCGGAGATCCTTGAGCCGCGTGATCTGACCCTCTTCCATGTTCGCGGCGGCTTCGGCGGCCTTCGCGGCTTTCTCGGCCTCCTCGCCTTCCTTCTTGGGCTCCGCGGCGAGCTTGGCGAGGCGCTCATCCTTGAGCTTCTTGGCCTTGTCAACGGCAGACTCGGAGGCCTTGATGATGCTGGTGCGGATGTCGGTGAACTGCTTCTCGCCGAGGGACTCCTTCATCTCCACGAGCGGCTTGAGCAGACCGCTCAGGCCCGCGGCCGCGGCGGGGGAGAGATCGGTGGTGATGCGCGGAGCGAGGAGCTCGATGAGCTTGCGATCCTTCATCGAGTCCGGGGAAATCGAACCGAGACTGCGGACGATGGTGTCGCCGCCGCCGGACTTGAAAAGCTCGGCCGCGCCGTCGTGCTTCAGGGCCTGCTCGACCAGGTCGGCGAGCTTGGCCTCACGTGCCTTGCGGCCCTCGGGGGTCGGCTCGCCTGGAGCGAGCAGACCGATGCGCATCTCCGCGGCCTGTGCACCCTCCAACCCCTTCGCGGCGGAGAGCTCGACAAGGCGCGTGTTCACGGCCTCGACGAGTTCCGCGTTGCCCGCGATGACGCGCTTTTCGGAGAGCTTCTTGATCTGGGCAAACGTGGCCTCGGAGAGCGACGTCTCGGCGAGCGCCTCCTTGGCGGCCTCGCGGCGGGCGGTGCGCTTGGCGGCGGGCTCCTTGACATCCGCGCCGGCGGAGTCGATCTTCGCGATCAGCGCGTCGATCTTTTCATCAGTCGGGGGCGCGGCGAGCGCGAAGGACGAGATCGTCAGGGGCAAGGCAAGGGCGGGCGCGAGCAGAAATGCGAAGCGACGGGGCAGCGGCATGGGGAGCTCCTTTGTGCAGGAAGTGTACAGGAAACGGGCGCGATCGGGGGTCGGGAGAACGACGGAATCGCGGGATTCGGGGAGATCGGGGTGTAGCTTGGCGGGCGCGCGGAATCTCCGTCCGAGTCATGCGTCAAAGAAAGCCGGGGTGGCTACACGAACAGCGGGCAAACGATGGCCTCGGGGGATGTAGAATGGGGGCGATGCACCGGATCGACGTCCATACCCACATCCTGCCCCCGCCGCGTGAGTGGCCGGATTTGTCGGCCAGGTTCGGCTACGCAGGGTGGATCGCGCTCGAGGAAATCGCGGCCAAGGGGGCCGGCGGATGCGGGTGCGCCAAAATGCTGCGGGTGGAGCAGGGGGCGGATGGGCGGGCGGAGATCGGCGCGGATGGGAAGCGGCGGGCGACGTTCTTTCGGGAGATCGAGGCGAACTGCTGGGATGCGGCGGTGCGCTTGGAGGAGATGGATTCGTGGGCGTGCGGGGCGAGCGCGGGGCCGATGGTGCAGGTGCTCAGCACCGTTCCCGTGATGTTCGGCTACTGGGCGAGGCCGGAGCACACGCTGGAACTCTCGCGGTGGCTCAACGATCACATCGCGGGTGTCTGCCGCGCGAGGCCGGATCGGTTCGTGGGACTGGGAACGATTCCGATGAACGCACCGAAGCTCGCCGTTCGCGAACTTGAGCGGTGCATGCGCGAGTTGGGGATGGCGGGTGTGCAGATCGGAAGCAATGTGAACGGGCGGAACCTGGGCGAGCCGGAGTTTGTCGAGGTCTTCGCGGCAGCAGAGGAACTTGGGGCGTGCGTGTTCGTGCATCCGTGGGAGATGCTGTGCGAGCCGGGCGTAAGGAACAGTCAGACCCCCCCCACTGTGTTTCCCTCGCCACCGGTCATGGGCTCACGGCTGAGCAAGCACTGGGCGGCCTGGCTGGTGGGGATGCCGGCGGAGACATGCCTTGCGCTCTGCTCTGTGCTGTTCAGCGGATTGCCCGAACGGTTTCCGAAGCTCCGCATCGGGTTTGCACACGGAGGGGGCTCGTTCGCGGGGACGATCGGTCGGATCGATCACGGCTTTCACGCGCGGCCGGATTTGTGCCAGAATGAGACGAAGGTCTCGCCGCGCGACTGGTGCAAGGTCGGCACGCGGCCTGCGAGGTTCTACGTGGACTCACTCGTGCATGATGCGGGAACTTTGCGCGTGCTGATGGATCTGATGGGGCCGGAGCGGATCATGCTGGGGAGCGACTATCCGTTTCCGCTTGGTGAGGAGCGGCCGGGGGAGTTAATCGGAGCGATTCCGGATGTGGCGGCGCGGCGGATGATGTTGGAGGGAACAGCGGTTGAGTTTCTCGGGCGGGCAGGGGAGCGATTCGCGGCGAAGGGAACTGCATGAAACGGATTCGTATCACGGTTGCGGCGGTCGCCGCTTTTGCGATGGCCTCGCACGGCGCGGAGGCCCAGAGCACGGGCATTTCTGTGCAGGCAGTTCCTTCGCAGGTGGGAGGCGCAGGAACGGCAACGAGTGCGACGCCCGCGGCCTCGCCGGTTGCGCCGACGGAGAAGTCGCTGAATGAATGGGCCGCATCTATCAAGACGGAGATCGAGGCGATCGCGGGGGCGAAGTTCGAGAAGGATGTGCCGATCAAGGTGCTTGGGCAGGATGACATGGCACAGATGCTGGCCGCGCCGATCATCAAGCGCATGACCGACGAGAAGACCAAGCGACCCGACGGGTCCGAGATGAGCGCGATGGAGATCCGCATCCGTGCAATGGCGGCGGCGTTCAAGCTCGCGACGCGGACGTTCGGGATGTACCGCTATGAGGACCAGACAGTATATGTTGTGCCGGAGAATGCCTCGCGCTACGCGAAGCGGTATGGATGGTCTTCGCTCACGCTCGAGCGAACGCCGAAGCTGGCCATCGTGCACGAGATGATCCACGCGCTACAGGATCAGAAGACCGCGCTGGGCGAGCGATTCGCAAAGACGAGTGGTGAAGAGAACAACGCACTGATCGCCGTGACCGAGGGGCAAGCGGTCTGGGTGACGGATCAGCTCGCGGCCAAGCTGGACTGGCCCGCGGCCAACGCCGTGCTCTGGGGTGTGGTGACAGGCGTTCAGACCGAGGATGACCCGGCGGGATCGGAGAAGATGCCGAAGGTGAAAGTGGCGGATGGTGCGCCGTCATCGGAGCTGTATGACCTCGGAAAGAAGTTCGTGGCGGCGCAGGCGGAGTTGAAGGGCGAGGCGCCGACCGGAGCGGAGCGGGTGTGGGCGATTGTGGCGAAGCCGCCGCCCACTATGGCGGAACTGAAGGAGCCGGAGAAGTTCGTGCTGAAAAAGTGAGAGGAAGTGAGAGGGAGTGGTGAGTAGGCAATGGGCAATGGGCAATGGACGAGTAAGACAACGATTTTCCACCTGGGACAAGCGGCACGCGATTTGGAAATGACATGACGATCGTTACGACGGAACAACACGCACACGCACTCGATGCCTCTGACCCGCTGCGCGGATCGCGGGCGAGATTCCACATACCGCTCTGCCGCGATGTCGCGCCGGGGACTGCGCATCCGGATCAAGAATGCGTGTATCTCTGCGGCAACTCGCTGGGTTTGATGCCGCGGGCCACGCGCGATGCCGTGCTGGCAGAGATGGAGGACTGGGCGCGGCTGGGCGTGGAGGGGCATCTGCACGCGCGGCATCCGTGGCTGCCAACGCACGAGTTTGTCCGCGAAACAGCGGCGCGGCTGGTGGGCGGAAAGCCGCACGAAGTCGTGGTGATGAACTCGCTGACGGTGAATCTGCACCTGATGATGGCGACGTTCTACCGACCGCAGGGGTCGCGGACGAAGATCGTCATTGAGGACAACACGTTTCCCAGCGATTCGTATGCGGTGCAGAGCCAGGCGGCGTTTCATGGGTTGAACCCGAGCGAGCATGTGGTGCGGCTGAAGCCGCGCGAGGGAGAAAATACGCTCCGGACGGAGGACGTCGAGGATTTTCTGAAGCGCGAGGGATCGAGCGTCGCGCTCATGATGATCGGCGGCGTGAACTATCTCACGGGCCAACTGATGGACATGGGACGGCTGACGATCGCGGGGCATCGCGCCGGTGCGATGGTCGGCTGGGATCTTGCTCATGCCGCGGGAAATGTGCCGCTGCAACTGCACGACTGGAACGCCGACTTCGCGTGCTGGTGCTCGTACAAATATCTGAACTCCGGGCCGGGCGCGGTGGCGGGATGCTTCGTGCATGAGAAGCACTCAAAGAACACAGCCGGGTACGGCGAGCCGAACGCGCTCAAACGGTTCGCGGGCTGGTGGGGAAACGATCCCAAGACGAGATTCGTGATGGGCCCGGAGTTCGTGCCGGTGGCGAGCGCGGATGCGTGGTCGCTCTCGAATCCGCCAGTGATGGCGATCGCGCCGGTGCGGGTCTCGCTGGGAATCTTCGATGAGGCGGGAATGCCAGCGCTGCGGGCCAAGAGCGAGACAATGACGGGATATCTGCGCGGTCTGATACACGCTCTCCCGGGCGTAGAGAAGGTGGTGGAGATCACCACGCCGCGCGAGCAGGAGGCGCACGGGTGTCAACTTTCACTGGCCGTGCGCGAGCGGCCGAAGGAGCTGCACAAGGCGCTGGGGGCGGATGGTGTGGTCTGCGACTTCCGCGAACCGAATGTGATCCGCATCGCTCCGGTGCCGCTCTATAACACGTTCCATGACTGCTGGAGATTCGCGGAGATACTCAAGCGGCACGTGGCCGCTGCGCGGGGGGCTCGCTGACTATGGCTGTAGGCGATGGCAAGAGTGTGACGATCGTCGGTGCCGGGCTCGCGGGCTCGCTGCTGGCGTGCTATCTCGCGAAGCTGGGCTTTCGCGTCGCGATCTACGAGCGCCGCTCCGATCCTCGCGCGGCGGGATATGTCGGCGGGCGGTCCATCAACCTTGCGCTCTCGGCGCGTGGACTCTGGGGGCTCGCGGGGATCGGGCTGGAAAAGGATGTACTCACACACGCGATCCCGATGAAGGGCCGCATGATGCACCCGGCCTTGCTGCCCGCCGAGGGCGGGGAACTGCCGTTTCAGCCGTACTCGCACGACTCAAAGGATGCGATCAACTCGATCTCGCGCGGCGGGCTGAATCTCGCGCTCATTGAGGCCGCGTCGAAGCACGAGGGCGTTTCGTTTCACTTCGATCATCGCTGCCTCGACATCGACACCGATGGGTGCGCCGCGACATTCCAGCATGAGAGCGGCGGCACGATCGGCGAGGGGCCGATCGTTCACGTCGAGAGCGATCTGATCGTCGGCGCGGATGGGGCGTTCAGCCCGGTTCGTGGGCGGATGCAGAAGAACGATCGGTTCGAGTATTCGCAGACGTACCTCTCGCATGGATACAAGGAGCTGCACATTCCTTCCTTGCCAAATGGCAAGGGAAAATGGAATGGGTATGCGCTGGATCCGAACGCCCTGCACATCTGGCCGCGCGGGAGCGCGATGATGATCGCGCTCCCGAACCCGGACAAGTCGTTCACGTGTACGCTCTTCTGGCCTTTCGAGGGTGAGCACTCGTTCGCGAATCTTAAAACGACCGAGCAGGTGCGGACATTCTTCAATGAGAAGTATCCGGATGCCGTGTCGCTGATGCCGACATTGGCCGAAGACTTCCTGAAAAACCCGACGAGTTCACTGGTGACGGTGCGATGCTGGCCCTGGGTGCAGAAGGCACGCGGCGGGAAGGCGATCGTGCTCGCGGGCGATGCGGCTCACGCGATCGTGCCCTTCTTCGGGCAGGGAATGAACGCCGCGTTCGAAGATGTCCGCATCTTCGCCGAGTGTCTCGAGAAACACGCGGGCCGCGGCGATACCTGGATGCAGGACGCCGCGGAGGAGTATCAGAAGCTCCGCAAGCCCAACGCCGACGCGATCGCACGAATGGCCTTGGACAACTTTGTCGAGATGCGCGACAAGGTCGGCTCGAAGGCGTTTCTGTGGAAGAAGAAGGCCGAGCACTTCCTGCACGATCTCGCACCGAGCACACTCATGCCGAAGTATCACCTCGTGAGCTTCACGACGGTGCCGTACGCGGAAGCTCTGCAACGCGGCACGCGGATCGACCGCGTGCTGCGGCTGGGCGTGCTGGGGATCGCGATCCTGATTGCGGGAACACTGTGGGCGCTGGGCTTCCCGATGTGGGCTCTGCTCGCTGGAGTGCTGATTGCAGCTGCGATCATGTGGGATCGCTGGAGCGTCCGCGAAGACACTCGTGTATAGCACCGGCTATTTCTTGGGCGCGGCCGCGGGAGCGTCGGCGGGTTTGGGATCGACCGGTTTCGCATCCGCTGGCTTGGTTTCCGCTGGCTTGGCATCGCTCGGCTTTGCGTCCGAGGGCGTTTCGGGCTTGGCCTTGGGCGGGTTCTTCACCCGCGCGGCCTTGTCGGCATCGATGATCTGCTTGAGCTTCGCCTCGGTCAGCCCATCTTCCTTATCGATGGGGAAGCCCTGATCGCGGACGATGCCATCGGAACTGACGATGAGCACATGCGGGATGCCGCTGATGCCGATCTCTTTGTTCGTGCGGTTGTGGCCGTCGCGTGCGACGGGGTATTTGATGGCATCGCCGCGGAGGTCGTAGAAGTTCTCAACGGTCTTCTTGCTCTCGGCGGTCAGCCCGATGATGACCAGGTCATCCTTGAACTTTTCCTGCCACTGTTCCATCTCGGGGATGATCTGGCGGCAGGGGCCGCACCAGGTCGCCCAGAAGTCCACGAGAATCGTCTTGCCCGCCATCTCGGGCTTGGCCGAGATCCACTCCTCAATCTCGAGTTTGGGCGACTGCTTGTTGCGAAAGTCGTTGGCGGCGTAGAGATTCTTCGGGGGTGTTGCGGGATAGCCGATTGCCGCTGGCGCCGCACTCGCGGGCTTCACGGGTTCAGCGCTCGGCTGCGGCTTGGCGAAGGAGGGTTTCTCGGCAGGTTGCTGCGCAAACGCAGTAGCGCCGAAAGATGCAATCACCAGAAACGATGGCAAGAAACGAATCATCGGTCGTCCTCTTTCTGATCTTGGTCGCTCGGTGATACCGATCAGGCCGCGCTGGGGTGCCAGATGGTTTTCATCTCGACGAAGGGCTCGATCCACCACGGGCTTTCGCAGGCCTCTGCGTCGTAGAAATCGACGAAGGACGCGGTTTTCGATGACTTCACGGGCTTCGACGACGTCTCCCGCACGGTGACGCGTTTGATGTTCTCGGCCGCGCCCTCGCGGAGGATTTGACGCTGATCGGGCGTGACGCCCGCCGCGTGGATGGCATCGATATCGCGATGACCCGCCATGACGGGGAGCAGTTCGGCGCGATCGCCGGTGAGCAGGTTGACGACACCCGCGGGCAGATCACTGGTGGCGAAGACCTCGCCGAGAATCACCGTGGCGAGCGACGCCCCCGACGTTCCGCCTCCGACAACCACAGCTGTGTTGCCCGCGCAGATCACCGGCGCGAGCAGCGAGATCAATCCGAGCAACCCGGGCTCATCGGGGGCGAGAATGCCCACGACGCCGGTTGGCTCCGGCACGGTGAAGTTGTAGTACGGCCCCGCGACCTGATTGTTGCAACCGAGCACCTGCGCGTACTTATCTGCCCATCCCGCGAACGCTACGAGGCGATCGATGGCGGCTGTGAGCTCCTTCTGCGCGCTGGCCGGGGTCTCTCCGCCGATGCGGAGCGCGAGGGCAAACTCATCGCGCTTGCCCTCCATCATCTCCGCCATGCGATACAGGATCTGCGCCCTGAGATACGCCGTGGCATCGCGCCAACCCGTCAGCGCCTTGCGGGCGGCGGTGGTCGCATCGCGCAGATCCTTGCGGCTGGCGCGGCACATGTGCGCGTACACGCGTCCCTTGGCATCCTGCGCGGCGAAGGTCCGGCCGCTCTCTGAACGCGGAAACTTGCCGTCGATGAACAGCTTGTACGTTTTGGCGACTTCGAGGCGTTCGGGCATGGGGAATGGTATGGACCGACCGGGGATGCGGCGGACATCGCGATACACGGGCACTCAAGACTATTTGGGTGCCTCGACAATCGTAAACTCCACCGTGACATCGGCGGAAACATCCACATCCCCCGCCTCCACGGGCGTCGGGGAATCCATTTTCTCCATGACCGAGCGAGCCATCATTCCCTGCGGCATGTTGTAGCGATAGGGACGGGCCTGCACGCCGCCTGTGGTTGCCTGCATCACGCGCCCCAAAGACACGCCGAGGGCATCGGCCATCGCTTGCGCCTTGGCCTTTGCGTCGGTCGTTGCCTTGCGGATGGCCTCGCGCTTGGCATCGCCATCGTTCTTGAGCGTGAAGGAAATACCCATGATCTGATTCGCTCCGGCAGCCACCGCAGCGTCGATGACCTTCCCGACCTTCGCGACCGCCGAGGTCCGGGCAAGGACGGAGTTGGAAGCGCGGTAGCCGATGATCTTCGGCGCGGAACTGCGTGCGTTGCCGCGCTCCTGCTCGTATTCGGGGTAGAGCGAGAGCCCCTGCGTTTGAGTAACCAGTCCGGGGAGCTTGGTCTCCTTGACGGCCGCGATCACGCGATCCATCTGCTTGTTGAGCGTGTCCTGTGCCTCTTCAGAGGTCTTCCCGGTGGCCTGAACGCCGAACGTCACCTCCGCCTGATCCGGAGCCCGCGATTCGCTCGCAGAGCCGGTGGCGGAAATCGTCGGAATCGGTGTCGGCGCGGCGGGCTGCCGGGCACGCACGAATGGCGAGAAGCACAACACCGTGGCAAGAGCGAGTGTTGGCATGGCGAACGAACTGCGGAAGAAACGTGCGGTGGTCATGGGCGACTCCTGAAAGCGTGCTGTGAATCTGTCAGTCCAGCAGGAACTCGAACTCGATCTCATCGTGAAGCGGAATGTTGTTCATACCGAGAACGGGGATGGATGGTTTGATAGCGCGGGCACGATCCATCGCGCCGCGATGCACGGCGACCATGCGCCAGCCGCGCCGCTGGTAGAAGCCGATGGCGCGGAGGTTGTCGTTGGTCGTCGTCAGAAAGACGCGACGACAGCCGGCCGAACGCGCACATTCCACGCACGCGCCAAGCAGGGCCGCCCCAACGCCAGCATTTTCCAGCGCGCTGGAAAGCGTGATGACCTCGCACGCCTCATCCGCTTGCGGGGGCGTAAACGTCGCCAGCCCGACGCGTTTGGAATCGTTCAAGGCAACCAGGCACGGAAGCGTGTCGGCCCTGTGCCAGACGCCGAGCGAGCTGATTTCGACGCCCCCCCAGTTGCGCGTGAGCTCTTCGGCGATCCACGAATGGTCGTGTTCGGTACCCGGTTGAATCGTCAGCCGCGTCGGTGAAACATGTCGGTTCTTGTCGGCCATTGTGAAGCGTCGTATTCCCCAGATTACCCAACTTTCCCAGAAGCGTCAGCTTCCGCACAAATCGTTGGCTACTCAGAAAAAATGTATAGCTTGTACCGCTTTTCCTGTTTGCAACGGCGGGGTTTTCTGTCATTCTGTCGTCGGTCAATCGCGGGGTCGAAACCTCGCTTCTATCGCCACGCGGCCCGTCTCTCACCGGGCGTCTATGCGGGGATGCGTCGTTCCAGGTCGAACACGCTGCCAATGCGCAGTCCGGTTGTCATACCGGAAAGCGCGCGGCCATCCTTGCCTCGTACGCATTGTTGAGGTTCGTGCCGTGCATAACGCCACCCAGGGCGACTGTGTTCGTCCACTTGCACGGAGTTTCTCGCTATGCGTTCTCTCTCTCTCGCCGTTTCCGCTGTCGCCACCCTCGCCCTCGCCGCTGTCGCCACGGCGACGCCCGTCACCGTGACCTACAACGGTGTCTCCCCGAGCAAGACCATTTCTCTCTCGAAGAACTCGGGCGGTTCGTACAGCAACTACTCCGCTGGCCTGGTCAACCTGACCGGCGCCGTGACCAACCAGGCCGACCTGCGCGGCGCGTTCACCGCTTTCTGCATCGACATCAATCAGTCGATCTCCAACGGCAACACGTACACCAACTTCAACACGGCCGCTCTTCAGGACGCGCCCATTCCGACGTCCCCCATGGGCGCCGGCAAGGCCGACCAGATCTCGCAACTCTGGTTCAACGAGCGCTCCATCCTGAGCTCCTCGGACTCCTATGCCGCCTTCCAGGTCGCGATCTGGGAAATCGTGAATGACTCGGGCCTCTCCCTCACCGGCGGCTCGTTCCGCGCCGCTTCGGGCACCGTCCGCACCCTCGCTCAGGGCTATCTGGACAAGATCGACGGCATCGGCGGTCGCTCCGCCCTGTACGCCATCTCCAGCCCCACCGCGCAGGACTTTGTGGTTCCGGGTCTGATTCCCGCTCCCGGTGCCGCGGCTCTGGGCCTGATGGGTCTTGGCATGGCGGCTCGTCGCAATCGTCGCAGCAACTGATCGAGATTTGATCGCCGCGAGTGGAAGGAAACGGTCGGTTACTGACCGGATACCGATGGCGAAGAACGTGCAGGGGCCGCCGGTTTCACCGGTGGCCCCTTTGCTTGCGCGGGCTTTGCTTGCGCAGGTAGGGAATCGTGCCGGTGCGGGGCATGCGTCGGCTTGCGCGTGAAGATGAACACCGCGCCGCCGAGCAGCATCAGCCCAAGACATCCGAGCATCCAGTTGAGCGCGGCCGATGGCTTGTCGTCGGTCAGGAAGTGGTAGAGCGTGTACCAGCAGAGCCCGCTGAGCGTGAGCAGCTTCAGCGTTGCGGAGTATTTGCCGAATCGCGTCAGCACGCGCGGCAGGCGGTGGCGGAGCGGGCCGAAGGCGATCCAGAGCGACACCGCGAGAGTGAAGAGTCCGCCGACCTCCAGCCAATGAACGCGAACGAATGTGGTGATCGGGTGGAGGTCCATGCCGTGCTGCGTGAGATGCTACGCGTGTGCTCGTTGGACGTTCATATTCCACACATTACAGGTTCACGTAGGCCCGCAGTCCCTGCATCCCGCCCTCACGCCCGAAGCCGGATTCCTTGAATCCGCCGAAGGGCGATGCCGCGTCGAACTTGTTGTACGTGTTCAGCCAGACCACACCCGCCTCCAACTTGCGGGCGATCTCGAAAATCTTGCTGCCCTTGTCCGTCCAGACACCCGCGGCCAATCCGTACGGCGTGTTGTTGGCACGGGTGATGGCTTCTTCGGGCGTGCGAAACGTGAGCACGGAGAGCACCGGGCCGAAGATCTCCTCGCGGGCGATCAGGTGGCTGGGCTGTACGCCACTGAAGAAGCAGGGGCGGCAGAAGAAGCCCTTGTCCGCGAAGCCGGTGGCGAGATCTGTCTTCTTCGCTTCCTGTTTGCCGGGGAGCTGGCCCATGCGGCCGGAAACGTGCAAGGTCGCGCCCTCGTTCTGGCCGGCGGTGAGATACTCCTGAATTTTGTCGAGCTGCATGCGTGAGTTGATTGCGCCGAGATCGGTGTTCTTGTCCATCGGATCACCGACGCGGATGCTCGCCATGCGAACCTGCAACTTGGCGATGACCTGATCGACAACGCTCTCCTGCACAAAGAGCCGCGACCCGGCGCAGCAGACGTGGCCCTGGTTGAAGAAAATCCCCGCGATGATCCCCTCGACGGCTTGATCGATGCTGGCATCCTCAAAGATGATGTTCGGCGACTTGCCGCCGAGCTCGAGCGTGAGCTTCTTGCCGGTTCCGGCAACGGCCTTGGCGATTCGCTTGCCGATCTCGGTCGAACCGGTGAAGGCGATCTTGTCCACGTCCTTGTGATTCACGAGTGCCGCGCCGGTCTCGCCCGCGCCGGTGATGATGTTCACCACGCCCGGGGGGAGATCGACCTCCTGGAAAATCTCGGCCAAGCGCAGGGCCGTGAGCGAGGTGGTCTCGGCGGGCTTGAGAACGACGGTGTTGCCGCAGGCAAGGGCCGGCGCGATCTTCCACGCAGCCATCAGCAGCGGGAAGTTCCACGGGATGATCTGCCCGCAGACGCCGAGTGGCTTGGGATCATGCCCCGGAAACGCGTACGCCAGCTTGTCGGCCCAACCCGCGTTGTAAAAGAAGTGCTGCGCGACGAGCGGGACATCCACATCGCGCGATTCGCGGATCGGCTTGCCGCCATCCATCGTTTCAAGAATGGCCAGTTCCCTCGCACGCTCTTGAATCCGCCGCGCGATGCGAAACAGGAACTTGCCACGTTCGGCCCCGCTGAGCGCGGCCCACTTCGGCTGCGCCTTCCGCGCGGCCCGCACCGCGGCATCCACATCCGACTCCCCGGCACTGGCGATCTGCGAGAGCACCTGCTCCGTCGCGGGATTGATCGTCGCGAAGTGCGACTTGACCTTGCCTCCCCCACTTCCCGAACTCTTTGGATCCACAAACTTGCCGTCGATAAACAGCCCATAGCGATCATCGATCTTGACCTTCACTGTCTCGGGCGCGGGCGCATACTCCCACGCGCGGCCGAAATCCAAGCCCGGCTCGGCAGCATGGGCGACGGGCGAACCGTTGGTGTGCGAATCTACAGCGTGCGCGGGGGCATCGGAGGGCGTGGCCATGGCGGAAGGGTATGGAAGCCGACCCGAACACGCCATGCTCACCCGACCGCCCGATCGGATCGTGAGCGATCCGGGCTGGACGCCGCCGCAAGCGTGCGATCAAGGTGCCCGCACGATGGAGACAACCCGCACCTGCTGAAACGGCGTGCCGTCGAGGAAGTTCCCCGTGGTCAGAAAGCCCCGAATGACAACCCGCTGCCCGCTCAAGGCGCGGGCCTGACCGAGCACAGCGCTGACATTCAGGTTGAAGCTGCGCTCGGGCTTGATCAGCACCCAACCGGAGAAGTCGCCATTCACGGCGACGCGAAGCTGACCGAGATCGCCGGTGAGCACCACCGGACGCGAGGGTCGCAGATCTGGCGTGCGCGGCTGCTGGGGATTGGTGATCGGAGTGCCCGCAAACGAGGTCACCGAACAGACGAGCAGCAGAATGGCGAGGGTACAGATGGATCGCATGAGACGACCTCCTGAGGGTGGAACCAGAACCGCCATGGACAGCGCCGCTGAATCAGGCCGGGTCCAGACGAGTGACGATCATGTAAGGAATGCGTCGGCCGTCGCGGATGTACGTGGACCACATCCCCGTTGCCCGAACCCGCGTACCGGCGAGAGCTCGTGCTTCCGCCTCGACGGCGCCAACGTTCATCTCCGAGTCGCGGTTGTTCTTGGTGATGACCCAGGTGTAGCAACCGCAGGGTCGAAAGAACGTGCGATCTGCAAGCACACCCGTGAGCGTCCGCGTGGGGCCAGCGGGAGGCGAAACGATGCCGCCCGTGCCGGGATTCGGGCCGGGGGCGGCCGCGATGGCGGCGGAAACCACAATGAACAGGGAAAGCAGGATGCGACGCATGGGAAGTCTCCTTGCAGGAAGGGATCGCGTATAGGCGATACGCGATGATCGGACGCCGGCTGCGGTTGGACAGCTGAAGTTGGAATTTGGGCAAACCTTGGACAATGCCGCACACAGCGGCTCCGCGATCTTGCTCATGGGTATTCACCCAAACTTTACCACGTCAAAATCCGTCGTAAGTGGGTGAATCGTAGTGTGTTGCAACACATATGCGCCGCGCTTTCACCCTTATCGAGCTTCTCGTCGTCATCGCGATCATCGCCCTGCTGGTCGGGTTGCTGCTGCCAGTGCTGGGAAAAGCTCGCGGGACGGCCCGGGCCGCGGCGTGTATGTCCAACCAGAGACAGATCGGCGTCGGCGCGCGGATGTATATGGACGATTTCAAGGGAGAGATGTTCCGCCACCACGAGGGATGGGTGCTCGACGACGGCACTCAGGTGGATACATTGCCGGCGACTCCGGGGGAGTGCGTCGGCGGCGGCATGGGCAACAGCCAGGCGGAGAAGCCATGGGCGATCTTTCTGCAGCCATACATCGGCGATCGGCTCGCGGGATTCTGCCCAACCGACACGACGCCCCGCTCGAAAAAACTCGCCACAACACTCGAGGAATACAACGGAGCGATTGTCAGTTCGGATGAGCAACTGCCGCCCGATTCGGAGCAGGCCATGGCGGAAGCGGGACATCTCACGATCCAGAGCTATTTGCTCAACTCGATCTTCACGCATCGCTCGGCGCGGTTCGCGGTGGAGCGGGCGTTGCTCGGCTTCGCGACCGACGCCGCGGCGGCCAACACGATCAACCAGAACATGATCATGTTCTCCGAGCGGAACTCGGAGGCGATGAACGCACCCGACAACGAGGCGTTCGGGGCGGTTGGGCAGGACGACTACGACACCTGGGTCGGCGAGGGCGCACTGGTGCTATGGGGCGCGGACGCGGGAACCTACGCGAACGAGGGATGGATCAGATACAACCGCCACGACGGCGCCGCGAACTACGTTTTTCAGGACGGGCATGTCGGAACGCTGCGATGGAGCGAGGCGCGGACGAAGCAGTACCCGGACCTGCGGGTGAGGCAGCCGCTGGCAAATCCGCCGCGCTGAACCAATCGCTCACGACTCACTGAAGTCATACCGGGCCGCGTACTTGCCGGTTTCCAGCCACGCGATCTGCCGGAGCAGATCGTTTACCAGCGTGCTCGCTCCGAAGCGGAACCAGTCCGCGTGCAGCCATTTGTCGCCAAGGGTTTCCTTCAGCATGACGAGATAGTGCAGCGACTCCTTGCTGGTGCGGATGCCGCCCGCGGGCTTCATGCCCACCATCTTGCCTGTTGACAGATAGCAATCGCGGATCGCTTCGAGCATGATCAGCGTGACGGGCATCGTCGCGGCGGGCGTCACCTTGCCGGTGCTCGTCTTGATGAAGCCGGTGCCCGCCGGGCCGTCCCCGCCATCGGCCAGCAGTGCCTCGATCGAGAGATCGCTGGCGCGGCGCACATTGTCGTACGTCTCCAGTTCGCCCGTCTCCAGAATGACCTTCAGATGCACGTGCTTCTTGCCGCCCAGCGAACCAGACGCGTTGCAAACATTCTTAAACTCGCGGATTTCGTGCGCAACCTCGTCGTATCGCCCCGAGAGAAACGCACCGCGGCTGATGACCATGTCGATCTCATCCGCGCCATCTCGCACCGCCTGCTCGGTGTCGGCGATTCGCACCGCGAGCGGATACTGCCCGCTGGGAAAGCCCGTCGCCACCGCGGCCACTTTCACATGCGAGCCGCCGATCGCGCCGAGATTCTCGCACGCGACCTTGATCATCGTGGGATAGACGCAAACCGCCGCGACGCTCGGGATGTTCACCCTCGATGGATCGGGCCGTACCGCTTTCTGGCAGAGGCCGCGGACCTTCTCGGGCGAGTCCTTCCCTTCCAGGGTGGTGAGGTCCACCATCGAAAGGGCGAGCTTGAGCCCGGCGAGCTTCGCGCCGGACTTGATGGATCGCGTCTTGAAAGACGCGGCCCGCTGGTCTGCCATGATGGTGTCGACGGTTCTTGGAATCACGCGGGAAGTATATGGGTGAATAGGGAAGCGACGGAAACCCGCTCGCATTGAGCATCTCGCACGGAAAAAACGCTCAACTCGCTCCAGACTCATCGCGTCGTCGGCTTTTCAAACGGGTCCGTCTCCGGCTTCGGGCCGGCGCCCAGCGGCGGCGCATCCACGAGCTTCACCGACTCGATGGTCAGCGGCTCGCGTGGCTTGCCGTCCGCATCGACAGGGGTCTTGGCAATCGCGGCCAGCGTTTCCGCTCCGGAGACCAACTGGCCGAACACTGTGTATCGACCGTCGAGCTGCGCAGCCGCATCGCGTCCAAAGGCCACAATCACTTGCGAGCCCGCACTGTTGGGCTCGCTGGTGCGGGCGAAGCTGAGAGATCCGAATCCATGCTTGAGCGGGCTTGGCTCGTAATCGATGTAGAAGCCGGGGCCCCCCTGGCCCGTCCCGGTCGGGTCGCCGAACTGCATGATGTCCGGGAGCGTGCGCCCGCTGAGCGAAACGATCCGGTGGACGCGGATGCCCGCGTAGAACTGCTTCTCGATGAGCGAGCGAAAGCTGGCGACGCTGTTGGGAGCCGCATCGGGGCGGAGCGCAAAGACGAGTTCGCCCTTGCTCGTGCGCACCACGGCTCGCTGATCGATGTACACCCAATACCCGGCGAGCACACGCGTCTTGGAGGCCGGCGGCACCTGCGGCGTGCCATCGCGCTCCAGTCGCGTGACATAGCGCGGCGCAACCATCGGCGTCAGCACCAGCGGCGGACCGACGCGTTCCTTGCCAACGACGGCCTGCACGCAGAAGACCTGCGCCGCGTCGTTGGTCCACAGCCGCGGAAACACCTCGGCCAGATCGACCTCGCCGGGTTTGACCGGGCGAGACTCGATGACCTGCGACGTCGTCGGATTGATAAGTTCGAGAGATTGATCGGGCGAGCCCGGTTCGGCGACCGCCAGAGTCGCCAGCATCGGCTGCTTGACCAGTGCACACGGGCGCAACGAACGAAGCTGGGCTTTGGCAGCAGGCGCAAGACCCAGCGAGAGCGCGGCCAAGGCGAATCGGACGATCCGGATCAACGAACTCGCTCTGTGTGCGTGCGGCATGTGGCGTGAGCAGAGCAATCCGGACGGCTCACGTGGCGTGCGAGCCGACATCGATGGGACTTGAGGAAAGGGTATCAAAGGATCACGGCCCGGGCGTGGCAGGACCAGAGACCGGAGACTCCATGAGTTGCCACGCCCCGTTCACCTTCGCGGCTGCGTCCGCTTCGTTTTCCGCGAGAGGGAGCAGCCGGACAATCGAGCCGCCCGGATCCGGCAGCCAAGCAACGGAGAAGTCCCCGCGCAGAACATTGGAACCGACATTGTGGTTGTAATCCGCTCTCGTGGCGAGGCCGTCGGTGACAAGCACGAGTCGATCGGACTGGCCGGGCAAATATCGCTTGGCGCCGCGATACTGGAAGTTGACGACGATCTGGCCCTCATCCTCGTGCCAGATCGGCGAGTACGTGCCGAACGGGTGCAGGCCATGGTGAGACGGGCAATAAAACACTTGGGGGGCATTCAGGTATTGGGCAGCGAAGAGGATGCCCAAGCCATCAAAGGGAGCATCCATCTCATTCTTGCGGACGATGTTGGTCTTCTGCGGCGCGGACTGGCCGCGAGACGCTTCCTTCGGATCCCAGTCCGTCGGAGGCAGTTCATCCTTTGAATCCTCGGCGTACATCGAAATGCCGAGGCCAACCTGACGCTGGTTGGATGAGCAGACCACGCGCCTCGTCGCCTCGCGAATACCCGAGAGCGATGGAAGCAGCAGGGAGATGAGCACGGCGATGATCGCCATGCTCACGAGCAGGTCGATGAGTGTGAACGCGGGGATAACGCGGCGAGCATCACTCGCGGTCAATCGACCTTCGCGGTTCGACCCTGCGACCACCTTCATGGACCCTCCAATAAAGGATCCTCCCCCGACTCGGACTCCACGCTTGTTAACTCTATCAGAACGTTGCCCATAGAGCAACCAGAATAAACCATGCTCCGCGTCTTGCTCACACCCAAACAAGGTGCTTACGGGTTCTCCCTTGGCATTTTCATTCATACGCGAGGTTCTCGGACATCTTCCGCACATGATCGTCCGGAACCCGTCACGAAGAGCATCCTTCTTGGTAGCATGAGCGTATAGGGACGCGGGTCCAAAACCGGCCAAGAGAGTCGCGGTGTTCTGCCGCGGCTGCCGGAGATGTGCCCTCTCGTGCAGGTCTGTCGGTGTCTGTCGATCTCCGAGCGAGGCGGTGTGGCGATGTCGGGTCAGCAGTCCATCCAGGATCAGGATCTCGACCTCATGCGTCGAGTCGCTTCCGGCGAGCCGGGGGCGGTGGATGAGATGTATGACCGCTTCGCTTCGCTGGTGTTTCGGCTGGCGTATCAGGCCATGCCGACGCGTTCGGATGCGGAAGACGCCGTGCAGGAGATCTTCGTGCGGCTCTGGCGCACGGCGGATCGGTACGACCCGAAGCGGGCCGCGCTCGTGACGTGGGTGATGCTGATCTCGCGGCGGCACTTGGTGGATCGATTGCGCAGAACCCGGGCTCGCGTCAAAGCGATGACCCTTGATGAGAGGCAATCCGAGCCGGTGGGCGCAACAGCGTCGAGCGGCTCTTCGATGGAATCGCAGGAGCGTTTCGGCGAGTTGCTCGACCGAATCGCAAAGCTTCCGGAACTTCAGCGCACGGTGGTGACCCGCGCGTACCTGGGCGGACAGACGCTCAGGCAGATCGGAGAGGAGCTCAACACTCCGATCGGCACCATCAAGTCGGCCCTGAGCCGAGCATTGGTCCGCCTCCGGGAACGGAGCGCGGACGAGGAGTTGGCGTCATGAACACGCAGAAGAACGACACGCAGAACAATCAGAATCTCGCCACGCACGAGCTTGTCGAGATGGCATCGCTGGATGCCCTGGGTCTGCTCGATCCCGAAGAGCGAGACTCCTTCGAGCGCGCCTTCCGTGCCGCCGCCCCGGCGGTGCAGGCACAGCTCCGGCGCGAGCAGCTGCGCTTCAGCAAGATGGACGACACGCTCCCGCAGATCGAGCCCTCGCTCGGGCTTCGTGCCCGCGTGATCGCGGCCGTGCGTGAGGCGATGGAGACCGTCGCGGCTCGGCGCGGCAGCGAGGCCGCCCCCGCACTTCGTTTCCCTACCGGCGTGAGCCGCTTCTGGCGCGTCGGCGCCATCGGCGCGATGGCCGCGGCGATCGTGCTGGGCTTCTCCACGCTCTGGATCTCCAACGAGACCAAGGACCTGAACGAAGCTCGCAGCCAGATCGCTTTCAATAACGCCATGGATCGCGACCTCGGCCGCCGCTTCACCTCTTCGTTCATGAACGCGAACACACAGTTCGTGGGCTTCGTTCCCGCCAGCGACGCTCCTGATGCTCGCGGAGCCCGTGCCCGCCTGATGTTCGATCCGGCGAAGAAGCAGGCAGAGCTGTTCGTGCAGGATCTTCCCGCCACGGACCGCGACTACGAGGTGGTCGTCGTGGACAAGAACGGTAACACGGCCAATGCCGTGATCTCGTTCAAAGCCCCGCTCGCCGGCTTCAACGCCAAGACGATTCCCAACCTGGATATGGAAAACGCCAAGCAGCTCATCATCCGCGTTCAGGGTTCCGACAAGCCGCTGCTGAAGACCAGCGACATCTGATTCGCTTCCATTCGAACCGGACCCTCTCCGGCTCTCTCACGATCAAGCACACAGGCCCCGAGCTTTTGCCCGGGGCCTGTTGCGTTAGGTCTTTTGCGTTGCGTTCTGCTTGATCGACGCCTCAAGGGTCGCCCAGTCCACATCGCCGAGCGCGGCATCCACCGCCGCGGCCTGATCGAACTTCTTCTTGGCCTTCACCAGTCGCGACCAGATGACCAGACCGGCAAGCCCCGCGGCGAGGGCGGCGCCGGCAAAGACGCTGCCGGCCTTCTCGATGCGTTTGTCCATCAATGGTTCGGTGCCGGGTGTCGCGGCCTGCGCGATGACGACGCCCATGTCGTTGGTGCGTTCATCCTTGCCCTGATCGGCGACGGACTTGAAGGCGGTCACGACGGTGTCCAGTACGAGGGCGGTCTTCTCCGCGCCCTCGCCACGCAGCTCGACGGTGAGCGATCCGGGCTTGGAGGTCTGGACATACATGTCCTGCTTGAGACGGGAGGCGAGCTCACCCGGCGAGCCAAGGGCCGTCAGGCCTCTCTGCTGCATGCGCTGAGCGGCGACTTCCATCAGGCGCGGGTCACCGAGCAGTTCGGAATGGTCCTTCTGCCAGACGGCGTAGTCCTCGGGCTTGGGAGAGCGGCGACCGGGGTCCGCCTCGATCACGGCGCGGGCGATATAGGTGCCGGGCCAGACGCGCTTGGAGACTTCCCAACTCATGACAGCGAGAATGCCGAGCGTGGCGGCGAAGTACAGAACGGCCGCCGCCGCACCGGAGCGGGCCTTGCTCGCGGTGATCTTCTTTTCCGCCCGCGAGAGTTGCTGGGCGAGTTGGGCGAGCTTGGAACGATGCGAGAGCACGAGTTCGCAGTCAGCGTGGCGACGCTGGATCGCGCTCTGAGCGGCGACGATCTTGCGGGCCTGGGACTGGAGCAGGGACTTGTAGCGACGGAGCCGATCGCGCCGGCGATAGTCGGCCTCGCTGGGACCATGGTCGGTTGAATCGTCGGTGGATGTGGTGTTGCTGCGGGCGGCTGCAAGGGACTCTTCGAGTCGCTCCTTCAGGATTGTGATCGCCTCATCGCGTTTGGCGATCTCCAGAAGCGTTTCCTCATCCGGGCCCGCGGTCGCGGGAGACGGGCGGGTGGCCTGCTCGATTGCTTCGTCGAGTTCCGCGCGGAGCTTCTCGATGGTGCGGTCGCGCTCGGCGAGATCTGCGGCGGGCGCAGGTTCCGCGATCACCCGGCGGGCCTGCTCGAGTTCCGCACGGAGTGTCGCGTTCTGCTCATCGCGCTCGCGAATCTGCGCGGCCAGCGATTCCGCAACCTCGCCCGCGGCCTGGGTCGCGGAGTGTTCGGCAACCTTGAGCCGGCTCGTGAGCTCGGCAATGGCGGTCTCGCCGGATTCGCGTTCCTGGCGTGCGAGGTCGGCGGAAGTGCGCTCGGCCTCCTTGAGCGCCTGCTCCAAGCCGACGATGGCGGCTTCGCGAGCCCGAAGCTCATCCGCGGAGACGCTGGCCTTGGCGGCTTCTTCGGCCTGTTCGAGCAACTCTCGCGCGGCGTTGAGCTCGCGCTTGAGTGTTTCACACTCCTGTGCGACCGCAGCGGCGCGGTCCGCAGCTTCATTCTGTGCTCGCTGCGTATCCGCGATAGCTCGGTCGCGGGCGGCAAGGAGCTTGGTGGCCTCATCGAGTTCGCGGGATGATTCGGCAAAGCGTGAGGCGGCTTCGTTCGCCCGTGCTTCCGCGGCCTTGAGGGCTTGCTCGCGCTCCCCCACTTCCTTGGCACGCTGCTGCTCGGCGGATTTGCCGGCCGCGGCGGCCTGATCCACCTGCTGCTGGAGCATGGTGGTCATCGACCTGGTTTCATCAAGCTTGGCAGAGAGGTCGGCGATCGTGCGATCGCGCTTCTCGACTTCCTCGGCGGGGACGCCCTTGTTCTGGTTGGCTTCGATGAGTTCCTGCGTGAGCGATTCGACATCTTCGCGGGTTTGCGCCAGCTCGGTCTCGATGCGGGCGCGGGCAGCGTTGGACTCGCCCAGATCGATCTGGATGGCCTCCAACCGGTTGGACCAGATGGCGGCGTTGTGCTCATCGTCGGAGCGTTTCATCTGCTCCGCAAGCGTGCGGGCATGCTCGGCGACGCCGGCGCGGTCGCGCTCGATCTCTTCACGTTGCAGCTTGACATCAAACTCGTGCTCGTGGCGTTCCTGCTCCAAACGCTGCTGCTCGGCGGCGAACGCGGCACGCTCGCGCTCGAAGGCGGCGCGGACCTGCTCCTCCTGCTCGCGCTGCGCCGCGATCTGCTTGAGAGATTCGGCGGTCTGGTTGCGGGCGGTCTCGGCCTCGGCGAGTTCGCGCTGGGCCCGAGTCATCTCGGCTTCGGCCTTGACGAGCCGCGCGGCAATGGAACGCTCGCGTTCTGCCAGATCCTGCTCGCGTGCGGCGAGAGCGGCTTCTTTGCCGCTGAGCTCCATATCGCGGGATGCGGCCTGCTCGTGGGCGTTCTTCATCGCATTGATGCGAGATTCAAGGTCGGCCAGCGAGGAGAGAAAGCTGTTGTCCGAAGGCGCAGCGAGCGCGCTCGGAGGCGTTGCCGAACGCTCCGAGTTGGGGCGCGCGCCGGAGTTGGCAGGGGTTGGCTGGTCTTTGCTCATGGCGCCTCCAATTGAGAATCCGATGGGAAGATCGGACCCCAATCCGGGCGGAATCACGAGTGATGGGACATTGGCCAGCGGACGCAGCGCACCGAATCGGCACGGGCCGAACACTCGGCACAGATTGACTCGAACACCAACGCTGAGCCATGAGTAGGTCCGATAGCGTCGTACGCTTTGGCTATGACCATCTTCCTGCTGAAGACCGAGCCCGGAACCTACTCGTACGCGGATCTCATGCGAGATAAGAAAACCGCGTGGAGCGGTGTGGCGAACGCCGCGGCGTTGATCCATCTGCGCTCCGCCAAGCCCGGCGATGAGTGCTTCATCTATCACACCGGCGATGAGAAGGCGATTGTCGGAGTCGCGAAGGTCGCTTCCAAACCGTACGAAGACCCCGAACAACCCGGGAAGACGCCGACGGGCGAGCCGAAGTTTGCCGTGATCGACCTGACGCCCGTGAAACAGTCCAAGACGCCGCTGACGCTCGCGGAGATGAGAGCGGATACGAAGTTCAAGGACTTCGTGCTGCTCAAGCAATCGCGGCTGAGCGTCATGCCGGTGCCGCCCGCGATTGAGAAACTCATCCGATCGCGGACGGGGCTGTAGATGCGGAGGATCGATCCCACCGAGAGCGTGGTCGCGATATCTCGACGACGACCAGCGCGGCAAAGACGGCCGCGCCGAGCGGGCGGACCCAGTAGTTCTTGTGGTTCAGCGCCAACTGCGTGCTGAACTGCGTGCTGAGTGCGAAGGCGATGAAGAACACGGCGGTCGCCCAGCGGCGATGGTGCAACTCCCGCACCGCCCACATCGCGGCGGGCACGCCGAGAATGATGTAGCTCAGCCCTTCGGTTCTGGGATTGAAAAGCGTGAGATAGATGGCGCCGAGCGTGTACAGAATTACCGCGCGGCCGACATCGCCAAAGCGGCGTGAGGCCATCCAGCAGAGCCCGAGCGTGAGGACCGCGGCGATCGCGCGGACGATCGTGAGTACGGACTCCGGCGGCGTCTGCACCACCGACGCCGCGTGCCCGGGCGTGGCGGCGATTTTTTCGACGTGGACGACACCGAACTCGATGAGCATGCCGCGGATGTCCTGGAAGGAATCCCCGGGCTGTGATGCGGCGGTCATCTTGGTGATGCAGTCGTGATACTGCCCGCTCACGTACGAGGGGCTGGGATGAAGAAACGGCAGGATCGCGAACACCCCGAGCGCGACGGCGAGTCGCCACCACATGGGCCGCAGATAGATCGCTCCGATCAGCAGAACCATCACGACTGCCGTCGGCTTGCACGCGAGCGCGAGCATGAGCCAGAGCGCGACACGCCACCACTTCTTGTCGATGAGATCGACGCAGCAAAGGGCGAAGAGACCGGCGAGGTGGATGTTGGTCTGGCCGTTGGCCGCGCTGCCGAGGGCGCTGATGATGACCAGCGGCGTGGCGATCAAGAACGCTGTGTCCTTGAATGACTCAAAGAGCCGACCCGTTAGCCGCCGCACACCGATCACGAGCAGAGCCAGTCCAACAAACCGCCAGAGAATCTCCTGTGGGGTGTTCGGCAACCACGCGAACGGCGAGTACAGAATCGCGGCCTGCGGCAGATACAAAAACCCATGCACACCCTCCGTGTACATCGGGTGCCCCTGCCACCACAACATCGCCGCTCGCGCGTACTCATGCGTCACGCTCCTCGAATCGTTCTTGAAGAGAATTGACGCCGCGATTCCAGCGGCCAGAAACGCCCACATCACCCACGCAGGGCGTGCCGGCCGATGTGCGGACGCTTTCGGACCTGTCGGGCTCGTATTGATGGCGGCATCGCTCACGTTTGGGATGCTATCAGAAGCAGGTCTATCATTCAGGAGACGCCGAGTCCAGATCGCAGATCCCACGGGGCACATTTCCGTTCCCCACGCCCGGTCCGACGGCTCGCCCGCGCCGTTTGTTGATGCGAGATTCTGCCGGTTGCTCCGTGCGGCCTGATGCTGGAGCGGGCGAACCGCCGACCCCAGCACAGGAGTCGCGGCTATGTCCACCGTCGAAGAAATCCTCAAGAGCAAGCCCGCCAAGACATTTACGATCACGCCCGGAGCCAGCGTGCTGGACGCGGCCCGGGCCATGAACGACCACCACATCGGGTCGCTCGTGGTCGTGGACGACTGCCTGACCGACAAGATCGTCGGCATCATCACCGAGCGCGACATCATGACGCGGGTGGTGGCAGCGCGAAAAGACCCCGACCACACCACCGTCGCCGAAGCCATGACCGACCGCGTGCTCACCTGCATCGGGGCGACTCGAACCGACGAGCTTCGCCACGTCATGCAGGCCAAACGCATCCGCCACCTTCCGGTGGTGGACCAGCTCGGGCGGCTCGTGGGCATGGTCTCGATCGGCGACCTGAACAAGCAGGAGGCCAAGATACTCGCCGAAACGGTGTTGTATCTCGAGCAGTACAGCGTGCGGATGTAGCCGCCGCATGAATCGGCGCTTTTATCCGGCCCGGGCCATCCGCAGGATCGTGTCCGGGCTTTCTCCTTCGCCCGTGCGTGCGCTCAGAAGCGCGGCCCCAGTCGCCGCCAGCACTGCCGTGAGATTCGTCGGGGAATCCGGCGCGCGGTCCGGGTCGGCGAGCCGGGTGAGTTGATCGGCAAGCGCACGGACGGCCGCGCCAATGGGCTTTTCCGTCGCCGCCGACCCGCGCACACGGGCGGCATCGCGCGTGGCGTCGATGATGCGCCCGTCGGGACCGATCCACTCCAGCCCATCGTCGTAGATGCGCACTCGCCCGTTCTCGCCGACGAGCGTGATCGTGCGGCTCCACCGACCCGCGTGGCTGGACGCAACGATCGACGCCGCCCGCCCATCGGCAAATCGCAGGTTTGCCGAAAGATCGCCCTCCAAACCGCGCAGCGATTCGCCCGGCAGCGGATGCACTCCGCGACCTCGGGCCGACGGCGGCGCGACGAACGCAGCGTCCACGCGATCCGGTTGGCCGAGCAGCCAGAGCACGAGCTCCATCGAGTCGTACAGCCGGGCCCCCAGCGAGCCCTGCCCGATGCCCGAGAGCGCCTGCACGCTGACCATGCTGAGCGTGCCGAGTTGTGCGATAACCTCTGCCGCATCGCGCACCGAACGCGATAGCCGCGCGAGGGGCACGAATGAAGCGAGTTCCTCACCCGCGTCCGCCCCGGGCGTTTCCGCCGGCTCCGGCCCGAGCGAGAGCCCCATGCCGTCATCGTCGCTGGTGCCGAAGTCGCCGGCTCGGATTTCAAGAATGCTCGCAGGCAGCGGCTCAAGGGACGCAATCGACAGCCCCCGATCGGCGCAGGCGAGCAGCGATTCGGATTCACCGCTCGCGTCGATTCCGCCGGTGGTGCCCAGAACGATCAACGCGTTTTCAACCCGCGCGAGCGATGCCCGAAGATCATCTATTGGCTCTGCCCCCAGAATCTCAGCGACCTCGCGAGACCTGCCCGCCACGGGCGTCCCCGCGTGCGCGATCGCCAAACCCGCGGCATCGCAGGCAGCGCGGATGAACTCCGCCTGCTCGGGCTGGATCCAGAGAAACGCCGCGGGAACGGGCATGGCTGGAGTGTACCGGATGATCGGATGTAACACCCGCCCGCGGGCCATACAATCCCTTGGTGCGGATCAGCGGCCGCCGGCGGGGCAACCCGTCCGGAGGAAAGTCCGAGCACGACAGGACACGATGGTGGGTAACGCCCACCCGTCCCCCACAGGTCGGGGATGCGGGAAAGTGCCACAGAGAATGAACCGCCGATGGCCGGGGCAACCCGGATCAGGTAAGGGTGAAAAGGTGCGGTAAGAGCGCACCGCCCGGGTGGTGACACCCGGGGCACGGAAAACCCCATCGCGTGCAAGGTCACGCAGTTCGTGGGCATCCTCGGATGCCGGGCCTGGTCCGGGCCTCTCGCAAGAGCACGGGCGGGTAGACCGCTTCAGCCGCCGGGCAACCGGCGGCGCAGAGAAATGGCCGCTCGTCCCGCGGTCGCTCGCCACAAGCGAGT
>JBGANP010000162.1:0-3433 GCA_044222255.1 Phycisphaerales bacterium
CGTTGTTGCGCAAGTCCCTTTCACACAGGCAATAGCGGGGGTAGGATTTGAACCTACGACCTCCGGGTTATGAGCCCGACGAGCTACCAGGCTGCTCTACCCCGCAATCTATGGAGTGAGCGTAGGCCGCGCCGCACCCAGCGGCAATCACGCCCGCTCGTTTCCCCCTTCATTCACGCGCAACCGGCCCCAGCCGCGTCAGAATCCCTGTCGTTTGGTTTGCCGCGCCCGCCGCCCATCGACAAAAGCGCGATGACAACTGATACGCGCGTGAACGTGTTGTTGGTCGGTGGCGGCGGACGCGAGCACGCGATCGCCTGGAAACTCGCCCAATCTCCCCGCCTCGGCAAGCTCTGGCTCACCGACAACTCCAACCCCGGCTTGGCCGCATTCGGCACGTTCGTTGATGTCCCAGTGGACATCCGGCAAATATTCCGCCTCCAGCTCTTCTGCGACAAGAACAACATCGGTCTCGTCATCATCGGCCCCGAGGAGCCGCTCGCTCAGGGTTTCGCGGATGCCCTTATCGCCCCCGGCCGCGTCGTCTTCGGGCCGACCCAGCAGGCCTCGCGTCTGGAATGGGACAAGGCCTGGTGCAAGCAGCTCATGCGCGCCGCCTCGATCCCCACCGCCGAGGGCCGCATCTTCACCGATCCCGAGTCCGCCCGCGCGTACGTCGAAAGCCGCGTCCACGATGATGATGCGCTCAAGGCCCTGCTCGAAGAATCCTCCAAGTATCGCGACGCCAGCGATCGCCGCAAGTTCATCCGCCGTCGCATCACCGAGGACAAGACCCTCGCCGCGTCGTACGCCAAGCGTCACGATGATCTCCCTGTCATCAAGGCCTCCGGTCTCGCCAAGGGCAAGGGCGTGCTGCTTCCCACAACGCTGAACGAAGCCGTCGGCGAGAAGGGCGCGATCGACCGCATCATGGTCAAGCTCGAGTTCGGCGAGGCCGGACGCTCGCTCCTTGTCGAGGAGCGTCTCGAAGGCCGCGAAGTCAGCGTGCTCGCAATCACCGACGGCCGCGCCATCTACCTCCTCGAAACCTGCCAGGACCACAAGCGCCTCGGCGATGGCGACACCGGCCCCAACACCGGCGGCATGGGCGTCATCTGCCCCTGCGGCCTCACCGGTGAGGGAGTCGAGAAAGACGAGGAACTCCTCAAGCAGATCGAGTCCGAGATTCTCGTTCCCACGCTTGATGCTCTCCGCCGCGACGGCATCGACTACCGCGGCGTCCTCTACGCCGGCCTGATGCTCACGCCCGCCGGCCCCAAAGTCCTCGAATACAACTGCCGCTTCGGCGATCCCGAGTGCCAGGCCCTCATGGTCCGGATGGAGTCGGACCTCATCGACCTGCTCATGTCCACCGGCGGCCGCAAACTCGAGGATCAGGAAATCCGTTGGAAAGGCAAGTCCGATTCCGGCGAGGCCACCTCCACCGAAGGCGCGGCCTCCTGCGTCGTCATTCTCGCGAGCAGCGGCTATCCCGAAAAGCCCAAGCCCAGCGTCCCGATCCATGGTCTTGAGGAAGCCGGAAAAGTTCCCGGCGTCGTCGTCTTCCATTCAGGCACGAAGCGGGAAGGCGGCCAAGTCGTCACTTCCGGCGGACGGGTGCTCAGCGTCACTGCCATCGGTTCCACGCTCGCCGAGGCCCGCGCCCGCGCGTACGAGGCCGTCGGCAAAATCCGCTTCGAGGGCATGCAGGTCCGCACGGACATCGGCAACGTCGCCCAGAAGAAGTCCGAGGGCGGCTCCCCCCGCGCCCACGTTCGCAGCGGCAAGAAGAAAGCCATGACTTCCTGAGTCCCGGCCCGATCGATGGCCCCTGAGCCCGCTTTGCGGTATTCTGCTCCCATGATCACCCCGCAATCCCCCCGCGGCCCGCTGGCCGCCGCGCTCATGATGCTCGCCATGAACTCATGCACCTCCCACACCGCGACGACCGGTGCCGCTCCATCCGCATCCTCTTCAACCGCGTCATCCGCAGCCATGCCACCCGCTCCGTCCCCCACGAAACTCGTCAACCCCGAGTTCCTCCAGCAATACGCCGCCACGCGCGGCTTCACGCACGGCACACCCAAGAACATCTCCATCACCCCTGATGGCTCCGCCGTCCTCTTCCTCCGCAGCGGCCCGCGCTCATTCGTGCAGGATCTCTTCGAGGTGGACACCGCCACCGGCAAGGAACGCGTCCTGCTCACAGCCGAGCAACTTCTCTCCGGCACCGAAGAAAAACTCACCGCCGAAGAACTTGCCCGCCGCGAGCGCAGGCGTCTCGCCAGCCGCGGCATCGCCTCGTACATCCTCTCAAAGGATGGCCGCCGCGTCTTGGTCCCGCTCTCGGGTCGCCTCTTCCTCTTGCAGCGCACCGATGGCGTCTCGGTCGAACTCACCTCTACCGCCGGCTACCCGCTTGATCCGCAGTTCTCACCGGATGGCAACAAAGTCGCCTGTGTGCGCGATGGCGATCTTTACGTGATCAACGTTCTGAACGGTCAGGAACTCCGCATCACCTCCAAGCCCTCTCCAACCGTAACAAATGGTCTCGCCGAGTTCGTCGCCCAAGAAGAGATGGACCGCTTCCACGGCTTCTGGTGGTCTCCTGATTCACAGTTCATCATGTATGAATCCGCCGACACCGCCGGTATGGAGACCTTCCACATCGCCGACCCGGTCAGCCCCGACAAGGAAGCCCAGACTTGGCCTTACCCGCGTCCCGGCAAGAAAAACGCGTCCACTCGCCTCTACATCACTACCGCCCGCGGCGGCACCCACACCGAAATCACCTGGGACCACGCCAAGAACGAGTATCTCGCCAAGGCCACTTGGTCCAAGAACGCTCCGCTCTGCATTCTCGTCATGACTCGTGATCAGACCGAGCAAGCGCTCCTTGAAGTTGATCCCACCACCGGCGCAACCCGCCCGCTCCTCACAGAACGCGATGACGCGTGGGTGAACCTCACCCCCTCCAATCCCCGCTGGCTCGCCGACGGCAGTGGATTTCTCTGGATGACCGAATCCCTCGGCTCCTGGCAACTCTCCTTGCGTGGCCGCGACGGCACTCAGAAACAACTCCTCACCGACGCCGCGCTCGGCCTCGAAGGTGTCGCTGGCATCGATGTCGCAAATGGCTCCGCGTACATCCTCGCCAGCGCAAACCCGACGCAAACTCAGGTCTATCGCGTGGCGCTCGATCCCACAAAGGGCAACTCCGCCGCGCTCACAACCGTACCCGGCCGCCACGGCATGATTCTCGCTGACGACTCGACGGCTTTTGTGCGCACGTCGGCGCTTCTCACCGGCGAATCCACATGGACTATTTCCGGACGCTCCGGCACCGCCGAGTTTCCCATCGCCGCCACGCGCGAAACCCCCCCGTGGACCCCTCGTCTCGAACTCACCACCGTCGGTTCCAAGTCCTTCCACG
>JBGANP010000163.1:0-3631 GCA_044222255.1 Phycisphaerales bacterium
GGTTCTCGAAGCCCTTGCCTGCGGCCTGCCCGTTGTCACCACGAGCTATAACGGCGCGACCGAACTCATGACTCTTCCCCGGGACGGGGTGGTGCTGAACGATCCGATGGATGTGATGGAGTTGGCTTTGGCGATGCTGCGGTTTGACGAGGTGGAAACGTCGCGTCTGGCGCCGGATCGGGTGGCGGCGTCGCGTCGGACGGATTTGTGCGCGAAGCGCATGTACCAGCGGCATCTGGAGTTGTACAGGCAGACGATCCAGGATCGGCTGGGGACAATTCCGGCGAGGCAGACCCAGAGCAGCGAAGTCGGCATGGCGTAGAGGTTTGTGCGCCATCACGGGCGGAAAGCGTGCGTACGGACGCTTGATAGTCGCGGTACCTGACAAAGACCGTTCGGAAACGGACTTGGTCTTGGCGTAACGGTATAATCTCGACCCATCCGTGGCCGCTCGGGCCGTGGGATGGCGATTGGGATGGGAAGTGCGGAACCCGAGAGGAGTTTTCATGGCGGCAAGTGCTCGGATTGCGGTCGTCGGCTGCGGGGGCTGGGGCAAGAACATTGCACGGACGATGAACCGGACCGGTTGCCTTGCGACGGTCGTGGACCCGAGCGAAGCCGGACGGAAGGCGGCGGCAGAAGTTGCGCCGGGAGTACCGGTGCACGCGTCGATGGACGCGGTGTTGAAAGACGATTCGATCGCCGGGGTGATGATCGCGACGCCGGCGGAAACGCATTACGGCTTGGCACGTCGCTCCCTGGAAGCCGGGAAGCACACGTTTGTTGAAAAGCCGCTGACGATCGATCTGGACGAGGCCCGGGATTTGGTGGAGCGGGCGAAGATGGCGGGTCGGGTGCTGATGGTCGGGCATCTGCTCGAGTACCACCCGGCGATCCTGAAGCTGCGGGAACTGATCGAGGCGGGCGAACTGGGCAAGGTCCGCTACATCATCTCGAACCGGCTGAATCTCGGGAAGATCCGGACGGAGGAGAACTCGCTGTGGAGCTTTGCTCCGCACGATATCGCGGTGATCCTGCGGCTGGTCGGCTCGCTGCCGATCCAGGTGGTGGCGACGGGCGGGACGTATGTGTCGCCGAACATCGCCGACGTGACCGTTACGCAGCTGCTCTTTGATTCGGGCGTGCGCTCCCACGTTTTCGTGTCGTGGCTGCACCCCTTCAAGGAGCAGAAGCTGGTCGTGGTGGGCAGCAAGAAGATGGCGACATTCGACGACATTGCCAAGGAGCTCGTGCTGCACGATCAGCGGGTTGATTGGAAGGAAGGTCAGCCGGTGCCGGTGAAGGGAGAGGGGACGAAGGTCGCCTTCGACACCAAGGAGCCGCTGATGGCCGAATGCGAGGCCTTCATCGAAGCGGTCGGCACGGGCCGGGCGCCGATCACGGACGGGGCGAGCGGCGTGCGCGTGCTGGAGGTTCTGCACGCGGCCCAGCAGTCGATCATGACCAACGGCCAGCCGACGCCGATCGCGCGGGGCGTTATCGAGCCGCGGGTTGTTGTGCGGCGCGGGGCCGATCTGGTCGGGACCGGGGATATCGGATCGCGGCCGTAGCGGATGTGATGGTGCGAGATTTGTTCCAGCGAGGCGAACGACTGATGCAGAAAGATCAACCGACGTTTCCCGAAGTCAAGATCCACGAGTCCGCGTATGTGGACGCGCCCTGCAAGATCGGGAAGGGAACGCGCATCTGGCACTTCTCGCACGTGATGCCCAACTGCGAGATCGGCGAGAATGTGAACATCGGGCAGAACGTGGTGGTCAGCCCCGACGTGAAGATCGGCAAGGGGTGCAAGATCCAGAACAACGTCTCGCTCTATACGGGCGTGATTCTCGAGGATTACGTGTTCTGCGGGCCGTCGATGGTGTTCACGAACGTGAACACGCCCCGCTCGGAGATCAACCGGCGGAGCGAGTACTCGACGACGCTGGTCAAGCGCGGCGCGTCGCTGGGAGCCAACAGCACGATCGTGTGCGGGACGACGGTCGGGCGGTACGCGTTCGTTGCGGCCGGGGCGGTGGTGACCAAGGACGTGCCCGATTACGGGATGATGATGGGCGTTCCGGCCCGACGCAAGGGCTGGGCGTGCCGCTGCGGCGACCCGATGGGCAACCCGGGCGCGGGCGGCGAGATCGCCTGCACGCAGTGCGGGAATCAGTACAAGGAAGTGGACGGCCGGCTCACGGTCGTCAAGGAAACGCAAGTCGTTGCGTGAGGAGCGGGATAGCCCCTCGTCTGTTCGGCAGCAACAAAGGAGTTACTCATGTCCAAACCGGTCAATGCCCCTGCTCGACCTCAAGGCCCAGTACGCGACTCTGAAGACGGAGCTCGAGCCGTAGAAAGCATACCGGTGCTGAGGAAGCGCGTCGCCATCATGGGCCCGAGTGCGGGATGCTGAGAAGGAGATCGCGGAGGCACTGCTCGGCCAAGTTCGCGATCGGCTGTGCGAACGGCTCGGACGCGATCCTGCTGCTGATGGCCCTGGACATCAAGCCGGGGGACGAGATCATCTGCCCGAGCTACACGTTCTTCGCGACCGGCGGATCGATCGCACGGCTGGGCGCCAAGCCGGTCTTCGCGGACATCGATCCCAAGACGTACAACATGTGCCCGAAGCACACGCGCGAGGTCGCGCAGAAGTGCAAGCGGCTCAAGGCGATCATGCCGGTGCACCTGTTCGGCCAGGCGGCCGACATGGACGCGCTGCTCGAGATCGGACGCGAGTTCAATGTGCCGGTCATCGAGGATTCGGCGCAGGCGATCGGCACGAAGGACAACAAGGGGATTCCGGTCGGCAGCCGCGGCGCGATCGGCACGTTCAGCTTCTTCCCCAGCAAGAACCTGGGCGCGTTCGGCGACGGCGGCATCATGACGACCAACGACCAGGCGCTGAACGACAAGCTCAGCATTCTGCGTGTGCACGGCAGCAAGCCGAAGTACTACCACAAGCTGGTGGGCGTGAACTCCCGGCTCGACACGCTCCAGGCCGCGATCCTGCGGGTCAAGCTGCGTCACCTCGACGCGTGGCACGCGGGCCGGCAGAAGAACGCCGATTTCTACGATGCGGCGTTCAAGGCCGCCGGAGCGAAGATCTCGGGCACGTCCTGGAAGGCCGATCCGTCGCCGCTGCGGATTCCGTTCCGTCCGGCAGCACCCGCGCGGCACATTTACAACCAGTATGTGATTCGTGTGCCCGCCGGGAAGCGCGACGCGTTGCGTGACCACCTGAAGGCTCAGAGCATTGGCACGGAGATCTACTACCCGGTGCCGCTGCACCAGCAGGAGTGCTTCGCCGACTTGGGGTACAAGACGGGCAGCCTGCCCGAGTCTGAAGGGGCCGCGACCGAGACGCTGGCGCTTCCGATCTATCCGGAACTCACCCGCGAGCAGCTCCAGCACGTCGCGGACAGCGTGATTTCGTTCCTGGGTTTGAAGGGCGGCTCGACCGTCGAGGCCAAGGCGCCCGCGATGGCTGGGGCGCGCTAACCACAGACCGACTTGAAATGCACGGGGCCGGTCCTTTCGGACCGGCCTTTTTCATTGATCGGCGTTGATCAGCCCGGGTACGTCGCGCTGGTGCGATCGGTTTCACGGACCGTCACGCTTACCAGCG
>JBGANP010000049.1:0-25838 GCA_044222255.1 Phycisphaerales bacterium
GGTGGGTTTTTGAGGCGGGAGGGCGGGGGAAGGGTCAATAACCGACCTGTTCCAGAGTTCCGGACCCCACCTTGAGAGTTCCGTAACCGACCTTGAGAGTGGCGGACCCGACCCGCAGAGTCGCGGATCGGACCGCCCGCTCGCACCACGGTCAGGTCGCGCTGCCGTGGCCGCATTCCGGGCACGCCGCGCCGATGGGGAGGCCGGTGCGGTCGTAGTTGCACTTGCGGCACAGATTCGCGAGTTGTCGGCGGCCGGCGAGAGCGTCGAGATACCACGCCGCGGTTGTCGCGACGAGCAAGGACGCGATGACCATCCACATTGGCGCAAGAACACCCCAATGGTGGCTCCCGTCGCCGTACAAGTAGAATCGCCACAACTCCGGCGTTTCCCAACCCGTTTCGGGATGCTCGCCCCAAGAGGCGGCAAAGGACGCCCGCGGCTCGCTGACATGAGGACTTCCGTAGACGTTTACCCAGTCTCCGCCCGCACGGAGGTGAACTCCGAAGGGGAGCCTCACGCGATCGAGCCCGCAAGGAATCCAGACCCACACCAACGCGAGCAGGACCGTTAGCGATGCGCCGCCCCACTTGATCGTCTTGCGGAGGCGCGGGTGGGGTTTCATGCTGGCAAGCTCCCGCACTCCGGGCACGCCGCGCCGATGGGGAGGCCGGTGCGGTCGTAGTTGCAGGTTGAGCAGAGATTCTGCTTCGCGCGACGGCGGGCGAGGATGTCGAGACGCCAAGCGAGCGCCGATGCTAAAAGCACTGGCATGGCAACCATCCAAACTGGCAAGCTCGATTCGGTCCAGTATGTGCGCGAGTTGGGACCCGCTTCCGTGCGCCTGTAACCAAATTGGAACTTGTCTCCGGTGGTAACGCTCAAGCTCAACGAGTCGCCCCATCCCCCCGGAGGATCGGACAGGAACACGCGGATACACCCCCCTCTCAGGATGAAGACGGGCCCCCAACTTGTGGGAAACGAAGCTTGAATCCACCCACTTCCAACCCACACCACCATCAGCACCACCGTCACCGCCGCGCCGGTCCACTTGATCGTCTGGCGGATGCGTGGGTGGGGCTTCATGGTGCTGGCCTTCTCAGGCGACATTGCGCGGAACAACGGAGGCCTTCGGGCGAGGCGCCCGAAACATCGGCCGGGAGGCCGATGCCACGGGAAAGGCAGATGCCACGGTCAGCCGAGGAGGCGCTGGACTTTGGCGTTGAGGAACCAGGCGTGGTTTTCGAGGTGCCAGGTGTCGTAGGCGAGGATGGTGCGGACGGTTTGCTCGCCGCGCTCAGGGTGGAGGCCCTTGCGCTCCCACTGCTCGGGAGTCAGCGAGCGGAGCCACTCGGCGTGCCACTTGCGGAGGGTGTGGATGGTGGCGATGGGGCCGCCGATGCTGAGGCGCGGCTGCGCGGGCTTGGCGTTCAGGCCGTAGAGGTCGTTGTCGATGAAGGCGTTCTCGTCCCAGGGGGTGAAAACGGGCTGGTCCTCAGCGACGACGAGGCGCATGCGGAAGACGAAGGCGAGCTCGGCATCGGCGAGGTGGCCGATGAGCACGCGGATCGGCCAGCGGCCGACGTTGGCATCCGGGAGAAAGGCCATGTCGAGCTGGTCGTCCTTGAGCTGCACGACGCGGCGATCAAACTGCTCGATGCTCAGCGTGTAGCGGGCGAGGAGATCGAGGGCGGACATCTTGAGGAAGTCGGGGAGTTCGGCTTTGGGATTGTTGGGGGAGATGGGCATGGTCGGGAAGAGTAGAGAGGGAGGCGGGGGCGAGTGAAGGAGTAGAGGGGTAGAGGAGTGGAGGAGCAGGGTCTGGGTCCGGCGATTTGTTTTTGCTCCTCTACTCCTCCACCCCTCCACTCCTTATCCGCAAGTGGCCTCGGCGTACGCTCAGATATGAGCACTCCCCCACTGCCACCACTAGATTCCACCCGCCGCCTCGCCCTCCAAGTCGTCACCATGCCACGGGAGACGAATCAGTATGGGACGATCTTCGGTGGGGTGATTCTGTCGTACATCGACCAGGCGGGGTTCGTCGAGGCGCGCCGGAACGGCGGCCACAAGTGGGTGACGGTCGCGCTGGATCGCGTGGAGTTCAAGCAGCCGGTCCATCTGGGGGACATCGTCTCGCTGCACACCACGACGATGCGCGCCGGGACAACAAGCGTGACGGTGAAGGTCGAAGTCGAGGCTGAGCGGTATCTGGGGGGAGAGGTCGTGCCCGTGACAGAGGCGACGATCACGTTGGTGAACGTGGGGGATGATGGGAGGCCGGTGCCATTCAAGAAGTAGGCATACGGCTCACTCTTGGGCCAGCTGGTACTTCCGCGTCGGCCGCAGCGGCGGGGCGTAGACATGGACGGTGACGAGAATCTCGTCGGGCGAGCATGGAGCTTTCGCGGCGTTGCCGAGTGAGTGGATGTCCGAATCGACGGAGCAAGCGACCGTGCCGGGGGGATACTCGCGGGCGGGTCCGACGGGGCGTGCTGAGCCCTCGGCGGTGAGCTCGAAGACTTGCTCCACGCCGCGGCCGGAGACGACACGCACGGCGCAGTAGGAGCCCGCGTGGTCGTGGATCGGGCTTTTCTGCCCAGGCAGCCACGCCATCACCAGCACCTGATACGCATCGGTCTGGCGGACGAGCGTGCGAACATACGCGCCGGTGTCGATCATGATCGCGCTGCCGAGGTCGGCGCGGGTGAGCGGGAGCGCGGCGACGGCGGCGCGGATCGGCTCGATGGATTCGAGGGCGAGGTTGGGGGCGAGGGCATCCAGTGCAGCAAAGAGAGGCAAAAGCGCAGCGGGCGGACAAGCGCGGGCATCCTGGAAGGGAAGGGATGCGGGTCGGGCTGGGCCGGGTGCGCTTGTGCTCATGCGTGCGAGTCCTCCGTGCCGCGAGTGTGCCGGGGAATCATGGCCGCGCGAAGGAAGCGGGGCAAGGGAGGATGCGGGAATCGGAGCATTTGCTACACTTGGGCCACTATGGCCGACGGCGCGTATCTCACCATTGTCCCGCATGCTTCATGTCTGATTGCGCACATCACCTCGGAGAAGGTGGGAGCGCGGGAATCGCAGATCATCGAGCAGGAAATCAAGGCCGCGGCGGCGAATGCCGTGGGGCGGAAGTGGCGGATTGTGATGGACCTGAAGGATGTCACGATGCTCGCCTCGATGGGGCTGGGGATGCTCGTGAGCATGCACAAGCTGTGCGCCGCCGAGGGCGGGCGGCTGGTGGTCTGCGGGCTCAAGGATGACATTCTGCAACTGATGAAGATCACGCACCTGGAGCGGATCTTGAAGATCGCGGCGGATCGGGATGCCGCACTCAAGTTGATCGGGTGAGCGATGGCCGATGCGACAATACGGATGTCCGGCGTGGGGGAATGCCACGTGCCCATGGCGCGGCTGGCGGTGATGCTGTCGGGGTCGGGACGAACGCTTGAGAATCTGATCGCGGCAATCAGCGCCGGGAAGGTGCACGCAAGCATCGAACTGGTGATCTGTTCGCGCGAGACGGCCGGCGCGGCCAAGGCCCGTGCGGCCGGGCTCAAGACGGTGGTGGTGAAGGGGGAGATTCCGCGGAATGAGTTGCAGCGGATGCTCGATGAGGAGCGAATCGACTATGTGGTGTGCGCGGGGTATCTGAAGTACGTGCACGTGCCGGCGAGGTATGCGGGGCGGGTGGTGAACATCCATCCCGCGCTGCTGCCGGCATTCGGCGGGGCGGGGATGTACGGGGACAAGGTCCACGCGGCGGTGATCACGGCGGGTATGAAGCAGAGCGGGTGCACGGTGCATCTGGTGGATGAGGTGTACGACCACGGGCGGATTCTGCTTCAGCGGACGTGCCCGGTATTGCCGGGGGATGATGCGCATTCGCTGGCGGCGCGGGTGTTTGAGCAGGAATGTCTGGCGTATCCGGTCGCGCTGCAACAGTTGATTCTGTCGGGCGTACACAAACAAAGCGACTTCACCACTGAAAGCACCGAGAACACTGAGAAAGCCAGTTGAAGCGGAATCAATCTCAACTCTTCTTTGCTTTTCTCAGTGCTCTCTGTGTGCTCAGCGGTAAATCTCTCGGTCAGACGCCAGCCCCAACAGGCCAGCAGCCGAGCGATGTCGGGCCGCGGCCGCCGCAGTTTCCCACCAAGCAAATGACGCAGGAAGAAGCGGACGCCGAGAAGGCGCGGCTGGAGAAAGAAATCACGGCGGCGTTCGCGCGGAATGAGTTCGGGATCGCGGAAGAGAAGCTGCGGGAACTTGTGCCGCTGGATCACGAGAACTTCGTGCCGTGGTACAACCTTGCTTGTGCGCTCAGCGTGCAGGGGAAGACGGAAGAAGGCGTGAAGATGCTGGCGCAGGCGATCGCGCGGGGGTTCGCGGATCTGCGGCAGATGGAGGGCGATCCACATCTGGCGAAGGTGCGAGGAACGCCGGAGTATGCCGCGATCGTGGCGAGTTGGGGAGAGATCGTCGAGAAGCGAACGGAGAAGACGATCGAGGGAGCACGGAAGAAGTTCCACGTCGGCGAGAAGGGCTCGCCGTACACGCAGGAGAAGGATGAAGGACTGCGGCTGATCTACATCTCGGCGTTTGATCCTGTGCTGTTCAAGCAGGCGAAGGACGATGCGGGAAAGCTCTCGCGGTGGTGGAACGAGATCGCAGGGCAAACAAAGTTGTCGGGCGATTCAGACCCAAAGCGGGCGAGCCCCCCCACCGCGGAATCTCCAGACAATCCAAACTCATCTCGGAAGATTCAGCCACCATGGGTCCTCGTCATTCTCCCCACACGCCCCGACTACATCAACTGGGCCCAAAGCCGGTACGGGAAGCGGTATGACCGCGTCGGTGGCGAGTACAACCACGATGCGAAGATGCTCGTCTCGATGGACCTCGGATCATCGTGGCGGCACGAGTTCTGGCATGTGCTGCACTGGCGCGACATGGATCAGCGCGGCCAACGTCATCCGATGTGGATGATGGAGGGGCTCTGCTCTCTGGTGGAAGATTGCAACACAGGAGCGAAGGGGGAGTTGGTTCCAACGCCGAGTTGGCGAACGAACATGGTGCGGCGGCTGGCGCGGAACGGGAACCTGATTCCGTTCGATATGTTCTTCGATGCAGGCCGCAAAACGTTCATGGGGGATCGGACGCTCGCATTTTATGGGCAGGGGAGGGCGATGTTCCTCTTTCTTGCTGAGAAAGGGAAACTGCGGGAGTGGTATGGCGTGTACGTCGCGGGGTACAAAGATGACGCGACGGGGAGGTCGGCCTTCGAGCAGGTGCTGGGGAAGCCGATCAAGGAGATCGAGAAAGAGTTCCGCGTGTGGGCGCGGCAGCTTCCGGAAGTGCCCGAGGAGGTCGGGCGCGGACGGGCGAATCTGCCGGTGGATGTGGGGATCGGCACAGGCGAGGGGCCGATCGTACAGATCGATGCGATGGCAGAGTTTACGAAGCCGGGGAATCGTGCCACAACGACAAGCCCACTGCGAGACAAAGATGTGATCACGGCGATCGATGACAAACCCGTGCGGGACATGAATGATCTGGCGCGGGTGCTCGGTGAGTATGAGCCCGGGGCGACCGTGAGCGTGGCGTACATCCGAGCGAAGGTGCATGGGGTGGCGAAGGTGAAGCTGGTGGGGCCGCGGGGCGGCTGAGGCTCGCATCTCTGCGTCAGTGTGGCCTGGCTGCAACACCACGGGCAGGCAAGCTGCCCCTGCCATCCCCTTTCGAGTTCCGATTTTTTGGAAATGCATGCAACCGGAAAAGCCGTAGCCCGATATACACTATGTGAGCCATAGTGTGTGGCGTAGAGCCATGACGTTTCCCCTCCCACTGCGGCCTCTTTGGAGTGCTGACCATGTCCCGAATTGAGCGTGAACTGATGCGTGGGGCCGGGCCTCTGGCGGTGCTGAAGCTGCTGGAACGAGGGGAGATGTACGGATATGAACTCGTCGAATCCCTCGCCAGTCGGACGGAGGGCGTGCTGGACATGGGTCAGAGCACGCTGTATCCGATGCTCTACAACCTCGAGGCCCAGGGGCTCATTGAGGGTGTCTGGCGTGAGAGCGAGCAGGGCCGCAATCGGAAGTACTACAAGCTCACCGGCAAGGGAAAAAAGCGGCTCGCGAAAGACACCGAGCAGTTCAAGCGGCTCAGCGCGGCGATGACGGCGCTGGGAGTTTTGCAGCCCGCAATGGTTGCGATCGCGGGAGGACGCTGACCATGGCGAGCACCGGCGCCAACCAACCTGATCGCGACGTACTGACGAATCCCGCGGAGCTCGGCGGCGACTCCAGCGTGAGGCGCATCTTGCGAACGCGAGTGCCGATGCCGTTTTCGTTGCGATCGCATCTGCCCTGGAAACGCAGAACATCGTGGAGAGAGATCATTCTCGCGGCGGGTCTGCCGCGGATGCTCGCGGTGCGAGCGGCGGATGTCATCCGAAAGGCAAGTTTGTGGCCATCGGAACGGCGGGATGTCGCGAGAGAGCTCTGCGCGCACTTCGCGGATGGTCTGCACGCCGGGCGAACGCCGGAGGAACTATTCGGATCGTTCGGCGCGGTGAAGCCGGCGGCGAAGCTGATCTCTCGTGCGGCGCGACGGAAAAGGCCGCTCTGGTGGAAGACATGGCGGCTGGGCCTGCGAGGCGCGGCGGCCGCGTTACTGCTGTGCGCGGGCGTGTACGGCGTCGGGTTCGCGATGGCGATGCTGGGAACGCCACGGGTGACCAAGGCGTACGCGGCGGAACTGAATGCGGCACTGACGAGAACGCCCGAATCCGAACGTGCATGGCCGCTGTACGCGGGGATTCGCAAGGACTTGGGACTGCTCCCAGAAGAGCTGATCCGGCCGCTGAAAGATGCGGATGGCGTCCAGCTGACGGGAGATGCCGCCTCGGATATGTGGCCGCAGATGCGAACGCATGGGCGGTGGCCGCTGGCGGCGGCGTGGGTGGATACTCGGCAGGGCCCAATCGAGCGGCTGCGAAAGGCGGCAGTGATGCCGACTCTTGGATGCCCGCTCTACCAATACAAGGGCGAGGGCTCGCCGTGGGAGCAGACGCAGACCGAGCAGGGATCGGACCTGACGCACGCGATGGAAGTCGATGACCACACATCGCTGCTGAACATCCTTCTCCCATTCTGCTCGGATTCGAGATTTCTGGCCCGGATATTGGTGGTGGATGCGCGACGCGGGATCGAGCTGAAAGATGCGCCCCGATTCGCCGGCGATGCGGAGGCGCTGGTCGGGCTCGCGATGCAGGCGGGCGAGAACGTAACGCTCATCGGGCAACTCGTGCGTTTCGCGATTCTCTCGCTGGCATGCGATGTGATTCGTGAGGGGCTCGCGGCGGATTTCCTGGATGAGGACTCACTGACGCGAATCGGCCACCGCCTCGGAGCAACGGGCGATGCGGGCGTTCGCGTGACGTTCGACCTGGAGAAGAAGTTCCTGCTCGATGTGGTGCAACGCACCTACACCGACAACGGCTCGGGAGGGGGACATCTGACGTACGACGGGCTCAAGCAGATGTACGCCATGTCGGACATGTCGATGCCCAACGACCCGGACGCGGCGGAGAAACGAAAGCAGCGCGATCTGGAGTTGAAACTACTCTCGCCAATCTCGGTCCTCGCGGATGCGGGACGCGAGGAGACCGTCGCGCAGGCGGAGAAGATGTACGCGAAGGCCCAGACGGAGGCGGACACCCCCTTCTGGCTACGGGGAGATACCTCAACAGACCTCGACGTGGAACGGATGAACCAGCAGGGAACTCCGATCTCCCGGAAATACCAGTTGCTTGCTCTTCTCATGCCAGCGTTCGGCAAAGCAGGCATCTCCGGAGAACAGACGCGCCAGGTGCGAGACGGCACGGTCGTCGCCATTGCCTTGGAGGCATACCGGCGCACGCACGGAACATATCCGACAACACTCGGCGAGCTTGCGCCGCGATTGCTCCCCACGGTGCCGCTGGATCGCTATGACGGGCGAGCACTGAAATACCAGCGTGTCGGCGATGGCTCGAGCGCGAAACCTGTCGTGTACTCGGTTGGCGTGGATCGCATCGATGATGGCGGCGTTGGGCCCGAACGCATCGGCAACGAGTATTCGATGTATGTCTATCGAGGGCCCGCGACCGTGAAGGCGTGGCTCGCCAACCCGCAGATGAAGATGACGATTCGTGGGGATTGGATCCTGTACGACCCGGCGAACCTGAATCGCCGTCTTGGGAACGCGTCCGCATCCGGCGCAACCACACCAACATCCAACAGGTGAACCGTGACCGACTCAAGCAAAGACACGATGCGCTCGGACTCGCAAATCTCGTTAGACACGAGAACTCCGGACCCGGCACGTACCGGCGCTCTGCGCCGCGAACTCTGGCCGCGAACGATCCGCACAGCACTGGCTTCGGCGCTGTTTCCGTGGGTGCGCTCGCGGTTGCGTCGGGGGAAGATCGATGCCGAGATCGCGGCGCATCGGTTGCCCGCTTCGGTGACGGAACTGACGTCCAGGGTTGTCCGAATGACAAGACTCTGGCCGGAAGAGCGGCTGGACGTGGCGCACGAGGTCTGCACGCACTTTGCGGATGGAATCGAGGCGGGAAGATCGCCCGAGCAACTGATCGCCGACTTTGGCGATCCAAAGAAAGCTGCGGGCCTGATCCGAAGCGCGAAGGTGCGATGCCGGCCAATGTGGTGGAAGTCCTTCCGCTGGTTCGTGCGATCAACGGCCGCGCTCGTGCTGTTTGCGATCCTGGCGTATGGATGGCTCTTCGCGAGGTTCTACTGGCGATCGCCGACGATCCGCCACAACTACATGGCGGAGATCAACGCCCCTCTGCTGGCGATCCCCAGGGAAGAGCGCGCGTGGCCGGTGTATGTGCAGGCCATTCGTGAACTCGGACCATGGCCGGAGTATTACCGGAAATCGGAGTGGCCGCTCTCGCCCAGCGACGAGCACTGGGCCGAGGGTCTGGAGTTTCTCAAATCACGCGAGCATGCGATCGCGCTGATCCGCAGGGCGGCGGGCATGAACTCGCTCGGGTATCTCTACGGAGAGAATCCCGATCCAGAATACTCCAGAGCGCTTGAGATCCGCAGCCCGGGATACAAGTACCAGCCGGAGCTGGAAACCCACAGCGAAAATCCGGCGATGATCGGCGTGCTCCTGCCGTATCTGGGCGAGATGCGATCCGATGCTCGGCTGCTGCGGTTTGACGCAACCGTTGCGGCGCATGAACGCGACGGTGCTCGATTCGTGACTGACATCGAAGCGATGCTCGGTCTCGCGGAGCAATGCGCCAAGAGCGAGTTCCTGATCGACACAATGGTCGCGGTCGCGATCGGCGATCTCACCGCCAACGTGCTGCTGGAACATATCGCCAAGCCGGGATTGCTCGACGAAGAGAATTTCAAGACGCTCGCCCACCGGTTCGGACACCTCGCGGGCGGCCGCATCTCGTTTCACCCAGAGTTCGAGCGGCTCTCCTTCGAGGACATCCTGCAGAGGTTCTTCACGGACGATGGCCGCGGGGATGGGCACATCATCGGCGCCCACATGCGCGAGTTCTACAGCAACTTCGGCGTGCAGGACCCGATGGGAAAGTTCCTGTTCCGAACCTTTCAGCCCGTGCGAGTCGCGACAATTCCCTCACGGGCGGAGTTGCGTGCCAAGATCGATTCGTTCATCGCATCGCTGCACCGGGATGAGGCGCTGCCATTGTGGAGATCCGATGAGCGATCCGAAGGTCGTGAGCAAACGGAGATCTACACCGCGCTGGATCATGTTTTCCCGTTCTCCTCGCTCATCGGCGAGGCGGAGTATGGATTCCGTCGGCAGATGGCGACGCGAGATCTGTTCGAGGCGAAACGCAGCGTGGTGCTGACTGTCCTCGCTCTGGAGAGTTTCAAGCGTGCAAACGGGACTTATCCCGCCGATCTGAATGTCCTCGTGCCGCGCTATCTGCCGGAGCTCCCCCTCGACCCGTTCACTGGAAAGCCGATGCGATACCTCCGCTCCGGAGATGGCTCGGCACAGCGCGTGCTGCTCTATTCGGTGGGCGTCGATCAGAAGGACGACGGCGGGATACCCCCAGCCGACGCCAAGGACCGTCCCTTGGTGATGGAGGCAAGCCGTCTTGCCTGGTTTAGGACCGGCAAGCTTCCGAAGGACAAAGGCCAGCGCGACTTGGACCGTTCGCGCGGTGACTGGGTGATTTACCCCCCGCTTCCGCCAGTCTCCAAAGCGGTTGATGGGAAATAGCCCTGTCGGTTGTCCGGTTTCATGGCGATCTTCCACGAACCCGGCAACTATCTCCGCGATGCCCACACCTACTCACGCCGCGACCGCTCCCGCCTCCCCCACTGCCGCGACTGCGGCGTCCACACTGGTCGGAACGCCGATCCGGGTGGACATACCCCACACAACGGGAAGTTCGACGCGCGAGTTCGCGATCAAAAAGGTCCCCTTTGAGAGCCCGACGTTCGACGTCATGGGCGGCTGCTCGCGCCACGAGATCAAGATCCACGAGCACGGCTTCGTCGCACTCGTCGACACCATGCCGCGCCTCGTCCCCGAGGGGCAAACCGCCGACGCGGCCATCGTACAAGCCGCTCGCGTCAGCTACGGACAAGGCACAAAAAAGGTCAACGAGGATCGCGGCCTGATCCGCTACCTCCTTCGCCATCGACACACCACGCCGTTCGAGATGCTCGAGTTCAAGTTCCACGTCGCCATGCCGATCTTCGTGGCCCGCCAGTGGATCCGCCATCGCACGGCGAACGTGAACGAGTACTCCGCGCGATACTCGATCGTGCCCGACCGCTTCTACAAGCCCACGATCGATCAGGTCCGCAAGCAATCCGCCGCGAACCGGCAGGGCGGCGAAGAGCGTTTCGCCTCGGATGCCGCGGCCGCACCGAACGAAGCGAAGACCGCCGAAGAGTTTCTCACCTATCTCGACGACGCCGAGAAGATGTACGAGCGATACGAGTCGCTGACCAAGCAGGGCGTCAGCCGCGAGATGGCCCGCATCGCGCTCCCCGTCTCCGTGTACACCGAGTGGTACTGGAAGTGCGACCTGCACAACGTGCTCCGTTTCCTCTCGCTCCGCATGGACTCGCACGCTCAGGAAGAGATCCGCATCTACGCCGACGCGATGTACGCGCTCCTCCAACCAATCGTCCCCCTCACCATGGAGGCATTCCGCGACTACGAGCTGCAAAGCGTCCGACTCACGCGCCTGGAGATCGAGGCCCTGCGCAGCAAGAGCCCGACCATCAGCGGCGATAACAAGCGGGAGCAGGCCGAGTGGGACGCGAAACGGATGACACTGGGGCTGTGAGCGGAACCAACAAAAGAGCAACGCCACGAACCCCCTGATCTGAGAACTCCCCAGCTCCGCCTAATCCGGCTTGGCGCGGCCAGTTTTCCGCAACTTTGCCACATCTTTGCGATCCGACCCACCTACTTGGGTCATGGTGATTCACTGGAACAGTCGCGAATCTTCGAATTCGGGCGCACGACCGTCGAACTTCTGCGAAAGTAGATGTATAGCAGGTCTCTTCCTGTCCCGGGGGGCGGGCGGCGGCATCGAACACATGGAGGTCGCGCATGGTCACGATCGAAACCGATGGATCGCTCAGCTTCCGGGTGTACTTGCCGCACGCGCAGCGGGTGGAACTGGTCGCGGATTTCACGGGCTGGGGCGATGGTCGCATTCCGCTCACACGCGAACGTGCTTCGCAGAGCGGCGGTCACGGGGATGAGGACCTCGGCACGAGCGACGCGGCGGACGAGGGGTGGTGGTCCGTGCGCGCCAGCGCGCCAGACGGCGATCACGCCTTCAGCTATCTCATCGACAACCAGTGGTGGCTGCCGGACTACGCGGCCCATGGCGTCCGCCGCAACGCCGAGGGCCAGTGGACCAGCTTGCTCTTTGTTCCACCCAAGCCCAAGCTCTGCGAGCGTCTGGATCGACGGCGCACCCACGCTTCGCTGCTGCGACAGTCGGCTTGAACATGCGGACAGAAGGCGATCCGGACTGAACGGTCAGTATCGCAGCACAGAATGCACCGCGCCGAACTCCTTGACGAGTCCCCGGCCGTTCAGATCGCTTAGCTCGATCAGCACCGCGATCCCGACGATCTGCGCCCGCATGCCTTGGACGAGCTTGCAGCAGGCCTGCATCGTCCCGCCGGTGGCGAGCAGGTCGTCCACCATGAGCACACGCTGCCCGGGCTCGATGGCGTCCGAGTGGATCTCCATCGTGTCCTTGCCGTACTCAAGTTCGTAGGAAATCGACGCCTTCTTCCACGGCAGCTTGCCCGGCTTGCGAACGGGAACAAACCCCGCGCTCAGGGCCTGCGCCATCGCCATGCCGAAGATGAACCCGCGCGACTCGGCCCCGACGACCAGATTGACATTCTTGTCGCGGAACGGGTTCACCATCAGCTCGACCGCAAGGGCAAGCCCCGCCGGATCGCGGATGAGCGGCGTGAAGTCCTTGAAGAGAATCCCGGGCTTGGGAAAGTCCGGAACATCGCGGATGAGCTTCTTCAGGCGGTCGATCGATTGGTCCATAGCGGGCAGTGTAGCGAGTATCCGCGATGGTCAGTCGTCATCCGGCATGACTTTGATGGTGCCGACCACCATGAAGTGGTCGCTGAACCGCCGCTTGTATTCCCGGGCATCGATGCCGCGCTTGTTCATGTAGGCGTCGGACATGACCTCAAACCCATGCGCGGCGAACTCGGGCTGGGCCGACGGCACCAGTTGCCGGTCCATCGAGCCGCCGCGCCAGTGGGTGGCGCGATGCGCGCCGTTGAGGTCGAAGAAACCAGCTTTTTCCATGGAAATGATGGCCGGCTCGTGGTCGCCGGAGCAGTTGGTGTCCCCAATGAGCAGGATGTCCTCATCGTGGAACTGCTTCCGCGTCGCGGGAAGGGCGGAAACGAGCGCATCCGCCTCCTCCTTCCGATGCTGCGCAAAGTCCCCGTTGTAGTCGGCCTTCATGTGCAGGACGACCACGACAAAGTCCGTCTTGCCCTTGCCAGCGGAAAACTTCATGGCGTGCGGCGGGCGGTTCCACAAGCCCGAGCCCTGCGAGCTGCGACTCTTGCCCACAGGAACCGCCCACGGGAGATCTTTGGTGGTCTCGAAAGATTTGTCGCTCGATGTCTCGGCCGTCACAACTCGCGCGTTCCAAAGCACGCCGGTCAGCTGGTCACCATCGTTGCGCCCCGGAAACAGCACGTACTGCCAGCCGTCGCCGGTCTTCTTTTTGATCGCTTCGATCGTGGCTTCGATCTCGCGGCTGCGGATCGGCCGACCGGAGATGTTGCTGACAATCTCGCAGACGCCGAGAACGGCGACACGTGATGTGACAATGAGATCCGCCAGATCGGCGGGATCCTGGGCAACGTCCTTCCCCGCGCCGCTTCGATCATCCGGCTTGCCGAGCCACTCGATGTTCCACGAGCCGATGCGGAGTTCCTGAGCATCGGCGGTCGGCGCCGCGGGTGCGCCAGTCGCCTTGGGTGCTGAAGGAGTTGGCTTGGGCGGCTCGCTCGGCCGCGAAGTCGGCGGCGGCGTTGCTGCTGGTGATTCAGATGGAGCAGGACCAGCGGACGGTCCGCCGCCCGGGATGATCTTGAAGTAGTACCCGGCTCCGAGCAGAACGAGCACGATCAGCATGCCCGCGATTTTTCCGATTGACACACGTGCTGCGGTCTGGCTCATGGATGACCTCGATTGGCCGCGCGATTGGAGAGCGGGTCGGGGATGGTTGGCTGGGTCGAGCGCGGAATCTCCCGCGGGGCCCGATAACGCGCAAGAAGCGGCGAATGCAACCAGCGAAACCGGTATCGAAGGCCGGAACCGGCAGGTCCGGAGAATCCCGGCGATGGGTTGACCGATTCTGCATCCGTCAGCCATGCCACAAGAAACGAACCCAACGACCAGCGTCAGCGCCCCCACTTCGCGCCCCCCCTTCGGGATCGTCCTGGGCGTGCTCGCAGGCGCCGCCGCGCTGCTCGTCTGCATTGGCTGGACGCTGACGGAGGTGCAGAAGCATCTCTCGAACATCCGCAACGATCAGATGCGTCTGCAGGAACTGACAGGGGCGATTCGCAATCTGAATGAAGCAATGACGATGTCCGCGCAGATGGGCGCGGCAACCGGCGAGCCGGTCTGGGAACTGCGGTACAAGGAGCATCAGAAGCTGCTGGCGGAGTCGTTCCACGAGCTCGCACTGATCGCCCCGGATGTGTATCTGCGCGAGGGTGGCAAGGACATTGACGATGTCACCGATTGGTCCATCGCGATCGAGCGCCGGGCCTTTGATCTTGCCAGAAACGGCAACGAGGCGAAGGCACGCAAGGAGCTCTCGGCCGAGGAATATGTCGCGCTCAAGCAGAAGTACGCGAAGGGACTCGATCGGATCCACACCGCGCTGGGGGCATACATCACCGAGAGCGCGGCCGCTCTCTATCGCGGGCTGTGGATCCTGGTGGGCATCTCGGTTGGCGCGGTCTTCATTGCTGGTCTGGTCTGCGTCGCGATCGCCTCGCGGACGCATCGGCGGGCGCGGGCGATCGCCGAAGTCATGACCGCCGCGGTCCGCGCTTCCGAGCAGGAGCAGCGCAAGCTCGCGATGGTGGCATCCAAGACCGACAACTCGGTGCTCATCACCGACGCCCAGGGGCGCATCGAATGGACCAACGACGGCTTCGTCCGGCTGACCGGCTTCGTCCTCGACGAGGTCCGCGGCACATCGCCGATTGCGATGTTCAAGTGCCCCGGCGCGGATCGCGCCCAGCTCCGCAGCGTCGAGCAGGCCTTCAAAGATGGCAAGCGCATGCGCGAAGAGATCGTCGGCTTCTCCAAAAGCGGCCGCAAGTACTGGTGCACCCTGGATCTGGAGCCGATCCGCAACGAAGCCGGGGAACTCGTCCAGTTCTTCGCCATCCAGCGCGACATCACGGCCCGCAAAGAGGCCGATGAGCGCCTCAAGACCTACCACGCCGACATCCTCGAAGCCAACCAGAAGCTGGGCGAGCAGGCCCGCGAACTCGCTCACCGCACCGTCGAACTCGAAGAAGCATCCGCCGCCGCAGAGGCGGCGTCCACCGCCAAGAGCCAGTTCCTGGCGAACATGAGCCACGAGATCCGCACGCCGCTCAACGGCGTCGTCGGCGCGCTCGAACTGCTGGATCGAACCAACCTGGATGTGCGCCAGTCTCGCTACGCCCGCATGGCGTCCGTCGCCGGAGCAACACTGCTCACGCTGATCAACGATATTCTCGACTACTCCAAGCTCGGCGCTGGCAAGATGGAACTGGAGACCATCGACATCAACATCGCGGGCCTCTGCTCCGAGCTCAACGACATGTTCGTGAAGCGCGTGGAAGAAAAAAAGATCTCGCTCTCCTGCGAGGTCTCACCCCTCCTTCCCCGCGTGGTGCGGGGCGATCCGACTCGGTTGCGTCAGGTGATGCTGAACCTGATCTCCAACGCCATCAAGTTCACCTCCGAGGGAGGCGTCGTGGTGCGTGCCACCCCCGAATCGCGCGATCGCAATATCGCCGTCGTCCGGTTCACTGTGACCGACTCCGGCATCGGCATCCCGCCCGAGCGCGTCGACCGTCTCTTCAAGTCCTTCTCGCAGGTGGACGCCTCGACGACGCGCCGATACGGCGGCACGGGACTGGGCCTGGCCATCTGCAAGAGCATCGTCGACATCATGGGCGGCCAGATCGGCGTCGTTTCCGAACCAGGACATGGCTCCACGTTCTGGTGCACGGTGCCGTTTCTTGTGCCCGAAGATCAGGGCAGTGCGGATCGCGCGGGCGAAAAGCGTCTCCAGGACTATCGCGTGCTCGTCCTCTCCGACAATGAGCAGGAGCGCATCGCGCTTCCCGCCCTGCTGGGTGGATGGAAGTTCCGCCATCAGGTGGCGGGCACCGATGAAGACGGCCTGGCCCTCGCCTGGCCGCCGGCGGCACATCACCGTTCGATCTCATCCTCCTGAGCGCGGCCACGCTCGGTCGCTCGATCGAGATGGCGCACCGGCTGTCATCGGATTCTCGCGCCGACCATTCCGCCTTGCTCGCGCTCATCGATGCGTCCGACGAGGAGACCTTGGAGCCCAAGCGATTGCGCAGCGCGGGCATCTCAACATGGGTGCGCCGTCCCGTGACCGACTCCGACCTTCTCGATGCCATCGTCGCAGCTATCGCCGCCTGTCGCAAGCCGATCAACGCGCCGCCCGCCGTGGCAAACACCTCGACCGCGCGCTCCGTACTCGCAGGGGCGTTCCAGACACGCATTCTCGTCGCCGAAGACAACGATGTGAATCAGATCATCACGACCGAGCTGCTCTCGGATGCCGGCTATCTCTGCTTCGTCGCGCCCAACGGTCAAAAAGCCGTCGAGGAAGTCCTCACCGGCCGCTACGACGCCGTGCTCATGGACTGCCAGATGCCCGAGCTCGATGGCTTCGAGGCGAGCAAGCTGATCCGCGAGGCGGAACAGGAAGGCAAGGTCACGCTCCGCCGCAGCGCGGAAACCGGACGCAAGCGGATTCCGATCATCGCCCTCACGGCCAATGCCCTGCCGCCGGATCGCGATCGGTGCCTTGCCGCCGGAATGGACGACTACTTGACCAAGCCCTTGAACCCCGACGCGATGATCGCCGCGATCCAGCGCCATTGCCCGGCGGAATCCGTGACGCCCGGCCGGACCGGCGGACCGACGACTGCTGTCGCCCCAGCAATGGCGGCCGCGCAGGCGATCGGGTCCGGGCAGAGCTCTCCCCTGACCGATACCCCCACCACTCCCCCCGCGGAGCTGCCCGTGCTGGATCTCGAAGACCTGCGAACACGCTGCCGCGGCAAGGTCGCGCTCATGTCGAGCATTCTCGAGAAGTTCTCCTCGCTCGCACGCGGCCATCTCTCCGACTGTCGCGAGGCAGTCGAACACAGCGATGGCGTTCGTGCCGCGCGGGCATCGCACACGCTCAAGGGCGGCGCGGGAAACATCGGTGCCAAGCGGCTCGCCGCCTCCGCTTCCGCGCTGGAGCAGGTGGCCAAGGCCGGCGATCTCGAAGGAATGAAACTGGAAACTGCACAGCTGGCAGCGCGGCTGGATGAACTGCTCATGGCGATCCTGGCGGCGACCATGTCACTCGCTCCGGAAGTGGCCGCGGCATCGACCGCAGCAACCGCGACGGTCGCGAGCGTCGCATCGGAGACCAATTCATGAACATTGTCATCGCCGATGATGATCCGATCGCACTCGAACTCCTCCGCGAGTCGCTGCAGGCGGACGGACACACCGTCGAATCCGCCGAGAACGGGCGCCAAGCCCTCGCCATGCTGCAACATGGCAACGCCCGCGTGCTGATCTCCGACTGGGAAATGCCGGAGATGAGCGGCCCCGAGCTCTGTCGCCAGGTGCGTGCCTCCGGCCTCTCTCGCTACGTCTTCATCATCCTGCTCACGGCCCGAACCGGGCGTGATTCGCTCGTCGAAGGCCTCCGCGCCGGCGCAGACGACTTCCTGAGCAAGCCATTTGATCCCATGGAGCTCTCCGTGCGCCTCGGCGTCGCCGAGCGCATCACCTCCCTCGAAACCCGCGACCTGATGATCTTCGGCATGGCCAAACTCGCCGAAAGCCGCGACCGCGACACCGGCTCGCACCTGGAGCGCGTCCGCAAGTATTGTGAGATTCTCGCCTCGCACCTCACGAACATCCCGAAGTTCTCATCCGTCGTCGACCACGAGTTCTGCCGACTCATCTACGCCACCAGCCCCCTGCACGACATCGGCAAGGTCGGCATCCCCGATGCCATCCTCCTTAAGTCCGACCGCCTCATGCCCGCCGAGTTCGAGGTGATGAAGTCGCACACCCTGATCGGAGCCGAGACTCTTGGCGCGGCCCTCAAAGAGTTCCCCGAAGCCAAGTTCCTCTCCATGGCCCGCGACATCGCCCTCTGCCACCACGAAAAATGGGATGGCTCCGGCTACCCCCGCGGCCTCCTCGGCCCCGACATCCCACTCAGCGCCCGCATCGTCGCCCTCGCCGACGTCTACGACGCCCTCCGCTCCGCCCGCGTCTACAAAAACTCCCAAACCCACGCCCAAGCCCGCGAAACCATTCTCACCGGCAGCGGCCGCCACTTCGACCCCGACATCGTCGGCGCGTTCCTCGCCACCGAAGAACGCTTCGACCAAGTCGCACGCCAGATGGCGGATACGGTCGCCGAGGACGTGCGGGGCGTGGCCGCGTAATGTTTCCGTGCGGCGCAACTGGTCATTCTGACGTTGTGGATTCCAGCCATTGAGCAAGCCGAATCTCAACGCGATCAAGAATTTCCAATGCACGAGCCAAATCAAAGTCCCCCGCGCGCCTCCGGGCATACGCGTCGTGCGCAAGAGCGGCTGCGGTTCTGAGTGCACTCATCACGATTTCCGCAACCGCTCTCTTATCTCGCAGCTTCCCGTCCATTGGGATCGCGACCAGCACCATCTTGTTCTTTCGCGAGAATCGTGTCGCCTGAATTCCTTCCTGTTCCGTACCGCCAAGCGATCCGGAAACCACGAACACAGCGTTCAATGAAGGAACATCACCCGATTCCCAAGGACCACGCTCATCCGCAACCAAGTTCGTTACTTTGCTCACGACCTGCCTGACCGGCGACGAGAACAACTCGGACCCGAAATAGTCTGCACCAAGTGTGATCATTGAGGATCCATCCCTTGTGCCACGACTCCGATCCGCAACCGCATGCTCACTCACACTTCTCCGCGGTTTCGAGCACTGGGAGCCGATGACCAGAGTTTCTTAAACTTGAACCCCGTCAAACCTTGCTGCTTCACGCGCCGCACAAACTCGTCGGAGCAGAGAAAGTACGCAGGGGCTTCGGGCAGTCGAAACACGCTTGCAGCAGAAGCTTTGTCGGGGAGGAATATCCAGTCGCATACCTGCATGATTCCGCCATTCGTGCTCCTGCGAACCTTTGACTGCTGCGCGTCGAGGCAATCGGCTTGGGCCATGACGTGGATTGCCCAGTACTCCCCAAGGTCTGATTCCAAAGGCAGAATCTCGCAGGCGGGCTCAAGCAGATCGCGCAGGGCATCAACAGCGCGACCGCTGAGAATCCGAAGAAAAGTGCGGCTATGCGGAGAATCCGACATCGGCCGCTCCGCATCCGTGGCATTCTTGCATCGAACCAGCTTTTTCACACGCCACGTCTTGGCGAACGGATCGGGATCACCAAACGGTTCATACGACGCCCCATAGAACTCATCCATCCATTCGACCCATTCATACCGATGAACGTCGCATTCCCATTCATAGATTGTTTTTAGCATGTATCAAGCCCGCTTCACTGCGCATCCGCCGGCTGGTATATGCACTTGCCAACGAAGGCGGTCTGATCGACCGTGTCCGTGCCGTTGTATCCTATTCCATCAGGCAGATTCGCGGTGCGCCGGTACACCGCATCATTGACCCCGCCAAGCCCGAAGAACTGCTGCACCACACGCTCGATCCGCGGCGTTCCGGGGCCGCTCGAAGACCGGGATCCCGACATCATTAATCTTCTCTGGGATGCTATGCCTCGGCGCGTTGAGTACAGTACCCAGCACTGTTATCTCACGTTCTTGATTGCCTCTCCATCTCATTCGCTTGCTCGATAATGTGTTCAAACAATCGTCTGCGTTGCTGATAGAATAGTGTGTTCTCGTCGCCGATCTCCTTGATCCCATACTCGGCGAAAGCCTTGGCCTAGCGAGCCCGACCCAGGGTGAGCAGCACAAAAGGTCGCCGACAATCGTTCACGAGGGGATTTGCGTAGGTTGCATCAAGCAGCTTTTCAATCGTTGGGTATTGATTCGCGAGAATTTTAGCCGCAACATCGATTTCCTTGACCATCTCCATAACTAAAGAAGGCATTGAAGAATTTAGTGGCACAAACCATCTTGATTTAAATTTATATTTATCAATTTGGTGTGGGCCGAATGTTACCGTTGGGCCGACCCAGTCCGGAGGATTTACTTCTGCAATTTTGTTATATAATTTTTGAGTAGGAAGATGTCTCAATCCAATAATTGGACCAACATCAGCGATCGGTGGTTCTGATTTTGACCACGTCGTTGGATATCCAACCCACGATTCCATATCATCGGAGATCTTCTGAACAAATATCTTATCTGCTGCTCGATATCCGTGAGACTGCATCTCTCTCGCAATCAAGTTGCGTAGTATTTTTCGGGTGATGGGAGGTTCGGTCATTTTCTTGGTCAATTTAGTAGGGCATTACTTGGACGGGCATCGCAGGCGCAGCTTGGCCCGGACTTAGTCCGGCATCGGTAGCCCGTTGTCCGAATGGAACTGCTTCACCTCGCTGAATTGCAGGGTAAACGATTTTCTGATTGGGAGTAAATGCAGCCGTGCCTCCTCTTTTCCAGTCTAGCACTCTGTAAGAGCCATCCCGAGCAATCTGAACTGCATCCGCAACCGCCGTCGTCCCGTCCGGCGCTCGGAAGTGTACGTCTCGAATGACTTTGTTTCCTGCGGCTTCCAACTCTTGTACACCTGCCTTTACAGCTGCTTGGTGAGCCGCTCTTAATTCGCTGATTCCGGCTCTCTCCATTGCCCTTGCCGCCGCGCCTGCTTCCTTTGCGACCGCACCTTCTGCGACGCGTGCTATGTTGCCAACTTCTTCGGCTACCTCTCCTACAATAACTCCGGCTCGTCCCAGAGCTGGGCCAGACGCCAAGAATACAGCTTGCTTAGCTGCTTCAGTATAATTACCCTCGTCAACGGCATTAACGCCGTGATAGATATTAGTCGACGGCCCTCCCGCTATTTCTATCGCCATCTTGGCACCGGAAGCTGCTTGCTTTATGCCTTCGGATTTCTTGCCTCGCTGATATTTTTCTAATGCTTCCTGTGCTGCCTGTCCACGAGGACCTTGGTCTGTTGTGGCAACAAGTTGGGTGTGTTCTAACCATAGCTTTTCTTGGTCATGCATTCGCTCTGCATTGTTTTTACCGTCGGGATTGCACGAAAGTCCAAACGGATCAACCCCGTAATACCCATACAGATTCATCCCATCCACAAACCCCGCCGGATCCCTCTGCAGCCACCGCCCCGCGATCGGGTCATACTCCCGGTGCCGCACGTGGTACAGGAACCCGTTGTGGTCCCCGTTGATCCCCAGCGTCTCGATGTCCGCGTAGTACCCGCAGTACCCATACGGATTGTCGATCCACCGATCGCTCAGCTCATCCAGCGCCGTCCCCGCCGGCACGGCCCAGTCGTTCAAATACGTGAAGAGGTCCGCAACCGTCGTGGTCCCGTCTTGGTCCTGATCTGACGCCGCGTTTCCCGCGAACCACGCTGTCATGAAATCAAAGGTGTCCTGCGAATCCAGCACGCCATCGTGGTTGAACTCCGCGATCCCGGTGTGCCTGCTCCGCCCGTAGGGGTCATACTCAAGCCCCTCCAGCGTCCGCCCGATGCCGACGCTCGGCTCCCCCTTGTTCTCCATCACACACGCCGACACCACCGCCACGATGCTCCCCTGGCTGTCGGCCAACTGATATATGCACTTGCCAAAGAAGGCGGCCTGATCGACCGTATCCGTGCCGTTGTATCCTATTCCATCAGGCAGATTCGCGGTGCGCCGGTACACCGCATCATTCACCCCGCCAAGCCCGAAGAACTGCTGCACCACATGCTCGATCCGCGGCGTCCCCGGCCCGCTGCTGGACGTATCCCGGTCATCATCAATCTCCTCCGCGATCGCCTGCCACGCCGCGTTGTACGTGTAGACCCGTTCCTCCGCCTGGTTCTCGGTGCTCGGCGGATACACGAGCTTGCGCGTCCGCCAGTGCAGCCCGTTGAAGTCATAGCGTGAAACCTTGCGCCACGATTCGGTCCCCCCGGACACACCCGTCAGCGCATCGATCTGCACCAGCCGATTCCACGCGTCGTAGATGAAGCGGAACCGCCCATCAGCGCTCGTGCTCGGGCTGCCCCCCGAATCCAGCTTGCTCGCCTTCACGCGGCTGCCCGCATCGTCATGCACATACGACATCGGCGCAAACAGCGGCCCCGCGGCGAACTCCGCCCCCGCGGGCACCGACACCGGCGTCGTCGGTAGGGTGATTCCCTTGAGCTGATTGATGCTGTCGTGGTCACGGGCGTGCTCCTCCCCGCTCTCGAAGCCGCCGCCGCTCGCGGTGGCGTTAGGACTCGCATCCGTCGCGTCGGTTCGCAGATCGATGGCGAAGCCCTGCCAGTTCCCCAGAAGATCGAGTCCCCACTTCTGCGAGCCCCGCGCGCGAAGCGAGTTCGTGATCTCCGGCGCGAGCGGATTGGTCGAAGCCAGATTGACGGTCCCGCCCATGCCCGCGCCCGGAGCAATCAGAATCCCGCGGCGGGCGAGCGTCAGACGATCCAGACCATCATGGTGATACTCGAAATCGCGATCGGTCCAGTTCGGGCGATATCCAGCGTCCTTCGCCGCGTTCCACTTCCGAATGGGATTGCCGGCGCGATCGTAAATGGAAACCGAGTTGTAATGCTCCGCCCGATTGGGTTGCGGAACGGTCGTGCTCCCATCCCAATCATAGTTGCCGGCAACCCACGCCTGACGCTTCACGCGCCCGAACCGGTCATACCCGGGATACGCCGCGGCATCCTGCGTCGAGATCGCACCCGATCCGGCCCCGTATTGACGCCTTCCCGTCGAGTCCACCGTTCGATCCAGCGCGATATCCGCGAGTGCCAGATCTTTGTGGGCGATCATGGAAAGCCCGACATAGTCGTATTGCACGATCGGGCCAAGGCCGGTTCCCTCCTCACCATACCACTCATCCAACCAGAGCCCCGTCACTCGGCCAATGGCCTCGTTCTTTGATGCGAACGATGCACCCAACCCCAAGGCCTCACCTCGCGTGTAGCGGAGACTGGTCTGCCCCGGATTGGCCGTGCTTGCCAGCGGGATGATGGGATAGTCCAGCTTGCTCAACCGCGATCGATTTCCGATCGAGCCGCTCGTGCTGAACTTGGCGGTTTCGTAGCCATACCCAACCGTGCGCGGAGCATGCTGATACGCCGTCGCCCCGATGGCCGAATCGGGATCCTGGACGACGCTCGTGATGCGGTCCAGTCGGTCGTAGTTGTACTGAACATGATCGACGACAGGCGTGCCCGATGTGGTCCCCAGCGACTTGACGTCCGCGAGCCGCCCGAAGTTGTCGTACGCCGCAGTGATCGCGCCGACGCGCTGATCCACCACCGGCGCGCCCAAGCCGGGGCTGGGATTGAATGTGACCTGGTCGCTCAGCACGCGTCCGAGCGCATCGCGGGTATACGCGTGCGTCGTGATGTTCTGATCGACAACGCCGCGCATCTCGCCCAGCGCGTTGTATCCGTAATACACCCGATTCTTTTCGTAGCCCGTGTCCGAAGGACCGAGCGTGAGCCCGGAACTCGCCGAGGAATATCGCACCTCGCGCAGCCAATCCGCCGAGGATATCAGTGAATCCGTCGGCGACGGCGTTGTTGCAGTGGACTTCTCAACTCCATACACAGAATCCGTGACTTGGACCGCGCCCGACGACCCACCGCCCCCCGGCGCGGCATGCGCCACCTGCCGCTGAATCCAGCCGCCACCAGCAGTGGAATCGTGGAAGTGAGCAAACGATGTGACACGGTTGGAATCAGCCGCGAGACTGGTCGCCGGATACACCGGATTCACGCTCACATTCCATCGGTGCGCCGAGTTCCATGAAATCGTCGGCCCGCTCGCCGCGCCCGTGTAGTTCTCGATCCGCACGATCGCCCGATTCAGATCGTCGTACTCAGTTCGAGAACGTCGTCCCAGCGTGTCGATCGTCTCGCTCACCGTGCCGCGCCGTCCATACACAACTGCGGACACAATGTGGTTCTCAAACCCGGAGTCGTTCCAGTTGGGAACCGTCGTCATTGGCCAGCTCGACGACGGGTCGGTCCCGTTGGCAAACGTGTCGCTCAACCGATCCGACGATGTCGAGGTACCCGGCGCTCGATTCGTTCCATACACAACAGTGCGGATCGGCCGCATCGCTTCGTCATAGACATACCCGAGGTAGCTCGCCACACCCGTTGGCGAAGATCCGTAGGTGAGTGCGCCCGTCGTCGACGAATCGTCATGGCGGCGCACCACCTGCCGCACAAGGCAAGCTGGACCGTAGTCGGCATGCTTGTACTCGGTCTGCTCAAAGACGATGTCTCCTGTGAGCGTCGACGCCGCGCCGAACGCCGTGCTCGATCCCGGCGCGCCGTCGCCGCCGCGATCCGTCACATACGTCGCCGTCACGCGCCCAAGCGAGTCGTACGTCGTTTTCTTCGCTGGCGCGTCTGGCGCCATCACCTCGATCGCGCGGCCCATTGGGTCATACCACACATGGGTCTCAAGAAAGCCGCTCGTCGGCGTCACGCCGTCCGTCGCTTCCTGCGGATCCACGGCGACCCGCGTCCGGTAGAGCATGCCACGTTGGCTGTAAGAGTTGCTGACGTACCGACCGCGCGATGTGAGCGATGAGTTGATGTCCCCCGAAGGCGCGGCAGAGAACTCCGCGGACTCCACCACCCTGTCCAGATTGTCGTACGCGAATGCTTGATGGGGAGGAAGCGGATTGATGATCCTTATCACACGGTCACGGTTGTCGTAGTACCACTGCCGCACACGGGTCGTCGTCGCGTCCTCATTGCCAACCGAAATCGTCAAGTTCCCGTTGCCCACCCCCTGCTGGGGCGTTCCGGTGCCGTTCCAGTCGTAGTAGAACTTCGCCGCCGTCGAAAGACCCGACTCCGTTCCGTACTTTCGCTCCACGATGCGCCCAAGCACGTCGTACACATCTTCGCTGACGGTCCCCTGCGCCGATGTGTACTTGGTGCGTCGCCCGAATCCGTCGTATTCATACGATTCCGTGTACGAGCGATCCGCCGCACCACGAGACCACGTGTTGGCGACATCATGAAATCCCGTCACCGATTTCACCAGCCCCGCGAGCGAGAGCACGCTCGTGCTTCGCCCCACATCCAACCCATCCACCCCGCGATGCCCGAGGTACGTCGCCAGGTGTGTCTCGTCGGTGCCGGAACCAGTGCCGGTGGTCAGAACGTTCCGAGGAAGAATGTCCCCCGCCGCGCTGGACGAGACAACCGGCGCCATTCTGCGGACGGACAGCGCACCCTCCTGCGCATCAGACCACACGATGCTGACCGGACCCGTATACGTCTGATCGGTCAGTCGGAACGGAAACGTCTTGTACGTCATGTACCGCACACCGACGCGGCCCGGATCTGAAGCGGTATCGCCCTCGATCGTCGTGTAGCCGTACGTCCAGTCGGATGTGATCGGTCCGCTCGGACCAGGCGACGAAGACCGCCGCACCCGGCCGAGTGCATCGCGTGTCGTGGTGTACTCCAGCGAAGGGCCTGTGCTGGAGGTCGGCAATCCCGAATACCCCGGGAACGCGGACGCGAGAGAACTCGGAGACGCGTTGATCGTCACCTTCCAGGCCTGTCCGCTGGTGTCCAGAGCTTCCTGCGCGCCGGCAGACGGGTCGACATACTCGCGCCGGGTCACAGTCCCATCCGCGCTGAGTGTGTAATGACCATCGCTGCCTGCGTCGCGCCCGAACACAGCGATCCATCGGGAGGAAAACTGCGGGATGGCCAGCCCGTTGTGGAGGGCGGCCAACAAGCACTCTCATCCAGCGGATGGTCAACGGGTGTTGGAATGCCACAACCGGTCGGCA
>JBGANP010000050.1:0-25716 GCA_044222255.1 Phycisphaerales bacterium
GCTGGCGCCCTCGAGGACGACCAGGGTCGTGGCAGTGATATCACCGACGACGCGGGCCTTGGCGTTGAGCTGGACGCGCTCGCGGGCCTGGACATCGCCCTCGATGAGACCATCGACGATGACGGTGACGCCCTCGACGGCGGCCTTGCATGCGGCGCCCTCGCCGATCTGGATCTCGCCCTTGGCGATGACGCGGCCCTCGAAGGTGCCGAGGATGCGAGCGGTGGACTCGAAGACCATCTCGCCCTTGATGTGCGTGTCGGGCCCGATGACGGTGGTGGTGCGGGTGGTGTCGGCCATGGTTGTGTACCTCGTACGAACGGACATGAGATGACGGAAGCTGTGAGGGCCGGTGCCGGCGCGCTGGAACAGCGGTGGCCGGAGGGGCCTTGAAACGACGGTTCTTTGCGTGCCCCGCGCTCCTCGCCGGGCCGCACATGAATGAAAAACTCCAGACTTGTCTTCCGGGACTCCGCCGCGGACGTTACAAGCCGGACCATTGGGATCATCGGACGATCCCGGGGGTGACTTTGACTTTCTCGGACGAGCCGAGAACTAAAATATGAGAATTACGCGGATTCGTACGCATTGCGTTTGGATTTCAGGCGGATTCAGACGGGGCGAAGCTACTTCTCGACCGTTGCAGCTTCGGTTGCAGCGGCTGCTTCGATCGCAGCATCAGCGCCATCCACCCGCTTGGAGTCGGCGAAGGTTGCCGGCTTGCCGGCCAGCACCAGGACGACGTATGCGTCATCGGGCTCGATGATGCGGGTGACGGAATCGAAGCGCCAGCCGTGGGTGTTCGCGCCTGCGGGCGCACCGTCGATGCGGATGCGCCGGCGGCCGTTGACCGGGTTGTGGGGCAGCTCACGCAGGTACGGGCCGTACATCAGCTTCGAGCCGGTGTCCCCGATCGCGTTGCTGGTCTGCACCAGACGTTTGGCAAAGGTCGCCTCGTCGTTGTTGATATCCCCGGTGGTTTCGTGGGCGGGCGTGCGATCGTTGTGCTCGGCCGCGTAGAGCGCGATGGCACGCTCGAGGACTGCGACGTTCGCGGTAGCGGCGCTGACAACTGAGTTCGTGGCGGCGGCGGACATGCGGGGAACCGCGATGGCCGCGATGATGCCGAGGATGACAATGACAAGCACGGTCTCGATGAGCGAGAACGCGCGGGAAACTCGGAAATCAGGGGAAGCGGTGGCCATGGCTTCACGACGCGAGTTGATGCACTGGTGGGGGCGGCGTGGCCCGCACCGTCGGGCACGACCGACCCTGCACAATCGGCTCACTGCGGCCACTCAACCACCCGTTTCATCAACCGGGAGGTAAAGCAGGGCGGGTCGTCGGGGCGAAGCGGGCTGGGGTCCGCGTCGTGGGCATCAGGAAGGACATGGCGGCCATGGATGTCCCGTAGTTCGAGGTCCGGGTAAAGACACGATCGTTCCAGGAGCCATCCTCGAGCTGGACCGAGAACAACAGCTCGTCGAGCCGGCGGCGGTAGTCCTTTCGGTCCTGATCGCGGGCACCTTTGGGGAGCAACTCAATCGCCTGCGCGGCGTAGTAGTGGGCGTAATAGAAGTAGTACGGCGCGATGTTGTACGGGCCCTCGTGGGTGCCCGGCTTGGCGCGACGCTGGTCCAGCCACGTCCAATGGGCGAGGAACGAATCGATCGCGCCGCGCAGGCGGGCCTGATCCGAGCGGCCACCGAGATAGAGCGTCACTTCGCCGACGAGCATGCGGCCGACGGCGCCGGGAACGGCCTCGGGGCGATCGGGGTTCTGCGCCTTCTGAGCGGAGTACGCGAACGACCCGGTGGACGTGCGGCAGAGCTCGAGCGCATCCAGAGCGCGTGTGATCATTCCTTCGTCCACGTCGTAGCCGAGCTTCTTGGCCTCGAAGAGCGCCTGCAACGTGGGGCCGGTCATGAAGGGAGAGGATGGACATGCTGAATCACGCCCGGGGGAGTGGGCGTAGTTCCAGCCGCCGACGCCCTTGATTTCGGTCTTCTTGAGACCGTCGAACGACCAGGCGATGATGTCCTCCACCTTCTTGGACATCTCGGGCGGATCGGCGGGGATGGCCTTGGCGGACTTGAGCTCCATGCAGAACGCGAGCGCGTAGGTGTATCCCCAGCCGCGGACGTCGTAGCCGCCGTCCCAGGCGTCGGCGGACATGAGCGGGTGGGCGGTTTCCTTGGCGATGAAGTTGATGGCGCGGGCGACGGCTTGCTGGCGCTTCGGATCCTCTGCATATCCCGGGGCACGAAGCAGGCAGATGCTCGTATTGGCCGTGCCACCGATGCGATAGCCGATGGGAACCAGGCCCTTCACGCGGACGACGCCCTCGTATGGCCATTCGGCACGGGTGTCGGGCGCGGCATTGGGATTCTCCATGTCCTCCTGCTTGGCGAGGAGGAGCTCGATGGACTTTTGGATGGCTTGCTCGATGCGTTTGGGGTCGTTCGCCTTCAGCGGTTCTTCGCGCGGGGGCGCCTTCGGCTCCGGCTCGGGTCTGACCGGCGGCTCGGGGCGTCGCTCGTGCGGCTCTGGTTGGCGACCGTTCGCAGCAGCCACGAGCGGCAGGACCGACGCACCGAAGATCAACGTTCGAGCGAGCATGTTCATACGCTCAGCGTACCTGACAAGCGGCGGTTCGTGCAAGAGCCATGTGGGGCCGCTGGGCCAGACACGATTGAGTGAATGGACAGCAAACAGAGCGGGTGACCCCCGACGAGGCGTGGATGCGGACACATCAGATCATCGGCAGAGTGTTGGGCCTCGTGTTGGCGGCCGGAGCGTGCGCGAACGCTCGGGGCTTGCAGCCGCCTTCCACCGGCGAACCGGCCGCGCAACCAACGCCAAAGCCGGCCGGCCCGAAGATGGTCGCCGGGAAGCCGGAACTGGCGCGGGCGTATGTGGAACTCGAAGAGTTGATGATGGAGCGAGCCGCAACGCTCGATGCGCCGCTGGTCGCGGAAATCAATCGGGGCTTTGACAACGCCGCCAACTCGTTCTTCTTGGGCGACTACTCCGGGGCCGTCCGACGCATCGATGTGGAGATCGAGAAGATACGGCCGTCGCAGGGTCTGCGGTCGATTTCGCTCAGGGCCGATCCGATGGTGGTGCGTATCGGCGAGAATACGCCGGTCTCTGTGCGGCTCTGCCCGATCTACGAGGCAAATCTGAGGAAGGGCATTCGATCCATCGGCATCGTTCACGGGCACGCGAAGGTCGGCGGTTCGAGTGCGGGCCGGGCGGGCACCGTCGAGCTCGCCGAATGGCCGGGACTTGCGGCCCAGACAACACTGCGCGTCTCGAGCGAACAGCCGACGCGCTGGTCGCTCTCCTTTTTGGATGCTGATACGCCCGGCGCCTGGTGCAGGGGAAGCGTGTGCTATTCCACGTCCGAATCGCTCGACACACTGCGACTGAGACTCCAACAGTCTCTCGAAGGCGTTGATGCCGCGCATCCGGAGCTGGCCCCCGCGCTGGCAGCATGTCGCTCTCGTATTCGCCTCCTCTCGGATCGTCCCGCGCTGGACAACACCTATCTGCTCGTGGGCGATCTGTTGAGACTCGCGACCGGCGCGTCCCGCGAAGCGGGCGAACTGGCGGCGGGGCGCGATCCCTACATCAACGCGTCCGGAGACTTCTGGCTCACACTGCGTGTGGGAGATGGCGACATCCCATCGCGGATGTTTGTGCCATCCACGCCGGAGCCCGCAACGCCGCGCCCGCTCATCATCGCCGTGCATGGCGCGGGCGGGGATGAGAACCTGTGGATGGACGGCTACGGCGCGGGCGTGCTGAAAAGGATCGCGGAAGAAAAAAACGTGCTCGTGGTCACGCCGCGGATCGGGCTGGGGACGTTCATGCCCGGCTCGCTGGACGGGATCATCGAGGCCGTCGCCCGATGGCACGCGGTGGATCGGTCGCGGGTGTACGTGATCGGTCATTCGCTTGGCGGGGGGATCGTCACGGCGTGGGCGAAGCAGCGGCCGGAGAAGATCGCCGCGGCGTGCTCGATCGCGGGCGTGGGCGTCTTCACGGGCTCGCCAAAGATCACCCCGATGCTCGCGTACGCGGGGGAGTTGGACGGGCTGATCGCCGCGCCGCGGATCAAGCGGAGCGCGCTGGCGGCCAAGGAGGCGGGCCTGCCCGTGGAATACCGCGAGGTGGCGAACTATGGGCACGTGCTGGTGGTCGGCAACGTGACCCGGGATGCTGTGGACTGGCTGCTGGAGCACCGGGTGACGGCAGGGGAGCCGAAAGAGCCCAAAGCCGCCCCAAAGTAGGAAGATTGCGGCCACTTTCCGATGCCGGATTGCCGGGATATACTCGTCCCCCCAACGCTCTACAGCGGCCTTCAAAACGCCGATGCATGAGCAGCGGGCTTGTAGCTCAGGTGGCTAGAGCGCACCCCTGATAAGGGTGAGGTCGCAGGTTCGACTCCTGCCAGGCCCATTTGATCAACCCCCGCACGATGCGGGGGTTTTTGTTTGGGCAGGGGGCGGCTGCGGGCGAGGGTTCGCATGGCGGGGATGAAAGAAAACGAAACGGAGGCGTCCGCTACGCTGTCGCTCGCGCGGATGGGACGGGTGGGGGATTGGCCGCGCGAGGGTGGAGATGGTCATGGCGTCGATGTCTGGCGTAAGCGGGCGGACAGAAGTTCAGGGCGTGGAGCGCATCCCGGTCACGGCTTACGCCTCCAGCGCGGAAGCGTCGCGGGCGGTGGCGGGCGAGATCGCCGCGCTGATACGGGCAAAGGCCAAGGCGGGCAAGCGGGCGGTGCTGGGACTCGCAACCGGCTCGACCCCGACGGGTGTCTATGACGAGTTGATCCGCCTGCACCGCGAGGACGGGCTGAGCTTTCGGAACGTCACGACGTTCAATCTCGACGAGTATTACCCGATGCGTCCGAGCGACCTGCAGAGCTACGTGCGCTTCATGCGCGAGCATCTGCACGACCATGTGGATATCGATCCGAAGCACGCGCATGTCCCCGACGGCACGATCGATCGCGAGAGTGTTTCAGCGTACTGCGAACGATACGAGAAGATGATCACGGATGCGGGCGGCATCGACCTGCAACTGCTGGGGATCGGGCGGACGGGGCATGTCGGGTTCAACGAGCCGGGGTCGCCCAGGAACTCGCGGACGCGGCTCATCACGCTGGACAAAGTCACACGCATGGACGCGGCAAGCGACTTCTTCGGCGAGTGGCATGTGCCGCGCAAGGCCATCACGATGGGCGTGGGAACGATTCTCGGTGCGCGGCGGGTCGTGCTGCTGGCGTTTGGCGAGCACAAGGCGGGCGTGATCAAGAAGGCCGTCGAGGGAGCGATCACGCCGAGCATCGCGGCGAGCTTCTTGCAGGAGCACGCGGGGGCACGGATCGTGCTGGATAGCGCGGCGGCGGCGGAACTGACGCGATTCAAGACGCCCTGGCTGCTGGGGAACATCGAGGAGTTCGGGCTGCGATGGGACGACGCCACGACGCGGCGCGCGGCGATCTGGCTGGCGCGCGCGCTCAAGAAGCCGATCACGAAGTTGACGGATGAGGATTACAACGAGCACGGATTGCAGGAGCTGCTGAGCGCGCGGGGCGGGGCGTACGACATCAACATCGAGGTGTTTCGATCGCTCCAGCGGACCATCACCGGCTGGCCCGGCGGCAAGCCCGCGGGTACCCCGGCTCTCCGAGCCGGGCGCGCCGACAAGCACACCTGGGCCAACGCGGTCGGCGATCCTTCGAGCGGAGATCGATCCAGCTCTCCTGGCTCGGAGAGCCGGGGTACCCGGAACTTTCCCAAGCGCGTCATCATCTTCAGCCCGCACCCGGATGACGATGTCATCTCCATGGGCGGCACATTCATCCGTCTCTGCGAGCAGGGGCACGATGTTCATGTCGCCTATCAGACCAGCGGCAACATCGCCGTCTGGGACGAGACAGCCCTTCGCCATGCGGATTTCGCCACCGAATACGCCCGCGCCTTTCCGGAGTTTGGCGAGCGTGTCGCCGAGAAGATCGAGCGGAGCGTCGAGCGATTCCTTGCGCGAAAGAAATCCGGTGAGGTGGACATCCCGGAACTCCAGAAGATCAAGACGCTGATCCGCCGCACCGAGGCCCGCGCGGGGGCACGATTCAGTGGCGTGGAGCGGGATGACCATATTCACTTTCTTGACATGCCCTTCTATGAAACCGGCGCGGTGCGCAAGAAGCCCCTCGGTGAAGAAGACATCCGCGTGGTGATGGACCTGCTGGAGCGCGTCAAGCCACACCAGGTGTACGCGGCGGGCGATCTCAGCGATCCGCACGGGACGCATCGCGTCTGCCTGAGCGCGATCACCACCGCGCTGCACCGGCTGAAGGATCGGGCATGGATCAAGGACTGCGTGGTCTGGCTGTATCGCGGCGCGTGGCAGGAATGGGAGCCGCACGAGATCGAGATGGCCGTGCCACTCTCTCCCGATGAGCTGCTGCGGAAGCGGTTTGCGATCTTCAAGCACGAGAGCCAGAAGGACAAGGCGCTCTTCCCAGGGCCGAACGATCCGCGCGAGTTCTGGCAGCGCGCAGAGGACCGCAACCGCCACACCGCCAAGCTCTACGATCTGCTCGGGCTTGCGGAATATGAGGCGATCGAGGGGTTCGTCCGCTGGACGCCCAGCGCATCGGACAATGCGATCGTGGCGATCGGGACGAACGCCGCGGCCAGGCCGTCTTCGCGTGGGAACGGCCGCCCGCCCAGGCAGAAGCAGAGATCATCCAAGCGGCGCTGATCGCGAAACGCCGACATGCGGATTCCCCCTGCCGTGATCGACCGTATTCCACGTGGTAGCGAGCTCGGCACACTTTCGGCCCATGATGGTGATGTCTCTTGGCCGCTCCGCCGAAATGCGGTATCTTGGAGATGTGCCCGACACCTGCCCCGCCATGTTCCCCTCCGCAGCCGCCCGCAAGGGAGCGTTTACGCTCATCGAGTTGCTGGTGGTCATCGCGGTGATCGCGCTGCTCATCGGACTCCTCCTCCCCGCGCTCCGCGGCGCGCGCGAGGCCGGACGGGCCGCTGTTTGTCTCTCCAACCAGCGCTCCATCATCTCTGTGCTCGCTCTGTACGCGGACGACGCCAAGCGATTCATCCCGCGCGAGTGCGGCAGCGGCCACTACTCCATTCCCGCCGCGCCGCTCGATTCTGTTCCCGCCCTGACCGCCGCCGAGCGATTGGACATTTCCTGGCCGTTCAACCTCCGCCCGTACCTCGATCCGCGGGCAACCACCGACGACAAGTTCGGCGGTCTCGACGACGACCGCTTCGCCCTCGCACCTTATTACCACGACCCCGCCCGCCCCAAAGACGCGCACAACATCCACTACGCCAACAACGGGCTGCGCTTTTCCGCTCCCGGCGTGCTCGCTGCCGGAACCAAGTCTCCCAGCCCGATGGACCTCGTCGCGCTTCCATCGAGCACGATCTACCTCACCTGCTTCACCGACGACACCGGCGGGCTGCGCTCGAGCGTCTGGTTCAACACGACCTCCAGCACGCTCTACATCTCGCAGTTTTACGACATGTGGTCGCTCACCAACCTTGAGGGCGTTCCAGATGGGCAACCCATCGATCCGAGCCGCGCCCAGCGGCTGGCCACGAAGCGTCATGGCGGCTCCACCAACGCCGCGTGGTTCGACGGACACGCCACCAGCGTCAAGCCCGAGGCGATCACCAACCTCGCCAACTGGGACGACCGCGACTACAGATGATCCTGCGCTGATCACGCGCTGACTACTTCTCCGGCAGGCCGTGCTGGATAGCGTGCTCCATCGCCTCGCAGAACCGATCGACCTCATCCAGCGTCGTGTACACGCTCGCCGTCACGCGAACTCCCTCGAACTCGTCGTGCTTGATGGCCGTCGTCAGGATGCCACGCTTCTCCCAGAGCCACGAGCTCAGTTTCCCGCTGTCGATCCCCTCCACCTGAACCGTGCCGATGGCGCACGAAAACGCGGGATTCAGCGATGTGTGCAGCTTCACGCGCCCGCTGGGGTGCGACAGCAGCCGCTTGGCCCAGCGATCGCGCAGAAACCGTAATCTCGCCTCCTTCCGGGCTCCGCCGATGGACTCGTGAAACGTCAGCGCCTCGGCGATCGCCAGCTTGGCCGCGAGCGGATGCGTGCCGATTTCCTCGAACTTACGGATGTCACCGTCGTTCTCTGCCGCGGACGCCATCAGCGGCCACAATCCCTTGATCTTCTCCCGGCGCACATACAGAAGCCCCGTCCCGTGTGGCGCGAAGAGCCACTTGTGCAGCGAGACGCCGTAGAAGTCGCACCCGAGATCCCCGATCTTGTAGTCGATCTGCGCGAACGCGTGCGCCCCATCGACGATCACCGGAATCCCTCCGTTCTTCGTTCTCGCCATCGCCACCACCTCTTTCACGGGCAGCACCTGCCCGGTGATGTTGATGATGTGGCTCATCAGGATCAGGCGTGTCCGATCCGTGATTCCCTCCTCGAAGAGCTTGACGATCCTCGCCGGGTCCTCGCAGGGGATCGGCAACTTGATCTGCCGGAGCGCGATCCCCTCGCGTCGATCGCGCTGCCGAAAGGTCGTCAGCATCCGCGGATAGTCCTGCGTCGTCGTCAGCACCTCGTCGCCGCGCGACAGGTCGTGTCCGAACTGGCAGATCTGCAAGCTCTCTGACGCGTTCCGCGTGATCGCGATCTCCTCGGGATCGACGCCCCAGGCCTTGGCCAGGCGCGTCCGCACCCGCTCACGGGCCGGCTCCTGCTCGCGCCAGAGCGCGACGGGCGGCGGCGCGAAGTTGGCCCGCTCCAGATGCCGCCGCTGCGCTTCTTGCACCACGGCCGGCGCGGGCGAAACGCCCCCGTTGTTCAAGTTGAGCACCGAGCGATCCTGCGTGAACGCCCGCTGCACCACCGCCCAGTAGTCCTCATCTCCGGCGATCGCAACTGGATCGCCGGGACGCGTCGCCAGTTCGCGCAATTCCCGTCGTCCGCTGACCCGGGCCTGCGCCGCTCGAACCGGCAACAACGCTGCCACAGCGGGCGCGGCCAGCGCACCAAGGGCGGTTCGACGTGTGATCATGGGCATGCTCCGAAAGCGTGGACTGTCCACGCAGTCTACCGCGCTGGCCTGTCACGCGTGGATGGTCCTTCGCCTACTCGAAGAAGACCCGCTGCACCACCCAGAACACGCCCATTCCGGCGATCAGCACCGACGCCGGAATCGCGATCCATGCGCGGTACCACGGCTTGGTCCTGAACCAGCCGACGGTGAGCAGGGCGATCGCCACCACGGCGAGCTGGCCGAACTCGACGCCGACATTGAAGAGCAACACGACGCCGAGGGGCGTGGTGCTGGTGCCCATCGCCTCGCTCATGGCGGAGGCAAAGCCAAGACCGTGGATGAGCCCGAAGCAGAAGACGATGATGGGACGCCACGCGTGGACCTTCTGTGTGCAGAGATTCTCGATGGCGACAAACGCGATGGAACCGGCGATCGCGGGCTCCACCACGGAGGCCGGAAGAGAGATGACGCCGCGGGCGCTCAGGGCGAGGGTGACGGAGTGGGCGAGCGTGAAGCAGGTGATCTGCACGAGCAGCGGCTTGAGCTTCGGGCTGAGGAAGAAAAGACCCAACACGAAGAGGATGTGGTCCAGACCCTCGGGGATGATGTGCTCGAAGCCGATGCGGATGAAGCCAACCGCGGAGGACCATGACCCGGCGGTGGGATTGGCGTGCGGCGGCTGGATCTGGGTCGTCGCGCCCACAGATGGCACTATGGGCGCGACGGCGCCCTGGCCAACCTTCACCGGGACCGTTCCCGGCAGGATCGGAGCGCTCAGGTTGTACGTGTACTCATCGGAGCGCGTCCCGGCTCGCACCGCCGCGGCGAGCGGCTCATCTCCGGGCGCCTGCACCGTCAGGATGACATCTCCGAGCAGCTCCGGGAACTTCAGCGTGAGCGACTTGGAATCGCGGGGCAGGTCGGCCCGCACGATGAACTCGAGCTTCACGGGGAGCGGTGCCCGCGGGTTGGCCTGCTTGTACGCGATCGCCTGCTCGGCGGTGGGCCCGAGCAGCTCGCGCACGGGCAGAACTGCCCCACCAGTGCTGAGTTGAAACTCGGATGCGAAGCGGGATTTCGCCTCGGCGTACACACGATCCAGCTCGGCGCGGGGGCCATCGAGTATCTGGAGCATGTGCTCGTCGTTGATGGTCGCGGGGGGCGCGCCGAGCGCGAAAGCGAGCGAATCGCAGCGAACGACGATCTCGACCGTGGCATCGCGCGTGATGGTCGCAACGGCGGAGGCCGTCAGAAGCGGGTGCGGCGCGGCACGCAGCGCGACCGGAGCCATCACGATGATCAGGATCCAAAGAAACATCCCGACCGCCCGGAGGGGCAATCGGGATGCTGTGGGAACGAGAAGTTGCATGGGCTCGGTCACGAGGGAAGATACGCCACGCGGCGGCCGTTGGATTTACTGACCGGCCGGCGGCTTGAAGGACTGTTGAAGAACCTTGATGGATTCGGGAGAAAGGCAGGAGTTCCAGACCGTGAACTCGCGGAGCTCGCCCTGGAACGTCCGCTTCTTCTCCCACGGATCGGGAGGCAGAATAGTGATGACCGGCTCATCATCCGCGAGGGACTGCTGCTGCTCGGCGATCTTCTTGTCATTCTTGTAGAGCTTGACGGTGGTGCCGTCGGAGGTCGCGGTGATCATCTGCCACTTGTCCAGATCCAACGGCGTCTTGCCGACCACATCCGCGTTGCGGCTCCAGAAGTGGATGCCATTTGAGAACTTGCAGATGTAGCGGCCGGTGCCGTTGACGGTGTCCTCGCAGCGGCCGAAGCCCGCGATCACCGTGCGGTCCTGCGGCTGGTGGTCGGTCTTCACCCACATGCTGATCGACCACGGCTGGTCGCCGCCGGTCGGCAGCTTCTTGACGCCCTTGATGGTCGCGTTGACCTGATCCTTGCCTGCGACTTCGAGGCGGTAGATCGGGCCGCGGGCGGCGACCTGTGTTGCAGCGCCCGACATCGCGTTGCCCGCGCCATCCTTGATCGCGCCGAACTTCAGGTCCACGGTCTGGTCTGCCGGAAGGGGCTTGTCCAGAACAAGGACCGCCGAGGAGGCGTCCTTGGCGAGTTCGACGGTAGAGACGCTCGCACCAGCGACCGTGTACGAAGCAGCGGCGCTTGCGCTGGACACGTCCACCGGTTCGGAAAACTCAACATGAATCCGCGGAGCCTGATACTCCGCCCATGCCGTCTTCACCGTCGGAGCCGTCGTGTCCTTCACCTCAACGGTCTTTGAAGCGATCGGGCCGGGCTTGCCGGCGGCATCGAAGGTGGCGGCCTTGATCGTCGCCGTCTTGCTCAGCCAGAAGGGCTTGTCGAAGCTGGGAGACTTAGGGGTTGGGTCGCTGCCATCGGTGGTGTAGTGCATGGAGCCCTCGCTGAAGTAGAGCGAGGGATCAACGCGGACCTGGAGAGCGTCGCCAGCAGGGCCGGTCGAGGAGATTCGGACGGGGCTGGCGGCGTGATCGCCCATGGTGTCGCGCAGCGGCGTGACGGCAACAGCGTTGTCGTGCGAACCGCTGACGGCCGTGATCGCGAAGACCTTCACGCCAGGAGCGCTGGGGAGCGTGATCTCCTTCGTGCCCGCGGGAATCCGCAGCGTGGAGCGGAAGATGTAGCTGTACATGTAGTGCTCATCCATCTTCGGGCTGTGATGGTGAGAGCAGGCCCACGCGACGGTTTCCGGCTTGGCGTAGCCGGGATCAAGCCCGACGAGCGGGTTGGTCCACTGGAAGGCCTGCTCGGGAACGGTGCCGCCCCAGCGGCGGTTGTCCCACTGGCCGACGTAGCCGCGCCAGCTTGGGATCGAGAGCGTTGTCTTCGTGCCGCCCGTGCCGAACGCCGCGGTAGTGTCGCCGTCGCTGCTGGCGGCGAGAATCTCGACGCGATCGAAGGATCCCGCGGGAAGCGCGACGGTCTGACCGTTGCAGGCGATCGCGTTCTTCTCGCCCGTGCCGGTCGAGCCGAACTTGAACGTGATGTTGTCGACAACCAGTTCCTTGGGAAGCTGCTCGGCCGGATACGCGCGGCCGGGCTCCATGGCTCCATCATCACGCTTGCTGTTCGTGCTGACCACATCGGTATCGAACGCGAGCGTGACCGGCGCCGAAGCCGCTTGCTTCGCGGCGGCGGCCGGAGCCGCGACCTTCACGGCATAGGCACGAAGCCCGTAGCCATGCACATCCGCAACCAAAGCGCCGCCTTCAACCTTCGCCGCGCCGATCTCGCGCTCCTGGCCATCCAGCTCGCGGGCCGCCGACGCCGCGCCGGCGAACTTGACCTTGACGCCCTGCGCGGGCGCGCCGGTCAGTTCGCGGAGACGAACGACGATCTCGCCCGTGTCCTCGGCCTTCTTCGCCGCCGTCACCATGACGTTGGGATTGTCGCACGACAGCAGAGAAGCGGTCTTGCCGAGCGTGCCCTCGTGCTTGGGAACGACAAATGCCGCCAGCGGCTGGTTCAGGCGGTTGGCCTTCCACGGCGTCTTGCCCACACGCCAATCGCCTTCATGAGACGCGAAGGCGTATTGCATGTCGTGGCGGCCGATGTCCTGCGTGCCCTGGTCCTGGTATCCGCCGCGGACGCCGGGGGTGTAGAGCAGCGTGAGCCGAAGCGTCTTGTCATCCGGCTTGTCCGATCCGTACTTGCAGTCGTTCAGCAGCGAGACGCCGTACGCCCCGGACGCGTCGGTCGTATCGATCCAGGTGTGCGCCGAATACTCAAAGTGCTTCGCCGACATATTGCCGCGCTCGATGACGCCGGTCTGGATGTCGTACGTCGCCTTCGCGTTCGCCGCGGCGAGCGGGAAGTGGGCCCGAAGCGAACGCTCGCGGGTGGTCCAATCAATGCGATTGTGGAACACAACCATGTCGCCGCTCGCGCCGGCGTTCAGGCGGATCTCCTGCACATACGTCGATCCCTCGTGCTCGCGCTCCACGCGGATCGCGCCGCGCACGGGGCCGGACTCGGAAACCGTGATCTTGGCGGGACCGGCAACGAACGATCGCGTCGGCTTCTGGCGATCCGCCCAGTCCTGGTTCCAAGCCGGCCAGTCCCGCGGCCGCTCGAAGTGCAGCCCGAGCTTCGCCGGACCGGTGAGCATTTCCTTCTTCACCTGCTTGTCGAAGATGGAGGAAACGTCGCCGTTGGCATCGATCTTGACGGTGTAGCGATCATTCTCGAGCGTGTCGGTGGTGACGGTCAGCGTGCCCGCGCCCGCCGCTGCCTTGGCCGCGGCGCGAACGTCGTACACCGCGAAGCCCGCCGAGGGGGTCTTCGCCGTCATCGCCACGCGAGCCCAGCCCGCGCCCTTCTCGATGAGCTGCACCGGGACGACCTTGCCATCCGGGCCGGTCGCCTCGGTGGGCACGCCGTCGGCGGTCCAGGGAATGGTCATCTCGACGACATCTTCGCGATCAACAGCGAGCGCGTTGTAAACGACGACGCTGACGCCCGTGCCGCGCGTGTCCATGGAGTCCGAGACGGCTCCGACGCTGCGCTGCAGCACATCGGCGAACATGTTCGAGGCCAGCACTTCATCGTTCCACGCAAACTCGTACGCCTTCGGCAGCGACGTGCCGGGCAGAATGTCGTGCATCTGCGAGCCCAGCACCAGGCACCACGCATCCTCCAGCCGCTGCGCCGGATACGGCGCGGCCCCGAGCCACCAGGAGCAGACCGCCGCGCGTTCCGCGGCATCCGCCAGGTACTCGTTCTTCCGGTTCCACCGCTTCATATACGCGGCCGACGTGATCGATCCCGCAGAGTGCTCCGTCAGTTCCAGTTCGCCCTTGTACTTGGGCAGACCGGCGACCTGCTCGGGAGTGATGGTCTTGAACAGCCAATCCGCTGGGCCGGAAACGACCTTCGTATGCCCATCGGTCTTCACCGACTGCTCGACCATGTCCACGCTCGAGGCCTTCGGCGCTCCGCCCTGATCGCCGGTTCCGAAGTAGTGATAGTCCGCAAAGACCCCGCTCTTCTGCCCGTTGGTGTCGATCCGCTTGGCCCACCCCTCGCTCGTCGCAAGGTTCTCCTTCACCTCGCCGACGTACGCGCCGGGGTCAAGTGCCGAAACGATCCCCTTCCCGTCCGGACCTTCCCACACGCCCACCTTGAACGGAATCTGCCCGATTGCCAAGCCCCACGTTAGCTTCTGCGTGCTGAAGCCCTTGAGGCCGCAGTGCGTGAGCAAGCTCGGCAGTGATGCCGGAAAGCCGAAGCAGTCCGGGAGCATGAACTCCTCGCTGGCGATCCCGAAGTTCTTGCGGAAATACCGATTTCCGTACATCACATGACGGACGTACGACTCCGCGCTCGGCACGTTCGCATCGTTCTCATCCACCGACGATCCACACGGGAACCACTGCCCACTTGCGACATACTTCTTCAGCGTGCCCCAATCCTCCGGGTAGTACTCCTCCATCATCTGGTAGCGCCGCGAGCCCGAGAAGTTGAACACATAGCTCGGATACTTCTCAAAGAGCTTGAAGTTGTCGTGCAGCGTGTTGGCGATGAACTCGCGGATCGTCTGCGGATACGCCCAGCGCCACTCGGTATCGAGGTGGGCGTAGCCCACGACGTACAGCGTCGGCTGCTTGGAGAGATCCACCTTCGGTGGCGGCGGCGCGTTGTCGGCATTCGCGGGGAACGCGGATACCGGCGCGGGCGTCTCCGGCATGGCGTCGTCCGCCATCGCAACAGGACACACGGATCCGGCACAGACAACAATCGCGGCGATCAAACGGCGGTGATTCATCGTGCTTGCTCTCAAATAGAGGCGTCAACAAAGCCAAGTGTGAAGTGTAATCCCACCCCAAGAACTCTCGGGCTAAAAGATTCCCAATCCGCGTTCCGTACGGGTGATTCCCGCGGGCGGGTCTCCCCTGTTTCTGCTACGAGCGGGGCAACTCGAGCTCGGCTTCCAGCACTCCGAGCATCCCAGCCGCATCCGTCGCCCCGTGCAGGGCATCCCGGAAGCCATCGTGCATGAGCCGCCTCGCGAGTTTGGCGAGCAGTTTCAGGTGCGTCTGGTCTGCTCCCGTCGCCCGAACCGTCAGCATGATCGCCAGTCCGACGGGCTGCCCATCCGCCGCACCCCAGTCGATCGGCGACTTCAGCTTCGCCACCGTGATCGACGGACACGAGATGGCATCCGACTGGCAATGCGGGATCGCGAAGCCGAAGCCCATGCCGGTGACATACTTCTCCTCGCGAGCCCAGATCGCTTCCTCGACGGCGCGCGGATCGTCGGTCCGTCCCGCCGCGTGCAGCGCACCGACGAGTTCCTGGATGATCTGCTCCTTCGTCACCGCATCCGAGTCGATCAGGATCAGCTCCGGGTGCAACGGGCCGCGATGGGACTCGCCATCGCCCGGCGTCGTCACGGCGACGGTCGCGAACGTCTCCAGCAGCTTCTCAACCTCAGCCGCAGACTCGCAGGCCATCGCCTCATCCAGCAACTGCTTGCACGCGCCGCTCTCATATTCCGCGAGCTTCGCCTTGATCCCGCCGATGCTCGGCGCGGCGACGCTGATCTCCTGCAACCCCGCCACCGCCAGCCCGCCCATCAGCCCCGCGTGGCGCACCTCGCCCGCCATCTCACCGCAGATCCCAGCCCACACACCGTGCTTGGCGGCCTGCGAAACAATCATGTGCAGCAGGCGCAGGAACGAGGGCTCGCGCGGGTTGTTCAGCATCGCCACCGCCGCGTTGCCGCGATCGGCCGCGAAGGCGTACTGGCAGAGGTCATTGGTGCCGATGCTGATGAAGTCCACCACCTTCGCGAGCTGATCCATGATCAGCGCAACCGAGGGCACCTCCACCATGATCCCGATCGGCATCTTGTCATCACGCAGCACACCCTCATCCGCCAGCTCGCGCTGCACCTGCTCGACGCGCTCGCGAAACCATCTCGCCTCGCTCACCGTCGCCACCATCGGGGCCATCACCTTGATCGGCCCGTGCGCCGAAGCGCGGCAGATCGCCCGGAGCTGCGTCCGCAGAATCTCCGGATGCTTCTGATACACCCGCACGCCGCGGCAGCCGAGAAACGGGTTCTCCTCCGCGGGAATGTGCAGATACGGTGCTGGCTTGTCCCCGCCGATGTCCAGCGTCCGGATGATCACCTCTCGCTGCCCATCCGCCTTTCGCGCCAGATCCGCCGCTGCCCGATACAGGTCGTACTGCTCATCCTCGGACGGTGGCGTGGTGCGATCCAGATACAGCAGTTCGGTTCGCAGCAGCCCGATCGAGTCCGCCCCCGCCTCCATCGCACCGCGAATCTCCGGCGGCATCGCGGCGTTCCCGGCGATTTCCAGTGGCTTGCCATCTCGCATTGCGCCGCGCCGCGAGAGGAGAGGAGCCATCTTCGTCAGCCGCTTGGACCGCATCCGCTCATCACGCCGGTAGTAGTCTCTCGCCTGCTCCGTCGGGGATGGAAGCACGAATCCGCCGAACGCATCCACGATGGCCTCGCCCCCGCTGGCGAGCGAACCGCTCCCGGTGTTCACGCCGATCAGCGTCGGAATCCGCAGCGACCGCGCGATGATGACGACATGCGAGGTGCGGCCGACATCGCCCAGCACCAATCCCCGCACCTTCTCGCGATCCAGCGATGTCAGTTGTCCCACCCCGAGCGACTCGGCCACCACGATCGACGGCCCGCTCAGCAGAATCGGCCGCTCCGCGAGTTCCTTCGGGCAAAGCTCGCTCAGCAGCCGACGCCCGACCTCACGCACATCCGATGCACGCTCGCGAATGTACGCGCTCGCGGATGAACCAAGCTGGGACGCGAACTTCTTCGTCGCCTTCAGCACCGCCCGAGGCGCACCGACGCCCTCGCCCACGTATGACGCCATGCTCGTCGCGAGCGCCGGGTCGATGATGATCGCCAGATGCGCTCCGAGAATCTCGCGTTCCGGCCCGTGCCGCGCCGTCTTCAGTTCGCGCTCGATCGCCTCGCGCACCGCGCGGATCGCCCCATCCACCCGCGCCAGTTCCTGCGCCTGCGTCCCGATCACCATCCCCTCGCAGGCCACATCCTCCGGCAGCGCGTTCCCCCCCACCATCACCACCACGCCCTGCCCAACCCCGGGGCAGACCGGCGTCCCCGCGATCGTCTGCGCTCCCGCCTTCCGCAGCGGCGCGGGCACGCGCGGCACAAAAAGCTCATCGATCGCGCTCACCGGCCCAGATTCCGTCTCCCCGAACCGCTCCGCCACGATCGCCCGTACCCGCTCGATCAGCGCATCCGCATCCGCGCCCGTCGCGGAAACCTCCGCCTCGTGGCCGCGCTGCACATCCAAGCCGATGATCGAGAGCACGCTCAGCAGTTCCGCGCTCGCGCCCGTCGCCATGTTCGTGATGGTCGCACTGGCATGAAACAGCCGCGCGGCCTCCGCCAGCACGCTCGCGGGTCGGGCGTGCAGTCCGGTCGGAAGTTCACAGACGAATCGAAAAGTCGGCATGGTGATGTGGAAAGTCGGAGGGCGGAACTCGGAACGCGGAAGTATGGATCAGTCGAGTGGTGTTCTCAACCCCTTGCTTCCGACTTCCGTATTCCCACTTCCCACTTTTCTCAGCCCCCTGCCTTCGCCAGCAGCCCCTTCGGGTTCTTGATCGCTTCTGCCACCCCGACCTGCACGATCTTCTTCCCGTCAAAGCGTTCCTTCTTCTCGACCTCGATATCCACCGCGAAGATCACCACATCCGCATCCTTGATATCCGCCTTGGTCAGCTCGTTCTCGATCCCCATCGCCCCCTGCGTCTCCGTCTTGATCTGATGCCCGGCCGCCTTCGCGGTCTTCTCGAGCATCTCCGCCGCCATGTACGTGTGGGCGATGCCCGTGGGACACGCCGTGATCGCAACAATTTTCATCGTAATCCTCGCACAAAAGAGCCTCTCGCCTCAGCAAGAGGTGCCTGATTCTATTTTTCCGCCGCCTCGCCCGGTGCCTTCCAGATCGTCTTCAGCGTATTCACACACACCGCCGTCACCACCATTCCCGCGGCGATCGCGACCACGTACATCACCCGATTGTCTACCACCGGCAGCACGATCAGACCCCCGTGTGGCGCTCGATCCCCGCACTGACCCAGCATCGCGATCGTGCTCGCCACCATCGATCCCAGCATGATGCTCGGGATCACCCGCAGCGGATCGCCCGCCGCGAAGGGAATCGCGCCCTCGGTAATCCCGATTGTTCCCATGCCCAGCGCGGCGTACCCGGACTCCTTCTGCTCGGTGGACCACAACTTTCGCCCGATGATGGTCGCCAGCCCAAGCCCCAGCGGCGGCACGCAGATCGCCGCGGCCACCGGACCCATCATCAGATAGTTCTTCTCCGCAATCAGACCCGACGCAAAGAAGAACGCCGCCTTGTTCACCGGCCCGCCCATATCAAACGCGATCATCGCGCCCAGAATCATCGCCAGCATCACCTGGTGGAACGTGTCCGAGTTCTTGTGCATCTCCAGCAGCCAGCCGTTCAACTCATGCAGTGCGCTCGCGATCGGCGGCCCGATCACCAGCAGCATCAGCGCGCCCACGATCACCGAAGAGACCACCGGAATGACCAGGATCGGCATGATCGGCTTCACGAACTTGTGCGTCGGGATCTTCTTCAGCCCCTGCACCAGATACCCGGCGATCAGCCCCGCCACCAGCGCGCCCAGAAAGCCCGCACTCACCTCCGGCACGATCTTCGCATCGGCCCAAGGCACCCGCAGGTGTCCGCTCAGATATCCGCCGATCATCCCCGCCACCAGCCCCGGCTTCCCCGCGATCGAGTACGCGATGTATCCCGCCAGCACCGGCAGCATCAGCGTGAACGAGGCCACGCCGATCGTCAGAGTCAGCTTCAGAAAGTTCTGCAGCCACGCCGGCTCGATGCCGTCCATGTTCGGCCCGGTCGCCGTCATCGGAGCAAACGCCAGCGAGAGCGCGATCAGAATGCCGCCGCACGCGATGAACGGAATCGCAAACGACACACCCGTGAGCAGGTGCTGCCGGAGTTTCTTGAGTTCTTCCACCATGAACGGGCCCTCAAACGGTTCCTGAAACACTCCCACCGGGCCTCGGAAGGTACAGCAAACCCGCCCGGGTGCCAAGCGTACAACCCGCTCCACACCGATTCGGGGCATATCCACCTGAACAAACACTTAGACGCACGCAGTACGCACGCCCGGGATGAGCGAGTCCCATTGGGGGGGCGAGCGAATCCCGCGGATATTCCACCATTTCGCAGGATCACGCTCGTCCCGCCATCCACGCCGCCCCGCGCGCCGCATGGAAATCACTCTCTCCCGCTTCCAGTGTCCAGACCGGCCGCGCTAGCGTGGTCAGCCCATCCGCGATCCGCTCTCGCATCTCCCCCAGCAGCGGCCGCAGGCGAATCCCCACTCCGCCGAGCAGCACAATCCGCTCGGGCAAATAGATCGCGTGCGCGATCCGCAGCGCCCGCACCAGCGCGCTCAGCGGCGGCCGATCCACCCGCATTGCACCCGACGCGATCGCCCCACTTAGATCATCCCCGAACCGCGCTCGCAGTGCGGGCAGGCCCATGTAGGCCTCCAGCGTTCCGCGCCCTCCGTCCGGGCCAAGCGGAAGTGGCATGGGCCTCCCGGCCCATGCCTGCGACGCGTGTTCCCCCGAGATATCAGTCCTCTCAAACTCCACCTCACCCACATCCATCTGTCCAATCTGCCCCGGCCCGCGCCCCGTCACAATCAGCGGCACAGGATCTCCGTTCTCTCTCGCGTCCAGCACGCACGCGCCAACGCCCGTCCCAAGACTGATCGCCACCATTCGTCCGCGCCCCTGCCGACTCCGCCAGTAATCCGCCGCCGCGGCGTGCGCATCCGTGAACTCCGCGAGCCGAGCCCCCGCCGCGCCCGACCACGCCTCCGCAATCAACGCACCCGGCGACACACCGACCAGCCCCGGCACATTCACCGCCCGCGTGATCACCCCGCTCGCATCCCGAAGCCCCGGCGCACACACCCCCACGCTCGCCACCGTGTTTCCACCCCCACCGCCGCTCAGCGGCGAAGCCCCCATCAACTCCGCCATCGCCCGCACCAGCCCCGCCCGATTCGGCCGCGCGTACTCCCCGCTCCGCCCCGTCCACACCTCGCGCTCCCCATCCATCAACGCACACTTGATGGATGTGCCGCCGATATCGATGCCGAGAGAAAGATGCGAGTCGGGCTTCACCACGGGAGCGCACTCTATCAGTAGTCTGGCCCAGACGCCAAGCGTCCTAACCTCACGCCAAATCATCGAATCCCGTTCCACCACTATGCCCACTCCCGACCGCACACTCCGCCTTGATCCCATCGCTGGTCCTGCGATCGATGTGCCATCGCTCGCGCCCGACAAGCCCGCGATCCTCGGGCGCGCGGTCGGCAGTGATGTCCTGCTCCTGAGCGAAGGCGTCTCGCGCCGACACGCGATGGTCGAACATCACGCCGCGACCCGCGCCAGCCCCGGCTCCAGCACCACCATGTCCGCCGCGGGGCGATGGTTCATCACCGATCTCAACTCCTCGCCGGGCACGTTCGTCAACGGAGTGCTACTCGCCGCCGACTCGCCGACTGCCCTCGCGGTCGGTGATCTGGTTCGCATCGGCCCGTGGACGTTCCGCATCCGCATCGGCACTGCCTCACTCTCGCACGCCGGCTCGCGCGTCACGGCACGCACGCTCGATGATTCCGCCTCGCGATCTTCCCCCGCTTCCGTCGCCGCGCCCGCCGCGAACCAGCGGCTCGATCAGCTCATCGACTGCACGCTCAAGTTGATGGATGCTCCGGATGCCGGAACCATGGCCCGCGTCGTGCTTGACGCCGCGCTCTCCGGCACCGGCTTCACACGCGGCGCGATTCTCTCCTGCCCTTCGGATGATGCCGAGGTGGACATCATCGAGTCCCACGGCGGCTCGCCGAAAGACTGGCAGCGCGCCGGACTCAGCCGCTCGCTCATCCGCGAAGCCGTCGCGGGGCACGCCGCCTCCATTATCGAGCGATCCGCAACCGAATACGTCTCGGCTCACACCATGGGTGAGCTGCGCATCCACTCCGCCGTCTGCGTCCCCGTCTTCATCGGAAGCACCGTCACATCGCTCCTCTACCTCGACGCCCGCGGCGAGGAGTCTCGTGTTGGCGTCCGCGCCGATGCCGAGTCCTTCTGTGCCGCGCTCGCTCGCATGTACGGCATGGCCATCGGCAACGCCATGCGGGCCGAGATCGATCAGCGCCGCGTCGCGCTCGAATCCGACCTCGGCGCGGCCCGCGAGGCCCAGCAACTCGTCATGCCCCCTCCCGACGCGACGCTCGCGGAGGGCCGCGTGCGCTACGCCGTGCGCAACATCCCCGGTCGCTTCGTTGCCGGCGATCTCTTTGACGCCATCGATCTCGGCTCCGGCCGCGTCGCGATCGCCATCGGCGATGTCTCCGGCGAGGGCGCGGGCTCGGCCATCGTCATGGCCTCCACGCAGGCGTATCTGCACGCCGCGCTCAGGCGCGAACCCGACCTCGGCGCGGCCGTCCGCGAGCTGAATCGCTACGTCTGCCTGCACTCTCCGATGGACCGTTTCGTCTCCGCGTGGGTAGGGCTCATCGATCTGAGCGCGGGCGCGCTCACGTTCGTGGATGCGGGACACGGGCACTGGGGCATCCGCCACACGGATGGAACGATCCAGCAATCACGGGGCGGCGCGGGCATCCCGCTCGGCATCGAACCCGAGTATCAGTTTCAGAGTGCGACACATCCGATCGGCGTGGGCGATCGCGTCGTGCTCTACTCCGATGGCCTGTCCGAGCAGCGCTCCCCCACCGGCGAGGAGTTCGGGATCGCCCGCATCGCTGGGATCGTGCGCGGCACGACCTCCGCCGAATCCGATGCCGACACGCTCATCCGCCAGGTGCAGCAGCACGCCGCGCGGCCGTTTCTGGATGACGACACCACCGTCGCATCGGTGGAAGTGCTCGGCTAAGCCGTCGGCGAACGCAGCGCGTGGATCACTTTGGTATAGAAGGATGAGGCATGGTCCATGCCGCCCGCTCGGTTGCGCTTGAGCCAGAGCCGCTCGTGCTCGGCCTTGATGGCTTCGCAGCGTGCAATCAATGACTCGAGAGTGCTGTGCAACACCGCCGCATCCCGCGCGGCGACCGCATGGTCCGCCGCGAAGATCGCGCACTCGATCGCGTGATCGAGTTCCTCGCGGAGTTGTTCGCTCTGGATTGCCGGTCGTGAATCACGCAGTTCTTCCAGCCGCGCCCGTGCGGCCTGCCATTGCTCGATGCTCGCATCGACCTCGTGCGTGATCGCCTTGAGTTGCCCCGGCACCGGCGGGTGGAGATCGTTGAAGAGCGCGCTGGCGTTCAGTACGTTCGCCGACTGCCGGATCGGCCGGTCGCACTCGCCGAGTTTTTCCAGCCACGTTCCGAGTTCCGGCGACTCGTGCAGCACATGCAGGCCGGTCGCTTGCGGATCAAACGCCCGCGCGGCCCCCGGATTCCACGCCGCCTCCGCCGCCTGCGCGATCCCCGCGAGTGAGATCGGCCACTGCTGCCGATGCCCCATGTCGCCCCAGTCGCAGATAAGGAACCCCGCCGCGCCCGCTTTCAGTCCCTGCTCCGCGGCGTCGGCGATGTTCGCGCGGCGTTCGCTCGTTCGCCCCGTAAACGTCCGCCAGCTCGATGTCCCCGGACAGACCCATGCCTCATGCCCCGCGATCTTGATCGCGCCCACCCACTTCTCGAACTTCTCCGTTGGCTCGTACCACCACGCGAGGCCGATCATCTCGCGCGGCATTAGGTGCAACATCTCCGGATGCGTGAGCGCGATGTCCGCCCACATCATCGGTCGCTTTCCGTGCTTCTCGCAGGCCTTGGCGATTTTCTGAACGAACTCGAAATACAACTCCGCTCTGGCGCGGCTGCGGTCTCCCTCGCTTTCGCTTCGGGCTCGTCGATCCACTTCTTCTTTCGATCGCCCCCACCCCACATCGAACGTCTCGTCGCACCCGATGTTCACCAGATTCGACGTGAAGCACGGGAGCAACTCATCGAGCAGTTCCCCGACAAACCGCTCCGCCTTCGGCTCCGCCGGGCAGAGCGAGAATGGCCCGCGGCGTTCCCATTGATGGAAGTACCAGGCGTTGTTCCCCTCGATCTCCGCCAGGTGCTCATACGCCGGCTTTTTCAGCCACGCCGCGAGGTGGCCGAAGCAGTTCTGGTTCGCCGCCAGCTCGATCCCCCTTGCCGCGGCGTAGCCATCCAGTTCCCGCACCTCATCGGCCGTCAGCGGCGACCACTCCTTCCACACATCCTCGTGCCCCCGATACGCGAACGTGTGTTCTGTGTAAAGCTGCAAGTGGTTGAACTTCAGCGAGGCGAGCAGGTCGATCGTTTCGCGGAACTGCTCCATCGTCGGGACCTTGTCGCGCGAGACATCCAGCATGACGCCGCGGGTGGCGAAGGCGGGCGCATCCTCGATCTCCACGCACGCCAGTTCCTTCTTCCCCTGGTGTGCCCGGCACCACTGGCGCAGCGTGGCCAGAGCGTGCCTGCGGCCATGCCGTGAACTGGCGTCGATGTGGATCTGGATTTCCCCGAACGCGTCCCCGGCGATCCGTAGTCTGTACGCCTCGGGCGCGAGATCACTCGCCCTCTCGTTGAGAATTACATTTCCGCCATCCCAGTCCCTGGGCAGACCGTCCTCGCGCTGCATCCGCTGCTCGGCGAGGAGTTGCGTCCACCAGTCCTTGGTCGGACGACGGACGGTTTTTCCCGTCGGTCGCATCGACCGCGGCGTCGGCAGCAGGATCGGCATGGCGTGTTCGGCTGGCATGTGCCTCACCGTAGCACGCGCATTGACCCGGAATCGCCCGGTTATTGCCGCGCGTGGTCCACCCTCTTCGCGGGCTCCATGCCGGAATGGCAGACGGGTTTCCACGTGAACATTCCGGGTTCTTTCCATCCCGCGACCTTGCACGGCCATGCGGCGTAGAACCGATGAACCGCCTTTGTGCCCCCCGGCCGCTGCGGGGCTCTGGCTACCCTCATCTGGCGTTCCCCGGCGAGCGCCCACTCTCCCATGAATACACCCATCGAATCTCCGACGACTGAAACGACCCCACTCACACCGGCGACGCGCCCTGTGAATCCGAAGTTCATCGCCCCGCGGGCGCGGGTTCGCAAGCGCGACATGCCGCTGGAAGACCAGCCGCACGCCACCACGCTCTCCACGCGGATCGCGAACATTCTCGCGGTTGTTCTCCCATTCGTCGGCCTCGCCACCGCGGTCTTTCTGCTCTGGGGGATCGCCTTTGACTGGGTCCACCTGTGCATCATGGCGGGGATGTACATCGTCACCGGCCTGGGCATCACCGTCGGCTACCACCGCTTCTTCACGCACAAGTCCTTCAGCGCACCGCGCCCGGTCGCTTTCCTTCTGGGCGTCTTCGGCTCCATGGCCGTGCAGGGATCGATCATCGAGTGGGCCGCGGTGCACCGCTCGCACCACCAGCATTCCGACGATGAGGGCGACCCGCACTCCCCGCACGCCTCGCGCGGCACCTGGGACGGCGTTCTCGGCGTCCTTCGCGGCTTCTGGCACGCCCACGCCGGGTGGATGTTCGTCCGCAAGGCCCCCGGCCTTGGCCGCTACGTCCGCGATCTGGACAAGGACAAGATGATCCGCACGCTCAGCGCTCTCTTCCCGGTCTGGATGATCGCGGGCCTGCTGATTCCCGCCGCGCTCGGCGGCCTGCTCACCATGACCTGGTCTGGAGTCCTGCTCGGCTTCCTCTGGGGCGGGCTGGTCCGCGTCTTCTTGGTCCACCATGTCACCTGGAGCGTGAACTCCGTCTGCCACATCTGGGGCTCGCGGCCGTTTGACAGCCACGACCACAGCCGCAACAACCCGATCTTCGGCGTCCTGGCGATGGGCGAGGGCTGGCACAACAACCACCACGCCTTCCCGACCAGCGCGCGGCACGGCCTGGCCTGGTGGCAGTTTGACCTGAGCTGGGTGGTGATCCGAACGATGGGCTTCCTCGGCCTGGCCCGGAACATCCGCGTGCCGGCGGTGGAGCGGATGGAAGCGAAGCGGCGGGGGTAGGGGAAGAAGGTTTACTTGCCGGGGGGCGAAGAGCCGCGGAGAACGCGGAGAGTTTGAAGAATGGTGCGCGGCCTGCCTTTGGGTGGGCCGCGTTTGTTTTTGCGGGGTGTCGGGGGAAAGTGGGACGGACGAAGCGGGATGTGGAATGTTCGCAAGGGCGACGGCGGATCGGCGGTGGTGACGGGGGCGTCGGGTGGTGTGCGAGGAGTGGGCGAAGGGGGAAGAAGAAGGCCGAGAGGGAGGAGGCATCGAGGCATCAAGGAGGGCTGCAAGCGATTCGTCGGCCTTTGCTTCGCTCGGCGGCTCTGCCGCTGCGGCGGGGGAGGGTGGAGGCGCGGGATGGGTGGGGATGTGGTTGCAGCATCCCGGCTGTTCCGCGGCGCGCGGAAAAGCCGGGGCACAGGCATTGGGGCAATCGGAGAAAAGGTCGCGCGGTGAGGGTGGACGTACCCCCTCCGTCGCTTGCTTCGCTCGCGACACCTCCCCCGCCAA
>JBGANP010000164.1:0-3186 GCA_044222255.1 Phycisphaerales bacterium
GGTGAGCGGGGTACGGGTCACGCTGGAGCCGCCGCGGGCGAGGGTGGAGAGTGAGGGGCCGATGAGCGAGGCCGCGCTGGCGGCGGCGGTGCGGAGCGCGGGGAGCTATGAGGTCGTGGCGGAAAGCGAAGCGGCGAAAGGGGCCGCGCCTGAGGTGACTGAGCCGGCGAAGAGTCTGCGGCCGCTGTTCATCATCGTGGGTTACATCGCGGGAGTGACGGCGTGCGCCACTTGGCTGCGCGGCGATGGGTCGGCGCACACCCTGATGAACGACTTCATGGCGGGGTTCTTCCTGGTGTTCTCGTTCTTCAAGACGCTGGACCTGCCGGGGTTCGCGAGCGCGTTTCGGATGTACGACCCGCTGGCGCGGATGTGGAAGCCGTGGGCGTATGTGTATCCGTTTGTCGAGCTTGCGCTGGGCGTGGCGTATCTGGCGCGGTGGCAGCCGGTGGTGACGAGCAGCGTGACGCTGGGGCTGATGGTGATCGGCGCGGCGGGGGTGCTGGGCGCGCTGCGGCGGAAGCAGGCGATCCGGTGCGCGTGCCTGGGGACGGTGCTCAACCTGCCGATGACGACGGTGACGCTGGTGGAGGATCTGGCGATGGCCGCGATGGCGGGGGCGATGCTGCTGTGGCGGTAGCGACTTTGGTGGGAGTTGCGGGTGCTATCGTCGGGGATGCTTCGAACCTATCTGTATGTGAACGCCGCGTTGTATGTGATCTTCGCGCTGTGGTGCACGCTGATGCCGGAGAAGACGGCGGATGCGCTCGGGCTGGGGTTTCGATCCGGCTCGGGCAAGAGCGAGTACATCACCGTGTATGGCGGGATGGAGTTCGGGATCGCGATGTTCTTCCTGCTGGCGGCGATGCAGCCGGAGATGCGACAGGCGGGGCTGCTCTTTGCGCTGCTGTTCTACGGCGGGCTCGTCGCGTGGCGGATTCCGACGCTGCTCATGGTGCCGGGGGTGAAGCAGATCACGTATGGATTCGCGGCGACGGAGGCGGTGCTGCTGGGGCTCGCGGTGCTGATGAAAGTCTTCCACGTGACGAAGTGATCGAGCGGCGACTCACTTGCGACGGCGGCACGCGAGACTGAGCATGGCGGGGGCGAGGACGAGAGCCGCGCTCGGCGCGGGGATGGGGACAAAGGCAATGTCGTAGGCGGTCACGTCCGTGCGCAACTGCTGGAGGGTGCCGTCGGCGAGAACGCGGCTGATCGGGCTGCCGGAGAGAAGATCGCCCGAGATGGGATCAAACTCGAGCCCCTCCAGAAGCGCGCCGGGAACAACGCCGCTGCGGCGGACCGCCGAGAGACCGGAGCCGGTGACCGCGACGTCATAGATGCGACCGTTGGCCTGATCTGCGAGGGCGATCTCGCCGTGGGGACCGACGGCGAGGCCGGTGAAGTGGCCGCCAATCGGGATTCCGGAGATGGGGCCGAGGGACGTGAAGGTGTGTGCGGCCGGATCAACCACGCCGATGGTTGGGCCAGCTGAGCCGAAGTGCATGCCGAGAATTCGGTTGTTTGCGGCGTCCCAGGCAAGGTCTTTGTACCAACCGGAGCCTTGCGGGGGCAGGGTGCCGAACGATGTTGGGGCACCCGTTTCGAGATTGAGTTGATAGAGATTGCCCGTCCAGTTGAAGGCCCAGCCACGGCCGGCGGAATCGATGGTGAGGCCACTGATGAATGAGCCGAAGCCACCGACGCGGACCGGCGCGGCGGTGGAATATGGATCGAAACGGGTGAGAGCGCCATTGGAATCGATGGCATAGGCCACGGCGGCGCCGGCCGCCGGGACGAGTGCGAGGGAAAGAGCGATCGCGGTGGATGCAAGTATCGTTCGGGACATGGAACCCTCCGAGTGAGGCGATATTCGAACCCTAGTTCTGATACGTCATCGGATTCCCGATCCTGCGCGATGTGCGTGGGAGTTTTCTTCATGTGAAGTGGACGGGGCGGGATCGGATGTGGGGAACACCGTCCGAACCCTGTCGCTGAGAGGGGCGTAGGTGAACCACGCCTTTGGGGGGTGCAAGGAGCGACGCGTGGGGAAGAGCCATGCCGAGATTGATGGAACACTGCGGTCCTTCATTGAGCGGCAGAAGCTGTTCTTTGTCGCGAGCGCACCGAGCGGGGCGGCGGGGCATGTGAATGTATCGCCGAAGGGGCTGGATTCGTTTCGCGTGCTTGGGCCGCGGCGGGTGGCGTATCTGGACTACAACGGGAGCGGAGTGGAGACGATCGCGCACGTTCGGGAAAACGGGCGGCTCACGATCATGTTCTGCGCGTTTGAGGGGAAGCCGAACATCGTGCGGCTGTATGGGGCGGGGCGCGTGGTGGAGCCGGGGGATGCGGGGTTTGACGATCTGCGGACCGCGTTTGGGCTGGGCGCGAGCACGGCGCGGGTGCGGTCGATCATTGTGCTGGAGGTGGAGCGGATCATGGACTCGTGCGGGTTCGGCGTGCCGCTGTTTTCGTTTGTCGGGGATCGGGAGCAACTCACGGCGTGGACCGAGCGGAAGTCGCCGGAGGAGCTGCGGGAATATCAGCGGCGGAAGAACGCGGCGAGTGTTGATGGGCTGCCGGGGTTGCCGTCGGCGTGCTCATAAACAGGTCGTATCACGCTCAGATGCCTGCGGGCAGCGTGCGCAGAATCGCGCGGATGGGGCTGGCGTCGAAACCGATGAGTTTGAGGGGGAGGGCAATGAGCTCGTAGTCGCCGGCGGGGACGCCGACGAGCGCAAGCCCTTCAAGGATGGAAATATCGTGGCGGGCGATGGCGTGGTGGGCGGGGAGGTCTTTGGAATCCTGAAGATCGACGCTGGGAGTGTCGATGCCCACGGTGGTGACGCCAGCCGCGGCGAGGGCTTCTACGAGCGAAGGGTCGAGGGCGGCGAAGTCTGAGTTCCAGTGCTCGAAGTCGGGGAACGTGCTCGTGCGGATGAGAACACGGGGATGCGGGAAGGGTCGCGCTGGGCTCGCGGGCCGGAGGTGCTTGGGCGTAACGCGCTGGCCGCGCTGGATGTCGGCGTCGATGAGCGTACAGGGGCCGAGATAGTGCGCAATGGGGCGCTCGCCGACGCCGGGGGCAGGATGGGAGTAGTGGTTCGGGCCGTCGGCGTGGGCGCCGAGGTGGACGGTGGATCGCAGAGCTGAGAGCGTGATGTTGTCGCCGTTGGCCATGTC
>JBGANP010000051.1:0-25117 GCA_044222255.1 Phycisphaerales bacterium
CGGCCCCGCCACCACCCTGATCGCCGCCCGCTCCGCGGGCGCCGCCACCACCACCGCCACCATTCCCGCGCTGGGGAAGCTTGGCCTTCTGCTCCTCATTCAGGAGGGCTTGAATCTTCTCGACGGTTGAGGTTTCCAGATCGCGACGCTGGTCGCGAAGCGTGTTGAGTTCTTCGCTGTCGATCATTCCGCCGCCACCGCGCTGACCGCCGCCGCCACCACCGCCCATGCGGCCCATAAGTTCGGCCGCCGTGATCGTGGACTCGCGCTTCTCGTACTCGGTCTCCATCTTCTGATTCAGCGCGGCCAGATCGCGGGTGTACCGCTCCTTGATGTCCGTGATCGACGCCTTCTGCTCGGCAGAGACGCCCTCGATCGACCCGGCGGATTCCGCCACGCGGCTCGCGTAGGACTGCCCGCGATAGATGTTCGGGAACGACTCCCGCCGGACTTCCTCGCTGAACTTCGCCTTGGTCGCGTCGTCGGGCAGCACGGCCTCGATCTGACGCGCGTACCGCTTGTTCACATCGCGGACTTTCACCGCCGCGGCGCGCCCGTCCTCGATCATCTTCTGCAACTTGGTCTGATCCCCGCCTCCGGTGAACAGATCACGCATATTGCCCTGCATCTTTTCCTGCTGCTCGTTGCGCAGGATCAGTTCGCGGTCCAGATCGATCTGATATTGATCGAGAATCTGCTCGGTCGGCTTGTGCGCATCCGCCGAAAGTTTCAGGCCATCAACTATCTTGACAAGGTCCGCTCGCTCGCCGGACATCAGCCCGCGATTCATAGTGGTTTCGCGGCGGCGTGTGCGCTCGACGGTCGGCCAGACGTTCTGCTGCTCGGGGGTCAGCGTCGCCTTGACGTCGCTGAAGAACGCCGTCTCCATCGCCTGACGCTTGGTGCGGAACTTCGTGAACATCTCGCCAATCTCGGACATACGAGACGGATCGTCGCGAGCTTCCTCGCGGATCGCGTCCATCTCATCTCGCATCTTCTGGGCTGCCGTTGTGGCTTCCTGCACATACGCCTCGTGCAGCGCCTTCACGGCGTCGTTCTGGGCCGCCGTCAGGTTCAGCATCTTGCCGTACTTGGTCATGTCCTCGGTGCTGACGCTGGCCTCCATCATGCCGCGGCCGCCGCCACCGAACATGCCACCGAACCCACCGCCACCACCGCCGCGCTGACCGCCGTTATTGCCGCCATTGTTGTTCCCACCACGACCGCCCGGCTGACGCCCGCCGCCTGTCCCCGCAGCCCCACCACCTCCGGGCTGCGGTTGACCCTGCGCGGAAGCAAGATCGGCAAGGAAGGAAAGAGAACAAGCGCAAGTCGCGGCGAGCGTCAGCAGGCGATTCGTGCGATTCATGGGAGTGCTATCCGTGGGTGTGTCCGGGCAGGCATCGATCGAACATGACGACCGACGATGAAGCCAAACGTCTGCGCAGGGCAAATCGTCAGCGTCACAACCGCTCAACGATCGGCAAACGTTTGTATTGCACGCCAGCCCAGATTCTCAAGAACCATCTCAAACCCCAGAACCGACAGGTGCCGACACCTTCCCGCTCGCCCGGGACTGCACCCGCAACCCCTTTGTTCCCAATGGCTTGCGATCAGTCATCATGGTCACAAAGGTGTCGAACAGATAGCTCGCATCGTGCGGCCCGGGCGATGCCTCGGGGTGATGCTGCACGGCAAATATTGGCCGATCGGTCGTGCAGAAGCCCGCCACAGTCTGATCGTTCAGATTGATGTGGGTCACCTCGCCGCCGACCGACTTCAGCGATTCCGGATCGACCGCGAAACCGTGATTCTGGCTGGTGATCTCCACCCGACCGGTCAACAGGTTCAGCACCGGCTGGTTCAGCCCGCGATGCCCGAACTTGAGCTTGTAGGTCTTCGCTCCCAGCGCGAGCGAGAGCAACTGGTGGCCGAGGCAGATGCCGAAGGTCGGGATTGGACCGTGCCGATCCTGGGAATGCAGTGCCTCGCGGAGATTCTTGATCGTCACCTCGACTGCCGCCGGATCGCCGGGGCCGTTGGAGATAAACAGGCCGTCCGCCGCACCGGAGTCGAACTTTTTCTTGATGTCCGCCGCGGAGATGTCGTGCGGCACGACTTCCACATCGCAGTTGCGATCGGCGAGGTTCCGCAGAATGTTCCGCTTCGCCCCGCAATCCAGCGCGAGCACGCGGAACCGCTTGTTCTTCGATCCGCCCGTCTCGGCCGTGGGCGACCAATCTCCCAGCGTTTCCGTCCACTTCTGAGGGCTGTTGCATCCAACCTTCGGCACCAGATTCGCGCCGGCCATGTCTCCCGCGTGTGTAGCCGCCGCCACGAGCTGCGCATCCGACAGGTCGGCAACAGGGATGTCGGTTATCACACCACGCATCACACCGCGGACGCGAAGCCGCCGCGTCAACGCCCGCGTATCCACGCCCGCCAACCCGAGCACACCGTTCTTCGCGAGATATGTCGACAGATCCGTCGTGGAACGAAAGTTCGACACCACGCGCGAAAGCTCACGCACCACAAACCCTGAGGCCTGCACCTTGACTGACTCCACATCCTCTTCATTCACGCCGGTATTCCCGATCATCGGGGCCGTCATGACGAGAATCTGGCCCCAATACGACGGATCCGTCAGGGCTTCCTGATACCCCGACATCGCGGTATTGAACACCACTTCGGCGGTCTGCGCGATCTGGCTGCCTGTCGCGCCGAACGCCTGGCCGTGAAACACCGAGCCATCCTCCAGAGCGAGGCGGCCGGACCGTTGAACTGCGGGCTTTGTGGTCATGTCAGGGTCGATCATAGTCCCCCACTTGCTAGATTTGTGCGCGATGTCCGACCTTTTCGGCAACTCCGAAACGCCAGCCCCCGCTCCACCACCGGGCGGAGCGTGGACCTACTTGCGCATCGCCGTCGAACGCGGCCTGGATCAAGGCGGCGCGGGAACCGGCCTCACCTACCGCTCCGCCGAACCCGTCACCGTCGGTCGCCGCGTCGAGGTACCCCTCGGCCGCGGCAACACGCCCTCCGCCGGGATCGTGATCCAGGCGGGTGGAACCGAACTCCTCGAAGGATTCGCTCCCGCAAAAATCAAGAGCATCCTCCGCGACACCGGCACCGGGCTTCCGCCCGGACTCGTCGAACTCGCGCGTTGGATGTCCGGCTACTACGTATGCCCACTCGGCATGGTACTCGCCGCCATGCTCCCTGCCGCCGTCAAGAAACGCACCGGCCTCCGCACGCTCGTGCATCTGGATCGCCTGCCAGAACAGGATGAACTCGCGCTCGTTGAATCCTCCAAGCTGACCAAGCAGACCTTGGAGGCGTGGCAACAGATCGCCGCGCTGGATCGCTCGCTGTTCCCCCTTACGGCCGATGCGCTCGCCGTACGCATCACCGCGCGCACGCTCGGCCCCATCAACAAGCTCGTGAAGCTCGGCCTGCTACGCACCGTCGAGATCGAAGATGTCCGTCAGTTCGGCGGCGTTGAAACCCAGATGTCCGTCGAGCAGGCCGACCCCTCCGGCGGCGCGGCCTTCCTTCCCGCATCCCTGCGCCCCGAACTCACCGCCGCGCAATCGCACATTGTCACCGGCATCGCTGCCACGCTCGGCGCGTTCGGTGTCCACCTCATCCGTGGCGTCACAGGTTCCGGCAAAACGGAGGTCTACCTCCGCATCCTCGAATCCGTCCTTGCACGCGGCCAAACCGCGCTCGTGCTTGTGCCGGAGATCTCACTGACGCCGCAGACGGCGGGTCGATTCGTTGAACGATTTCGCTCCGCAGGTGTCGGAGTCCTTCACTCTGGCTTGAGCGCGAGCCAGCGCCACCGCGAGTGGTCCCGCGCCGCCAGCGGCGCAGCCCGCGTCATGGTCGGCGCACGCTCCGCCATCTTCGCGCCCCTCGACAAGCTCGGCCTCATCGTCGTCGATGAAGAGCACGCCAGCGACTACAAGCAGGACCAACTCCCCCGCTACCACGGCCGCGATGTCGCCATCAAACGCGCCCACATGGAAGGCATCCCCATCATCCTCGGCACCGCCACGCCGAGTCTGGAAACATGGGTGAACGCTCAGCCCACACCGGCCCACCGCACTCCACATCCGACATCGAAATACGCTCTCTGGGAACTCACTGATCGCGTCGGCGGCGGCAAGCTCCCGCGCGTCGAGCTCGTCGATCTTGCCGAAGAACGCCGCATCCGCCAGCAGACCACCGGCAAGCGCGATGCCCACCTGCATCTCATCGGCCCCACGCTTGAACGCGCGATCCGCGACACGCTCACCGCGGGCGGCCAGATCCTGCTCCTGCTGAATCGCCGCGGCTACGCCAGCTACATCGCCTGCCCGGACTCCACCTGCGGCTGGGTGATGACGTGCGACGATTGCGATGTCAAGATGGTCCAGCACCGCGTGATCGCCGGTCACACCCCAGCGAAGGGCGTTGTCCGCTGCCACCATTGCCTCGCACAGAAACTCCTGCCGGACAAATGCCCCGTCTGCGAGAAGCGCGTCATCACCCTCGGCCTCGGCACGCAGGGCGTGGAGCAGGAACTCACGAAAAAGTTCGCCTCGCAGCTCGATGAAACCACGCTCGTTCGCGTGGATGGCGACACCATGTCCAGCGCGAAGGACTACTTCTCGATGCTCGCACGGTTCGCCTCCGGGGAAATCAAGATGCTCGTTGGCACGCAGATGATTGCGAAAGGACTGGACTTCCCCAACGTTCGTCTCGTCGGCGTCATCAACGCCGACACCGCGCTCTCGCTCCCGGACTTCCGCGCCTCGGAGCGCACCTTTCAACTCGTGAGTCAGGTCGCCGGCCGCGCCGGCCGCGGCACCATTCCCGGCCGCGTCATCGTGCAGTCCTTTGATGTCAACGCTCCCGCGCTCGTCCACGCCGCCGCCCACGACTTCGTCACCTTCGCCCGCCAAGAGCTGGAAACCCGCCGCGAATCCGGCCTTCCTCCCATGTCGCGGCTCGCCCGGATCGTCGTCCGCGATGAAGAACTCGCCAAAGCCGACGCCGCCGCCACACGTCTGAAATCCGCACTTGACGAGGCCAACACCGCCCGCGGCAACAAAGTCCGCATGATCGGCCCCGGCCCCTGCCCCATCTCCCGCATCGCCGGCCACCACCGCCTCGAACTTCTGCTCTTCTCCTCCTCCCGCTCCGCCATCCAGGACATCCTCGCAGACGCCCGCGCCAAAGGACTGTGCAAGAGCGATGCTCACACCGCGATTGACATCGACCCGATCGCTCTGATGTAGCACACAACTCCAATCATCCGATTGAGCATCTCTCGTCCGTCACATTTCATCCGACATCCGACATCGCCCAATGACATGCTGATCCACCTCAACGACCAACTCCTCCCGCGCTCCCAAGCCCGTATCGATCCTTTCGATCGCGGCTTCATCTTCGGCGAGGGTGTCTACGAAGGCCTCCGCTCGATTCCTTGGCAGAACTCCACGCGCGTCATCGGCCTCGCCGCCCACATCCGCCGCATGCAGCGCGGCCTCGATGCTGCCGGAATCACCTTCGACATCTCCACCCTCGGCGAGCGTACCGCCGAACTCGTGAAGGCCAACAACCTCCGCGACGCCTTCGTCTACTGGCAGGTCACCGGCGGCACGCCGGGCGAGGGCGATCCCGTCCGTTCTCGCGCTCGGGGCAAGAACACCACCCCCACGATTCTCGGCTACTGCTCGCCGCAGCCCCCGCTGGAAACCCAGCGCATACCCGCGACCAAACGCGTGATCACCCGCCGCGACATCCGTTGGGAACTCGGCTGGCTCAAGAGCATCTCGCTCATGGGCAACGTCATGCTCGCCCGCGAGGCCGAACTCGCCGGAGTCGATGAGGCCATCCTCGTCCGCGGCGGCGACGAATCCGGGCGGGGCGGGCTGATCTCCGAAGGCCTCGCGACGAACGTCATGCTCGCCCTCCCCGACGGCCGCGGCAGCACCGAACTTGTCACCCCCGCGCTCACCAGCGCGCCTCTCCTCGCCGGCGTGACCCGTCACATACTCCTCAAACACGAGCCCCGATTCCGCGAGCGCTCGCTCCCAGCCGAGGACCTCGCCCGCGCCAGCGAAGTCATGTTCCTCGGCACCACCACACTCGTCACGAGCATCACCCAGATCGACGGCCGCACCATCGGCGATGGCACTCCCGGCCCAGAAGCTCGGCATCTCCTGAAAGTCCTGCTCGACGCGATCCAATCCGGCCGAGATATGGACTGACTCGTCCAATCTCTGGTCGGACTTTCACTCGTACACTCTCCACATGACCGATCTCGCAGGGAAACGCGTCACAGTCATGGGCCTTGGCCGGTTCGGCGGCGGAATCGGCGTTACGCGCTGGCTCTGCTCGCAGGGCGCGGATGTGCTCGTCACCGACAAAGACTCCGCCGCGGATCTTGCCGACTCGGTCGCGCAGATCCAGCCGCTCATTGATTCAGGCCAGGTCACGCTCCGCCTCGGCGAGCACAACGTCAATGACTTCACCACCACCGACCTTGTCGTCGCCAACGCCGCGGTCCCCAAGCCGTGGGAGAATCGCTTTCTTCGCGCCGCCACCGCCGCGGGGATCCCGATCACGACGGAGATCTCGCTGACGATCGAGCAACTCCGGGTCCGCGGCGTGCACCGCACCGTCGGCATCACCGGTTCGGCCGGAAAAAGCACAACCACGGCGATGATCCATCACGCCTTGGCCGCCTCCGACATCCGGCATCGCACGTCAGGCATCTTCATGGGCGGCAACATCGGCGGCTCGCTTCTGGCCGATCTCGATCGCATCGACAACCACTCGATCGTCATCCTCGAACTCTCCTCCGCGATGCTCTACTGGCTGGAGCAGACGCTCTCGCCCAGATGGTCGCCCCACGTCGCGGTTATCACGAACGTCTCCCCAAACCACATCGACTGGCACGGCGAGTTTGAGCATTACTCCGCGAGCAAGAAACACCTGATCCAGCATCAACGCTCGGGCGATGTCGCGATTCTCGGCGAGTCGCTCTGGGACTGGCGGGCCGCAACACTCGCCCACGCGCATCGCATCGAACCCGCCGCGTTTACGACTCCCCTGCTCCTTCCCGGCGATCACAACCGAACCAACGCCGCCGGCGCATTCGCAGCATGTCGCGCACTCGCGCCGGAGGCCGACCCCATTGCGCTCGCTCGCGCCATCGCTGCATTCCCCGGTCTGGCGCACCGCCTCCAACTCGTCGCAGAAACCAAGCTCCCCGCGCGGGCGGGCGATCCCGTTCGCTTCTACAACGACAGCAAGTCCACCACGCCCGAGTCCGCGCTCAAAGCCATCGCCGCACTCGAGGGCATTCCCGGCTTCACGCGCTCCAAGCTCCACCTCATCGCCGGCGGCTACGACAAGGGCTCCGACCTCACGCCCATCGCGCAGCTCGGCCCGCAGCTTGCCGGACTCTACACCATCGGAGTCACCGGCCCGAGCATCGCCCGCGCCGCCAGCGGCCGCGCGATGGAGTGCGAAACCGTCGGCCGCGCCGTTGAGACCGCCCTCAAGCACATGCGCCCCGGGGACGCTCTCCTCCTCTCCCCCGGCTGCGCTTCCTGGGATCAATACGTCAACTTCGAACAGCGCGGCGACGAGTTCGTGCGGCTCGTGAAACAGGCGGTGTCTTCATGATGTTCGGCGGCGTCATTCTCCTCATGCTCGCCATGCACAACGATCGCGTTGCCGGTCGGCCCGTGACATGGCCAATCGCTCCCGCTCTCGCCGCATCCGACATGCGCGAGCTCTTCCCCGGCGTCCGCGCCGATACCGCCGTGAAAGTCGTCGAGTTCGATGCCCAGATCACACCCATGCTCGTCAAGGACGACAAGGCCCCGCTCTTCTTTCTCGAAGTCCTCTGCTGCGCCCCGAACACGCGTGAGCACGAGGCGTTCCTCATCACCACCGTTCGCCCATCGCATATTCATGCCGCGATGCTCGCGATCGGACTGAATCCGGGAACGCCCGGCGGCTGGATGCTGAAAGAGCGAACGCTCACGCCACTCCAGCCAACCGGAGATCACCTCGCCGTTCGTGTGGCATTTACTGATAAGGATGGCCGAGACGTCGAGCAGAACCCCCTCGACTGGATCATCAACGCTCGTGACAGAGCTCCGTTCCGGACGGCGGAAAACAAGATTGCCAGCACGCGCGCCGAGCCAGCACCCGGCTGGATGTTCACCGGCTCCAAGATCGTCAAGCGAAGAACCGCGGCGGGTGATGAGCGCGAGGTCTATGACGCGGACGGCTCCGGCACCATTATCGGCCTGACCACCTTTGGCTCGGAAGTCATCGGCTGGTCACGGCTGATCAATCCCGATGCCTCCGCCGAGGAGCCCGAGTGGATCGCGGATTTCAGCAAGACGCCGCCCGCCGAAACCAAAGTCCGCGTTCGCATCCGCAAGGCCGAGTAATCCTCGCCTGAAGGGCGATCACTTGCCGCTGATCTTCAGTTCCTTGCGTTCCCCGCCCTCCGCGTCGATGGCCACGCGCAGGTCGCGACCCTGCTGCAACCCCTCGTTCGCGATCGCATTCCCGAACTCCTCAAGCGACTTCACATCCGAGCCGTTCACGCTCACGATGCGCACATTCGGGCGGAAACCGGCCTGATACGCCAGCGAGGGCGCTCGAACCTCGGTCACAAGCACGCGCCCATCCTTTGTTTCACCAACATCGAGAATGCCGAATCGCGCTAGCGCGATGAGCGCATCACGCTTCTCCTCATCCGTCACAATGCGCCCGAGTTCCACGACGAGCTTCTTCGTTTCCCCGCCGCGCCAGACTTCAACACTTACCTTATCGCCCGGCGCGTTGTTGGCGATCGCCGACCGCAACACCGGCACGCCCGTGATCGGCTGGTCGTCGAGCTTGACGATCACATCGCTCACCATCATCCCGCCCTTTTCCGCCGGGCTCTTGGGTTCAACATTGGTCACCACCACGCCGCGGCCGTGATACCCCAGCCGATTCAGCCACGCTTGGTTCTGATCGTCGTTCGCAGGGCGCCCGATACCCAGATATCCGCGAGCAACTGCGTTGCCCGAGACGATCTGATCGAGCACACGCTCCAGCGTCGAGAGCGGGATCGCAAAACTGATGCCCGCGCTCTGCCCCTCTTCGCGGCTGTCCGCCTTGGGCGCGGTCGCGATGGCCACGTTCATGCCGACCAGCTTGCCTTCAACGTTCACCAACGGACCGCCGGAGTTGCCGGGGTTCACCGCCGCGTCGGTCTGGATGAAGTTGGTGTATCCCTGATTCATCGTCACGCGCCCATCGCCGATGATCGCGCTCGGGTCGCGGCCAAGACCGGAAACAATTCCTTCCGACATTGAGAACTTGAACCCGAACGGCGAGCCGAACGCATACACCCGATCGCCCTGATGCAGCGCAAGCCCCGTGGCCCGATCTATGGGGAACAGTCCTTCCGTCGTGTTCACCCGCAGCACAGCGATGTCCGTGAAGGTGTCCTGACCGACAAGCTCGGCATCCGCCGCGCGCCCGTCGTTGAACTGCACAAAAATTCGTCCCGCGCCGCGCACCACGTGCGCGTTTGTCACGATGTGCCCCTGCTTGTCGAAGACCCATCCCGAGCCCTGCGCGGCGCGAACACCGTTGCGGCTTGCCGACTGCACGCCGATGTGCACCACCGACGGCTCCACGACATCGGCGATGTTCCGAACCGCCTTGTCGATCTGCTTGAGGATGTTGTCCTGATCCAGTTCATGGCGCGCGACTTGGATCTGCGCATCCGTGGATGCGTAGCCGATCAGCCGCACCGCCGCCGGCGCGGCGACCAGCGTCACCAGCGTCGCCATCAACACCACCAGAGCAGGCCCGAAAGCAATGAACTTGCGCATGGCTTGTATCCTGAACTCGATCGACCCCGAAGATCCCGCACAACGCATGTAGTACGACGCGATGACCGCTCGCGATTCCCGTCACAGCCCCGATACGCAAATGCCGTACCAGAACCGAACCGCCGTCCCGTCAGGTGTTACCGGCCAGTTCTGCGAAAGTCGCGTGACTGCCATCTCATAGATGCATCCGCTATTTGCTTCCGTCAACCCGCGCGCCCGCCACTTTGGCAGCCGACGGCGAGGCGGGCGACTTCATGCTGTACAGCTTCCCCCCGATCTCGCGCCGCCCTACCCGCGCCACCCACTCCGCCGCCGCCTGCTGAAACCCCTGACCGAGCGACGCCACCGGCTCCGCAAACCGCGGCGGCTGATCCGTCATTCCCACCAGGTCCTGCAACACCAGCACCTGGCCATGACATCCCGTCCCCGCGCCGATTCCGATCAGCGGGACCGTCGTGCTCGCCGCGATCCGATCCGCGACTTCCGGCGGCACCGCTTCAACAAGCAGCATCGCGCACCCCGCCTGCTCCAGCGCGACCGCATCATCAACCACCTGCTTCGCGCTTTCCACCGTTCTCCCCGCCGCGGCGTACCCACCCGTGAGCGCGACATACTGCGGCCGCGAACCCACATGCCCGCAGACCGGTATCCCCGCATGCACGATTTTCGAGACACGCTCGGCGAGCCGCGCATCGCCCTCGATCTTCACGATGTCCGCCATCCCCTCGGTGAGGAACCGACCCGCGTTTCGAATGGCCGTCGCATCATCTGTCTGATACGACATGAACGGCATATCCCCCATCACGACACAGTTCGGCGCACCACGCTTCACACCTGCCGTGAGCGCCAGCAGCACCTCCAGAGGCATGTCGATCGTGCGATTCAGCCCCAGCACCATTTCCGCGGCAGTATCACCCACCAACAGCACATGCACCCCGCCTCGCGCGAGCCACTTCGCCGTTGAAGCGTCATAGCACGTCAGACACGCAAACGGCTCCGCGGCACGCGCCATGCGGACGAGCGTCTGCAACGTGATTCGCGAAGGAACGCTTCCAGACGAAGCACTGCCGTTTGGTGGAGAGAGGGACATTGCTGTAATGTTAGGGATGCCGCGGCAACAACGCGGAGTTCGACGACTCTCGGCTCAGTGCATTATCCGCACCGCAATCAGCGTCACCGCCGCGCCGAACAACCCCGCCGCCATCACCAACCCCGCGACCAGCCCCCAGCTCGGCCCGCGCCCCGCATCCGCCAGCTCGATCTCGCGGCCAACCAGCTTCAAACGTCCCACCGCCGCGCCGCCCAGCGGATCTTCCCCCGCCCGCGCCCCATCCTGCACGATCGCGATCACCAGACTCGTATCAAACGCCCTGAGCCCCATCCGGTTCCCCACCACCATCAGCCGCTTCCGCTCCTCTGGGGTGATAATCGCCGCCCGCCCGCCCTGCACGGAGCGATACGCCTGCACCGCCAGCACCCATCGCGGATCAAGTGCGGAGAGCGAAGCGGCTGACGCGTTCTCTTGTGCTATGCGCTCCTCAGCCCGCGCCCGCGGCGACGCCACCGCTCCATCCGCACCCACAGCGACATCCATGCGCAGCGTCCGCCGCATCGGCGGCTCATCGCCACGGACCAATCTGAGGGAGGGCTGGACGGGAGTTGCACTCATGCTCGCACATCCACCCTACCTGCCGACTCGCTCACAAGGAAGCCCTTTTGATTTAGTAGACAGCATTTGCACCGATGATCTGTCCGAGAACGCTCCATCTGGGCAACTCACCCGCCCACTTCGGGTACTCTCTGTACACTCCCGGCCCCAACCAATCCCCAACCCGCCCTCCATCCACCTCATGCCCGAACCGGTTCAGCAACCCAACTCCGACTCCGCATCGGCGCCCACGACCGGCGCGCTCCCCGAACTTTCCAGCCCGCTCAGCGGCGTGGAAATTGTCGCCAAGCTCGACGCCGCGGCGCGGCGCGGCAAGCTCCCCGGCTTCCACAAAGCCGACGCAACCAAAGGCGAGTCCGACATCCTCTTCAAGCTCACCGACTTCGGCACGCCCTTCGAGTCCATCCTCGATGCCCGCGCCACGCCCGCCGGCGGCGGCTCGACGCTGCGCTTCTCCGCCAAGCTCAAACCCACCATGCCGTGGATCTTCATCGCCACACTCGTGCTCTCTGTCTGGCCAGGCGTCTGGCTGACGGACTCGATGATCCGCACCTACTTCACTTCCTATTCGGATGTCAGCTTCTGGATCACCTGCGCCTGGTATCTTCCGCTCACCATCCTCCCCGCGCCCTTCGCCTTTATGCAGGCGGTGCGAAAATCCCGCCGCACGGCACACGAGGAATCGCTCACCCTCATCAATACCATCCGCGGCCTCATCAGTGCTCCCGCCGCCTGACCGATCTGCTTCTCCCACTCTCGACACACTCTGCCCATTCCCGGAAAGGTCCACACCATGAAGAAGTTGCTCGTGACTGCACGCTCGCTCCTGGCCGCTCTTGCGATCGGCACGCTCGCCGCGCCCGCGGCCATCGCCGCCGAATCCGCGGCGGCCGATGAGGTCATCAAGATCGGCCACTACGGCTCGCTCACCGGCGCGGAAGCCACCTTCGGCCAGAGCACCAGCAACGGCATCAAGCTCGCGCTCAAGGAGTTCAACGCCGCGGGCGGCTTGAACGGCAAGAAGGTCGAGCTCAAGGAATACGACACACGCGGCGACGCCGGCGAGGCCAAGCTCGCCGTCGAGCGGCTCGTAAAATCCGACAAGGTCGTCTGTGTGCTCGGCGAGGTCGCCAGCAAGCTCTCCCTCGCGGGCGGGCCGGTCTGCCAAGAGGCGGGCGTGCCGATGATCTCTCCCTCGTCCACCAACCCGCGCGTCACCGAGATCGGCGACTACGTCTTCCGCGTCTGCTTCATCGATCCCTTCCAGGGGTACGCGGGCGCGAAGTTCGCCCGTGAGAACCTGAAGGCAAAGACCGCGGCCCTCCTCGTCGATCAGGCCCAGGCGTACGCCGTCGGCTTGTCCGAGCAGTTCGAGGAGAACTTCAAGAAGCAGGGCGGCACGATCGCGACGCGCCAGACTTACACCGGCGGTGCAAACGACTTCACCGCGCAGCTCACCAGCATCCGCTCGGCCAAGGTCGATGTCATCTACATCCCCGGCTATTACACCGACGTGGGCAACATCGCCCTGCAGGCCCGCAAGCTCGGCATCACGCAGCCCCTCCTCGGCGGCGACGGCTGGGACAGCGCGGAGCTCGCCAAGATCGCCAAGGACGCCATCGAGGGCTGCTACTACACCAACCACTACGCCCCCGACCAGCCCGACGCCCGCGTGCAGGCGTTCATCAAGTCCTACAAGGCCGACTTCGGCGGCAACACCCCCGACGGCCTCGCCGCGCTCGGCTACGACGCCGCGAAGATCCTCTTTGACTCGATGAAGCGGGCCAACACCACCGACGGCAAGAAACTCCGCGACGCCATCGCCGCGACCAAGAACTATCCCGGCGTCACCGGCGACATCACGATCAACGCCAAGCGCGACGCCACCAAGAGCGCGGTCGTCGTCGAGATGGCGGGCGATCCCCCGGCTCCGAAGTATGTGAGCACGGTCAAGCCGAACTAAGCTATCTGGCCATAAAGAGTGAGGCATCGAGGCATTCAGTCCTTGGTGCCTTTTTTCTTTGACCGTCTTTGCCTGTAATCCGTCTTCCTCGTTCCCCGTTTCCTGCTAAACTCCGCCCCACCCGCGTCACAAGCGGCCTGCGTTCCGTTTCGCCGCACTATTCCTCTGTCAACTGTTCCTCTCCCCTTGTCCGACTTCCTGCAAACCCTCATCGCCACCGTCGCCGTCGGGTCGCTGTACGCGCTCGTGGCGCTCGGATACACGCTGGTCTACGGCATTCTCAAGTTCATCAACTTCGCGCACTCGGACATCTTCGTGCTGGGGGCGTGGACGACGTTCACGACTTCGACGGTGATTCTCAGCAGGATGCACATCGATGCGGAGCACGCGCCGTGGTGGGTCGGCGTGTGCGTGTTTCTGCTCGCGATAGCGATGTGCGCCACCACGGGGTACTGCATCGAGCGCTTCGCGTATCGGCCGCTGCGGAAGGCCCCGCGGCTGAACGTGCTGATCACGGCGATCGGCGTCTCGCTGCTGCTGCAGAACATCGGGCAGTTGCCCGGCGTGACGGTGGCTCGCGGGCCAGAGAAGATCATCACGAAGGACGCCGCCACGCTGACGGAGGAAGAGAAGAAGACCGGGCCGACTATCAAGGATGGCGTCGCGACGCTCCGCACTCCCGGTGACCCGCTCGCCACGCTTCCCTTCGGCGCCTCCCCCAAGCCCGCGCCGACGCTGCTGCCCGATGCCGTGCTCAACGAGTCGGTGGTGGCCAAGGGCACTGCCTCGGGCGGCTCCAAGCGCGGCGTGATCAAGCTCGACAAGGCCATCGAGATCGCCGAGGGGCGGCAGTACCGGCTCGAACTCGCCCGCACGGACACGGCGGAGAATCGCGCCGAGGTGCTCAGCATCGTGATGCGAGAGGCGGGGAAGATCGAAGCGGGTACCGAGATCGAGACGCAGCCGCGGCGGAACCCGAAAGATCTGGACGGGGCGTCGTACAAACTCGTCTTGTCTCCGCTGGTCCCGATCCGGCTGCTGGACATTCTCATCGTCGGCAGTTCCATCGCGCTCATGGTCGGCTTGCAGGCCCTCGTCTTCCGCACCAAACTCGGCGCGGCCATGCGGGCCGTCTCCTTCAACATCGAGAACGCCTCGCTCATGGGCGTGAATGTCAACTTCGTCATCTCGTTCACCTTCGTGCTCGGCTCCTCGCTCGCGGGCGCGGCCGCGTTCCTGTACGCGATGAAGTATCCCGGCCTGCAGCAGACCGCCGGGAGCATCTGGGTGTTACTCGGCTTGAAGGCGTTCGTCGCGGCAGTCGTCGGCGGCATCGGCAACGTCCGCGGCGCGGTGCTCGGCGGATTCCTCATCGCGGGGATCGAACTCTTCGGCGCGCGGTACATCTCCACCGAGTTGCGTGATGTCTACGTCTTCGGTTTGCTCATCGTCGTGCTTCTGGTGCGCCCCAGTGGACTGCTGGGGACCACCGTGCGGGAGAAGGTGTAGCGCCGCCCATTCTTTGTTCTTCCCTCGATGCCTCAGTGCCTCGTTGCCTCGATGCCTCCTCCCCCCTCGATGCCTTGATCCCTTGTTCCCTCGATCCCTTCCCCCATGAAGTCCCTCGCCACGCACATCTCCGAGGTTCCCGCCTCACGGGCCTTCCGCCCCGCGCTGATGCTCCTGCCGTGGCTGGTCTGCCTCGCCATCGCCCTCATCGTCTGGTTTATTGCCCCGCACATCGTCGATGACTACTGGGTCAACGTTCTCCGCCGCATCGGCATCTTCATCATCGCGGCCGTTTCGCTGAACATCGTGAACGGCTACACGGGGCAGTTCTCCATGGGCCACGCGGGCTTCATGGCCATCGGCGCGTACATCGGCGCGGGCGTCACCTACTACGGCTCGCTGCTCATCCACGGCTCGACGAACGATCCCGCGTTCTACACGCAGGGCACGCTCCTCATGCTCGGCGGCATTCTCGCCGCGGGCTGCGTCGCGGCGGGCGCGGGCCTGCTCGTCGGCCTCCCATCGCTCCGCCTGCGCGGCGACTATCTCGCCATCGTCACGCTCGGCTTCGGTGAGATCATCCGCGTGCTGCTGGAGCTGACCTCCACGCAGATCTATGACGCGAAGGAAGTCACGGCCAAGGCCTTGCTCAAGTTCCCCCTGAACGGCCCGGTCGGCTTCGAGCGCATTCCCGGCTACGCGTCCCTTTTCTGGATTTATCTGTTCGCCGCGATCACCTGCCTGATCGCGTATCGGGTAAAAATGTCCAGTTCCGGCCGCGCCTTCCTCTCGATTCGCGAGGACGAGATCGCCGCGCGGTCCATGGGCATCAATCTCACTAAGTACAAGGTCCGCGCCTTCGTGCTCGCCGCTTTCTTCGGCGGCGTCGCCGGCGCGCTCTACGCGCACACTGGCGTCAACCCCTCGCCGACGGACGCGGGTTTCGCCCGCTCCTTCGAGATCATCATCATGGTCGTCCTCGGCGGCCTGGGCTCCATCAGCGGCTCCATCCTCGCGGCCATCATCCTCGTCGCCATGCCCGAGGCCCTCCGCGATTTGCAGCAGTACAGATTGATCGTGTACGCGCTGCTGCTGATCGCCATGATGCTCCTCCGTCCCCAAGGTCTCTTCGGGGTGAAGGAAGTTTGGGATCTCTTCCGCAAGAAGACGACAAAGAAGGACAACGACCCGCACGGCCCCGCTCGATTCGCATCATCCACCGGCGTACCGGGAGGTGCGCCATGAGCAACTTGCTCCTAGACGCCCAAAACATCGGCATCTCCTTTGGCGGCCTCAAAGCCGTTCAGAACTTCTCGATGCAGATCCCCAAGGGCGACCTCTTCGGCCTCATCGGCCCCAACGGCGCTGGCAAAACCACCGCCTTCAACCTCCTCACCGGCGTCTACACCCCGCAGTCCGGCACCGTCCATCTCGACGGTGTCCGCACCGACACCCTCAAGCCCCACGAGATCGCCAAGGCCGGCCTCTGCCGCACCTTCCAGAACATCCGGCTCATGGGAGAGCTCAGCGTTCTCGACAACGTCCGCCTCGCCTCCCACCTCCGCGGCCGCCACTCCATCTGGCGCACCATCCTCCGCACGCCGCGTTTCATCGCGCAGGAAGTCGCGATGGAACGCCGCGCCATGGACCTTCTCGCCATCATGGACATGGCCCACCTCCGCGATGAGCAGGCCAAGAATCTCCCCTACGGAGACCAGCGTCGCCTGGAAATCTGCCGCGCCCTCGCCACCGAGCCCAAGGTTCTCCTCCTCGATGAGCCCGCCGCGGGCATGAACCCCAGCGAGAAGAAGACCCTCGCCAAATCCATCCGCGCCATCTGCGACGACTTCGGTCTCACCATCCTCCTCATCGAGCACGACATGGGCTTGGTGATGGACATCTGCGAGAAGATCACCGTCCTCGATTACGGCCAAACCATCGCCTTCGGCACGCCCGCCGATATTCAGAAGAACCCCAAAGTCATCGAGGCGTATCTCGGAGAAGCCGTCCCACAGGAAGGAGCGGCGACCCCATGACCCCCCCAACCGCCACCTCGCCTTCCACATCCCACATCGCACATCCCACATCCGACATCCTGTTGGAAGTCAAGGATGTCCACGTCGCCTACGGCGCCATCAAAGCCCTCCACGGCGTGAACCTCACCGTCCGCCGCGGCCAGATCGCCTGCCTCATCGGCTGCAACGGCGCGGGCAAGTCCACCACCCTCCGCGCCATCTCCGGCATGGTCAAGCCCACGCAGGGATCCATCACCCTCGACGGCCGCGACATCACCGGCCTCGCATCGCACAACATGGTGCGAGCCCCCCACCACATGGCCCACGCCCCCGAGGGCCGCGGCATCTTCGCCAACCTCACCGTCGATGAGAACCTCACCCTCGGCGCGTTCGCCCGCCCCGCGTCCGACAAGCAAGCCATCGCCGAAGACCGCGAGAAGGCCCTGAGCTTCTTCCCCCGCGTCCGCGAGCGGCTCAAGCAGAACGCCGGCACCCTCTCCGGCGGCGAGCAGCAGATGCTCGCCATCGCCCGCGCCCTCATGGCCCGCCCCAAGCTCCTCCTCCTTGATGAGCCCTCCCTCGGCCTGGCCCCACAGATCGTCCAGACCATCTTCCACATCATCCGCGAGATCAACTCGACAGGCACCACGATCCTCCTGGTCGAGCAGAACGCCCACATGGCCCTCAACGTTGCCCACCACGGCTACGTCATCGAAACCGGCGCGATCACCATGGACCGCCCCGCCAAGGAACTCGCGGCGAGCGACGAAGTCCGCAAGGCGTACCTCGGCGGCCACTGACCCCGCAGGCGTTCACAACCTCCTTCCCGTGCCTGTGACGGCCGCTCTGGGCAGTCGGTGCTTGTGCATACGGGCATGCCTAGCCCCCACAAGGCACGCAACATCACTCGGTGCCACCCGCTGTCCGAGGCCCAGTTCAGAGCTATGACCCGCTACTGAGTTTGGAAGCGCCCCTGCATTCCCGCTTGCAGGCACCGCAGTCCTGAGGTACTTTGATGGGATGGGATCCGCAGCGCGACATTTCGTGTGCGCCGCCCTCTCCCCCCTGCGGAGACCGAGCAATGGCTGAGAAGATGATCCGGCGATGCCGCGGAACGCTACCCATGTTGGCGGCTGCGGCCATGGCGGCGTTTGCGGCCGGCTCGGCGGCCTTCGGAGACGCGGACGTGTGCGCAAGCGCCGCCCTGCTCTCCGTCCCGAACACCGTCTCGGGTACGACCGTCGGAGCGACCGCCGACGGATCCGACGCGTGCGGGACATGCCTGACCGCCGACGTCTGGATCAAGTTCACGCCCCCTGCGGACCAGTCGATTGTGGCGAGCACATGCGGCGGCGCAACCTGGGACACCCTGCTGTCGGTCCACACCGGCTGCCCGGGCAACGCGAGCAACCAGATCGCGTGCAACGATGACGGCTGCGGGAATCAATCCACCCTCCGCGTCAACGTGACCGCGGGGACAACCTACTACCTTCGCATTTCGGGCTGGTGCGGCGCCACAGGTGCCTACACGGTCAACCTCTCATACCTGCCCAGTCTCCCGCCGCCAGCGCTCGGCCCAGACATCATCGTTGGTGATGTGACGAACTCGGCGCGCTACGCGCCCGTGGGCGCAATCTCTGCATACTCGTTCGGCGCGACATCGTGCAATATCGGGTCGGCCGATGCTGACTGGAACGTGAACACGCCGGGCCATCCCCTCATCCACCAGTCGATCTTCCGCCTCAAGAACGGGCGCTTCGAGCAGCTCGGTCAATCTTGGCTGAAACATACATTCGGCACTATTGATAACGGCATCTGCGGCACATGCAACGGCCATCTCGGGCAAATCCTCGGGATCGGCTGCTCCGACCCGTACAGCGCGAGCCAAGCCGGCGATCGGAACCTCCTCGGCCCAAAGTGGGAGGTCAATGCCACCACGGGCGTCTATCCCTATCCCTTTACGAGCCCGGCGTGGTCGGGCACCATCGCGCGCCGCCTGCAGGTCGCCACCAGCGACATCGATCCCGCCCAGAACGCCGGCGCGACGTACTTCGCCGAGGTCCACTACATCACCGCCGACGATGCTCAGGCCGGCAACGGTCTGAACAACGCCACCTATCGCCGGTTCACGCTCTCGAGCGTCACCGCGACTCCCGTCCTCGCGGGCACCGCTTTCCGGGGAGAGCCCGCCATCAACGCGTGGAAGGCCGCAGATCCAACCGTGACGATGGTGAACGCCGACTACACCGAGGATGGCCTCACGGCACGGTTCATCGTCGCGGCCAAGGCCACCGACGTCGGCGGGGGCGACTGGGAATACGAGTACGCGGTCCGCAACTTGAACTCCCACCGTTCGGGCCTGGCCTTCTCGGTTCCGCTCCCCGCGAGCGCGACGGCCGCCAGTATTGGATTCCGCGATGTCGCGTACCACTCCGGCGACGGCAACCTGAGCGTGAACTACGACGGAACCGACTGGACATCCGCAGCCTCCGGCGGGCGACTGGCATGGTCAACCCAGACCTATGCCCAGAACGAGAACGCCAACGCCCTGCGTTGGGGAACGACGTACAACTTCCGATTCCGAACCAACCGCGCGCCAACGACTGGCGCCGCGACGATCGCCCTCTTCCGACCCGGCGCGGCCGGGGCCCCTTCGGAGGTAACGGCGGCTGGCCTACCAGTGCCCACCGTTCCGCCATGCCCTGCCGACTTCAACGGGATCGGCGGCCTGAATGTCCAGGACATCTTCGACTTCCTCGCCGCATGGTTCGCAAACGACCCTCGCGCCGACTTCAACGCCATCGGCGGCACGAACATCCAGGACATCTTCGACTTCCTCGCGGCATGGTTCGCGGGTTGTCCATAAGACAGCCCTCCTCGCCAAGAAACTCGCAGCCCGCGACGAATCGCGCAAGGCGTGTCTGAGCGGACACTGATTCGCACTTTCCGTGTCTTTGGGTCATGCAACTTCTCGTGCCACTGTCTTGCCGCTTTGGGCAAGGCAGTGCAGGCAACCCGTTGCGCATGTTCCACACATACCACTGATTTTCAGGACTCAGCCCGCTCGCTGACGCGACCTGCAGCCGTCGCTGAACTCGCCGGCCCCAATTCCCAATCACCCGCCATACCCACGAACGTCACCCCAACTCGCGCAGTACCATCTTCCGGCCACTCATGTCCACACCCGCACCCAAACACGTTGAAGTCTCCCGAATCCCGGGCACCGCCGTGGTCGCTCCGGAACCGCATACCCCGATCGCAGGTCCGAGTCCTACCCCGATTTCCAAACTCCGCTTCACGCTCGCCTTCATCATCGCAATCACATCCGATGCCGCATCCGTGGTCGCGCAGGTCGCGCCGCCCGTCCAGTGGGTGATCGATGGTGTCACTGCGTTTCTCCTGTTCCTGATCCTCGGCCGCCGCTGGCAGATTCTTCCCGCGCTCATCGCCGAAGCGGTTCCCGCGCTCGGCGCGCTCCCCTTCTGGGTGCTCGTTGTGCTCGCCGTTCTCGCCACGGATGTGAAAGCCCGTAGAGCCAGCGCCCGCTCCGCCCCTCATGTGGTCCCTTGATCTCATCGCCGATTCCGCCGCCGACGCCCTCCGCGCCCGCGATGCCGCGCTCCGCGAAGAGCACGCCGTCTATGGCCTCGACGCCCAGAACGAACTCTACTTCCACCCCCTCATCGCCGAAGGCCTCCTCGCAGCGGGCTTCGGCGTCCTCCGCGAACAACCCTTCCCGCACGAGTGGTTCCGCAAACTCCGCCCTGACAAGAAGAAGTCCGCGCTCGCCCTGCCGCTCCCCCGCGACCGCCAACGCTGCGACCTCGTCCTGACCCCCGAGCCCAACCAAACGCTCGACGACTCTTTGAAAACCGAAAAGCAACGCCGCGAAGAAGCCGCAATGCTCGAAGGTTCCCTCTTCGCATCCCTCCCCACATCCGACATCGCCCACCCGACATCGCACATCGCCCCCGAGTCCTGCTTCTACCTCGAACTCAAACTCTGCGGCCAGCACACCAACACCTCAGGAGTCCCCGGCCCCAACCGCACCTATACCAGCGACCTCACCCGTGCCCCGCTCGCGGATCTCAAGAAGCTCGCCGAAGACCACCGCATTCAGCATGCCGGAGTCATGCTCATCGTCTTCACCGAAGGCGAGCAGGTTGCCCGCCACGACATCGCAATCCTCGCGCACCGCGTCCTCGATCGCAACTGGCCGATCTCCTCGCCGACGCTCCGTTCGTTTCCAATCTCTGACCGCATGGGCAACTCGGTTTGCACCGTCTGCCTTATCGGGATGCGGAAGCCGTAGCGGGGCGCAACCCGATGGCTTTTTCGATCGCATCAGCCGCGCCGCTCGCGCAGTTAGTTCCCGCGAATCGCCGGCAGACCGCCGCGAGATTGTCCCGTTGATCATCCGCGTATCCCGGCCGCCGCATGAACTTGATGATCTCCACAGCGAGCGCATCGCCATCGCCGAAATATGGAATCAGTTCAGGGATGATCTTCCGTCCCGCGATCAGGTTCGGCAGCGTGTACAGCTCGGTGCTCACAAGCCAGCGCACGATCAGGTTGTACATGAGCCAACTCGGGCAGTAGAACGCCACCATCGGCTTGCCCTGCCGCGCGATCTGCAGTGTGACGGTTCCGCTCACCACCATCGCGTAGTCGCACCAGCGCACGACCGCATCAGTATCCGCCGTGACGATTCCCAGCCCGCTCGGCCATCCGCCGTGAACCGCCGCGAGTTCCTGGAGCTTCTTCACCGCCTCCGGCTTCGTGGCCGCCACCATCCCGAGCGCCCCGGGAAAATCCCTTCGCAGCCGGTTGTACGCATCCAGCAGAATCGGGAACGATCGCACCATCTCCTGCGGCCGCGACCCCGGCATGAGCGCCACGCGCGGCCCAACCCCACCAAGCGCGCCCACCGGCACGTTCACCTTCGCCCCGTACTCGTCCGCGCGTCTTTGGATCGCATCCAGATCCAGCGGCTCGTCAAACAGCGGATGCCCGATGAACTTCGCGGTCACGCCGCGGGCCATGAACCACTCTTCCTCGAACGGCAGCAGACACAACACCTGGTCCGTCCGCTTCTTCAGCTTGCGAATCCGCCACGAGGCCCACGCCCACACTTGAGGAGCCACCAGATGCACGACCTTCAATCCTCGCTTCTTCGCGAGCTTCGCGACCGGAAAGTTCGCGCCCGGCGAATCGACCGGCACATGGAGAACGGCTTTGCCTTCCTTCATCCACTGGCCGATCCGCTTGTGGATCTTGATGTGCTCGAGAATCTTCCCTGCGCCGGGCATGCCCATGACGGCGTTCGCGCCGGTTTCCTCGATCACGATTGCGCCCGCCGCACGCATCTTCGGCCCGCCCCAGGCGTAGATCGGGAGTTCATCCGCCGTCCAGCGCCGGCGCAGCTCCTCGATCACGGCGGATGCGTGATCGTCGCCGCTGGGCTCGAAGGCGGTGAAGAGGATGCCGGGGGCGGCTGTCATGGACGGGAAAAATAGGCGCGGCACGAGTGGACACCCGATTCCCTACGATGATCCGCGGCCGATTCGGCCGCGACGACCCGAACCGGAGCCCACGCCCATGCCGACCAGAGTTGACCAGTTCATTGCCGGAACCCGCACGCCGCCGATCGCGGGCGCGGCTTCCAAGACGCATCCGGTGATCAACCCCGCCACGGGCGAGACGATCGCGCTCACGGAACTGGACAACATCCGCGCGGCGGAGCATGCGGTCGCGGCGGCGAACGAGGCGTTTCCCGCGTGGTCGAACACGCCCGTCGGCGATCGCTGCCAGTTTCTCTTCAAGTACAAGCAGGTGCTTGAGGATCACTTCCAGGAACTCGCCGAGCTCATCATCAAGGAGCATGGCAAGACGATGGCGGAAGCGAAGGGAGATGTCCGCCGCGGCATCGACTGCGTGGAATACGCCTGCGGGGCGCCGACGCTGATGATGGGGCGGACGCTGCCGCAGATTGCGGTGAGTTCCTCGTTCTGTCGAACCGAGGACACCTCGGGCGTGGGGATCGATTCGACGGTGGATCGCGTGCCGCTCGGAGTCTGCGTCGGGATTACCCCCTTCAACTTTCCCGTCATGGTGCCGCTGTGGATGTGGCCGATGGCGGTGGCGTGCGGGAACACGTTCGTGCTCAAGCCGAGCGAGAAGGTGCCGCTGAGCGCGGTGCGCGAGGTGGAGCTGGCGCACATGGCTGGCCTGCCCAAGGGCGTACTGAATGTCGTGACGGGCGGGCCGAGCGTGGTGGACTATCTCATCACGCACGATGATGTCCGCGCCGTCTCGTTCGTCGGATCGACGAAGGTCGGCAAGCACATCTACACGACGGCGACCGCGGCGGGGAAGCGAGCGCAGTGCATGGGCGGGGCGAAGAACTACATGGTGATCATGCCGGATGCGAATCAGGATGCGGCGATCGAGGGCGTGATCGGCTCGGCCTTCGGCAACAGCGGGCAGCGGTGCCTGGCGGGGAGCGCGTGCATCTTGGTCGGCGATGCGCCGAGGTGGTTCATCCCGAAGATCAAGGAAGCCGCGGCGAAGATCAAGGTCGGGCCGGGGCAGCAGGCGGGCGTGAGCATGGGCCCGGTGATCGACAAGGCGAGCCAGCAGCGGATCGAGGGCTTCATCGCCAGCGGCCACAAAGACGGCGCCACGTGCATCTTCGGCGACTCTCACCCGACTCCCGATTCCCGATTCCCGACTCCCGCTTGCTTTGTGCAGCCGACGATCTTCGACAACGTCAAACCCGGCATGGAGATTCTCGAAAACGAGATCTTCGGCCCGGTGCTGAGCATCGTGCGCGAGCAGACGCTGGATGCCGCGCTGGCGACGCTGAACCGCTCGAAGTTCGGCAACATGGCGGTGATCTTCACCAGCAGCGGCTACAGCGCGCGGCGGTTCAAGACGCACGCGCAGGTCGGCATGATCGGCATCAACGTCGGCGTCCCGGCCCCGATGGCGGTCTTCCCGTTCGCGGGCTGGAAGCAGAGCTTTTTCGGGGACCTGCACGCGAACGGGGAGGATGCGGTGAAGTTTTACACGGAGAGCAAAGTGGTGGTGGCTCGGTGGATGTGAGGCGCCCGAGTTCCGTTCCCATCAGCGCGCGAGTCATTCCGCTCGTGCTGGCCGTGTTTGCCGCGGTCATGCTAGTTCTTGGCTGCATGCGGATGTGGAGGAACCACTGGGTTCTCAAGGACGGCGCACGAGGAACCGCAACGATCATCGGCGAGCTCTGGACGGGTCATCGCACGGCCAGCTATCGATACACCGTGGATCAAACGGTCTACTCGGGTTGGAGCGAGCGCAACACCGAAGAGCCGGGCCGCCGGGCCGAGCCGGGTGATGACTCGATCGTGTACTACTCCGCCTCGCACCCCTGGCTTTCGAGTCTGCACAAACCCAGCGGCGTCTATGACGGCGGACCGGCGATATTTCTCTTTGGGGGACTCGAAGTCTTGGCCCTAGCTGCCCTCATTTGGCCGGAAAAGGTGCTCCGAATCAACAGGCGGTAGAATGTTGCCACGCGATCGCGTGGCATGCGCAAAGCAAGGTGGTGGTGGCGCGGTGGATGTGAACGACATGAAACGTGCGGGTGTCATCGTGGCTCTGGCTGTCGTAATCGCTCTTGTTGCGGTTGTTGTCCTGCCACGATCGTGCAAAAGCGATGACCGCGGCGGCTTGGAGCTTCCTACATCTAATGCCGCCGAGTTCGATGCGATCCGCGCCAGAGTCGCGGCGAAGGTCTCACCCACGGCCATCGCGGCGATCCCTGAGCACATCCCGACTCACGCAAGGAACGTCCGCATTTGGTGCTCAACAAGCGACAAGGCACTTTTGCTCTATTGCGAACTTCCACCGGAGGAAGCAAGAGCGCTGGCCGCAGCGGCTCGAACGCGGGCGGTGTACACCTCGCGGTATTGGCAGGTCCAAGGCGAACAACCGCACGACGAAGCCGGCCACCCCATTCGTACGTCCCCGTTCACGAAAGAGAGTCTCGAACGGCTCGTGGGATTATCGTTGCCCAGCATCT
>JBGANP010000052.1:0-25116 GCA_044222255.1 Phycisphaerales bacterium
GGGGATTTGGCGGTGGTGGTGGAGGGGGGGGCGGTGTAATGGACGGAGCTTTGGCCGCGGATCACGCCGGGAGGTTGCCATGAACGATCGACGCATCAATAACCTGGTTCGCATGGCGATGGAGGTTGAGGAAATCGAATCGCAAGCGACTTCGCCATCGCTGCGGCTCGTTGGCGAGCCGGTGATGGCCGGCGCGCGCGGGCGCTCGTGGTTCGTGTCGGGTGCGGGGCTTGCGGGGATGGGGCTGGCCGCGGCGGCGGGGCTGGCCTTGGTTTTCGCGATTCCGGCGATGCTGCATCCGGCGACGCCAGGGAAGACGGTGATCGCGACCGACACCGGCGGTTCCACTCCGCAGAACAACGAAATCGTTCGGCACATGCCGACCGTCGATCCGTTTGTGAATGTCGACACGCATGAGCCGGCGACTCCTGCGGTTGCGCTCGCGAGTGATCGCGTGGACCCCGGAATGGTCGAGCGATCGATGGTGATGGCGATCTATCGCGGTGCTCGCGGTCAGATGCAATGCGTCAAGATGAAGCCACACGAGTGGTCCGAAAACAAGTGCCTGACGGACGTGACCTCGCAGGAACTCAAGTGCGTCTCGGTCGGTCAGGCGTGTTCGGCCTCGGCGGATCATGCGCTGGTGGTCGCGCTCTCGGGGCCGCAGAAGTCGCTGCCCCGCAACGATGCGGATGCGGTGAGTCTGGCAACCTGCATTTTGGGATCGCCATGCGAGAACGATTCCAAGTGCCTCTCGCTCTCCGCGGCGGAGTGTGTGCCGGCGGGGGTTTCCGTAAAGATAGAAACAGTGGCCAGCTCGCGGTAAATCCGCGCTGGCGGGTGGATGGATGCTGATTCAGAAAGTGATGTCGCGATCCGGTGGCGGCGTTGCCGGAATCCTGCTCGATTCGTCAGCAGTTGATGGGCTCGTGTGAAATTCCGCGATCAATATTCCCACAGACCAGAACCCGCACACGGGTCCGTTTGTATCACGGCCGGAACCTTTCGGAAGGCCGGGAGTCCAACATTGTGATGGGCGCTGGCGGAAACCGCCTCGGCGCGCATCTCAATGACCATCGTGCGGGGACTGACGCGCCCTTGTGGGACTGAATCGGGAGGGGGCAGCGGCGTTCCGATGGCTCACGGAACGCGGTTGCTTGGGAGCGCGACAGTCGCGGCCGGCCATGACGCCGGGCGGTCGTAACAGATACTGGGTATCACTCTCCGCGCGCGAACGGAGTGTGGCCCGCTGAGTCCGGATCGGGGCGCGAGGCGTGGCACTCCACAAGTACGACTTCTATTTCGGCGAATCAGGCGGATGCGAATGTCAGGCGCCGGTGCGCCCCGGACGCATCGTTCTCGGTGGCTGGCCCTCGCGAGGCACCGTCTACGAACGCGCGCCCATCACCATCGGGTATACGCGTTGCCGCCCCAAGACCGATGAGGTCGGTCAGGATGTCCGCTCTGGCGCGCACACGCTCACCTTCCCCACGCGCGGCGTCTTCCGCATGCACATCGGCGGACCCGCCGGGCGCATCCTCACCTGCGACCCCAACTGCGTCGTCTTCCAGAACGCCGGCGATGTCTTCCGCACCAGCCACCCCGGCGCGATCGGCGATGAGACCGTTTTCGTCACCTACAGCGAGGATGTGGTGTTGGAGGCGGTGCGCGAGCTCGATCCCGCCGCGGACAATCGCCGCGAGACGCCCTTCCCGTTCACCGTCGCTCCCTCCAGCCCCGAAGCGTTTCTGCTCATGCGGTCCATGTTCAACGAGGCCTGCCGCGGCCAGGATGCCGATCGCGAACTGGTTGAGGAATCCGCGATCAACGTCCTCCGCATCAGCGTCGCCCGCGCCTTCGAGCAGGTCGGCTCGCTTGCCGGCCCCCGCCGCACCACGATCCGCGCCCACGCCGAGATCGCCGAAAATGCCAAGGCCTTCATGGCGATGCGCTGCTCCGAACGGCTTTCCATCGAGGATGTCGCCAAGCACGTCCACGTCTCGCCCTTCCACCTCTGCCGCCTCTTCCGCAAGCACGCCGGGCTCCCGATCCACCGGTATCTGAACCGCCTGCGTCTGCGCATCGCGCTCGACCGCCTGCACGAGCGATCCTCCGACCTCGCCACGCTCGCGATCGATCTCGGATTCGCCAGCCACAGCCACTTCTGCGATGCCTTCCGCAGAGAGTACGGAGTTCCCCCCTCCGCGATGCGCACCCGCGTCGCGGATCTCCGACTCATCGCGGGCACACGCCCGGTGTGAGACGGATCACACCTTCCGCAGCTTCGTCACGCGCCCCACCTCCACCCACTCCACCACGAAGATGTTCCCCTGCGCATCAAAGCACGCGCTGTGCGGCGCGATGAACTTCCCGGGAATGAACTGTTCCCGCGGCTTGTCGCGCAGCCCGTAGTTCCCGCCATCGCCGAGGTGAACCACCAACTCGTTCTTTTCGTTCAGCAGCGTGACCCGCGCATCCAGATCGGGAACCAGCAGCAGATTGCCGCGCTGGTCGAAGTGGCAGGGGGAGCGAAGTTCGCTGGTGACAAACCCCTTGTGGTGCCCCGAAAGCGAAAAATACTGCAGGCGTCGATTCGAGCGATCCGCCACCACAATGAGCGGCTCCGCCCCGCGCGTGTCGATCGCGATCCCGTGTGGGCACGAGACCTGCCCGCGCTCTTTTCCCGGTCCGCCAAACGTCTTGATGTACTTGCCGGTTGGGTTGAAGTGATGGATCCAGCTCTTCCCGTAGCCGTCCGCGATGAAAATGTGCCCCGCGTACTCCGCCCCGCGCCCGCGCTCCGCGCCGCCCGTCGGTGATTTCGTCCGCGGCACAATCGCTACATTGGTCGGCTTGTACTCCCCCTTCGCTCCATACACCCCGGACTCCTCCGGCCACGCGATGTCCATCACCGTCTCGCCGCTGAGCGTCGTCTTTCGCACGACCCCGCGGTTGCAGTCTGACAGATAGAGAAACTCGTCCTTCTCGTTCTCGCCCTCGCGCGTGAGCGTCAATCCATGCGCGCCGCCCTTGTACTCCGCCCCCCACGACCGAACAAACGTCCCCTCCGGATCAAACACGCACATCGCATCCGCGCTCGAGCTGCTCGCATGCACGGTGTGCTTGATGTGGACATTCCCCGCCCCATCCACCGCCACGCCGTGCGTATTCCCAAACGCGATCGACGGCGGCAGCTTCGCCCAGTCGTGGATGCACTCGTACGTGTGCTCCCCGCTCCCCACCGTGACCGGCCCCAGCCCGCTCTTGTCCGCGCCCCGCACCCGGATCGTCGCCATCCCCGCGATCCCCGCGGCCGTCGCACCCACAAACGCCCGTCGTGTCAATCCATCCTGACTCATGGCAGTGCTCCGGTGCTTTCCAACACTGTACCCCACGCATTGCTGGGTTTCGGCCAGTTTGGGTGGCTTGCCCTTTGGTTTCGGGTGGCACGGGCAGCTTGTCTGCCCGTGATGCGCGATGGGGTCGCAGTAAGTCAGTTCCTGCACCGCAAACAGGGGAGTTTGCGCGGGTTTGGGCGCCCAAATGAGCGCAACTTTCAGATCGCGCTCACGGATTTTGCAGATTTTTTTCAACCAGTCCTGACAAGGACTTACGCGCATTTCGCCCTCCGCGCGATACGCGTTTGCGCGCCCAAATCGGTATCTCGGCCCCTGTATGGAGGCATCGTTTTTCTGTTTCAGTTCTCACCCAGAAAGTCCGGTCGCTTCCCAGGAGCCCGCCATGACACATAGACCACCCCAATCAGAGCGCCGAGTGCCAAGCCCGGAATCAGCAGGAGAGGCATTCGTTAGCTTCTCTGCTGCATCATCAGCTCCAGTTGTCGAGATCGCAGGTTCGCAGAATGTCTTGGCAGACCCGCCGCCATTCCGCGAGGATCGACGTAAAAAGCAACAGCTCTTCGCCCTGACGAACCTCGATGACTCGTGCGCCGCGATCAATCCAGCAGGTCCAGCGAAACGGCCGCGTCGTGTCGATAGTCGCGAGCAACGATCGCGTTTGGTCCCACTGACGAAGCACCACGCCATCAAACGAAATACTCGTGTCCGCGACCTGATACGCCACATCGCGGAATCGCACAATGCCCTGATCAAGTCCGAGCGGATATCCAAACTGTTCTTCCTGCGGCGCGGGCAACGCTCACCCCTTCTTCGCCATCATCCTCTCATACATCTCATCATCAATCCCCAGATACTCGCGCATGTGCTGGTCATAGACCTCCTCATCCTGCTCGCGCGAAAGGTCCAGCCGCAACTCGTTGATCACCTTCGTCCCCTGCGCGATCCACGTATCGAATGTTTCCTTCGTGATGTTCGCCTGGATCCACTCGCCCACCGGCCCGCGAAACGGCGCCCGCGCCATCTTGGTTCCCGGCCGCCCCGTGCGCTGGCAGACGAACGCCCCCTCGGGAATCGGCCCGTCATACTTCTTCGCCTTGCCACCCGAGAGCAGATCAAGATCGCCACCCCCGCCGCCCGGCTTCTTGCCCGCGACTTCCGGGACATCCTTGCCCAGCGACTTGAGCAGATCGCCCATCGCGTTCCGGGGCATCAGGTCGCCGCGCTCCGCCGCGATCGTGAACCCGCGCGTGGCGATCTGCGTCGCCATGTCGGTGTTCCCCAGCTTCTGATACGCCTCCGCCGCAAGCTGATACGCCTTGCTCATCTGCGGCGCAAGCTCCGTGCAGCGCACGAACGAGGCCGCGGCCTCCTCCGTCCGCCCGGCCTCCATCAACGCCTTGGCCAGCGAGAAGTGGGCCATCTCGTTGTCCGGATCGGCCTGGGCCATGTTGGCAAACTGGGAGATTCGACGTTCAAGATCGCTCATTCCCAAGCATACGAGCGTTCTTCCTTGGAGTCCGTTCGCGATACCTACTCACTCGTCGTGCGTCGATGCAAACATTCCCGGCGGAACATCCGGCGAGAGCGTGCCGTCCCGCTCCGCGGGATACCCAAGAGTGCAGAGTCTCGAGGGCAATCCGAGCACCTTGCAGATGGCAAGGTGCCGCCAGACCTCAAACAGAAACTTGCCCTGTATGACCACCCACAGGGCCGGCGTGTAGATCGTGCTCCCCATGCCGCGGGCCAGTTGGCTCGCCGCGCCGCTGGTCGGCTGGTCCGACTGATACTCCACGATCCGCCTGCCGTTGTCGTACAGGCAGAGCCAGAGCACATCATCATCCGCGTTCAGCGCGATGAGCGCGATGCAGCCAAACCGCTCCGTGATTCTGGCCGCCAGCGCCTCCGAGTCGTCCCCGTCCATGCGCCGACAGTCCTCGTCGTACACGACTACATACCCGCGCTTGGGCGTGGAGACGAAGGCGGTGCGCTTCCACTCGCGCAGGGCGTCCAGCACCTGCACCTGCGAGACTCCGTACACGGAAATGTTCGCGTACCAGTTTCCCACAACACGACATCCTTGACATATCCTCTCGTCCGTGCAAGCACCGCTCGAGACCACGCTGGCAGGAATCTCCCTCCGAAACCCGGTGCTGCTCGCCGCGGGCACCTGCGGCACGCTCGACGAGTTTTCCGGCGTGATCGACCTCTCCCGCATCGGGGGCCTGGTCACCAAATCCATCACCCGCCAGCCCCGCGACGGCAACCATACCTGGCGCATCATCGAAACCCGCCACGGCGGCATGATGAACGCCATCGGTCTGGCCAACCCAGGCATCGACGCTTTCGAACAGAACTATCTCCCCCGCGCCGTCGCGATGCCCTGCGCTGTCTTCGGCTCCGTCGCTGGATACTCAGTCGAGGACTACGTCGCAGTCGCCGCCAGCTTCGACGAATCCGCTGTCGCCGCCATCGAACTCAACGTCTCCTGCCCCAATGTCAAAGCGGGTTGCGATTTCGGCTCGTCTCCAGCCGCGCTCAAAGAAGTCGTTGTCGAAGTCCGCAAAGTCGTCAAGAGAGCCAAGCTCATTGTCAAGCTCTCGCCATGGCCGATGGGCCTCCCCGATCTCGCCCGCGCCGCGATCGACTCGGGAGCGGATGCCCTCACCATTTCCAACACCATGCCCGCGATGGCCATCGATGTCGAGTCGCGCAAGCCCCGCCTCGCGAACATCACCGGCGGCCTCTCCGGCCCCGCGATCCATCCCATCGCGGTGAAGCTCATTCACGATGTCTACCGCCAGGTCGCTCGCGATGCCAAGGTGCCGATCATCGGGGCGGGTGGCGTGCTGCGATGGGAAGATGCCGCGGAGTTCATTCTCGCCGGCGCCACCGCCGTGCAGATGGGCACCGCGCTCTTCGTCGATCCCCGCTCGCCGCTGAAGGTCGCGAAGGGGCTGGAAGCGTGGGTCCGCAAACAGGGATGCGCATCGATCTCGGAACTCGTCGGTGCGGTTCAGGTTGGTTGATCACTAAGCAGAGGAGCGAACCATGATCCGAACACTTGCATGGATGGGTTTGATCGCTCTCTGCGCTGCGAACGTGTTGGCGCAGCCGCCCGCCGCGCCGATCACCGACGCACCGGCTGCAGCAGCCCCGGCGGCCGCACCGCCCATTCGCGACATCTCCCCCGATCTCGCCGCTCTCATCGAAAAGCACAAGCTCCCCGCCATGGCCGCGATCACCATCGAGCACGGCGTCATCGTCGCCCAAGGCGTCGCCGGTGTCCGCAAGCAGGGCAGCGATGAGAAAGCCACGCTCGGCGATCTCTGGCACCTCGGCTCCTGCACCAAATCCTTGACCGCCACGATGTGCGCGATCCTCGTCGAAAAAGGCACGCTCAAGTGGGAGATGACCGTCGCCGAGGCCTTTCCCGATCTCGCGCCGAAAATGAACGAGCAGTTCAAGACGATCACGCTTCAGCATCTTCTCACCAATCGCGCGGGTGTTCCCGGTGATCTGAACTTCGACGGCACCTGGAACACGCTCTGGCACTTTGACGGCACGCCCACCGCCGCGCGCCGTCTCCTCCTCGAGCGCGTCTGCACCCGCCCGCCCGCCTTCGATCCCGGCACCAAGTACGAATATTCCAACAGCAACTTCGCCTTGGCCGGCCACATCGCCGAGACCATCACCGGCAAGTCCTACGAAGCACTGATGCAGGAACTCCTCTTCGCGCCCCTCGGCATGACCACCTGCGGGTGGGGATCGCCCGGCGCGACAGCACCCAAAGGCGAAATCACGCAACCCTGGGGGCACGGCAAAAACAACAAACCCATCAACCCGCGCCCCGCCAAAGACGGCAGCGGCCCAGACAACCCGCCCGCCATCGCTCCCGCCGGTCGCCTGCACTGCACCATCGCCGACTGGGCCAAGTATGTCGCCATGCACGAACTCGGCGGCAAGCTCAACCCGCAGCGCGAGTGCAAACTCCTCAAGCCCGAAACCTACGACCGATTGCTGAACCCGCCCGATGCCATCGGCGACTACGCCTACGGCTGGATTCGCACCCAGCGCCCTTGGGGCGGCCCCGAGCACGAGCGATACGTTCTCACCCACAGCGGCAGCAACAACCAGTGGTTCTGCATCGCGTGGGTCTCCCCTCGCCAGGACTTCGCCGTCCTCGTCTGCTGCAACAGCGCGGCCGACGGCGCATCCAAGGGCTGCGATGAAGCGTGCGGCCGCATGATCCGTCAGATGACATCGCGAGCGAAGAAGGCCGAATCAGATCGCTGATCCTCTCGCCTTTGAGTGTTTCACGCCCGTGATGATCAGCGTGAGAATCCCGCCGCCTACGAGCAGGAGAGCCACCAGAAGCATCACGATCGCTCCAAGACCCAGGGCCATCTCCTTGTGCGATTGATCCGCCGTCACCGCGATGATCTGATCAGACTTGAACGTGCCTTTGACTTCGACGACATACGCGCCCTTGAAATCGGCCGCGAACAGGGCCGCGCCGTTGCGAGTGGTGTGCATGGTCGTCGAAGTGACTTCCTCAACCGGGCGGCGCGCCGGAACATCCGAACCGTTGGGGCTGGTGACGACGGCGACAAAGTCGGACGGGATGGCGGGCGTGGCGCCCACGAGGGAGTCGCCGTCCGGCTCATCCACCCAGATCACCTGCTCGCCGGTCTCGGCGATCTGCACGGTCATCTTGCCGGGCGGCTTCATCGTTGAACCCACGGGCGCCTGGCTGGAGAACCCCATGACCATCAGCCCCGCGCACGGCGCGATGAAGCCGATGACGATCATGAGCGAGCCCGCGAGATACCCCAGCCACCACCGCGGCGCTCGATACTCCGTGCCATCCTCATTCGCGTAGTAGAACTGCTCGGCCATGCCGCCAAGATACCGAAAATCCACGGGCAATCAAGCCAGTTTGGATCAGGACTCAACCGCCGCGGCGGGCTGAGCGGCTTCCTCCCGCATGGCACCCAGTGCCTTCCGCAGCACGCCGCTCGGACGCGCTTCGGATGCTGCCGCCTCGTCCGCGACCGGCTCGGCCTTCGGCTTGCGAGTCCGCTTCGCGGGCGGCGCCTCGGTTGCAACCAGCACGCTGCTCGGCGCGGCGGTGAACGCGTGGTCGGTGTGGACGACGTGATCGATCGCGGATTCTTCGGCGGCATCCGCGTCGTGCGCCGCCTGCACCGCGCTGGCGGCGATGTCGCCCTTCTCCGAGACCTGATCGATCTTGACGGTGACGCGCTTGGAGACGCCGCGTTCCTGCATGGTGACGCCGTAGAGCGAATCGGCCGCCTGCATGGTGCGCTTGTTGTGGGTGATGACGATGAAGTGCGAGTGGTCGAGGAACTTGTGGATGGCGTGGCAGAAGCGCTCGACGTTCGCCTCGTCCAGCGCGGCATCCACTTCGTCCAGGATGCAGAAGCAACTCGGCTTGCTCTTGAAGATCGAGAGCAGCAGCGCGATGGCGGTCATCGTCTTTTCGCCGCCGGAGAGCTGGTTGATGGAGCGCGGCTCCTTGCCCGGCGGCTTGGCGATGACTTCCACGCCGGACTCGAGCCAGTCGATCTCGTCGGTCTGGATCTTCTCGCCGTTCGGACCTTCCTTGATGAGGCCCATGAGCCGCACCTCGGCGCGCCCGCCGCCGAAGAGCAGGCGGAACATGCCGTCGGGCGCGCTGAAGCGCTGCTGGATGAGCTCGAAGGTCTCCTTGAAGCGCTGCTCGCTGGCGATGTTGAGCTTGGAGATGAGTTCTATGAGTTGGATGCGGGCCGCGTCGATATCGGCGACCTGCTTGATGAGATCCTCGTTGCGGGCGGTGAGGAGCGTCTCTTCGTCGATGGCGTCGAGGTTCACGTTGCCCAGCTCGCGGATCGCCTTCTTGAGCTCGTCGATGCGCGGCGTGGCGATGGCGTGGTCGATGCGGATGAGCGTGCCGTGCTCGGTGTCGTCCAGCGCGGTGCGGTAGTCCGCGTGCTCGCGCGGCAGATCCATGCCGAGTTCCTGCTGGGAGCGGTCTTCGAGATTCTCACGCTTGACCTCGATCTCGCGGCGGGCGACTTCCAGCGAGTGCCAGTCGCGCTCGATGTGCGTCGCCTGCTGGCGGGCGATGTTCACCTTCTCGCCGAGGTCGGTCGAGGCGTTGGTGGCGATCGCGAGTTCCTCGCCGATGAGGTGGGCATCTTCCTGTGCCGCGTTGGCCTCGGCGATCGCGTTCGCGATCGTCTGCTCGGCTTCGGCCATGATGCGCTGGTGCTGGGCGAGGGCATCGCGGCGGTGTTGGACTTGGCTCTGCAGGTGGCGACGGCGACGCTCGGCCTCGTCGGAGGCGGAGTCCAGCCGCTGCTTCTCGCGGCGGGCGGAGGTGAGCTGCTCGCTGGCGCGCCCGGCGTGGACCTTCGCGGCGGTGAGCTTCTCGGTGGCGGCGTCGGCATCGCGGGTGGCCTGTTCGATGCGGGCATCCAGCGCGGTGGCGTGCTCCATCTGCTCGTCGTAGAGGCGGCGGAGCTTGTCGGCGCGCTCGCCGGTGGATTGCTGCTCTTGCTCGACTCCGGCGCAGCGATCCGAGAGCGCCTGCACTTCCTGGGCGAGATTGGTCTGCTCGCGGAGCAGACGCGTCAGGTCGGAGGCGAGACGTTCGATCTGCGACTCCGCGCCAACCAGCTCGCGGTTGAGCATCGCGACCTGCTTGCGGAGATCGCCCTCGCGCTGCGAGAGCTCGGCGGCCTGCGCATCCGCGCTGGCCAGCGCGGCGCGGCCCTCATCGAGCGTGACGCGAACGGTTTCGAGTTCGGTTTGCAGCGAGGCGAGTTCGCTGGCGCGCTGGAGAACGCCGCCGGACTCCGCGCCGGTCGGACCGGCGAGGACGCGGCCGTCGGATTCCATCACGCGGCCATCGGGGGTGACGAAGCGGGCGTTCTGTCCGGCGAGCGGGCCGGCGCTCAGGAGGATCGCGGCGTCCAGATCGCGGACGAGCAGCGTGCGATCCAAGAGGCGATCCAGCAGCGCGGCGACATGGGCCGGACGATCGACGCCAGCTTTGGGCGAGACCATGTCGCGGACGCGGGAGACGGAACCCATCACGCCGCCGACGGAACCGACGATCTGCTCGGGCGGCTGGGCGGGCGTCGCGGTTGCAGCCGTTTCCGTGCCGGGAGTTTCGTCCGTCTCGGGAATCTGTCCGAGTGGATCGGTCGGCATGAACGCCACGCGGCCGGGGAGCGATGTGAGATCATCGACGCTGGGAACGTCGAGCATCGTGCCGACGACGAGGGCTTGCAGCGACGGGCCGAGCGCGGCCTCGACGACGGCCGCGTGTTCGCGGGAGACGTGGAGAAAGTCGGAGAGCACGCCGCGCACGGCGGCGAAGCCCTTGCCCTGGGCCTTCTGCTTGAGGACGAAGCGGACGGACTCGCCGAGCCCCGCACCCTTGTCCTGCATCTCCTGCAGCGTGGCGCGGCGGGAATCGATGCGGACGAAGGTCTGCTGCGTCTCGGCGACCTGGCGCGTCAGCCCCTGGCGATCCTCGCCGAGCTTGCTGAGTGCATCCTGTGCCGCGGCGAGATCGGTCTCGGCGGTGGCGAGCTTGCCGGTGGTGGATTCGAGCGTCTGCTCGGCGAGGGTGTGACGCTCGGCGAGCGACTCCTGCTCGGTCTTGTTGCTGGAGGCCTTGGTGGCCAGCGCGGTCATCTGCTCGCGCATCGCGGCCGCGCGGCGGCGGTCGCTCTCGATGGCAGCAAGCAGGCCTGCGCGTTCGCGGTCGATGCTCTGGGCTTGCGAGCGCTTCTGGGATTGCTCGGAGCGCAGGTCGGAGAGATGCTGCTGGGCTTGGCCGCGTTGCTGGGCGAGGGTGCCCAGTTCGTGTTCGGCGCGGGTGAGTTCCTCGGCGAGCGCGGCGATGACGTTGGCCTGCTCGTTGAGCGATCCGAGAATCTCGGTGATCCACGCGTCCACGGAGTCCAGTTGCTTCGCATCGTCGGCGACCTGCCGCTCGGATTCCTCGATGGCGCGGCGGGTCATCTCCTGACGCTGCTTGCCTGACTGCTCCTCGTGGCGGGCGGATTGCAGGCGGCTCTCGGCCCGGCGCTGTGAGGATTGCAACTCACCGCGGCGAAGCTCGTGCTCCTGCTTGGCGGATTCGAGGGCGGCGAGGACATCGACGGCCTGCTTGCGCTTCTCATCGAGCTCGGTGAGTTGGTGCGTCAGTCCGCTGAGGCGCTGGATGAGGTCGTCGTACTGATCCAGCACGACCACGGCTCGGAGGGCCTTGTATTCCGAGTCGAGCGTCTTGAAGGTCCGGGCCTTGGCGGCCTGCGACTTCACGATCTTCAGGCGACGCTCGGTCTGCGCGAGCTGCTCGCGGGTGAGGGTGAGATTGGTCTCGGTGCGCTCCAGCTTGCGCTCCGCCTCGATACGCCGGGCCTTGTACTTGGCGACGCCCGCGGCTTCTTCGAAAATCGTGCGGCGTTCCTGCGGCGAGGCCAGCAGCATCGCATCGACCTTGCCCTGCTCGATGATCGAATACGCGTCGGCGCCGATGCCTGTGTCCAGGAAGAGATCGACGATGTCCTTCAGGCGGCAGCGCTTGGAGTTGATGAGATACTGCGAGGTGCCGTCACGGAAGAGCCGACGCTCGACCTCGACGGTGTCCGCGTCGATGGGGAGGGCGCGGTTGATGGTGTTGCGCTGGATGACGATTTCGGTGTCGGGGGGGAGCGCGACGGAAGACTGCGCGGAGGAGTCGAGGAGTGGAGGGGTGGAGGAGTCGGTGAGGGTCGTAGTCGCGGCGGAGTCAGACTCGACGGCGGATTCGGCGACGACGAGCGACGAGGCCGCTTCGGGAGAGGCGAGATTCGAGAGCGCGCCGTAGCGGTGCGCGCCGACGATGACGGGGTTGTCGAAGGTGAGCGTGACGCTGGCCATGCCCAGCGGCCTGCGGCCACCGGAGCCGGCGAAGATGACGTCGGTCATCTCCTTGCCGCGCAGGGATTTGCTGGAGCGCTCGCCGAGGACCCACTTGATGGCGTCGACGACGTTGGACTTGCCGCAGCCGTTGGGGCCGACGATTCCCGTGATGGGATCGTCGAAGCGGAACTCGGTCCGGTCGGCGAATGACTTGAAGCCGTTGAGTGTGAGTTTGGCCAGACGCATACCGGGAGCAACCTCCATGTCGCCCGTACTAGTGACTGAGCCCACAACTCCCCAGACTCCCCGGGGAATGACTCAGGTGGGGAGGGTACACGAAAGATGATCGGATTGCGAGAAACAACAGGATCACAAGCGACAGGAATGCCAGTTCCGCCGGGCCGCGCCACACCGAACTTGGCCCAACAGACCCCCGCCACGGATTACTTCGCAGGCGTCTTCTTCTTCAGCGGCACGACCTTGTTCTTGAGCGTCCCATCGCTGGACATGGCCGTGACGGAGGGGTCCGCCGAGGGGAGGGGCTGCGGCTTTTCCGGCTTGAAGACGGTGTCCGCCTGCTTGAGGGCGTCCTGCTCGGTCTCCGGGCGATCCGCCAGAGCGGTGGTCTGCATGGCCTCGTAGATCTCGGCGCGGAGGCGGTCCTCCTCGGTGGCGAAGGTGGCGGAGATGGCCGCGACGTGGGAGCGGTCATCGGCGCGGGCGAGGGCGTAGACGACGCCGACCACCTGTGAGTAGCTCATCGCCAGGCCGGGCTTGGGGTCTTCGGGCGTGGGCTTCTGGGCGAGGAACTGGATGAAGTTGGCCAGGTCCTCGGGGGCCTTGGTCTGCGTCACCTGATTGGTACGGGGGTCGCGATACATGACGCGCAAGTCATCGCTCGCGTTCTGGGCCGTCATCATGAAGCGGTCATCCCAGCAGGAGACGAGCAGGGGCTTCTGGATCGGGATGCCGCGGTAGTCGTCGGCGCGGGCCGAGGGCGTCCAGTGCGGGTCCACGCCGCCGAAGAGGACGATGCGGGGTTCGCCCTGCTGGGTGATGTAGACCAGCGGGTCGGTCGCGGGGACCAGATCCAGCGTGAACTTCGGGCGGGAGGGATCGCCGATCGGGATGCTGAGGATCAGGGCATCGTTCCGCTTGCGGAGGGCCTCGTACGCCGCCACCCGGATTTCCAGGTTCGGATCGCTGACGATGTCCTTGAGCGCGAGATTGATCGAGGCGTTGGAGGGCATGTCCCCCAGCAGCCGGATGGCCTCGATCCGCATGGATGGCATGGCCTTGCGTGCAAGCTCGATGAGCGGGGCGGCGGCCCGATTGTCGCCAAGTCGCGCCCCTGTGCGAAGCGCGGCCAGCCGCGGGGCAAGTTCGGGGTAGTCGTACAAACCATGCACGAACGGAAGCGAACTCTTCCCCATGGCCTGCAGGCACCAGCTCAAATCATCCGCCAGCGCGGGCATGCTCTTGAGGGACTCGGTGTACTGCCGGGAAAACTCCTCGGGCGCGGCGGAATCCACCCGCATATGGCGAACAAGCTGGAGAAACTCGTCGGCGTGCTCGCGATAGCTGTAGGGGACGCGGAGCGCGACGGACTGGTAGCCGGCGGTGCCCGCGCCGTTGCCGCGTCCGCGGGCGACCGCGCCGTCATCGTTGCCCGACCGTGGGAATCGGCTGTTGATCGCCTGCACGATGGAGCGTGCCCGGGCGAAGGAGTCGTTGTCGAGGATCATCTCGATCTGCAGCGGATCGGTGACCTTGCCGCCGGCGAGGATGCGCCCGCTGGTGCGGGTGACCTGCACATCGCCGGATGCGTTCTGCGAGGCGTTGGAGAAGGGGTTGATGAAGATCGGCCCGGAGGCCTGCGCGATGCGACGGGTCTTGATGGCGCCGAAGACGGCCGCCGGGCCGATGCGCAGGTCCGTGGTCCAGAGCTGCCCGCCCTCAAGGGAGGTGACGCTGGAACCGGGAAGCGTGCGGACGTAGACGTCAAAGGGCGAGCCCTCCGGAGAGCCGGGGGCGACGCGGGCTTCGACGATGACGACGGCGACATTCTTGGAACGGATGAACTCCGAGGGCGTGAGGTCTTCCATGCCCGGGATGTTGGCTCCGACGGCTCCGCGGCCGATGCCGTTGCGGGCCGCGTCGCGCTCCATGGTGGCCTGCACGGACTGATCGAGATTGTCCGCCCCGCCGGTGCCGTTGAGCCCGACGACGATGCCCAGCCCGGAGACGAGGACCGAGTCGATCCCTCTGAAGGTCGCCTCGGCCCCGATGGTGCCTCGCAGGGGCTGGGGAACATCGCGGACGACCGACGGCGGCGGCTCGACCCGCTTGGCCTCCTTGACCGGCCCGCCGCACGCCGCGAGGCCGAGCGCGGCCATGGATGCGCCGGCGGTCAGCAGGAGGGACAGAGCATCACAGGACCGAGAGGTCGGGCGGCCAGCAGGCATAGTCAATCTCCAGCGTCGGACGCGTGCGGTCGGTTCCCCCGGCGTCGGCGACGCGCTCGCGTGGTGGCGAGCGGCGTGTGTTGCAGCATCGTCCGCACGGCGGGTGCGGGGAGTTGCAGAGAGAGGGTACGGGAAGTCAGTCCGAAGTGCGAAATCCGAAGTGGGAAGTCGGAGCTGAAAGACGCACTGAGAGCGAGCGGAGGATCGGAAAACGGGATGTCGGTTGAAGTCGGTTGATTGGGTGTGTGGCCAACCCCAAGGGGTGGTAGTGAGGGTTTGGTGCGGGCACAAAAAAACACCAAATGTCGGCTCGCGACAGGGCTGGGGATAACTTTTTCTTGACATTCCAAGTCTTTGTCTTGCAAGGAGTTGTGACGAACCGACAGAAAGTCGACAATTGCTCCACAGTATTTTGTGGTTGGCGGGCTTGCAGACACGATCTGTAGTGGTAGACTCCCCATCCCACGGCTCGTGGGGAGCCGGTTCGGCAAGGAATGCCGGATGTGTACCGCACGCTACTTTATTCGTCTTCTGTCGGGTCTACGCCAGCCAGGATTGCTGATCGTGTGAGCCGAAATGTTTGGAGCTTGATTGGGCTTGAGCCCAATCGTGCCAAGGGTATGTCATGCCTGTCTTGTGTGATTCGCAAAGCCGAGTGTTTATCCCGATCGAGCCGTTCGCGGAGGCGAACAAGCGGCCGGGGAAGATCTCCTACGGGGTGTCGAGCTATGGCTACGACATTCGCGTGGGGAGCAAGTTCAAGATCTTCACCCCGACGCCGCGCACGGGGCAGATCACGGTGGTGGATCCCAAGGCGTTCAGCCCGGATCTGTTCGTGGAAGTGGACTGCGCCGGATTCGGGACGGCGGAGAACGGTGGGGATCATGTGATCATCCCGCCAAACTCCTTCGCGCTCTGCGAGACGGTGGAGTGGATCGAGATTCCCCGCGATGTGCTGGTGATCTGCGTGGGCAAGAGCACGTACGCGCGGTGCGGATTGATTGTGAATGTGACCCCGCTGGAGCCGGAGTGGAGAGGCAAGATCACGCTGGAGATTTCCAACACCACGCCGCTGCCGGCGAAGGTGTACGCGAACGAAGGGATCGCGCAGCTGGTGTTCTTGAAGGCGGATCGGGTGTGTGCGGTGAGTTATGCGGATAAGGCGGGGAAGTATCAGGATCAGGTTGGACTCACGCTTCCAAAGGTCGACTGATGCGTTGGCGCGGGGCGGTCCGGAGGGACTGCCATGAAGGGCCGAGGGCTTGCGGAGCGCCGCTCTCGGATGGGATGGAAGAAATGGCCGCGGCTCTGATCGAGTCGCTCGATGGTGTGGGAGTAGGTCGCTACATGAAGATCACACGCAAGTTCACGATGGCGGGGCAGGATCCGTTCGCATCTGTCAATTGGGTCAAGCGTTCGTCGAAGATCAACAACCCGGACGGGTCCGTTGTCTTCCAGATGGATGATGCGGAAGTTCCCGAGTCCTGGTCGCAGCTGGCGACGGACATCATGGTCTCCAAGTACTTCCGGAAGGCGGGAATTCCGCAGGAAGGCCAAGCGGGGAAGACCGGCCCGGAGAAGTCCGCCAAGCAGGTGATCCACCGGCTCGCCGGGTGCTGGAAGTTCTGGGGCGAGAAGCACAACTACTTCGACACGCCCAATGACGCGAAGGCGTTTTACGATGAGCTTGTGCACATGCTGGTGCACCAGATGGCCGCGCCGAACTCGCCGCAGTGGTTCAACACTGGGCTGAACTTCGCGTACGGCATCACCGGGCCGGCACAGGGGCACTTCGTTCCCGATCCGTACACCGGCAAGGTCGATCTGGCGAAGGATGCGTACACGCACCCGCAGCCGCACGCCTGCTTTATTCAGAGCGTGAACGATGATCTGGTTTCCGACGGCGGCATCATGGATCTGTGGGTCCGCGAGGCGCGGCTGTTCAAGTATGGCTCGGGCACGGGCACGAACTTCTCGCACCTGCGGGCCGAGGGTGAGAAACTCTCCGGCGGCGGCAAGAGCAGCGGGCTGATGAGCTGGCTGAAGATCGGCGATCGCGCCGCGAGCGCGATCAAGAGCGGCGGAACCACCCGCCGCGCGGCCAAGATGGTCTGCCTCGATATGGACCACCCGGACATCGGGGAGTTTGTGAACTGGAAGGTCCGCGAGGAGATCAAGGTTCAGGCGATGGTGGAGGGGTTGAAGGTCATCGCGAACAAGAAGGCCAGCGCGGCCGACAAGATGACCATCGGCGAGACCGCCGCGAAGCTGGGGCTGAAGCTCGACTACGACTTCAACGGCGAGGCGTATCTCACCGTCAGCGGGCAGAACTCGAACAACTCGATCCGCATTCCCGATGAGTTCTTCGATGTGCTGGATGTCGATGGCGAGTGGACGACGCGGTACCGGACGAGCGGCAAGGTTGCGAAGACGTACAAGTCGCGCGATCTCTGGGACCAGATCGGGTACGCCGCGTGGCGGTGCGCCGATCCGGGCGTGCAGTTTGATACGACGATCAACGCGTGGCACACCTGCCCGAGCGGTGGTCGGATCAACGCGAGCAATCCGTGCTCTGAGTACATGTTCCTGGACAACACGGCGTGCAACCTGGCATCGCTGAACGTCCTGAAGTTCTACGACTCGACGGCCCGCGTCTTCGACATCGACGGCTACGAGCACGCGATCGACCTGTGGACGATCGTGCTGGAAATCTCGGTGCTGATGGCGAGCTTCCCCTCCAGCGAGGTGGCGCGGCTGAGCTACCGGTACCGCACGCTGGGCCTTGGCTATGCCAACCTCGGCGCGATGCTGATGCAGGCGGGAATCGCCTATGACAGCGAGGAAGCCCGCGCGGTCTGCTCGACGCTGACGGCGATCCTGACGGGTCGTTCCTATCGGCAGTCGGCGATCATGGCGGCCCAGCTCGGCGCGTTCGAGGGATACGAGCCGGACAAGGAGAACATGCTCCGAGTGATCCGCAATCACCGCCTCGCGGCCCACGGTGTGTCGCGCGATCCGGGGAACTACGAGAAGATGCGCATCGCCCCGGTGCCGATCAACCACGACATCATCAACGCGGGGCGCGTGAACATCGCCAACGCGGATGATCTGCTCGACCACGCGGTCCGCGCGTGGGATGAGGCGCTCTCGGCGGGCGAGAAGTACGGGTATCGCAACGCCCAGACGACGGTGATCGCGCCCACGGGAACGATCGGCCTGCTGATGGATTGTGACACCACGGGCATCGAGCCGGACTTCGCGCTGGTGAAGTTCAAGAAGCTCGCCGGGGGCGGGTACTTCAAGATCGCCAACGCGAGCGTAGAGCCCGCGCTGCACGCGATGGGATATTCGGCGCAGGACCAGAAGAACATTCTGACGTATCTGCTGGGCACGCTGACGGTGGATGTGCCGATGCCGGGCCAGAGCTCTCTGGGCGGGCAGACCTTCAAGGAATGGCTGCTCTTCAAGGGGCTGACGGAGGTGGAGATCGCGAAGATTGATGCCGCGTTGCCGGGCGTGTTCGAGGTCTCCTTCGCGTTCAATGTCTGGTCGCTCGGCGATGAGGCGATGACGCGGCTGGGCTTTGATCCCGCGGCCGTGAAGCAGGACCACAAGTTCAACCTGCTCCGCGAGATGGGGCTGAGCAAGGCGCAGGTTGATGCGCTCAATGAGATCATCTGCGGCCGCCAGACCGTCGAGGGCGCGCCGGGGCTCAAGAGCGAGCACCTGAGCGTCTTTGATTGTGCCAACAAGTGCGGCAAGCACGGGCAGCGGTACATCGCGGCCCAGGGCCACATCCGCATGATGGGCGCGGCCCAGCCGTTCATCTCCGGGGCGATCAGCAAGACGATCAACCTTCCCAACGAGGCGAGCGAGCAGGACATCAAGGACTGCTACCGGATGTCGTGGGAACTGGGTTTGAAGGCGAACGCACTGTATCGCGATGGTTGCAAACTCAGCCAGCCCCTCAACTCCACGGGGGATGACACCTCCGAAAAGGACACAGAAGCAAAAAAAGAGCCGATGGTCGAGTTGAAGCCACTGGCGAGTGCACTGCCTGTGGCGGAGACGCCTGCCGCGTCTATGGCGGTTGAGACGGTGCAGGTCGCGGTGGCCGATCTCTTCCCGGCGGCTCCGGCCGTGACGGAAGTCCGCGTCGTGGAGCGGCCGATGCGCCGGCGGCTGGCGGACACGCGGGCGAGCATCACGCACAAGTTCAACATCGCCAGCCATGAGGGCTACCTGACCGTCGGGCTGTATGAAGATGGCATGCCGGGCGAACTGTTCATCACGATGGCGAAGGAAGGGTCCACGATCGGTGGGCTGATGGATTCCCTCGGCACGGCCGTGAGCGTCGCGCTGCAATACGGTGTGCCGATCGAGTCGCTGGTGAACAAGTTCACGCATCAACGGTTCGAGCCGGCGGGCATGACGGCGAACCGGGATATTCCGTTCGCCAAGTCGCTGGTGGACTACATCTTCCGCTGGATGGGCATGGAGTTCATCCCGGGCTACCGGGAGGCGAACGCCCCGAAGCGGAGCACGAGCAATACATCGGATTCGGGATACGGCGGGTCATCCGCCGATGAAGAACTGAGCGAGAGTCTCTACGACGCGGCCCACTCCCCGGGGCACGACCGAGCCAGGACCGGCTCGGACGCGCTGGGCGAGGATGAAGAGGGTGGTGCCGCGCCTCGGGTCACAGGTCTGGAGGACCGTGCATCGTGGAACACACCAAGCGTTCGAAACGTCGGATCGAATCAGCATCAGCCCGGCCCGGCGAAGCATCCCGAGGCGGGATCCGGAAGCCCAAGCGCGGCCGCGCACCCAAGCGGCCGGGCTCCAATGCCGGCCGCGGGCCGGAGCGGTGGGGAACCGGGCTCGAAGTCGGGAGGAGGGGCGCAGGTGAGCGTCGCGCGAGCGAGCGCGGCGAGCACGAGCGTCTCGGCCCTGTCGATGGCGATGCGAAACAATCAAGAGGATGCGCCCGCGTGTGACAGTTGCGGCTCGATCACGATCCGCAGCGGCACCTGCTACAAGTGCCTGAACTGCGGGGCGAGCATGGGATGTTCATGACAGACGAGAAGCCGCGCCGCCCGGAAGGGCGGCGTGGTGTGTTGGAGTCGGCCCGCCCGCGCGGGAGAGTGAGGGAGGGGGAGCGGCGTATGTTGCGAGTGATTCACAGAAGTTGACCCGCGGTCCGTGGGGGCCGGCGGTTCGGGAGCGCGGAGGAAGGAACCGCCGCCCCGGATAGGGATGAAGGAACATCCCCCGCCGGATGGCTTGCAGAGATGAATATCGGCGATGATCGCCATGGAGAAGTCTTTTCAAAGCCACCGATCCCCGGCCCCTTCGACCGCGGGGCAAAGAGAGCAGTGCTGAGTTCAGAGGGCTGAGTTCAGATTGATGAGTTCAGAGTCGGAATACACATGCCTCCCTCCCTTCGCCCCCGAGCGCACTTCCCATCGTGCTCGGGGGCATTTTTTAGGAAGGCATTGAGGGATCAAGGGATCAAGGGATCAAGGCATCGAGGGGAGAGAGTTTTTTTCAGGACGCGGCGACGAAGACGTTGAAGGCCTCGTCGAGTTCGGTGGGGTCTTCGATGGGCTGGGTATAGAGGTTGCCTTCGGGGTCAGTGGCGCCGGCGGTGCGGGGGTAGACGGCTGTGTGCTTGAAGCCGGCCTCGTGCATGGCCTCGCGGAGTTCGGGGATGGTCCATAGGCGCCAGTCGTAGACGAAGGCGTCGAGGAAGACCTGGTGTTTGGCGGACTTGCTCTTGCCGCCGGGGGTGACGTCGAAGTGCATCGCGTTGACGACTCGCGCGGTGAGCGGGTCGGCGGTGCGCTGTTCCCAGGAGTAGAGGATGCGGTCGTTGCGGGCGGGATTGAGTTGGGGGGAGCGTTCGGCGCTCGTGGCCCCGGCGTGACCGCCGGGGTACGGCATGAACTTCGGCGGGGAGATGGTCTGGTCGAGGAGGCCGGTCTGGTAGGAGTCGGCTCCGCCGTAGAGGTCGCAGATCAGCGTGCCCTTGCGCTTCGCGAGTCGCGAATGGGCGTGTTTGAAGTAGGCGAGCAGGCCGCGGCGGGTGTGGAGTTCGCAGATGGAGAAGTTGAGGACGGCGATGAGATCGACGGGGTCTTTGACTTTGCGGACATCGGCGCGGATGAGTTTGATGTTGGTGTGATTCGCCGAGTCGCGCGTGGCGCGGGCGATGGTGGGAGTGTCGATGTCGACGGCGATGGCGCGGAAGGTGGGGGAGAGGGAGGTCCAGGCGCGGCTGAGGGCGGCGGTGCCGCAGAAGTCTTCTCCGAGGGTGAGGTTGGCGGAGGGTTTGCGAACCGACGAGGTGGCGTGGATGGCGCGGAGGAGTTTGGCATCGCGCGGGGGGTTTTGGGCGCAGAGTTCGTAGAGGGAGTGGATGTCCCAGGTGAAGGAAGGGGTTGGGGTGGGACTTTGGGGCATTGTGTTTGTGAGGGACGGCGGGTTGACTGACGGTCATCCGGGCCGCGGCGGCCCGGACATGGGCCCGTAGGCCCATGCCACGTTAAGCCATGCGGACCCATTTGATGAGGGTCTTGAGGTTGGGGGGCTTGCCGTACATGAGGATGCCGATGCGGAAGATTTTGGCGGTGGCCCAGCACATGAAGATCATGGAGATGATGCCGACGGCCATGCTCGCGGGGATCTGCCAGAAGGGGATCTTCTCGCTGCCGGCGATGCGGATGACCATGACGAAGGGGCTGATGGGGGGGACGAAACTGACGATCTGGGCGAAGAGGCCGTTGGGGTTGCGGCCGATGGGCATCCAGAGCATCATCGGGATGACCATGACGATCATGATGGGCTGCATGAGGGCCTGGGCCTCGCGGATGTCGTTCACCGCGCTGCCGACGGCGGCCATCATGCTGGCCATGAGGAAGAAGGCGATCACGAAGTAGACGGCGGCGTAGACGAGGGTCAGCGGATCGATGAGGTGGCCCATGGAGAAGGCGATCAGGGCGCCGACGCCGGTGGTCGCGTAGAGACCGAGCAGCAGGGAGGCGACGGCCATCTGGCCGATGATCTTGCCGACCATGAGCTGCATAGGGGAGATCGCGCTCAGGAGCACCTCCATCACGCGGCTGGACTTCTCCTCGACGGTGGACATGAGCAGGCCCTGGCCGCCAACCAGGACGGCGAACCAGAGGAGAATGAGAAAACCGAACGGGACGAATATGGAGGCGACACCGGAGTCCTTGCGCTCGCCCTCCTTGGTGACGACCTTGGTGTCGGTGATGGGCTCGGTGAGGAGGGAGCGGACCTGGGCGGGGTCGAGCTTGGCCTGTCTCAGGCGAGCGTCGACGATGGCCTGATCCACCTGTGAGCTGATGTCGCCGATGACCTCAATGTCGAGCTTGGGGGCAGTGAAGAGTTGGTAGTGGCCGTTCTCGGGGGTGGCGGACGAGCCGGCGGCGGGCTTTGGCGCGTTCGGATCGGCGGGCTGGATGGCGGCCTCGGGAATGTAGACGAGGGCGATGCGCTGTGAGACGCTATCGCTCTCGCGGACGTTGGCGTCCATGAGGGGCTTTTTTGCGGCGTCGATGTCGGTGCCGGAAGGGAGAATCTCGACCGAGAGGGTGGGGGAAGCGGCGTCGATGGCGGCATTGGCCATGGCCTTGGTGCGCGAGTCCATGGGGAAGTTCAAGCCGCGGGCCTGCAGCTTTTCCTGGGCGCGTTCCATCTTCTGGGCGCGGCGGGTCTTGAAGGCCTCGGCGCCGAGGGAGACTTTCAGGGAATCGGCGACGAGCCCGGACTTGTCGATGACGGCCACTGTGCCAGCGGTCTTGGGGGCCGCGGAGTTCATCAGCAGGGGCATCACCGTGAGCGCGAAGCCCATGATGACCGGCGGGAGCAGGATGCCCAGCAGGAAGCCCTTGGTGAGGACAGCGGCGAGGAACTCGCGCCAGGCAACGAGGAAGGTCTTATACATGGGCGGCCTCCTCCTTGAGTGTTGCGCGGAGGTCCTCGCGGGTGACGGTGTCGTCGGTGCTGGAATCGACGAGATCGATGAAGACGTCTTCGAGACTCACGCGTTTGAGCTCGATGCGGCGGAGGGGCAGGAGTGCGGCGATCTCGGCCATGAGCCGTGATGGCGGCACGCCGTCGGCGAGGTTGAGGACGATGCCCTCACGGTCGCGCTCGGCGTGGGTGATGCCGGGGAGGTTGCGGATGAGGCCGAGGGCGGATTCGCCGCTCTCGGTTTGCTCGCTGAGCGGCTCGACGATGATGGTTTTGGGGTCGAAGCGATTGCGGATGCCCTGGAGCGTGTCGTCGAGGACTTTCACGCCGCGGTGGACCATGAAGACGCGGTCGCAGAGTTGCTCGGCTTCGTACATCGCGTGGGTGGAGAAGACGATGGTGCGGCCGCTGGCGTGCTGCTCGTGGATGAGGTCGCGCATGAGGCGGCGGTTGACGGGGTCGAGGCCGGAGAAGACTTCGTCGAGAATCAGCAGGTCCGGCTCGTGGATGACGGCGGAGATGAACTGGACCTTCTGCTGCATGCCCTTGGAGAGCTCTTCGCACTTTTTCTTGGCGACATCGCCGAGGCCGACTTTGGCGAGCCAGTTGAGGGATTTCTGCTTCGCGGCCGCGCCGTCGACGCCCTTGAGCTTGGCCATGTAGGTGAGGAAGGGAAGGACCTTCATCTTGCGGTACACGCCGCGTTCCTCGGGGAGATAGCCGATGCGGTCCTTGCTCTCGATGGCGGAGGATTTGCCCAGGACGGTGAGCTCGCCGGAATCCGGGAAGATGATCGACATGATCATGCGGATGGTGGTAGTCTTGCCGGCGCCGTTGGGGCCGATGAAGCCGCAGAGGGAGCCGGTGGGGACTTCCAGATCCAGGTTGGAAACCGCGAGCTTGGGGCCGAAGGTTTTGGTGAGGCCGCGGATGGAGATGGCGTTGGGGGGCATGGGGGCGAGAGTGTATGACGACGTGGTCGATGTCGTTGCTTGAGCCCTTCGCCTGGAAACCTCGCAGTGGAGTCTTCTCATCAACGTCGCTGAAGGTGATCGCGACGCCGTATTTGGGGCACCAGAACCTAAAATAGCACCTGAAGTCCACTTCGAACGCAGCGGACGTACGCCGTGCTCTGACTTTTGCTCGGATGGGTGCGCGAAGCAGCGGCGATCATCGCTGCGCTTCCGGATCGGCTCTATTGGGCACTTCGAAGAGTCAGTCAACATCGCTGTAGGATGTGGCGACGCCGCAGCCCGGGCACCAGAATCCGTAGTAGCACTGGCCGTCGAGCCCGTGTGCGATGGTGGCGACATACGTCATCAGCTTTTCGCAGCGGATGCACTTGGGCCACTCCCATTCCTGCTCGCTGCGGATCATGCCGCCGATGGTCATTCTCGTCCACGGCGTATCCGGGGAGAAGGAGGCCGAAAGCACCCGGACGGAGAGAGGGTTCCAGTTCGCGTTCGGATCGACGGGAATCCGGTCCTCTGAGCCGCGGAATCGCTGCGTTGCTCCCGTGAACGGATTCCTGCTCTCTCTGCTCGGCCTGGGGCGAACGCGGGCATTGTGCACGCCTCCGCTCACATCCACATCTGTGTAGATAAACCAGCCGTTGGTGCATTGCTCGCACGCCGGGATGCGCAGGCGTGTCGGCGGTTGGGCGGTCTGGGCGAGTCCCCGAAGAACGAACGCGAGACGTGGATCACGCAGGTCCAGATCGACGAGCGCCCGCAGCGGACGCTTGCACTGCGAGCAGGGGGCATCCAGCGGCGTGCCAATGGCGATCGCCGCGTCGCCCCGCCCGCCGGGACCGACCGTTTCGAGGGTGAGGGTCTCGTTGAGTACTGGACCGGGACCGTTCAGCGGGATCGACATCGTTCAAACTCCAATCGGATAGCCGACGAATCAGCGGAGCGTACCACACCGGGGCTGCGTTCGATGCTCCCGATGCGTGAATAGCATCGCCCCAGATGCCCCCGCTGACAGATACATCATCGATTCCCCCCGCACTACTCCGCAAGCTGGAGGAGTTGTCTGCCCAGCTGGTCGTGCTGGAGCAGGCGCTCTCGGAGCCGGAGGTGTTGGTGGACCACAAGAAGGTCCGCGATCTGTCGATCAAGAAGGCCGCGATCGAGCCGGTGGTGGCGGACTATGTGGAGTTCAAGAAGCTGGTGAAGGAGGCGGGGGAGTTGCGCGAGGTGATGCAGGGCGGGGATCGGGAACTGGCGGCGATGGCGAAGGAAGAGTTGAATGGGGAAGAAGGGGTGGAGGCGCGGGCGCACGCGGCGATCGAGCGGGCCAAGTCGGCATTGGTGAACGCGGATGATCGGGCCGTTGGGTCGGTGATCCTGGAAGTGCGGGCGGGCACAGGT
>JBGANP010000053.1:0-25060 GCA_044222255.1 Phycisphaerales bacterium
AGTCCTTCATGTCCGCCAAGCCCCCCCCACCCCCGCCCTCGAATCCCGCATCCCCCGCTCCCGCGCCCGCCGAACCCGGCGCCTCCAAGGCCTACCAGCCCTCCGCTGTCGAGCCGCGCGTCATCGCCAAGTGGAACGCCTCCAAAGCCTTCCACGCCGACCCGCAGCGCGTCCTCTCCGGCGAGAAGGACCCCTTCTGCATTCTCATTCCCCCGCCGAATGTCACGGGTGCTCTGCACCTCGGCCACGCGCTCAACAACACACTGCAGGATGTCCTCACGCGCGCTCACCGCATGATGGGCTACGAAACGCTCTGGATCGTCGGCACCGACCACGCGGGCATCGCCACGCAGGCCGTTGTCGAACGCCGCCTGAAGAAGGAACAGGGCAAGAGCCGCAAGGACTTCACGCGCGAGGCGTTCGTCGCCAAGGTGCAGGAGTGGAAGGACGAGTACGAGGCCCGCATCACCGGCCAGCTCAAGGCGATGGGCTGCTCCTGCGACTTCGACCGGCAGCGCTTCACCATGGACCCGATCTGCGCCCGCGCCGTGCGCGAGGCCTTCTTCCGCCTCTTCAAGGATGGCCTGATCTACCGCGGCAAGCGGCTGGTGAACTGGGACCCGGTCCTGCAAACTGCCGTCGCGGATGATGAGTGCTACGAGGAAGAAGTTGATTCGTCTTTCTACTACCTCCGCTACCCGCTGGTCCATCCGCAGTCCGGCACCAAGCCCGGCGCGGACCCGCAGCCGGTCACGTGGAACGAACTCGCCACCCGCGGCTACCCGGGCGCGGAAGATCATCCCGGCGAACAGCCCGCGTGGATCACCGTCGCCACCACGCGCCCCGAGACGTATCTCGGCGACACCGCCGTCGCCGTGAGCCCGAAGGACCGCCGCGCCAACGCCCTGCGCGGCCTCTTCGTCGAGTTGCCCCTCGTCGGCCGCGTGATCCCGATCGTGGAAGATGACTACGTCGTCCTCCCCGCCGCGCAATGGCAAGATCAGGATGCCGCCAAGAACGACCCCAAGGCCCAGTACGCCACCGGCTTCCTGAAGGTCACGCCCGCGCACGATCAGAACGACTACGAGCTCGGCATCCGCCACAAGCTCCCGATGGTGAACGTCTTCGCGCCCGACGCGACGATCAGCGACAAGCACGGCTGGTCGGATGCGAAGGAGATCGAAGGCGCCCACGTCTTCCTGCACAAGTCGCGCGAGGATGCCCGCAAGCTGGTCATCCGCGAGTTCGAGGCCCGCACGCTCTTGGAAAAGCCGCGCCCGTACAAGCACAGCGTGAAGTTCTCGGATCGCTCCAAGGCGGTGATCGAGCCGTATTTGAGCGATCAGTGGTATGTGCGGGTGACGGATGATCGTCTCGCCGGCGCGGCCAACCGCGCTCTTGTGTCCGAGCAGCGCACAACGAGCCCCGAGCGTCAGCGAGCGGGTTCCGACGCCGCATCCCCACAACCCGTCGCTCACGCTCCGGGCTCGTCAGAAGATGGCGATGGCTCCATGCGCTTCTACCCCGCCCGCTACGCCAAGACCTACGAGCAGTGGCACGACAACATACGCGACTGGTGCATCTCCCGCCAGCTCTGGTGGGGGCATCGGATTCCGGTGTGGGGACATCCGCGTCTTGACATGAACGCGTTCGCAGCGGTGTCGGATATCTCCAATGACCGGGACATTGCAGGCTTTGAGCGATACACCGAGCACAACGTTCAGCGAGTCTTCGATGAGTCGGATTCCGAAGTTCTCGGAGTAAATATCCCCACTGCACCGTTCTTCGTCTGCGTCAAACCGGGCCGTCAAGATTTGGAGAAGAGGCTCGAGGCCGCAGGTTTCACACAAGACCCCGACGTCCTCGACACCTGGTTCTCCAGCGCCCTCTGGCCCCTCTCCACGCTCGGCTGGCCCGAGCCCGGGCAATCCGCGCAGACCGCGGGCCTGCTGGAGGCCTTCAACCCCACCTCCGTCCTCTCCACCGCCCGCGAGATCATCACTCTGTGGGTCAGCCGCATGGTGATGATGAACCGGTACTTCACCGGCGCGGGTGGGGGCGCGGGCGATATCCCCTTCCACGACGTCTTCATCCACGCCGTCGTGCAAGACGGCGAAGGCCGCAAGATGTCCAAGTCGCTCAACAACGGCGTGGACCCGCTGGACATCATCGAGTCCCACGGCGCGGACGCCATGCGCTTCACGCTCGCCCAGATGACGACGCAGACGCAGGATGTCCGCATGCCCGTCAAGCCCGACCCCAAGACGGGCAAGAACACCAGCGACAAGTTCGACGCGGGGCGGAACTTCTGCAACAAGTTGTGGAACGCCTCGCGCTTCGCGATGGCGATCCTGGATCGAAACAGAGGCCCGGGCGCCCCCCCAAGCCCGGGCACCGGCGCGCCGGACGCACATCACGACCCCATGCACGGGCTTGCGCCCGCGCCTCTGTCACTCCCCGACCGCTGGCTCCTCTCCCGCCTCGCCAAAGCCGTCCGCTCCTGCGAGCACTCGCTGAAGAACTACGAGTTCGCCGACTACTGCCAGACGCTGTATCAACTCCTCTGGTGGGACTACTGCGACTGGTATCTCGAGGCCATCAAGCCCACCGTGGACAAGGACGCGAATCAGCGCGCCGTCCTCCGCGCCGCGCTGGATGTCATCATCCGCCTGCTGCACCCCGTCGCCCCCTTCATCACCGAAGAGGTGCACGCGCAGCTCAAGCAGCACCCCGCCACGGGCGTGCCCGGCATTGCGTTGGACACCACCGATCTCCTTTGCACGTCGTCCTGGCCAACCATCGACGCTTCGCTCATTGACGAACAGGCGGAGACGCAGTTCGAATCCCTCCGCGAACTCATCAACGCCATCCGCAACGTCCGCTCCGAGCACCAGGTGCACACCAAGCGGCGCGTCACGCTGCACTGCTCGGACGCCGCGGCCAAACGCATCACCTCCGCCGCCCCCGGCCTCGTCGAGAACCTCGCCGGTCTGGAAGCGATCACCGCCGCCAAACCGCCGGCAGGGGCACCCACTGTCGCCTTCCGCGCGAGCGGCGAAGAAATGCTGCTGAGCAATCTCGCCGACGCCATCGACGCCGGCGCGGAAAAGGACCGCCTCACCAAGCAACTCGCCGACCTCACCAAGAGCGCCACCGCCCTCAACGGCCGCCTCTCCAACCCCGGCTACGTCGACAAGGCCCCGCCCAAGCTCGTCGAGGAATCCAAGGCCCAACTCGAGAAGATCCGCGCTGAAATCGCGGCCATCGAGGCAAAGCTCAAGACCCTGTAGCCGATACTCAGCCACAGATGAACACGGATGGACACGGATCATGGCAGGAATGCTGAGATGATGATGCGCCGCAGAACATTGCTCTCCCCCACCCGCTTCCTCCCCGGCTCGAATCCGCGCCCATCCGTGTTCATCTGTGGCTCTCTCCTCTTTCTCTCCGCCTGCGCCGGCCCCACTTCTTCCTCATCCCCCACCACCAGGCCCATCGCCGGCTCCGCCAGCATGGGCGTCTCTCCTCTCACGGACGACGCCTCACCCGTTTTCAACGCCGTCGAGTCCACCGAGCCCTGGTCCTACAACGGCGCGGAGGGCCGCCTCGTCCGCACCGCCCACTACCGCCTCTTCACCACCCAGCACGACACCGTGATGAACGCCCGCGTGCCGCTCTTTCTCGAGTCCGCGCTGGCCGCCTATCGCACCTGCATCACCAGCCCGGATGGCAACACCAGCACGCGCGTCCTTCCCGAGCCCTCCCTGAAGCTCGACACCTACATCCTCCGCTCCCGCGCCGACTGGGCCCTGCTCACGCGCCAGACTACCGGCCCGCAGGCCGACATCTTCCTCCGCATCAAACGCGGCGGATTCGCCTTCGGCGGCAAGGCCCTCCTCTTCGACATCGGCGCTCGCGACACGCTCTCCATCGCCGCGCACGAGGGCTGGCACCAATACACCCAGCGCGCGTTCGCACGTCCGCTCCCCATCTGGCTCGAAGAGGGCATGGCCACATACATGGAGGGCTACCGCTACGACGCGCGCGGCTCCGCCCAGTTCCTGCCGTGGTTCAACACCGAGCGCTTCGACCAGCTGCGCCGCGCCGCGGCCCAGAACAAGCTGATGTCCCTGAGCGCGCTGCTTGAGAGCGCACCGCAGACGCTCATGGGCACCGGCGTCGGCAACGATGATGCTCTGACGTACTACGCGCAGGTCTGGGCCTTCACTCACTTCCTCGCCGAGGGCGCAGGCGGGAAGTACCGGGCCGCGCTCGGCGCCGTGCTCATGGACGCGGCGTCCGGCGAGATCGACAGCCACCTCGCACGGACCTTCGGCGCCACCGGAGCCGGCCGCGTGCTCGCCCAACGCCGCGGCCCCGGCGTCTTCGAGGCCTACTTCGGCGAGATGGGCGAAGCCAGCGGCGAGTACAACCAGTTTCTGCGAAAGCTCGTCGAGCCGGGATCAAGAACCGCGATCGTCGCAGGCGAATCCCCGCTCACTCCTGCTGCCAAATGACCCGGCGCGGCCAATCGGGCAAGCACGCCCCCCATTTGGGGAGAAATTTGGAATTAGGTTGACGGAACCCGAACAGAAGGTATGTTTGCTCCCACGGGGCTCGTGCCCCCGAAGGAGCCCCTGGATGCCGCAGCCCCTGGCCGAGATCTTCCGCCGACTTCGCCAATCCCGCATGGGATTCCCCGCCACACTGCTCATCGCGGTGGGGTGTGCCATCGGCGCGGCCACGCCAGCAGCTCGTGCGGATGACCACCCCGTCTTCCTCCAATGGTTCGAAACGCGCTGGACGACCGTCGAGTATCGCATCCCCGACTTCTTTATGGCCGGGTACGACTCCACCTGGCTCCCCCCACCCAGCAAGGCCGCGGACACCACCAGTCCCGGGTATGACGTCTTCGATCGCTTCGACCTCGGCTCACCCGGCGCCGAAACCGCGTACGGAACGGCCGAGCAGCTCCGGGCGATGGTCGCGGAGTTCCACCAGTCCTCATCGCTTGTGTACTTCGACATCATCCTGAACCACAACTCGGGCCGCAACAGCTCGAACGCGTTCTACAACGCGGGTGGCTATCCCGGTTTCGCGATGCGCATCGGCGCGGACTTCTGGGGGGATTTTCACGATGGGACGCAGCAGTCGATCGATCCGGGCGGTGCCGGTTACAACCTGTGGAACGGTGACCTTCTCTCGCTCATCGATATTGCGCAGGAAAAGAACTACTCCTACATCCGCCAACCGATCGGCACGAACGCGCTGAACATTCCTCCGGGCACCGTGCGCAATCGGCCCGATCCGAACAACGTTCGGTTCTATCCGGACACCTCGCTCACCCCGCTCACCTTCAACAACACCGCGCTCCCCAGCGGCCAGCAGTCGGTCACGATCTATCCATACAACACGGCAGACCCGACGCAGGGCGACCCAATCGCGGAAAACGCCACGGGCTATCTCACCCGCTGGGTGCAGTGGATGGTCGAAGTGAACAAAGCCGACGGCTTCCGCCTCGACGCCGCCAAGCACATCCCACAGTGGTTCTGGAACCAGTATTTCGATTCCTCCGTCTATCAACGCCGCCGCACGCCCGCGGGCAACCCCGCGACGCCATTCTCCTTCGGCGAGATCGTGGATTCCAACTCCTTCACGCAGTCATACACACGCAAGGACGGCTTCGGCAATCGCGATGCGCTGGACCTGAATGGGGCCGGGCAACTCCGCGACCTCCTCAACGCCCGCGGCACCGGTTCCTGGGACAACGTCCTCTTCGCCCACCTCGACACCGCCGATGGCGGCGGCGACACCGCCAACTCCTTCGGCAACAACGGCTCGCTGGGAATGAACCACATCTTCAGCCACGACAACGGCTCGGCAGGCAATGGCGGCGCGGCCCCCTCGCTCCCGGGGCCGAATATGTACGCCCTGCCTGAGTGGACGTATCTGCTCTTCCGGCCGGGTACGGCGAACGTCTACTACAACTCGCGCGAGTTCATCGATCGATTCCAGTTCCGAGGATTCTGGCCGCGCGAGGGAAACCCGACCGCGCTCGGCACCGAGGGATCCGGAACCAACTCCGACCTCACGCGGCTGGTGCGACTCTCCGACCAGTACGCCCGCGCCAGGGCCTATGTCGAGGTACGCGATCAGTTCAACACCCTGACCGCTGCGTACACGCGCGGCGACTTCCGAATTCTAAACTATACCGATTCGGTAAATCCTTCTCGCGCCGAATTGCTTGTCTTTGAGAATCGCCGAACATACTCATTTGGTGGAACGAATGTCGCCAACGTCCTTGTCGGAGTCAGCGATTCCTACTCGAGTGGCGTCGCCTTCCGAAACGTCCAGACCTCGTTTCCCGTGGGCACCCGCCTGCATGAGCTGACCGGCAATCACGCAGATCCGGTCGTCGATTCCGGCAACCAGATCCCCGAACTGCTCACCGTCGATGCCAGCCAACGGGTCCTCCTTCCCATCCCCAACAACCAGAATGCCTCTGGCGTTCAGCACCATAAGGGATACGTGGTCTACGGCCCGGCAGTGCCGTCGGGAACACTGCAAATCGTTCAGGTCGGCGGCGCGGCGTTCCCGGTGCAGTTTGCGCCCGATGCCTCGACCGTTCCGTCCTACCGGCGTCGTCTCACGCCAATTCCCGTTGTGGACTCGGCGCAGTTCGAGATTCGGCTTACCACCAACAAGACTGATCCCAGCGACCCCGACTGGGACGATTTTGCCTGCTTCCGAATCGACGGCGGATACCCCTCCGCCGGTGTCGCGCCGGATTTCAACGGTCAAAATGGTGGTCCGGATTTCAGCGACACGGATCCGTTCATCCCGCGGTTCGAGAGCTTCGTCACGCAGTCGCTTCCCCTTGCAACAACCAGCGGCGCGACCAACGGCGTGTATCGCCAAGTCATCAACACCAGTTCGCTCGGCGAAGGGCTGCACTACATCAAGGTCGTCGCCTTCCGCCGCCGCCCAGCCGGCACCGATCCCCTCTTCGCGGATTTCCGCGCCGTGATCTACGTCGATCGCAACGCACCAGCAGTGGCGCTCGCCGACGCCGCGCTTCCGATCGCGACGCCCATCAACACCTTCCGCGTGCTCGCTTCCGACCGAACGACCAATCGCGTCCACATCCTCGTGAACCCCCCCGCGGGCGATCCGCTCACAATGCTCACAGCGGCGAATCAGGCGGCTCAATACGACCGCTTCGAATACCGCCGCACCATCGGTGGCTTGCGTTTCGGCTCCAACACCGTTGTGGTCGTGGCCTTCGAGCCCACCGGGCGATCCAGCGTGACCACCTACACCGTCAACGTCACCGTCGGCTCCGGTGATGTCACCCAGGACGGCCGCATCACCATCGACGACCTGTATCTCGCCTTCCAACGCCTGATCAACGGCCCCTACGACGCCGCGGCGGACCTGGACGCCAACGGCTCCCTCTCAACCAACGACACCAGAATCCTCGAGTCCTCCCTGCGCGGCGCCGAAATCGGCAACATGGCCACACCGCTGCGGTGAGAATCCGGTCCCACCAAAAAAGCACAGCCCACGATCGCTCGCAGGCCTTTCCGATTCATCACGACTTTTCCAAACAGATCAAAAGCGGGCGATCGGGATCGAACCGACGACATTCAGCTTGGGAAGCGGACCACACAGCGCCGGAACCGCTGGAAATGCAGAGGTTCCGGAGGGGGATAGCCCAGCCCCCAGCAATAGTGCCAGCAGTTCGATACAAACGTCCAATGCAGGGATGCTCGCTGACCCCGAGTTGTCGAAGGTAGTTGCCGCGTGGATCCATCTGCCCAGCGCAATCCGAGCGGGTGTGGTGGCGTTGGTGGCTGCGGGGTGTCCGAATCAGCGGGAGGACCGCTGATGACCTGGTGTTGCCGCCCTAGGGAGTTAAGCATGGGTGCGGTGGAGCTTCTACCGAACAGCGTAACGGACACCCCCTCATCCGCGCCGATGTCAGTCGCTCCGCAGGACTCTCAAACGCCAATAGCCCCCGCACTGGGAAGCACACGAGCATTTCCGCCAGGAATGCGGCGTGTAGGAGAGCTGGCTGAGCATGAGACTCGTTTGCCAGTCGGAAGCTGGCATGGCATCAGAGTCACTCGCTGCGCTCCGGTCTGACCGACCCGGGTGTTAGAGCTTGGAGCTTCACCCGCACATCGGTGATATTCGGGAATCGTTCGCGGAACGGAACGGCGTTCCAAAGTCGCGCGGTGCGATCGAGCGATCCGGTCACGATGCACGTCCCATCGGGGCTGAACACGGCGGAGCGGATCTCGTGGAGATGTCCCTTGAGTTCCGCCACGCATATGCCCGTGCGTGCGTCCCAGACCCTCGCCACTCGATCTTCCGAGCCAGTCAGGATTCTCGTGCCATCGGGGCTGAACGAAGCGCACATGATCGGCCCCGTATGGCCGTTGAGTACCATCACGCAGTCGCCGGTGACTGCGTCCCAAACCCGCGCGGTGTGGTCTCCCGAACCGGTGACGATCCGCGAGCCATCTGGGTTGAACGAGGCGGCGAACACTCGGGCCTTGTGTCCGCGCAGTTCAAGGAGAGAGATTCCGGCCACGGTGTCCCAGACACGGGCGGTCATGTCTTCTGACGCGGTGGCAATGCGGGCGCCGTCTGGGCTGAAGGTCGCGGCCCGAACCCAGCCCTTGTGACCGCTGAGCCGTAACCGCTCGAGACCCGTGCCCGCGTCGCACACGCAGGCGGTCATGTCCTCGCAGGCCGAGAGTATTCTGGAGCCGTCGCCGTTGAATACCCCGGAGAACACCCGGCCGTGATGGCCGTTGATTTCGGCAAGACTCTCACCGGTTGCGGCATCCCAGACGCGGAGAGAGCCATCGTCGGACGCGGTTACGATTTTTTTTCCGTCGGGGCTGAACACCCCGGAGTTCAGGGCTTGGGTGTGCCCGCGGAGCGTAAGCAGGATCGAGTGTGCGGCCGCGTCGTAGATGGTGGCGATCGTGTCTTCCGAGGACGTGATGAACCTTGAGTTGTCGGGGCTGAATGCGACTCCGTTCACGCCGTTGCTGTGGTCGAGACGGTTGACGACCTGTCGCGGGTCCGCATCCCACAAGCGGATGCTCTTATCGTGCGAGGCGGTCGCGATCCGCCTGCCGTCGGGACTGAACGCCGCGGCGTTCACTGCGCCAGTATGGCCACGGAGTTCCGACAGCGGAGCGCCTGTGGACGCGTCCCATGTGCGGCACGTCGAGTCCCTTGACGCGGTCACGACTCGCGCGCCGTCGGGGCTGAACTGCGCGGAGGTCACCCAATCGGTATGACCCGCCAACACCGCGACAACTTTCCCCGTAGATGTGTCCCAGATCCGCGCGGTCTCATCATCGGACGTCGTGACAATGCGAGCGCCATCGGGGCTGAACGTCGCGGTACGAACGGAGAGCATGTGCCCTTTGAGCGTGCTCAAGCTCTCTCCCGTCCTGGCATCCCAGATGATGCCGGTGTGGTCGTCCGAGACAGTCACAATCCGGCGGTCGTCGGGGCTAAAACAGGCGAACTGGACTTGGTATAAATGGCCCCGGAGCACATGGATCGTCTCACCCGACGCGGCGTCCCAGAGTCGTGCGGTCCAGTCTTGCGACGCCGTTACGATTGATCTGCCGTCTGAAGAAAAGTCGGCGAACTTCACATCGCCCGTATGCCCCTTGAGGATGAGCAGGGTTCGTCCCGTGGCCGCATCCCACACTCGCGCGGTGCCATCCCAGGAAGACGTCACGACGCTTTTTCCATCCGGACTAAAACGGGCGGAGCGCACGGGCTGCGTATGGCCTTCGAGCCGGAAAAGACAGGTTCCGGTCCCCGCATCCCAAAGACGCGCTGTGCCGTCGTACGAGGCCGTGAGCACCTTGCTTCCGTCCGGACTGAAGGCCGCTGACCAGATCAGGGCCTCATGCCCCTTGAGGGTGACGCTGGTTCCGGCGGATGGATCCCAGACCATCGCATCCCGATCCTCCGACCCGCTGACAATCCTTGTGCCGTCCGGGCTGAACGCGGCCGACCGCACCCATGATGCGTGGTCGATGAGTGTCGTCAGCGATTCATCGGTCGAGGCCCGGATCCACTTCCACTCCCAGCCGCGCCATCGCTCCGGACAAGCGTCAAGCAAGGGGGCAACCTGGTTGAACTCTCGCATGCGTAGCTTGGCGTCGGCCAGCCGAACGTTGGCAACATACGTGTTGTACTCCATCGCATCGTTGGCCGCGAGAAGCTTCAACCGCCCCGCTTCCGCTTCGCTCGACTTCTGGTCGGCTTTCTGGCGGGCCTTGGATTCCGCATCGGCGAGGCGGCGCTGCTCGTCCTCGGCGGTGCGGGCATTGGAGGCCTGCCAGAGCGTCGTGGCCATGCCCAGGAGGAGCACGGCAAACACGGCGATGAGCGCCGCAAAGGCACCACGATTTCTTCGGATAATCGTTCTGACTCGATACAGCGTGCTCGCCGGCGCGGCGTGGACCTCTTCTCCGCTCAGATACCGCTGGATGTCCCGCCCCATGGATCCCGCGGACTCGTACCGGCGGGTCCGATCTTTTTCGAGCGCCTTCATGACGATCCAGTCCAACTCGCCGCGCACGAGGCCCTTGATCCGCGTCGCGGGCGTTGCTCGCGCCGCGGCCACGGTAGTCAGCGTTTCGTGATGCATGGAGAGTCGGGTGCTCGGCTTGGGCGGATCTTCCTCCCGGATGATTCGCTGCACCTCGCCATACGCGGCGGACCGGAGCCGCCCGGACTCAAACGGCGTCACGCCTGTGAGCAGCTCGTACATCAGCACGCCCGCGGCATACACATCGGTGCGTGTGTCCACATCATCCGACGCCTGCCCGGCCTGCTCCGGGCTCATGTATTCCGGGGTGCCGATCATCTGCCGGAACTCGGTATAGATTGTGCGCTCGGTCAGGCGGGCGCTGGTGGCCTTGGCAACGCCAAAGTCGATGATCTTCGCGGCCGGCGCGCCGTTGCTCTGGGTGACGAGCACGTTGCTGGGCTTGATGTCGCGATGGATGACCCCCTTCTGGTGCGCATGCTGGAGGGCCTCACACACTTGAACCACGAGCGCGAGTCGGTCGCGGATGCCGAGTTTGTGCTGGTCGCAATACTCGGTGATGGGCAGGCCGCGGACCAGTTCCATGACAAAGTACGGGCGGCCGGTCTCGGTCGCGCCGGCGTCGTAGACCTTGGCGATGCCGGGATGGTCCATCAGGGCCAGAGCCTGGCGCTCCGCCTCGAATCTCGCCACCACCTGACGAGTGTCCATGCCCAGCTTGATGATCTTGAGGGCGACACGACGCTGGACCGGCCGCTCCTGCTGGGCCATGAACACAACACCGAATCCACCCTCGCCGATGCGTTCCAAGAGGCGATAGTTGCCGATGCGGTCGTCGTTGCGAGCCCCCGCCATCTCGCGGGTTGGACTCGTCGGGGCTCCCCCAGTGAGCCGTCGGTCATGCACGGCGCGGATGTCATCGGCCAGAGTCTCGAACGGGAGGGGAAGGTCCTCCCCGCGCAGAAGCTCGACCACGAGCTGTCGCAGCGGGGTGTCGCCGCCGCACTCACGGGCGATCAAGTCCTCCCTCTGGACGATACCAAGGGCGCGGGCGGCAAGGAAAATCTCCTTAGCCCGGATCAACCTGCGAAACTCGGCAGGATCATCACTCATCGCGGTCGCCACGAACCGGGGCATCGTCGCGCACGCGGCTTGCGAGCCACGCCCGCGCAAACTGCCAGTCGGTCGTCACGGTCATCCGGGAAACGCCAAGCACACGCGCGATCTGTTCCTGCTCCATTCCGCCGAACAGTCGCATTTCAGCTACGCGGGCCGATCGCTCGTCGGCCTTGGCCAGGTGCGTGAGCAAATCGTCCAACTCCAGCACGCGCACCTCGCGTGAGGAGTTCGGCGCGGCGGTCAGCCCGTCAATGCTGATATTTGCCCGGGGCGCGCCGCTACCTCGCTTGTCGGCTTTCTTGGCGCGGGAATGGTCCACGAGCACCTGCCGCATGGCCTTGGCGGCGACGGCCATGAAGTGATCGCGTCCGGACCAACCCGAGGCCTTGTCGGTCCCCGCCATCTTTACGAACGCCTCGTGCACGAGCGCCGTCGGCTGGAGTGTGTGGCCCGGTCCGCCGCGATTGAGGTACGTGGCTGCCAACAGGCGCAACTCGTCGTAGACGAGAGGCAGCAGCGCGGCCATGGAACGCTCATCACCGGGTTGGGCGTTGGAAAGAAGTTCGGCCACGGAGCAGTCGTCCAGCAAGGTCCCTCCTGCAGTGTACCAGATGCGGTCGCTCCGCGATGTCGAAATGGCGATTCCCGCTCATCCACGCGAAATGGGCTCCGCGCGCCAAGCCAAATAGATGAATTCAGGAATTTTGAAATCCGGACTTGGCGCGCACGGGCTTGATTACGTGTTATTCAGGGTGCGTCCGCTTGGCCTGGAGCATCGTCCGTGGTCGCTGGTTTTTTCAGGAGTTCTGCATGCACGCTTCGATGATTCGACGTTTCCCGGACAAGTGTCGGCGTGTTCTGAGCGGAACTGCGGACGCCACATCTGGTGACGGCCGATCGCGAGGCAGCTTCGCTCTGCTTCACGAGGGACCGACTGCCTCAGTTGCGCGCGTCGTCGCAATACTCATTCTTGCAATATTCTCAAGGCCGTGCGCTGCGCTCGTGTGCTGCAGCCCTTCGGGCGCGTGCACGATTGCCCAATTCGTCTGCAGCGGCAATACGTTCCCCGTAAGCGGCGGCAGCTGTTCGCCAAATCCCTGCAGCGGGGTCTGCTGCAACATCACCACGGGCGCATGCTCGATCGTCGGTGGCACCTTTGGGACTTCGTCCCTATGCCCGTCTCCGAATACCTTCACGTATCAAGGAACATCTTCCACCTGTACCCCCAATCCGTGCCCCCCGGCGGGCAACACCTGTGCATTCCCTGTGGTGATCGCCACCGGCTCAACTGCTTTCTCCACAACCAGTGCGACGACCGACGGGCCGAACCCTCAGCCGGAGTGCGACCCCGCCTTCCCCAACTTTTTGAATGATATTTGGTACCGGTATGTTCCGGTCCAATCGGGCGCGCTCACCGCCAGCACCTGTAACCAGGCCACGTTTGATACAAAGGTGGCCGTGTACACGGGCGCGTGCGGGTCCCTCACGCTCATCGGCTGCTCGGAGGATGCCCCGGGGTGCGCGGGATTCACATCGGCTGTGCAGGTAGCCGTCACTGCCGGGCAAGCAGTTCTGATTCGAATCGGCTCGTACGATCAACTGTTCGGCACCGGAACGCTGACGCTGTCACAGATCAACAGCGGCACGTGCTGCGCCGCCGATGGTGCATGCACCTTTGTTGCGGCTTCGCTCTGCGCCGGCGTTGCTGGTGCGGAAGGGAGCGTCTGTTCGCCCAATCCGTGTCCGCAGCCAATGGGTGCGTGCTGCAACGTGGGGGGCACGTGCACACTGGTTCCCCGGCCTTCATGCTCGGGCGCGTATCGCGGGGACTCCACTTCGTGCGCAAGCCAGAGCTGTGCCGCGGATCTTGCGTACTTTGACTTCACCTCGGGGCTTCTTTCCCGAGAGATCGTTCGCTGGGAGTACTCGCTCAACCCCAATCCCCGCATGTACGCGGTTCTGGCCGCGCTTCGTCGCGTGGCGACACTCAACCCCAACGCGAAGCTCGCCCAGCTCAATCAGTTTGCGACCGCCTACGACCAGATGCTCGCGACCGCGTATCCGAACGACCCGAAGCTCTTCTTCGGTTCCAACCTCATGACGGCCATTCGATTTCCCGCCGCGCCCGTGTCCATCGCGGGAATGAATCTGGAGGTCGGGGCCGCGGTACTCACCGATCTCGATCTGGATCCGAGCGGCCCGCCATACGGGGATCGAACCTGGCAGATATCCTGGTTCCAGGGTGCTCAGGATCGCTCGCTTGTTGACAGCACCTCTATCGGCGAGGTGCTGCTCTCTGAGTTCCGAGGCATTGATGCCGATGGGGCATACAACCCAGCGTTGCGGGCCGCCGCCCTCGCGTTCGTCGCCACGCAGCCCCGCTCCGTTCCCGCATTGGGCAACATCAATCCCACGCCTTCGGCAGCGTACTTGCTCGCGAACTATCCCGCCATTAACACGGCGTTCGGCCTGCTTCCGCCCAACGCCGCCCAGTACGCCGCCGACGCGGCGGGCGGGTTTGCCGCTCTGAATGCGCTGACCACAGGCGAGTTCACAACCGTCCAGTCATTCCTGGTGGCCAAACGAACCGAGATCACCTCGATTCTCACCACCCAGAACCCGACACTGGAATCTTCGGTCGTGGCGGCCTCCACACAGGCAGCGGTTTCTGCGGCGCTGGCGGCCCGGCTCGCGGATCAGGTTCAGGTCGCGACCAGCCGAGCTCGCATGGGCATGTTCATCGAGACCATCCGCAACCAGACTCCGGTGATGCAGCGAACCGTGGTTGAACAAAAGTTGCATGTCGCAGCGGCCCACACGCAGACGGCGGACTGGATGACCAACGCCAAGTCGGTCGCGCAAGGCCTCTTCGCGATCGCCGGCGGCGCCACGTCCATCTACGAGTCGAAGGGGATGAGCGCCGCCTCGGCTGGCGGAGACATCTATGCGGGACTCCAGCAGGTGCTCGGAGTATTCGGTGTGGACGTGGATATTCCCATTCTCGGTCCCCTGCTCTCCCCGACAGTAGCCAAACCCCCGGTGGACAACACCGTGAGGAATCTCGTGCTCGGGCTTCAGGCACAGATGGAGAACCTGCGATCCACGATGGATGCGAGGTTCGACAAAGTCGACAAGAATCTGAGCGACATCTACTCGACCATGCTCAACCAGTTTTCCGCCCAGAACCTACAGAATCAGTACACGTACGAGCAGTTGCAGGGGATTCAGCAGACGCTCTCGACCCAGAGCTCCAACATGGCCCGCTTCGAGCAGGATCTCTTCGGCGTGCTGGACAATTTTCTCAACCACTTTCTTCTGGTGGATCTCAACCCCGCGCTCGACTTCCAGCGCCGCAACCAGAGCGACCTCCCATTCACCGGCGGCGGGAGTTTCAACACCTACGAAGGCAGTCTCTTCACATGGGCGACCGAGAATGCTGCCGACGCCACACGCGCCGGAACCACAGCCACGCTCACCTACAACGGCACCGCGCTCACCCCCCTGATGTTCACCGATCCCCTCCAGCCCATTGGATTCCGTATCAACGGGCTGCGAACAATGACCACCCAGATTCCCGGCTCTCCCGTCCTGTCGAGTCTGGGCGCAACGAATGTCGTCAACCCGACCACGTGGGCCGTCAACGCGGACACCTATGGCTATTTTGCCCGACAAAACCCCTGGTACACCTCGCGGGTTCTGAGCAACGCCCCCGCACGCCTCGGCAGCGTGATCAGCAAAGGCACGGATGTACAGACGGTGATGAGCAACGCCCGTTCCCCGCAGTTGTTCACCAGACTCATAGCCGACTACCAGAGCAAGCTCACCGCGCTCAAGACGCCGCTCGATGCGATCGATGCCCAGGTCTTGCAGCCCTATCCCGGGATCGACATCTTCGGGGCGGTGGATCAACCGGTTGCCAAAGCTCTCCTGAACAACACGGCATCGGACACGGGCAATCGGAACTATCCCGCCGCGTTGATGGCGCAATACAACGCCATTTGCAACGGTACGGTCTTTGACTCCTCGATCGGCGGATTTACATATCGGTGCCCCGACCTTCGTCAGTGCGATTTCCAAGGCGGCAACTGTCCTCGAAACACTCCGAGCTCGTCGGCCAATCCAACCAGAGTTCAGGGTGTCGGCAATCTCGATGCGTGGGGCTGGGACGCGACTCATGTGTTCCTGCCGCCCGAGTACAAGGTCGCCGCGGCCCTCAAGCTCGACGGCCCAACCGCCGGAACACGCGGTCGCGATCTCAGCAACTACGTATTCTGCTGGAGACTCGCGGGAACTAACGGCTACAACACCTCGAGCCAAAACTGGACCACCAACTCTAATGGCTTCGTGACCGGATCGATCGACGTCGAACTCTGGTGGAATCCCAATGACAACGCGAACTTTGCGGCGCCCTCAACCAACGGCGGCCCCGCGCTGAAGCCGTTCTACATTCCGGGTGATGGCCGAGGGATGACGCTGATCGTCACGCGCCGGTTTTCCTTCACGATGCGCGCCAATGACCAGTGCGGCTTCAACTTCGAGCCCCGCTACATGTTCAGCAATCGATGGGACACCGTCTATGAAGGATGCGTGGACTGCAACTGCTCCGGCGTGACAACCATTTTCGACAACTTTTTCGAAGCCCAAAGCCCCGATACCGTCACAGGTCTGCCGGGAACACGGGTGTGGACGGCGACCACCATCGTCGATCAAGCCGCGCTGGATCAGGTCCGCGCCGAGATTCGCCAGAAGTTCAAGAGTCTCCAGTTTGACCTCTACGATCGATATGCCGCGGCGCTTGAGGACTCGTCAAACAACGTCACCGTCAAGAATGCCGCGGATCTTGCCACAGTGCCCATCAAGGCGATCGATGCGTACGCCGCGCTGGGCATTCCCGAGTCGCTGCGCCGCAGCGAGTTGCTGCGTGGGATTCTGCGGGGCAATGAGCTTGGACTGGACCGCGCCGCCATGCGCGATTACTACAGGAAAATCGCTGACGGCATCGGTGCGGCGGCGACCCCCTTGACCGCCAGGCCACAGTATTTCTGGAACGGCAGCAATCCCAGCATCGCTCTCACGCGCTGCAACTACCTGCAGCAGGAACTGACGGCGATTTTCAATGCCAACCGACCCGAGCAATCTCCGATGATGCAATGGTCGCTGGCGAATCTGAATCACCTCCGGAGCAATGCGGGCAAGACCGCGCGCGATGATCGATACGTGATGCGGCGCGTCGGCACGCCTCTCGTTGTCCAACCGCCCGGCGTGCTCGGCAACGACACTCCCGCCCCGCGCCCGGCAGGGCAAACCGCAAGCCTGCGCGCCGAACTGTTCACTCTGCCTACCCAGGGAGCCGTGACGCTCAACTCTGACGGTGGTTTCACGTACACGCCGCCAAGCCCGCTGCCGGCGAACCTGACCAGCGTGACGTTTCAATACAAGGCGAAGGCCAACCTCAGCCCTCCGTCCACCGATCCACTGGACTTCGAGACCAGCGAGCCTGTCACGGTGCTCATTGACATCGGCGACGATTGCGTACCGACAATCCTGGCTCAACCGCAGTCATCCAGTCTGGCCCTCAATGGCGCCGCGAGCTTCTTAGTCGCAGCCGGCGCGAATGGGCGCATCTCCTACCGCTGGCACCGCAACGGCGTGCCGCTCGTTGATTCGCTGTTCGGGGCATGCTGCGCCGGCAGCGATGGCTGCTGGGTTGTCAGCCAGGCCGACTGTTCGCACATCGGAGGAAACTGGTTCGGAGCCGGAACCGTCTGCGGGGGCGTTCAGGTCTGCTATTCCTGCCCATTGCCGGTCTGCCCGCCCGCCGAGTTGGACACAAAGATCGCTGGTGCCGCCACGCCCTTGCTCACCCTCACCAATCTCCACGCCGCCGATCGGGGCAACTACACTTGCATCGTTTCCTCCTCATGCGCAAGTGCAACGACCGCGATTGCTGCCCTGGGAAGTTGCGCCGCCGACTTCAACGGCAGCGGCACCTCGGAAGTTCAGGATATCTTCGACTTCCTGAGCGCTTGGTTCTCCGGCAACCCCTCCGCCGACTTCAACGGCAGCGGCTCGTTGCAGGTGCAGGACATCTTCGACTTCTTGAGCGCCTGGTTTGCCGGCTGTTGACCATGGCGGGATGCAGAAACAGTCGGGTCTCTGTCAAACATGATGTTGTCCGCCGTGCAGGCTGACAACATAGCGCCAAAACACCAGTAAACTCAGCATCGCAAACTGAGTAGTCCGATCCCCCAGCAATAGTGCCAGCAGTTCGACCGTATCCGAGGCGCCGGCAGGCCACCTTGCCTAGCTCGCGGGCTTCCCGGATGCGTCGCTCGCGATACTGCGCATCTGATTCCCGGCTCGATGCAGGAAGCGGCGATGGAGCACTGGACCCATTCCCATCGCTGGTCGCACCAATCGTTGGCTCGCTGATAGGGGGTTTGAGGTGCTCCATCGCCGGCTCGATTTCACTGTACCTTGTCATACCGATCACGCCTGTAACTCGTGCCCGAGGTAGAGGCAGGCACAGACGGACTTGATGCGGAACGGTTCGATGATGGACTTCACGAACGTCTGAACTCCTGTGCGTCTTCGCGGGCATCTGCACCGCGCACGGGCTGGCGGACCCGACACGGCATCAGGAACGCGGCGGCTCGCACGATGCCGCAGGGGTCATCCCCGCTTGAACAGCGTAAGAACGAAGCGGGTCGGCTCAATCGCGGTGAGCCGGTGCGGCGCATCACCGGGCATCACAAGCCAGTCCTGTGCCGCCATTTCTCGCTCTACTCCACCGACTCCAAACCGCAGGCGTCCTTCGAGCACATGGACCGTAGTGACAAAGGGCGCACGGTGTTCGCTGATCTCCTGACCGGCATCCATCGCGAAGATCACGACCTTGCCTTCCGGCAGGTTGAGCAACGGCTTGCTGACCGTGGCTCCGGGCACGATCGGACAAGTTTGGAGCAGCTCGAGGAACTCGGGCTTTGTTGCATCCAGAAGCGGTGCGGCCATGTCGAACTCCTTGTTTTCGGCCAACGCCCGAGGTTGGCTCGCTCATCTCCATACGCACAAGACCGCGCGGAAGCCGGGCAACCTCTCGACATTTACGGACTCAACCGGTGCGCTTTCCACGCACTCTCGCCCATCGCATCAGCCGTTTCGATGCGACTCCACTGCACTCGATCGTGCAAACGCCCCTCCCCGGCGGACCACAGTTCGATGATCCTGATGCTCAGTCGGAATCCTCCCCAATGCTGCGGGCGCGGAAGAGTGCCGTGCAAAGACGCGTCAAGAGCGACTGCCATCGCAGCCGACACGAGTTCGGATCGCGACTGGATTGGAGCACTCTGGCGGCTCACCGTTGCTCCGATCTGCGAGAGGAGCGATCGCGACTTGAAGTATGCATCGCTTTCCGATGCGGACACCATGCACACGTCGCCCTCAATACGCGCCTGTCGCTTGGCGTGCGGCCAGTGAAAGACCGCCGCGGCCCTGGGATTGGCGGAGAGTTCACGGCCCTTACGGCTGAGGTAGTTGGAGTAGAACACCAAAGCGGGCGGATTGGGCTCGATCGCCTTACACAGGACAACCCGAGCCGATGGCGCACCGTCTGGCGAGGCGGTTGCGAGAGTCATGGCGTTGGGATCGTCGTACCTCCCGCTCTGTGCGGCTTCCGCGAACCATGCCAGCAGCGTCGGCATGGGATCCACCGCAGGATGCTCCGGGAGATCGCGGCTGGCCATCAGATTCGAGAGCGCCCTGGCGATGAAGCCCGATGGCTGCGTGGGTTGCGGTAGTTGTGGCTGGCTGCCGGTCATGAAAGGTGCTCCCGCATGGGGCTGCAAGGACAGTCAGACTTTCCTGCCGCCGACCGTCGGCGAGGCGATCGATCGGCAGTACCCTGCCGCCTTTGTGCCTGAGGCGAGCACGTCCGCAAGCGTGGTGCCCCTGAACTGCTGCTCGATGTAGTCCATTGCATCGTCGATCTTCTGGTGCAGCGGGCAGAGCTTGAGATGAGCCGGGTTGCCCAGCGGGCATTTGTGGATGCGTTGCAGCGGGTCTACTGCGTTCACCACGTCAAACATTGAGATGCGGTCAGCCGGCCGGGCCAGCGAGAAACCACCATTTGGGCCGCGCTGCGAAACGATGAGATCGGCCACGACCAGATCGCGGAGAATCTTGGAAAGGTAGCCCTGGGGCACCTTGGTCTTGGCGGCAATGGCCTCGCTGCTGGCCGCGGTTTTCGGGGGGAGTGACGCGAGATGCACCATGGCTCGGAGGGCGTACTCAACGGTCTGGGAGAGCATGGCGGGCTCCAAGGGTGCGGATCATCGGCGGCAGTTTCTGGGGCGGTATGCTGGAGAAGTCTATCCAGCATTCCGGTATCTGGTGCGCCGTCTGCGCGGCGGAGACATCAGGACACAACCCCACTTCCCGGGCCAATGCGGAGGGGCAAGATCACGTCACCGCCGCCGTCATTACCACCCTCCATCACCTCGGCCAAAGTCGTGGTTCGAAACGTCTGCTCAACGCTCGCGAGCGCGCTGTCCAGACGGCGATACAGGGTGCACAGTTCGGTGCGCTGCGGATTGTCGGCGGGGCATCGATTGATGCGACGGATCGGATCGACGGCGTTGATCACATCGAGAATACTGATGCTCCCGGGCGTGCGTGCGAGCATGAACCCGCCGTGCGGGCCGCGATACGAGCGGACCAGGCCCGCGGCCACCAGATCTCGCAGCACCTTGGAGAGATACCCGGGCGGCAGTTGTGTCCTGCCCGCCACAGTTGCGCTGCTGACGATTGTGATGCCCGGCGTAGCAAGGCAGATCATGGCTCTAAGCGCGTACTCGACGGTCCGTTGGAACACGTTCATGCTCCTGGAGCGGTCATCCGTGAAGAGAGCCCGGCATTGCAGCATTACGGGGAATCCGATGGTTTCCCGTAGCGGGCTTCCATCCACGCGCGCCGAGCGGGGCCAAGCTTCTTGTAGTCCATGATCTCACCGTCAAACTGCCGTCGGGCCTCGTCGGCTCCGGCTCGTTGGGCGAACGCCGCGATGCCTGATCCCATCGGAGTGCGCAACCGGTCTCGATCTGCGTAGAGGAACAATGCTTCGGATGCGGGCACCCAGACGCGAGACTCGTGGTCGTGCACGAAGCCCTGCACCACCCGTGTTTCCAGGGCGAGGTGATGCTCATAGTCGAGCATGCACCCAATGTCGTCGAACATCGCGTGCTCGCGGTGTCCGGGATTTCCTCGTTCGATGAGCAGAGCGCCGGAGCAACGGTCCTCGCTGATGATCATGCCGCACTCGGCGCACTCATCTCGCCCCATGCGAAGTGTGGGCGGTCCGGTGAGCACCTCACCGCGGCAGCCGTGGAGAAGCGCGAGCGCCGGCAGGAAGACGAGCGCGAGGAGCCTCATGCTCACGGTCAGGGGCGACTTCATAGTGGCGACCTCCTGGAAAAGAGCGCGGCCGCAACGATGAGCGGCAGCACAATCCATGCCGCCATGCACAGACCGAAGATCAAGTGCAGCCACGGACCGAACTCGTCCACGGCATACAAGCCCGCGGGACCAAGCACATCCAGCGTGGAATCCACGGCGTGCAGCGACCACATCTTGAAGACCTGGAGCGGATTGATCAGACTCAGGGCAAGAAGTTGCTCGATTCGCAGCCGCAGCGCCATGGCCCCGGCCATCAGCGCCAGGTCCGTGACGAAGACGAGCGTCAGCCAAAGAAAGATCGCGGTGCCAACGGCCACCGAGGCCTTCCGTACCAGCACGGAGACCAGCATCCCCAGACTGAGCATTCCGAGCGCCAGCCCGAACGACAACCCGGCGAGCCAGAGGATACTTGCCGGGCGCGTGGCCTCACCCTTCCACGCAAGGATCGCGGCGCACATGCCCAATCCCAAACAGAGGCACGCCATAAGCGCCACGGCGAGCCCAAGGTATTTGCCCATCAGCACCTCGAACCTTGAGACCGGCTGAGCCAACAGGTACGCCAGCATGCCGCGCTCGCGGTCAGACGCGATCGACCCGGCGCCTGCGGTCAGCGCCATGAGCGGCACAACCAGCAGCACCAGATTGATCAATCCCGCGGTAGTGCGCCCAAATCCCGAGAGGCCCATGCCGCCCGCGCCGGCCGCAGAGACATACGAGATGCCCAAGCCAAGCACTGCGAACGCGAGCGAGTACAGGATGAACCAGCGGCTGCGAATCGCCTCTCGCAACTCGCGCAAGCCGACAGTCGCCACATTGCTGAGCGTCCCCGGCGGGCGAGTGTCGGCGGACACCGGCAAGGTGGACTGCATCTGCGGCGTCGCGATGAGAGCGGTCATGGAAGAGCCTCCATTCGAGAGGTGTGCGTGGGAGCGCTCGTGCCCGAGATCACCTCAAAGTCATCGATCGTGATCCGCCCCTCGGCCAGCACGCGGAAGGGTGCGGCCTTCTGCTCGCTGGGAACGGGCACGAGCAGGCCGATGCCATTGAGTTCTGGTGCAAATCCGCTGGTTCTCAGCAGGTCCATCGCGTGGGCACGAGCTTCCGCCCGCACCGCCAGGTGCAGAATGGTCCCGACGCCCAGCCCACTGAGGAACTGCGTTGCATTCGCCTGGGCCGTGATGTGGCCGCGCTGCAACGTGATCACCCGCCGGGCCAGCGTCGTGACCTCTTCGACCCGGTGGGAAGCAAAGAGCATGGTGCGTCCGGACCCGGACAGACTCGAGAGCAGCGAGACGAACTCGCGCCGCCCGCAGGCATCCAAACTCGCGGTGACTTCGTCGAGCACCAGCACGGGCGGGTCGCCGAGCAATGCAATGGCGAGCGCCAGCCGCTGCTTCATACCCCCGGAGAGTTCGCGAATCCGCTTTCCCTCATGTCCTTCCAATCCCACACCGCCGAGCACATCCGAAGTGGACCGTAATACCAAGCCCTTGAGCCGCCCGAAGAAATGGACGGCCTCAGCCACCCGGAGGTCGTCGTAGAACCCAAGTTCTTGCGGCACATACCCGACAAGCATCCGCGCGCGTTTGCCTTGCCGGGCCACGTCATACCCGCCGATCAGGATCCGTCCCTCGAAGCGAAGCAGCCCCAGCACGCAACGAATGAGCGTGGTCTTTCCCGCACCGTTGACGCCCCACAAGGCCACGCTGTCACCCGCTTGCATCTCCAGTGAGATATCTTCCACGGCGGAGGTGCGACCGAACTTCTTGCAGACTGCCTCGATGCGAATCATGCGGCACCTCCGGGAATACTCCGCTCGCGACGAGCCAACGACATCACGCCCGCGCCCAAGGCGATCATCGCCAGACCCGTCGCGCCCAAGGGGAGGACCGACGCCTGCACCATGTCCCTCGACATCGCCAGTGGCACTGGACGCATCAGTGGTACTTCATCGGTGAATTTCGGCTCGGGCCGGACGGCGGGCACGGCACGCCCGACAAACTCGATGGCCTGCTGAGCCGGGCTGAACAGGAATAGGCGTAACCGGGGCTCTTTGTCCATCATGTTCTCGAACAGCGTCCGAGACTCGTGGACAAAGTCCCCGATCCCGTCGCCGTTCTGGTCGTAGCCCGTGTAGTCGCTCCAGAAGTTGCCTCGCTCGCCCTTCCAGAACCGGTTGGCGCTCAGATCGCCGCGTCCGGCGACGGAGATCTGATCGATGTTGTCGATGAAGTTGTTTTCCGTGAGTTCATTGCCGCGCGCCGACGGCAGGAACGTGAAGCCAATGTCGTTGTACGCGATGGTGTTGCGGGCAAACTCGCCGGGTTGCGCCTTGGTGAAGGGCGAGCCGTCGATGTATACCCCCACGCGGTTCCCGGTGATGGCGTTGTCTGTCACGGAGAAGCGATCCGTCTCCTTCAGCCCGATTCCGTAACCGCTCGGGCCGCGATTGCGCACCAGCCAGTTGCGGCGGAGAGTCACGCCCGTGCTGTACATGAGGTAGATGCCCACCGAGTTACCCGTGAGACGGTTGTCCTCGATGGTGACGTTGTCGCTGTACATCAGGTGCAGCCCGTACCGACAGCGCTCGGAGGTGTTGTTGCGCACGGTGATGCCGCTGGAGTACCACAGAATGGCGTCGCGTCCGTCGTGGATGGCGTTGTTCTCGACGATGGTGTTGCTCGAGCGCCAGAGCCGCAGCCCGTCGCCGCGTCGTGCGATCTCCAGCGCCTTGCCGCCGATCCGATTGCCCCGAATCACGCAGTCTTTGGCCTCTCGCAGGTCGATCCCGAAGAGCACATCGTCCAGGATGTTGTCCTCGATGACGACCCGCGGGGCCAGGACGCGGATGCCCGCGTTCTCCTTGTCCAGATCGATCCCGGTATTGCGCACGGTAAACCCACGGAACGTGACCCCGGAGGCGGTGATCTCGACGATGTCTCCGCTCGCGTCGCCGTCGATCACAGGGCGTCCGCGCCCTACCAGCGTGATCGGCTTGGTGATGCTCAGGTGCTCGTGATACACGCCTGGGCCGATCTCGATGGTCGCGCCATCGGCCGCGGCCGCGATGAGCCGGCCGATCTCCCCTGCGCTATGCGTATACAACGCACCCTGGTCGGCCGCGCGTGCCCCCTGGCAGCCCAGCGGGCAGTTCTGCGTGCCGGCAGCGAGCATCAGCGCCGCAGCGGAAACCGCCGCGATCAGGATCGACACGAATCGCGTCATGATGTTCCCCCAGCTGCGCCAGCGGCGAATGCCAGACGTTTCGCCAGCGGCTTGTACGCCCGCCGATGGAAGACGAATCCCACGATCGTCAATACCGAGCAGGCCACCGCGAACCACAGTCCAAGTCCCGCCTCAGCGAAGGTCCGAAACTGTCCGATGCCTCCCTCGCCCAGAATCGTCGGCGTGAACGGCTTGACCGAGGCCGAGAGCGGCGCGCCAGGGTCCAGGTTCTGACCAAACTTGGCCATCCAGAACTGCAGATCAACCAGAAACCCCACGGGGAACCCAATTGCAGGAATCGCTAGCAGCACCGCCCACTTGCTGTGCACGAGCGCCGCACCCTCGACCAGCAGGAACATCGCCACCACCATCCAGATCGATGCCGCCCGCTCGAAGGCCGCGGCCTGATTCAGCGGTCGCATCCCGATGTAGTGGTTCAGCCCGTCGATTTCCTTTACGTCGCCCTGCAAGTGGTTCACGTACGCCGTGAGATGCAGTCCGTCGGGATATTGCGGAGCGACTAGCTCCATGTGCCAGTACGGCAAGAAGATCGAGACCAGCAGCAGCACTCGGGCAGCCATGAAGATCAGTGTGGGTGTGGCGTAGCGAAGTGTGTGCGTGCGGAGTTCGTGCTGCGGCACGCGGGGCCCGATGAGTTGATCGAAGATGCGCGAC
>JBGANP010000054.1:0-25042 GCA_044222255.1 Phycisphaerales bacterium
GGTGGCGGGGGATAGGGGGGTTGGCGTGGGGCGTGCAAGCGGCATGCTGGGTGAAGGTTATCGGCGATCCGAAATGTCGCGGGGCAAAAGCAACGCCGCCCCGGGTGTAGATCCCGGGGCGGCGGTCAGAGTTAGAGAGGGAGGTAGACCCGCGGATTAGCCGCGGAGGAGGGAGAGGGCCGACTGCGGGGCCTGGTTCGCCAGACCGAGCACGTTGGTGGCCGCCTGCACCAGGATCTGGTTGCGGGTGAGGCCGGCGGTCTCCTCGGCGAAGTTCGCGTCCTTGATGGACGAGTTCGCGGCGGAGGTGTTCTCAACGGCGACGCCGAGGGAGCGGATGGTCGCGCCGATGGTGTTCTTCTGGAAGGCGCCGAGGCGGCCGCGGAGGGTAGAGACTTCCGTGACGGCGTTGGAGATGATCTTCTGGGCCTGGGTCAGGTCCGAAGAGGTGACCACGTTGTTGGACTGACCGGAAGCGATGCTGGAGAGGAACTCGAGCGAACCGGAAGAGTTGGTCGCGGAGCCGAGGTTGCGGATGGCGATGTTGCCGACGCCCAGGGAGACCTTGCCGGCGATGTCAACGTTGCCGGCGAGCTGGAAGTCGGCGCCGCCGCCGGTGATGGTCAGAGCGTTTACCGTGCCGAGGGCCTGAGCCGCACCCGTGGTGAGCGTGACCTCGACATCGAGGAAGTCGCTGTTGACGCGGGCGGTCTTGCCGTTGGCGGTGGCGTTGATGCCGTTGATGGTGGCCTGGACATCCTGACCAGAGTCGCGGATGCCATTGGTCGCGGCGGAGAACGCCGTCGCCGAGCCGGTGGTCGCGCCGAAGTTGGTGGCGTTGAGGCCGTAGACGCCGACGCCGGTGCCGGTGATGCCGCCCGCGCTGATCGTCTTGACGGAGACGAACTGGCTGGAGCCGAAGTCGGTGCTGGCGAGCTTGAAGCCCGTGCCCGAGGACTTGGCGGAGACGCCCGTGACGGACTTGAAGGAGTTGATGGCGGAGACGATGTTCGCGACGGTGGTGCCCGAGGCGAAGGAGAACTGGCGGGAGCCGGCGGCGCCGCCGATTTCCACCGAGAACGAGCCGCTGGGGTTGCCGCCCAGGTTCAGCGCGCCGTTGGTGGAGAGGAACACGCCGGCGTTCTGGGCCGACTTGGTGACGAGGGCCTGCACGGCCAGCGAAGCGCCGTTGGCGAGCTTGGCGCCGTTGACCTTGTAGCTGCTGACGCCAGCGGCGACGCTCGAGGTCGTGTAGTCCAGCGTGCCGTTGAGCAGACGCTTGCCCTGGAAGGCGGTGGCGCCGGAGACGCGGTCGATTGTCTGCAGGATCGAGTCGATCTGCAGCTGGTTCGCCTTCTTCTCATCCTCCGAGAGGCCGGCGGAGTTGGCCGTGTTGGTCACGAGGCCCTGGAGCTCCGTGAGGAGGCCCGAGACTTCGTTGAGGCCGCCTTCGGCGATGTTCACGACTTGGTCGGCGCGGTTGGCGTTGGAGATCGCGGCGTTGAGCGCCTTGGTCTCCGAGTCCAGCCGCTGGCTGGCGATCAAACCGGCCGGATCGTCCTTGCCGCGGTTGATGCGAAGGCCCGTGGACAGACGCTCCAGCGACTGACCAAGGTTGGTGTTGTTCTGCGTCAGCGTCCGCTGAGCAATCAAGGACTGAACGTTCGTGTTGATACGACTCATGATTCAAAGACCTCCGTGCACTTGTGTTCCGGGCGTCCGTGACTACTGCGGATCGCTCGACCCCGACCGTGGGGCGTCGGCCGCATCCATTGCGGCACCTGAGTTCCGAAGCGTCCGGACCCATTTGGCCGTTCGCTCGCCCGGCATCCATGCCGGGAACGATGTGTTCCTGAGTTCAACAAGAACTTGGGAACGGCACGGAGATCGACCCTGTGCAGGTGCGAGTTGAGGTGGCGTGCGTGTCGGAGGCCTCAAAAGTGGCAAAAATAAAAAACCCGGGAGGGAAAATCCCTGCTCCCGGGCGGTTATTCGGACTCAACGTGCCGTTTGGAGGCGGCTGGGGCCTACTTGAGGAGTGAGAGGACTTGCTGGGACTGCTGGTTCGAGAGGGAAAGGACGCTGGTGGCCGCGCTGGAGAGGATCTGGGCTCGCGTGAGCTTGCTGGTTTCCTCGGCGAAGTCTGCATCGCGGATGGTGGACTCGCTGGCGGTGAGATTCTCAACTGCGGCTTGGAGGGAGCGGATGTTGGTCTGGAGCGTGTTCTTCTCGAACGCGCCGAGGCGTCCGCGGACGGTGGAGACCTCGTCGATCGAGTTGTCGAGAACCGAAGACGCTTCGACGAAGCTCCCGCGTCCGGCACTGGTCAGCAGGTCGTTTCCGCCGCCGGTCTTGAGCGTCGAGAGGAAGTTGAGCGTGCCGTTGATGAGCGTTCCGCCCAGCTTGGACGCGGCAATGGACTGGATGCCGATGTTGGTCTGCTGGGTGGTATTGACCTGGCCGCCGAGCTGGTAGAGCGCGCCGCCGCCGGTGATGTAGAACGTGCTGGTGGCGTTGTTTGTCGTGCCGAAGGTGGTTGAGAGGTCGATCTGCACGGAGACCGCGCTGGAGTTCTGCAACGAGATTTTGAGTCCCTCGCCTGTGGCGAGGTTGCCGTTGATGATGGCGGAGACATCGCGGCCCTTGTCGCGTCCGGTGGCAACGAGGTTGCCGCCCGCTTGGAGCGCGGCGAGGGAGATCGTGCCGGGAAGATTGAAGGCGTCCGGAACTTTGTAGGTCTTGAACCAGCCACCGCCTGGGGGACCGGCTGTACGCTCAACTGAAACGAACTGCTTGGAACCGAACTCTGTCGAGGAGAATCGGAGGCCCGAGTTGGGATTGCCCGGGTTCGCGAGGGACGCTGAGACGCCGGTGGCCGCCTTGAAGGTGTTGACCGCGCTGATGACCGATGCCAGCGTTGTGCCGGAGGCGATGGAGATTTCCTGGACACCCTTCGGGCCTGAGACCGCGAAAGTGGTGCTCGACAGGAATGCGCCGGTCGAAGCGGACAGGAAGATGTTCGCGTTCTGGGCCGAGTTCAGCGTCTGCACATCAACACGGATATTGGACGATCCGGAGAAGTTGGCGCTTGTGACGGCGATCTTGGCCAGGTTGTTGGATTGGATTCCAGAGAGGGTGTAGTCCAGTGAACCGTTCAGGAGCTTCAGGCCGGCGAAGCTGGTGGAGTTGCTGATTCGGGTGATCGAGTCGATCGCCGAGTCGATCTGCACCTGGTTGGCCTTGCGTTCCTCGTCGGAAACGGCGCCGGTGTTGGCCGCCTCGACGATCAGCCCCTTGATGGAGCTGAGGAGGTCCGAAACCTCCGCCAACGCGCCCTCGGTGGTCGCGATGACCGATGAGGCCCGGTTGGAGTTTGATACTGCCGTGTTCAGTCCCGAGATCTCGGAGCGCAGCCGCTCGCTGATGATCAGCCCGGCGGGGTCGTCCGCTCCGCGGTTGATGCGCAACCCGGTGGAGAGGCGCTGGAGGCGCGTCTGCAGCTCGTTGTTGGCCGAGTTCAGATTGGAGCGAGCGATCAGACTGGGAATATTCGAGTTGATACGAGCCATGGCAATCCTCCGTGATTGGCGCCGGGCTGGGGGGCGGGGACTGTGGATCGGGCGGCGATCGTCGTGTTCCTACGCATCGCCCTGGGTTGCCCGATCCTCCGTTGAAGCCGTGCGTGAGTACGTGTGCTTTGGTTTGGGCGGCAAACGCACGCCGGATCTGTGGACCGTTTCCGGTTACGCCGTCTTGGCGTCACCGGGTTTGATCTGCCCGTTGGGAAGGGGGCCGATGCGGGCGGAGGAAATGATCCCCGCCGTGCGCGGACGCTTCATGGGTCCCGGTGAGGGGAGCTGTGAAAGGTCCGTGCCGGAGATCTGGCTGGCACGCTGGTTCTCGGCCTTGATCGCCTCGTACACCTCTTTGCGGTGGACTGCGATGCGTGTTGGGGCCGTGATGCCCAGCCGTACTTTGTCTCCGCGTATGTCAACGATCGTGATCTCGATGTCGTCACCGATCATGATCGTCTCGTCTCGCTGCCTGCTGAGGACCAGCATGTGAGGGCTCCTTCCTCGTGCGCTCCGCCCACGTCGAAGTGGAGGGGTGGGCGGGCGCTGTCCTTGTGGTCTTCCTTGACCGAACGTCTGGTAGGGGTCGAAAAGTGGGTATGTAGAGATTGGTGTTTCGCGGGAGCGCGTTATGCGCTGACAGCGTGTTGCGTGGGCTGCTGCTGCTTCACGCCCAGCGTGACCAGCGGGTGGCGCGTGTTCCAGCGTTTTTCCGCGAGCACGAACTGCTCGCCGCTGCGGGAGAGCGTGTTGATGACCAGCGGCCCTTGCAGGTTGCCCGTGAGGGTCTGGTCCACCTTGTTGACGATGACGAAGACCTGTGCGTCCTCCAGCCGGGGCAGCCCCAACTCGCCCATCTGCTCCGCCCGGATGGGCACGGAGTAATCGGGCACGAAGAACGATGGGTCCGTGACGACGAACGCCAAAGACGGGTCATCGATCGACTGCAACCAGAAGAACGCGGAATCATCCGCGGGTTCCAGCAGACAGTACTTCTTGTGCTCGCTGAAACCCAGCAAGCCCTTTGGAAACGTGATGACGCGATCTTCCGCGATATCGACGTTCCCGAACCTCGTGGTCCGCACGTTCATGGGTGCGCTCCAACCTGGCCTGTCCATTTCCCGGATCGCAACCGGCAACGCGCCGGCCTGACATCCTGTCGTCTCCAACCCGCGGCCATGCTCGGGTCGGTTCCAGTGATTCGTCCCTCCGGCGCGTCAGCGCAGGAAGTCGAGCAAACTCAGATTCTGCGAACTGGCCCCGGTCTGTAGTGCGGCCTGTAACTGGGTTCGAAGGAGGGTGAAGCGGATCGACGCTTCGGAGTAGTCCACATCCTGCAACTGCGATCGCACCGCCTCGTTGGTGGTGTTCTCGCTGGTCTGTCGATTCGTCGCCGCGAGGATCCGGTTGGCATAGACGCCGACCAACGCCCGCGACTGCGAGAGACGATCCACCTGATCGTCCAATGCACCACCAGCAACCGTGATGCCATTGGAATCGTCGGCCCTAAGGGCATCGCGGAGGCGTACCAGAGCGGTAAAGATGTTGTCCACGCTGATGGCGGCCGGGTCTTGCGCGGTAAAAGTTGCGCTGCCTGCGTTGTATGTGCCGGTGGAAAGGCCCAAATCCTGTATCGCCGAGGAGTTGTTGAGCTTTTCCACTTGGATCGCGGATGGTGTGCCGCCGAGGGTCTGGGTGAGCGTGATCCCGTTGCCCGAGATTGAGAGCCCCGCCGTGAAGTCGCCCGCAGTGAGGATGGGCGCCGAGGCGTTCACCGGTGGCTGCCCGACGGCCGCCGTGAACTCCGCGTTGATCCGGGCGATGATGGACTGGGTGTCCACCAGATCCTGGGGGCGAAAGTCCACATCGAAGGCCTGCCCGTTGCCGAGCGTGATGCGAAGATCGGTGTTCAGGGCACGCGTGACGGTGCCGGTCACCGGATCGGCGCGGCCATCCACAATGCGGACGCCCCGTCCGTCGTTGTAGTCTGACGTGCGGGTCGCAAGCCCGAGGGATCGAATGCCGAGCTGGCTGGCGGTGTCCGGTGCCGTTCCGGTCGGTTCGATGGAAAGGGAAGGGCCGGCAACTTCGTTGAAGATGTCGATGCCGTTGCCGGCGGCGTTCACCTGCACACGGACGCCCTGCACCTGGCTCTCGATCAGGTTGCGGATGTCGTCGATGGACTGGGCGGAGGAGAGGTCAACATCCGTCACGGCCGCGCCGGCGGAGGATGTGAAGCGGAACCGGATGGTTCCAAGTGGTGTCGTCAGACCCGACACCGCGGAGAGCGGCGTGAGCAAGTTGAGCCGAGGGTTCAGGTCTTTGCCATTGGGAACGGAGGCGGTGAAACTGCTTTGGCTCAGGCCCAGATCGGCGGCGGTCTGGCCGGTGCCGATGTCGGTGAACGTCAGCGGCGGGTTCGGAAGTCCGCCGATGACGTTGATTGAGATGGATCCGCCGGAGAGCGACACGCCCCCGGGGCCTAGAACGGTGACGGAGTTGTCGGTCTCGTATTGCTGGATAGCGCTGGTGAGAGCGTTCTGCACATCCTGCACGGTGTCGGCGTGGGAGAGATCGACAGTTGCGGTCGGGCCACCGTTAAAGGAGAACTGGACGGTGCCCTTGGAAATCCCGAAGGAACGCCCGCCGCCCAGGTCGGATAGCCGCGTGGAGCCGGTGAGCCCCGGATTGAGATCGACTGTTCCCTTGAGCCGCGCGGAGGAGGCGCCGATCGCGTTGTCGCCGCCGATGGTGATGGGGACATCGCTGGCGGAGCCGAGCTGGGCGATGAGGCCGTTGCCGCGGCCGACATAGCGATATCCACCGTGCATCTCGACCACCGGGGCCGAGGTCGCGGTGGAGCCGCCGAAGATGTAGAGCCCGTTGGTCTGGCGATTGGCGAGTTGATAGAGCGAGTTGAGCATGCCGTCGATGACGACGGCCTGCGTGCTGCGTGTGGCGGTGGTGGAGGTGACGCCGATCTGGCCGGAAGCGATCGACTTGGCCTCTTGTACCAGGTCCGTCGCGTCTCCGAGCGAGGAGTCGGCAAAGTCCAGCGTGTTCTGGGCCAGCGACAGGTTTTGCAGCACCTGCGAGCCCTGTGTCAGCCGCTGTCGCAACACGCCGATCGCGCCCGCGGCGATCGGGTCGTCGGAGTATCGCGTGACACGCTTGCCGGAGGACATCTGCTGCTGGATCGTGAGCAGATCCACGTTCGTGCGCGACAGCGAAGAGAGCAGCAGTTGGCTGCTGAGCATGTTGGGCACGCGGCTGAGATTGGCTGGTATGGAGGACATGGCCTTCTCGCGTGTTAGCTGATGAGTCCGAGCAGGGTCTGGGTCATCTCGTCCACGACGGTGATGAAACGGGCCGCGCCCTGATACTGGCGCTGGTAGTTGAGCAGGTTGATGGATTCCTCGTCAACGCTGACGCCGCTGATCGCGGCCCGCTGGGCCTCAAGATTCTGGCGGACGAGCGAGGAGGAGTTTGCCTGCGAGCTTGCGGCTTGGGCGTCGGCGCCGACCTGCTGGGCGGCATCTCGCCACGCCGCGGAGATCGACTGGCCTCCGAAGAAATCGTTGGGCTTGACATGCAGTGACGCGATGACCAGGGCCGTGCTGTTGTCCACGGATTGGCCGTTATTGACGGCTCCTGTGGAGAGCAGCCCCGGTGTGGACTGCAGTTCGGCGCGGACATCTATGTCGGTGGCGTCGTGGCCGGTGAAGTATGAATTCACGCCCAGCACCGCGAGCACTCCCGAAGTGTCCTCCGCGAACGAGACGGAATAGCCGTTCGCGGCGTTGATGGAAAGCGTGCCGTTGGGATTAATCGTCGCGCTGAGATTCGCCACGCCGTTGAGCGACGCGGTTAGCGAAGCCAGGGATGTATCGTCGGCGGTGCCTGGCGTGCCAGTGCTGGTGATGCCGTCGAGATCAATATTGATGCGTCTGGTTTCGGAAGCGCCCGTCTGCGTGTTCTTCACGGTGACCAGGAAACCGCCGTTGGTGGCGTGAAACGGCAGTCCGCTGAACGTCGCGTTGGCGGGATCATTGAAAGCGCGAGTGGTGTCCGCGGTTGGAACGGTCTGCGTTCCGGTCACGCTCAGCAGAGGAGTTGATCCGTACCCCTGCGAGTGGATCTTATTCACCTGAAAAATGAGCTGCGCGGCCACGCTGTCGAGCTTGTCGATGGTGGCCTGAAGCTTGCCGCTTCGCTGGGAAAGCAAGCCACCAACGACGCCTCCCGTGATGTTCAGCTGTGTGCCGTCCTGACGGACATGCACGGTGACATCGGTGGACGTTCCATTCGTGACGCGATCAACCCGCAAGCCACGAGACTGACCGCCGAGGACGACGGGCACGGAACCCACCAGGACGTTGTATCCGCCTGAGGGGTCTTCCGTGACGCTGACGTCCATGAGCGTGGAAAGCTGTGAGACGAGCTGGTCGCGCTGGTCGCGGAGCGAGTTGGCCGAGCCGGAACCTCCCTCGCTGGTGACGATCTGCACGTTGACGGCCGCAATCTGCGTGAGCAGATTGTCGGCCTGCGCGACGGCGTCGCCTGTGGATATATCCAGCTGCGAACGCGTGTTCAGAAGCTGGGATCGCATGTCCTTGATTTGGCTCGCGAGTGATCGTCCCTGCGACACCACCAAGGCCCGCGATCCCTCGCGGTTTGGGCTGTTCGCCAGATCGCTCCACGCGCTGAAAAAGCGATCGAAGCCGTCGGAGAGGTTGTCGTCACCCAGGGCGTTGGTCACGGATTCCAGGCCGCTGAGAAACTGCTGCGAGGCATTCGATGCCGCCTCCTGCGAGTACCCGTTCCAGAGGCGAGATTGCAGACCGTTGTCCACTCGCCGCAGAATGCCGTTCACTCCGACGCCGCGGCCAAGGAAGTAGTTGCCGTAGCTCTGCTCGCCGCTGGGAATGAGCGAAACCACCTGGCGCGAATAGCCGGGAGTTGAAGCGTTGGCAAAGTTGTTTCCCGTGACCTGAATCGCGACCTGGCTGGCGTTCAGGGCCGAGCGTCCGATGGCGAGCGAACTTGTGAGTCCCATGCGTGGCTCCTCCGCGAACCGTGTGCCAACCTAACTCCGGACATCCATGGACGAAATCACCTGGACCGATGAGTCCATCGAGCCGCGCCGGGCATACGTCCCCGTGTGCGAGAGTCCGCGGCAGACCTGTCGGAGCAGCCCCTCCATGTGCATGGAGAGCGTCTCCGCTGCGACGCGAAGGGCGATGTGCTCCTGATGCAGGGCGTTGAGCACTTCACGAAGCGATTTGGCGACGCCGGCGAGACGCGACCGGATCGGCTCCGGGGCCCGGGCCGTCACATCGGCGAAACGTACGCTCTGAGCATCGGCCTTCGCGATGCCGGAAACGATCGTTTGTCGCTGGCGTTCGAGTGACGCGATGCGCTGGACAATGTTCTGCTGGGCCGCCATACTCGCGCCCAGCGCTGCGGCATCCGCCTGCGCGATGGCCCGCCGGTGCTCGGTTGTCTGCGAGAGAAGCTTTTCGTGCTCGACCACCAACTGACGCAGGATCGCGTCAAGCTGTTCGTACGGCGAGAAAGGCGAAGGGGCTACCTGCTTCAAGATCGGCTTCATGCACCCTCCGTTGGCTCGGCATTGTCAGTGGTTGGAGATGGGCCGGCAGCGTCCGTGCCGCCTGCCGCTCTCCGCGATCGTTCCATCATGTCCTTGGCGATCCGATCCACCAGCGGGAACTGGGCGGTTCGCACGATCCGCTGCGCCAGCTCGCCGTCCATCAGTCCTTGAAACTGCTTCTCGCCATCGGTCGGCGCGAACGGCGGGGCCGCGTTGGTGCTGGATCGGAGCTGCTTGAGCAGCGGCTGGATCAGCGTCATCGAGACGAAGTTCTCCGCGGAGCGGCGGGCGAGTTGCTCGTCGGTCTCTCCCGCGCCCAGGCCCATGCGTCCGAGCACGGCCGCGAAGTCCGAGCGAGAGACGCTCTCGCGATCACGGCCGAAGATCGCTCCATCGACTGGCGAGCGTGTATTGAGGGTTGTGGAGATCGTCGGTGTCAATGTGGTGCTCTGGAGTCGGATGGATCAAGCGGTAGCGGCGAAGCGGTCAATCGCGGATGAAGCGTGCGTGCAGGCGCCCGGTGCGCTCGATCTGCGAGAGAATCTGGATCTGCTCTTTGCCCGGGACGTTGAGTTGCTTGAACGCTTCCAGCAAGTCCTGGATGCGGGCTCGGTCGGAGTTCGTCCCGGTGGTGCCGAACTCGGCCCAGTTCTGGCGAGCAACCAGCGGGTCCTGAGCGCTCGGAATCGGCGCGGGCGTCGTGGTGGTGATCACGAGCTTGTCATTGCCGACCGTCACCGCCGAAATCTCGACATCGCCGGTCACAATGATCGAACCGGTGCGCTCGTTGACGACGACCATCGCTGGCAGGTCGATGAGCGAGGGGCTGAACTTCTTGCCCATCACGTTCGCCATAAAGCTTGTGGGGTTCGCACGCTCCTGCTTGGGAATCGTGACGTGGATCGTGGTCTCGTCGATCGGCGTGGCGATGATCTCGCCGGACTCGTCGGATGACTCCAAATTCGCGTTCAGATCGTTGATCTCCGCCGCGATCGTCCGTGCCATCTGATACGAGCGAAAGTGCGGCCGGAGCACGAGATTGAACGAGTCCCCCAGCCGCGCCGGCCGGATGTCCCGGTACAGCGTCGCGCCCATGCTGATGCGCCCGGTCGTCGGCGTCTCCATGTCCTCGATCACGATCCGCCCCGCGGCCATCGCGAACATGGGGGAGTTGGGCGTCGGCCCCAGCAGCGGGCTGATGATCAGCGTCCCGCCCTTCAAGCTCTTCGCGCTGTGCGAGACCTGCACGAACACGTCGTATTGGTCTCCCTCGCGCCCGCCCCCTTCGGGGATTGTCACCGAGAGCGTCACGATCGCGGCCGACTTGCTTTTGGCCAGATCCTTGAGTTCCGGGAGTGGGTTGCCGCTGTTCTCGTATACCTTCGCCAGCGGCCGCGCCAGGACGAGCTCCTGGCCGCTATCGCCGGTGCCTGCGAGTCCGGTCACAATGCCGATGCCTCGGAGGGTGTTGGTCATCTGCCCTTCGAGACGGACAAACTCCTGAATGCTCACGACGGGATTTTCGCGGCGGGGGCGAACGAGCGTCCCCGGGACCGGGGCCAGCGCGACCGGAGCATTGGCGACCAACCCCGGGCGAGTTCCCGTCGAGGGACCCGCGACTTGAGCAAAGCATGCGCTCCCGAGCGCAAAGGTTGCCAGAATGGTGAAGAGGCATCGTGCCATGGTGTGCATCCTGCAAGTGGTCCTGCGTCTCCACGCAAGCGGTGTGCCCGGTTCAGACCGCTAGAAGTTGAAGACCGCCTCGAGAATCCGCGGGATGAACCCCTTCTCGCCGGATTCCTTGACGTTGCCCTCATGCTCGATGCGGATGGTCAGGTCCGCGAGCTGGGCGGACTGGATCGTGTTGTTCTTGGTGATGTCTTCGGCGCGGCAGGTGCCCGAGAGCACCATCGTCGTGACTTCCTTGTCCGAGCTGCGCGACTCCCGCGCCTCCACAACGAGGTTCCCGTTCGGCTTCACGTCGATCACAAACGCGGAGATCTTCGCCGTGACCTGGTCCTTGCGGTCAAACTTACCGGTGCCCTTTGTCTGCTTGTTCCCTGTGACCCCCACGGCGGGCTTGATCGACCCGATCCCCTCGCGCAGGGCGAGATCCTCGAACAGTGCGGAGAGCGATGGGAACTTTGAGAGTTCCGCCTTCAGCGTGTAGTCCTTCTTGTAGTCGGTGGTCTGCGAGAAGCTCTCCGCGCTGGATTCGTTGATGATCACCTCGATCACATCGTGCTTGGCGTATCGCTTCGGCGGCGGCGCGGAGACGACGAACAAGCTCACGCCCTGCAGTTGGTCGGAGACCACAGACGAGCCAAAGCCGGGAGATGCCGCAACCGGCTGTGTGGAAGCGGGCTGTGGGGCGGTGGGGGGGGTGGGGGCGTCCGGAGGAGCGGGCGTTGAACCTGCGGGTCGCTGCCCCGGCCCCGGATACGCCGCGTTCGGGGCCATCGCGGGTGAGGGACCGGGCATCACGAGGTTCTGGGCCATCGCTCCGCAGCAGGAGAGCAGCAGCGTGCCGATCGCGGAGACCAGACAGCCGATCGGGCGGGACATGGGGTGATCTCGGTTCATGGCGGTGCTTCCTTCCACTCAGTTTCCGCGGCGGGCGCGGCGCTTTACGGTCTCGTTTGTCGAAATCGTGTCGTTAGACGGGCCGTCGTCGGTGATCATCACGGCCTTTCCGGGGCCGGACATCCGGGCTGAGAACATGCGATCCGAGCCGTCCATCTTCAGTTGCACCATCTCGCCGTCGCGGGCCTGCCCCTGGGCGCGGCACTTGGCCTTCACCGTCAACGGTCCGCTGAGAGCGTGGACCCAGACGATGTCGCCTCGCTTGCAGACCAGCGGGGCGGTGACATCTGTGATCGTCAGCACGGTCCCGGCGGCGATCGCACGCGCGGCGATCTGTCCGATGGCCGCATCCGGCGCCACCGAGGGCTTGGCATTGGGCGCCATCCACTGGTGGCCGACTTCGACAACGTCCGACCCGATCACCTGTCCGCGGGCGATTGGCGAGCGGGCGGTGACGACGGTTCGATTGATGAGCGCCTGCACCGCGACCATCTTCGTCGCGGCGATCCGGTCTCCCTCATAGATCGCGATGCTCACGGGCGTCCGCACCGAGCCGCCGGTGCCGCAGGGCTGGGCATCGACGCGGCGGTCCACACCCTCCTTGAAGATCGTCTGGGCGAGGAACTCCTCGTCCGCCGCGTCGAAGGCAAGGCGGAGGTCGGTCGGGTCCACGTTGTAGAGGTCCACCAGTCGGGCGGATACGGCGTGCCGGATCGTCTCCGGTCCGTTCTCGCCGATCTCCGCGATCTGCGGCGTCGTTTGTCCGAGGCCGAGACGTGGTGGTGGGGTGGTTGTGATGGTTGCCGCGCGGACAGAAGGCGCGCTCGCGCCGGAAACCGTCACCGTGCAGCTCGATCCCCGCAGCGTCGTGCGGCCCCAGTGGACCTTGGCCGCATCCATCGCCGCCCGCACCTGCGCGATCGTGATCGTGCCAGCCCCCCCCTGCGAAGCCGCCGTCGCCGGAACCACCACAATCTCCGCTATTTTCGTGGCTTCTTCGGTCGTCGGCGGATCGATCATCGCGATGTCCGCGATCGTCACGGCGCGGCCGCCGCTCTTCGCGTCATCGCCCGCTGCCGACACCACCGCGCTCGCTCGCAGCGTGATGCTGACATCCGCCATCGCGCGTCCCGCCGTCGCGGCCGCAACAACAACCGCTCCCCATCCGCCCCAGCTGGCGATGCTCCGCATCCAGTTCGTCTTCATCGTCGGGCCTCCTGCCGCGGTGTTTGGCTTCGTGACTCCGTCACTGTTTCACTCCCTCACCGCTCTTACCTGTGGATCTGCGCCACCGTCTGCAGCGCCTGGTCCGCCGCGCGGATCGAGTTGGAGTTCATCTCGAAGCTCCGCTGCACGCGGATGAGGTTCACCAGCTCGGTGGTCGGATCGACGTTGGAGTTCTCGTACATCCCCGACCGGATCTGCCCGAACCCCTCGTCGGCGGGCTTGCCCTCGATTGGCGGCCCGCTCGCGCCGGTCTCGACGTAGAGATTCTCGCCGACGCTCTTAAGCCCGGTCGGGTTGATGAAGTTCGTCAGCGAGAGCGTCCCGACCAGTTCCGGATCGCTCGAGCTGGGCCGCTGCACGAAGACCTGCCCGCTGTTGTCAATGCTCACGCTCGTGTAGTTGCCCGTCAGCGAGATCGGCGGATCGAGCCGGCGCCCGGTGTCGGAGGCCATGACGATCTCGCCATCGGAGTTCACCGTGAACTGCCCGGCCCGCGTGTACGCGAAGCCGCCGGGCCCGAGCCCGCTCTGCACGCCGACGCGGAAGAAGCCGTTTCCCTCGATCATCAGATCCAGCGGATTGCTGCTGCTCACCGGCGGCCCCTGCTTGAGATCAAGCTGCGTCCCCGAGACCTTCGTGCCCAGGCCGACATACAGCCCGGTCGGCCGCTGGTCGTTGTTGGCGTTGCGCACGCCCGGTGTCTGCTGCTCGATATAGAGCAGGTCCTGGAAGTTGGCGCGGCTGGCCTTGAAGCCCGCCGTGTTCATGTTCGCCAGGTTGTTGGAGGTCACGTCCATCGCGGTGTTGAGGGCCGAGAGGGCGGACGCGGCGGATTGCAGTGCGATGATGGCCATAGGGGATATTCGATTTGAGATTTGAGATGTCAGATGTGAAGGCAGAACTTGCGCGTTCCACGCGCTCGGGGTAAAGGAACGCGAGCGGCGTGCCAGTATGGGTCAGGGTGCAGTGCCCCAAGAACGAGGGAAACCGAGCATTCCCCAAGAGTGGGGAACGGCAACCGGGCACGAGGTGACATTTCCCGCCCACGGAAAGTGATTTCCCGCCCAGGGAAAGCAATCTCCTGCCCACGGGAAGTGATTTCCCGCCCACGAAAAGCAAAATCCTGCCCGCTGGGCGACACAAAGTGGGCACTGCACGACAAAGAGCGGCCACGGCGCGACGCAAAGTGGGCACGGCGCATCGCGCAGCGGGCATTGCATGGTGCAAGTTTCCCGCCTCGCCCCCACGCCCGCTTGCTTCAATCGCGCAAAGCGTGCGCGAGTTTCCACTTCTCTCGTTCTTTTCTGCCAACCCCGGCGCGACCTCCGCTCACCGCTGCGCCCCGACTGCTCTTCGCTCTACGCGCTCACCCTTCCCAGCGTGTTGATCGCCCGGTTCATCAGGTCATCGTGGATCTGCATGATCTTCGCGTTGGTGCCAACCGCATCCGCCGCGCTCTGCACGGCCATCATCGCGCGGATCGGGTCCGAGCCGGACTCCTCGATGGCGTTCTGGCGGATCGTTCCCATGGCGGGCTTCATCGACGCCGCGCCCGAGCTGCTCATCGCGAAGAGATTGTCCCCGACCTTGCGGAGCGATTGCTTGTTTGCGACATCGACGAACCCGATTGTCGCGACCTCCTGCCCGCCCTGCAGGATCTTCCCATCGCCGTAGACGACGAAATCCTGCGAGGGATTCAGCGTGATCGGCCGCCCCGCGCTGTCGAGCACCTCGTGGCCCTCCGCGATCGTCACCAGCTTGCCGCGCGTGTTCATCGTGAGGCGGCCATCCCGCGTCAGACGCGTCTGGTCGCCCTGCGCTCCCCCGGCGCCGCCCGCTGCGACCGTCAGGAATCCATCCCCCTCGATCGCCAGATCAAAGGGATTCCGCGACTGCGTGATCGACCCCTGCTTGAAGCTCGTCCGGCTCGGCGCCAGCAGCACGCCCCCGCCCAGCCGTTCCAGAAGCTTGTTCGAGGGCAGGTTGTACACGCCGTCTTCCTGCCGTACCGCCTCGCGCGGGATCGTGAACGCGACATCCGGCTTGAAGCCGACGGTCTGCAGGTTCGCGAGGTTGTTGGTCGCGACATCCTGCCGGTGCAGGGCCGTCAGCATGCCGGACGCGCCGATGTTGTAGCCGTAGTTCATCGGGCGGACTCCGGGAATCGGGCGATCAGCCCGGATGCCTGTGAGCGCAGAAGCTGCGGGTTCTCCGCTCGCTCCTGCGCTGTGTGTTTGGTTTCTGCGCCCAGGTCTCCCAAGGCCGCCTGCCCGAGATGCATCCCCGCGGCCGTCCGCGCCAGCATCATCAGCCGCAGCCCAAGGGCCTGATCCCGCGGCACTCCGCGCGTTAGGGCGAATGCGGCCGGAAGCTCAACGTCGAGTGTGGAGTCGATAAGCACACGGGAGACAACTCAAACCGCGTGCCATCTGTTCGGCCCGCGGACTCAGCCCCCACACGTCCCAGGCCGCTTGCCGCATCCGCACATTCCCGTATGCACATGTCCGCCGCCCGAGCTGCCCACACTGACAGACACGCCCTGCGCGGCAAACGTCGAAGCCACCCGCTTGAAGACCCGCCCCTTCCCCGCCGGATCCTCCACTGGCGCATCCGCCTGCGACATCGGCCGCAGCAGTTCGATCTTCTCCCCGTCCTTCTCGCTGACGTACTCGTAAATAGGCATGGGGAATAGTAGGAACGGGTCTCGGGTTTCGGGATTCGGGTCTCGTGTAGAGTTGCCGCACGCCGCTCGCGCCTTCACCCGAAACCCGATTCCCGAAACCCGAGACCCGAGACCCGACCGCCGCATCTCAAGAGATTCCCATGCCCACCCCCGCATCACCCGCGTTTCTCCACTCCATCATCACCGGCGGCACCGGCGCCCTCGGCTCCGCCGTCGTCGCCGCGCTCCTCGAGCAAGGCCACACCTGCCACATCCCCTGCCACAAAGAGGATGAGCTCAAGCGATTCCCCTACGCCACACACGAGCGCGTCAAGATCACCCTCGGCATCGACCTGACCGATGAGCCCTCCGTCGAGAAGTTCTACACCTCGATCACGAACCCGCTCTGGTCCAGCATCCACATCGCCGGCGGCTTCACCTACGGCGCGATTGAGACCGTCACCAAGCAGGCCTTCGTCACCCAGATGCAGCAAAACGCCCTCACCTGCTTCCTCTGCTGCCGCGAGGCGGTGAAGAAGATGAGTGGGGGGAGCAGTGGGGGAGGCAGAATCGTCAACGTCGCCGCCCGCCCCGCCCTCGAACCTCGCACCGGCGCGAACATGGTCCCCTACACCGCCAGCAAAGCCGCCGTCGCCGCGATCACGCAAGCACTCGCCGAAGAAGTCGTCGCCCGCGGCATTCTCGTCAACGCCGTCCTCCCCTCCATCATGGACACCCACGCCAACCGCGCCTCCATGCCCACCGCCGACTTCACCAAGTGGCCCAAGGTCGAGCAGGTCGCCGCCACCATCGCGTTCCTCGCGAGTCCACACAATACCGTCACACGCGGCGGTCTCATCCCCGTCTATGGAGCGGCGTAACGCAACCACTTCCATACCATCGTCGTGGATTCTTCCAATCAATCTTCCTCCCCGCACTCCGCCGAATACTTCGGCGAAACCCGCGACCACTGGTGGAACCCCGACTTCCTGGCCCTTATGGCGACGCGGCTGAACTTCCCCGCCATCTCCACCATCCTCGACATCGGCTGCGGCGTCGGCCACTGGGGCCGCGCTCTCCTCCCGCATCTTCCCGCGACCGCAACCCTCACCGGCATCGATCCCGAGCCGCAGTGGATCGAGCAAGCCCGCGCCACTGCCGCCGCACGCGGCCTCTCTTCCCGCACAACCTACACGCAATCCCGCGTCGAGCATCTCCCCTTCGCCGACAACTCCTTCGACCTCGTCACGTGCCAGACTGTCCTCATCCATCTCGCGGATGTCCCCGCCGCACTCCGCGAGATGATCCGAGTCCTCCGCCCCGGCGGCCTCCTGCTCGCCGCGGAGCCCAACAACCTCGCCAACTCCCTCGTCTCCGACAGCACCCGCTTCCACGAGTCCCTCGACACCCGCCTCGCCCTCGTCCGCTTCCAAGCCACCTGCGAGCGCGGCAAGCAATCACTCGGCGAAGGCAACAACTCCATCGGCGACCTCGTCCCCGGCTTCCTCGCGCAAGCGGGGCTGAACGACATCCGCGTCCACCTCTCCGATCGCGCCTTGCCGCTGATTCCGCCGTATGTCACGCCGCGCGAATCCGCCATCATTGCCGAAACCGCCGATCGCGCCGCTCGGAACTTCTGGATCTGGAGCGAGCCCGACACTCGCCGCTACTTCCTCGCCGGCGGCGGCCACGAATCCGACTTCGCCCCACTCTTGTCCCTCGCCCTCGCCACCAATCGCGCCGAATCCGCAGCGCTCGCCGCAGGCACGCACCACACCGCAGGCGGCATGGTGCTGTATCTCGCGTCGGGGCGGAAGGCGTAAACCTCCACCCACGATGCTGGCACGCCTCGCGCGATTCGCGATCAGCAACGCACCGGTCGCTACCGTTCCCCATGCCCAAACCCGGCCGCATCGATCTGCACCTGCGTCTGCGCGTTCAACCCGGCCGACGCGATGAGTTCCTCGCCTTCCTTCGTGAGGCCACCCCGGTCTACGAATCCCCTGGCGGCATCACGATCCGCCTCCTGCAGGACCTGCACGACGACCACAGGTTCATCGAACTGGTTCTCTACGACGATGAGCCGACCTACACGCGCGATCAGCACCGCGTCGCAAATGACCCCGTCATGGGCGAGTTGCTCGCACGCTGGCGTGCGCTGCTCGTCGAAACGCCCGTGGTCGAGGTGTATCGGCTCACCGCAATACCGCTGGGCTGACCGATCGTCGGCGCAGGGTCGTCCAACCGCGCCCGATCGAATATCACCCTATCCTTTCCCCCAATGCCCGAGCCACTGCCAAATCCATCCAGAGAACAAGCGACCCGACTGTTGCTGAATGCCGACCCAGCGCCCGCGCAGGTGGCGGGCGCAAAAGGCGCAGAGAAAATCGGCGGCATCGGCAAGCACAACGCCGACAAGCTCCTCGAACTCGTCTACGACGACTGCCGCCGCCTCGCCGCCTCGTATCTCAAACGCGAGAACGCCGGCCACACCCTCCAGCCCACCGCCCTCGCCCACGAGGTCTACCTCCGCCTCATCGAGCAGGAGCGCGTTGACTGGAAGGGCCGCACGCACTTCATGGCCATCGCCGCGCAGGCGATGCGCCGCCTCCTCATTGACCACGCCCGCGGCCGCAACCGCATCAAGCGCGGCGGCGGCGGTGCGGAGCCCGGCGCCGAGGGCGGCTGGAAGCGTGTCTCTCTCGACGGCGGCCCCGGCTCCTCCTCTCCCATCGCCGATCCCGCCTCCACGCAGGACGAGTCCGAGGTCGATGTCGAACGGCTGGACAAAGTTCTCGCTGAACTCGCCGAGCTCGACGAGCGCCAGGCAAAGGTTGTCGAGATGCGATTCCTCGCGGGCATGACCGTCGAGGAAGTCTCTGAAGCCCTCGGCGTCAGCAAACGCACCGTCGAAGGCGACTGGACGATGGCCCGCGCTTGGCTCCGCAAGCGACTGTCGGAGGAAGGTGAGGAGTGAACGTGTTGTGGTTCGCCTTGAAGACGATTTGATAGAGGAGTGGGGGAGTAGAGGAGTCGAGGAGATTTTTTTCCCCTCGACTCCTCTTCCCCTCGACTCCTCCACTCTCTTATGACTCCCGCCCGCTACCAGCAAATCAAATCCATCTTCCTCGAATCACTCGAGCACCCAGACGTCAGCCGCGCCGAGTTCATCGCTACCAAGGCCGCAGGCGACGCCGACCTCATCCGCGAAGTCCACGCTCTCCTCCATCATCACGCCGACATCGACCCTTCCATCATCGAGCAGGAAGTCAAACGCACGCAGACGCGCGTCCTCCTCGGCGACACCGCCTACGGCCAAGGCGCACAAGTCGCCTCGGGCATGACTCCTCCAAGCGCCCCCTCTCCCTCCCGCTCCTCTCTCAAGATTGATCGTGGCCGCTTCGCCCCCGGCTCCATGGTCGCCGCGCGATACCGCATCGTCGATCTCATCGCCCGCGGCGGCATGGGCGAGGTCTACCGCGCCGACGATCTCAAGCTCAACGAACCCGTCGCCCTCAAGTTTCTCCCCAAGCGCCTCGCCAACGACAAGCAGTGGCTGGATCGCTTTCTCGACGAGGTCCGCGTCGCCCGCACCGTTTCGCATCCGAATGTCTGCCGCGTCTACGACGTTGGCGAAGACCTGGGCGAGCACTTCCTCACGATGGAATACGTGCAGGGCGAAACGCTCTCCTCCCTCCAGTCCCGCATCGGCCGCCTTCCGCAGCGCAAGGCCGAGCAGATCGCCCAGCAACTCTGCGCCGGTCTTGCCGCCATCCACGATCTCGGCATCCTGCACCGCGACCTCAAGCCCTCCAACATTCTCATCGACGACAAGGGCCAGGTGAAGGTGACCGACTTCGGCCTCGCCGCCCCCGGCGAGATCCGCGGCTTCAAATCTGCCGCTGGCACGCCCGGCTACGTCGCGCCCGAATCCCTCAACGGCGTCGAAGCCACCGTGCGCTCCGACATTTACCAACTCGGCCTCCTCCTCTTTGAACTCTTCACCGGCCGCGCCGCGTACGTCTCCAATAGCAACGAAGACGTTCTCTCTCTCCAGCAAAAAGGCGACCCGCCCGCACCGTCCACCATCGCGCCCGACATCAAGCCGCGCGTTGAAGAAGTCATCCTCAAGTGCCTGGAGCGCGATCCCGCCGCGCGTCCGACCTCCGCGCGTCAGGTCGCCAAGCTCCTCCCCGGCGGCGATCCGCTCGCCTCCGCGCTCGAAGCCGGTGAGACGCCCTCGCCCAGCATGGTCGCCATGGCCGGCACGCGCGGCCGCATCCGTCTCGGCACCGCAGTCATCGCCGTCCTCACGTTCGCCGTCTTCGTCGCCGCCGCCATCTTCCTCGGCACCCGCGGCACCTCGATCATTCAGATTGCTCCTCTCGACAAATCTCCGCAGGTTCTCGCCGACGATGCTCGCGATATTCTCGCCATCGCCGGATACGACCTGAAAACCGAAGCCGGCGAGAGCGGCCACGAGGCCTGGGCTCTCAACTTCTACGAAGGTCTCATCGATGAGATCGAACGCACCGACACATCCGCCAACCGCTGGCAGCGCCTCCGCCGCGAGCGTCCCGCGCCAATCGACTTCTGGTTTCGCTGGAGCCCCGATCCGCTCGGCACACGCCGCCCCACCGGCCGCATTTCGCTCAATGACCCGCCGGAAAACGTTGGCGGCATGATCTTCGTCCGCCTCACGCCGCGCGGCCGCCTCCGTGAGATCGGCGTCGTTGATCGCCACGTCAACTGGCAGCTCGACGCCGCCTCCGGCCTCCCCTCCGGTCAGCCCGGCCCGCCCGTGCCGCCCCCGAACTGGCCCGCCCTCTTCACGGCCGCGGGTTTGGACTTCGCCAAGTTCAAGGAGTACGCGCGGGCCGCCGAGCGCATCCCGCCGGTGTACGCCGACAGCCGCTTGGCGTGGTCGGGTGTCTATCCCGAAAGCCCCGACACCGAGATCCGCGTCGAGGCCGCCACGTTGGGCAACAAGCTCGTCGCCTTCCGCACCGTCGAGACCAAGCTCCCCAACGCGCAGACCGACTATCGCAAGCCGCTGACTCCGTGGAAGCAGGCCGTCACCTGGCTCTCTCAGCTCGTGCTGGTCATCACCATCCTCGGCGGCGTCGTTCTTGCCTGGCGCAACACCATCGCCAAACGCGGTGACCGCGCTGGCGCGACCCGCGCTGCCATCGTCATCGCCGCCTCTTGCTTCGCCATGCTCGTGCTGCAAGCGGGCACGCTGCGCTACGACACGGTTCCGCTGGGCAATCTCGGCTGGATGCTCGCCATCGCCATCACCGCGGGCCTGGGCGCGTGGGTGCTCTACGTCGCCGTGGAGCCCTACGTCCGCCGCCTCTGGCCCGAGTCCATCATCTCCTGGACGCGCCTGATCCAGGGCCGCTTCACCGATCCCTTTGTCGGCCAGTCTCTCCTCGTCGGCGCGTGCCTCGGCGCGATCGCCCTCTGCGGCATCTACATCAACCGCATGATCCCCGGCTGGCTCGGCCTTCCCCCCGCTCGCCCGTTCATCGATCCGCGCCTCGGCGTCGCCGTGCTCGATGGCCCGCGCCAGGCGATCGGCCACCTCGTGCAGTGCGTGCTCACCGGCGTGCAGACGGCGATGCTCATGCTCATGGGCGTCGTGCTGGTCAAGCTCGTCGTCCGCCGCACCTGGGTCGCGCTGCTCATCTTCGGCGCGCTGCAGACGACGATCTGGATCGGCTCATCGCCGGTGCAGAACATGCAGTGGTCCTGGGCCGTCTTCGCCTGCTCCGGCGCGCTCCTCGCCACGCTCACCGCCCTCGCGCTCGCCACGCTCGTCCGCTACGGCCTGCTCGCCCTCATGGCCGCCGCCACCATCGCGACCGCCCTCGGCTCCATGCCCATCACCCTCGACTTCGAGCGCTGGTACGCCGGCATCGGCATGCTCGTTCTCAGCTTCGTGTGCGCGATCCCCCTCTACGGCGCATTCACCGCCGTCTCCGGCCGCACCCGCGCGTGACCTGACGAGCCCGAAGCGCAGCGCAAGCGAGGGTTGACTCACCAGCTACTCAATACCCATCACGCCAGCAACCGCACCGTATTCGCAATCGCCCGCGGCCGCTCCGCTCCCGTGTGCGGACAGACTCCCACAATCGCCGCCGCGCACCGCTCCACCGCGCCGCCGAGGGATGCCCCGATCTCGCGCCCGGCCTTGATATCCCCAACCAGCCCATCCCGCGCCGCATCAAACGCGCCCTTGGGCAGCTGCGCATCCAGCGCATCGCTCGCCGCGATCCACACGCGGCGCTCCAGCAGCGAGACATAGATCAACACCCCCGGCGCATTCTCGCCGCCATCCACGCGGAACATATGGAACGCCTCGCGCCCCCGCGTCCGCACTTCCTCCTCCATTTGTCGAGATGAGATGAACGGCCGCGCCAGCACCGGCACGCGGCACGCGATCGCCGCCCCCAGCACGCTCCACCCCGCGAAGATCCCCAGCACCACCGGTAACCCCAGCGAGAGCGTCCACCCCGTTTCCCACTCCTGCGGATTCGGAACCACACTCTGAAACAGCACCCACGCCGCCGTCACACCCAGCAATCCGAACACGAGCCCGAACAAATCCTCCGCCCGGTCATACCGCCCCGACCGCGCCGCCACCGCCACGACGAACTCCGCGCCTGTCCGCGCCTCCGCCGCCGCGATCGCCGCTTCAGCAACAACGCGATCCCCCTCGGGCACCCGCGGCGTCTTCGACCCAAGCTTCACCGATTCGCTCGCATGTTCAGTCATGTCATCTCCAGCAAGTCTCTAACCCCAAGCCCCAAGCCCCCTTCTCACCACGACCCCGTCGCCCCGCCTCCACCCGACGATCCACCCCCAAAGCTGCCCCCACTAAACCCTCCTCCGCCTCCACCACTGAATCCACCACCACCTCCGCCAAACGAAGACCCCGACCCCCACCCTCCCATGCCGCTTCCGTAATACCCGCCCGGATACATGCTCCGCCCCCATCCGCTCCCGCCGCCGCCCCACCCGATCGCTCCCTTGAGCACGCGCAACACGATGATGATCCCGATCACCGGAATCGCCAGGCACGCCATCGAGAACCCGCCGATGCCGCTACCCCCGCTCCGTCCGCGCGAAGTGGAGTTCGAATATGGGTACGACTGTTGTCCCTCTTGCTGCGTGCTCGTCGCCGGAGCCGCGTTCGTGCTGGGCGCACTCGTCGAAGGCGCGGCGGAACTCCCCGTGTTCACGCCCGTCCCACTCTGATCCACCGGCGGCGCCGGTTTGCTCGCCACCCGCGCCAACGCATCCAGCTGCTGCACACCCTTCAAGATTCCCCCCGAGTAGTCTCCACGCTTGAACGCCGGCACGATGTCCATGCTCATGATGTTCGCCGCAGCCGAATCCCGCTCCCGCGTCCATCCCGCGCCCAGCTCGATCCGTGCCTTCCGATCCCCCTTCGAGACCAGCAGCAGAATCCCATAGTCATACGACTTGGACCCGATGCCCCACTCATCAAACACGTTCATCGCGTACCGCTCGATCGTCCACCCGCTCGCCCCATGATCCGCCATCGACGTGATCGTGCACACGATCAGCGGCACGCGCTTGTCCGTCAGCAGCTTGTCCCCGATCGCCTTGATCTTTGCCGCATCCTCAGGCGAGATCAGCTTCGCTTCATCAGCGATGAACCCCCGATCCATCGGCCGCGTCGGATACGTCACATCCGCGAGCGCGGGCGCGGCCGCAACCATCGACATCACAATCGCCGCGAGCGCGACCCGCAACGCACTCGACACCCCGCCCACGCTCCCCATCGACATCCTCAGGATGCCCATCGTCATTCCCTTTCGCAGGCCCTCATCGAGCCCAAGCCCTAACTCCCCGATCCCCATTTCCCACAGCTTACTCGCAACCCGCCCCGCACGGTTTCACCCCTCCCCACGAGCCCTCCGCGCAAGCGGAGGTCGGTCGCTTCTCAATCTCCTTCTCTCACCCGCTATCATTCCCCAACAACACACCCAACGCGTGCCCGACACCACCGCTCCATCTCCGAACCCCTTCTCTTCCGCGCAGCCCAGCGGCCCCGCGGCCACCCATCCCGTCGTCGTCGAAGTCTCCCCTTCCCCCGCCGCCGAGCACGCCATCGCCGATCTCGAATCCGCTGATGCGTCAGACACCTCTCCCGCCCTCTCACTGCAAACCACCCCCGTCACCGTCGCCTCCCGCGCCCGCAAGCCCTCGCTGATGGACCGCATCGAGGCCTTCATCTCCCGCCTCTCCACCCGCAACAACTTCTGGCACCGCGTCTGCTCGCTCATCTGGCTCCCCTTCGCCTTCCGAAGCGGCATCAAGATGAAGCGACTCGACGACAACACCTTCAACGCCGTCCTCCCCTTCCGTCGCTTCAACCGCAACTGGTACAACGCCATGGCCGGCGCGGCCCTCCTCGGAAACGCCGAGATCGCCGGCGGCATGTACGTCTTTGGCGTCTGCGGCGGCGACTACACCGTCGTCTGCAAGCACCTCGAGTACAAGTTCCTCCGCCCCTGCTTCGGCCCCGCCGTCTACCGCCTCTCCCCGCGCGGCGACATCAAGGCCATGCTCGCCCACGGCGGCGAGTTCAACATCATCATCGACATGGACGTCTGCCAGACGATCGCGAAACCCAAGATCGCCGGCGGCGATGGCGAGAAGGAAAAACGCGTCGGCCGCTGCGCCGCGACCTTCCACGTCACGCCCAAGACGCACCAGAAGAACAAGAAAGAGAAGCAGGCCTGAGATCGGCGACCCGACTTCGTGCCACTACCTTCGCCGCTCTGGGCGAAGGTAGTGCGGTCCACCCCACGCGCCCGAAATGCAGATCCCCGCGCCGCACACGACCCTTTGACTCCCGCACCACCATCGGGCGCCGCGCCCGATGGTGGTGGCACATCGCGGTGCGCCATGGTGGGGCCACCCGCCGGGGACGGGAATCGGAGATCGGGAAACGGGTGAAGACCCGTCCTTGTTCCCGCCCGACTCCCGACTCCCGATTCAGCAAGTCACACACGCGGCCCCGGTCACGCTCCCCCGCTGACCGGGGCCGCCTTTTTTCGGTTTGCGCGTTGCAACCCGCACCGCATCATGTATGCTCCGCCCGTCGATCATTCTGGCCGCGCGGTGAGCGGATTGCGACTGAGTGAACGTGTGAATCCCGTGGAGCGGGTCTGGGTGGGTGGAACTGGTGATGGGAGCAGGATCATGATGTCGGCATGCTTTCGGAATGTGCGGGCCGCGGGCATGGTCGGCCTGCTCCTGGCGGGTTGGATCGCGGGAAGTGGATTTGCAGGGGTTGGAGTTGCTGCTGCGGCCACGTGGAATGTGCCGCCGGTGATGGTGTCCTCACTGGCC
>JBGANP010000055.1:0-24398 GCA_044222255.1 Phycisphaerales bacterium
CGGAGGTGAGCTGGGCGCTGTTGGTGATCTTGCCGTTGGACGAGATGGGGCCGAGGGTGGCGGTGGCATTGCCGCTGATGGTGATGTCGCCGGCGGCGGCGAGGGGGCAGCGGAGGAGATCGAGCCCGGTGGTGGAAGCGGGTTCGATGATCGCGCTGTAGGTTCGCGTCGCGCCGCCGACGGTGGCGACGGCGTAGGCGCGGAGGGGCTCGGCGGCGTCGTCGGAGAGGTCGGCATCGGCCTCATCGATGAGGGTGATGGCGACCTTGGCGCGGCCGACGGAGAAAGGGCCGTAGACGGTGTTGTTCTTGAGATCGGTGCGCCAGGTGGAGGTGGCGTTCATGACGGCGGTGATGTAGTCGATGCCGCCCTGGGCGGCGATGCCGGCCTCGGACCAATCAGCGGCGGCGGCGGTGGCGCGGACGGAGGAGCGAGCGAGGGCGACGGCGCCGATGCCGACGACGGCGACCATGGTGGACGCGCCGAGGACAAGGATGTAGACGGAGCCGCGGCGGGAGGGGGAGATGTCGGACGGGCGATGTCGGATGTCGGATGTGGGAGAAGGCGAGCTTCTCCGACACCCGAGATTCGACATCCGACATTGTGAGAGCTTGGCGCGCATGGGGAAATGAATGAGAACAAAATCGCTTACGGGATTGCGGGGGTGTTGAGGAGGGGGGCTCCGGTGATGACGGGTTTGGCATCGTCGCCGACGGTGAGGTTGATGGATGCGAAGTCGCGGAAGCCGGTGGAGGTTCGATCGACGGGTCCGGCGGAGCAGCGGAGGGCGGTGAGAACGGTGGATTTGCCGGAAGGTGCGGTGACGGTGACGGTGATCTTCTTCAGGCCGGTGTCGGTGGGGGAGTTCAGCGAGGTGTCGAGGAGGGTGCTGACGGTGCCACCGACGGCGCCGAGGAGTCCGCCGATGAGGCCGCCGGAGGCGCCGGTGGCGGCGGCGGGATTCGAGACGGGGAGATAGGCAACGGAGACCTGCCATGCGTAGCCGCTGCCATCGCGGATTCGTGTGCCGGCGCGGTCGGTGATGGTGGTTTCGCGGAGGCCGTGGTAGTCGTCGATGTGGGTCCAGTTGGACCGATCGACGGTGCTGATGCCTGCGAAGGGAGCGATGGTGTTGGGGGCGGGATCGGCGTATCGCTGCGCGGTGATCTCGGACATGAGGAGGCGGGCGAGCTGGGAGCTGGTGCGCATCTCGCGCTGCACGGTGCGGTCGCGGGCGGCGGCGCCTGCGGCGGCCATTCCGGCGGCGAACATGGTGGCGACGAGGATGGTGGAGATGGCGGCCTCGATGAGGGAGAAGGCGCGCGGGTGAGGATGAGGGCGGCGATGCGTGCTCATGGTTCCACCATGGTGGTGTAGGTTCCGTAGAGCAGAAAGCGGATGTCCTGGGTGTCGTTGGGGGCGGACCAGGTGGCCCCGCCGTCGGTGCTGGTCATCATGTGGGTGTTGAAGGGCTGGGTTGCACCGCCATTTACGGCGTAGTCGACGTTCACCTTGGCGGAGTCAATTGTGTCAACGAGAATGACAACGCCGCTGCCGGGGGCGATGGCGGAGACTGGAAGGGCGAACTCGACCCATGCGGCCGTGCTCGAAAGGGAAGACGTGGATTGTGTGGTGGTGGCGAGGATGGTTGCGGAGGGCTTGAGCGCGGCGCTGGCGGCGACGATCGAGACGCGGAAGTTTCTGTGCCCACCGGATTTGGAGATGAAGAGCTGGATTCGGGTGATCTTCCAGGAGGTTGCGCCGGAAGGAAGCGTGGGGCGAACGTACTGGGAGATGAACTCCGAGGTGATCACGTTAAAGGTGCTGAGCGTGGCGCCGGCGGGTGTGTCGCATTGAGCAAGGACGCGTTCGGCGCTCTCGACGGGCTGTGCGGCGGGGCGTTCGGCGAGCTGCGGGGTGCAACTCTGGACGGAGGCGATGAAGGTGGAGGGCGTGGAGCCGTTGTAGGAGCGGAGCATGGGGTCGCCGGGTTTGTCCCAGGTGTAGTCGATGCGCTCGGGGCGGCCGTCGGCATCGCGATCTGGGACGGTGAGGGTGAAGGCGTGCTCCTCGAAGGTGGGAAGCTGAGTGGCGACGGAGAGCTCGGCGTTCAGGGAGCTGAGGGATTCAGAGGCGGCGGTGGCGCGGCCGGGGCCGTCATCGCCGGTGTCGGCGGCGCGGACGGCGAGGGAGAGCGCGCCGCCCATGCCGAGGAGGAGGATGCTGGTGATGGCGATGGAGAGGGTGACTTCGGCGAGGGTGAAGGCGCGATGTCGGATGGGGGATGTCGGATGTGGGATGTGACGGCCGCGGCGCGAGGGCGGTTCACATCCGACATCCGACATCCACCATCGGACATGTTCAGGGCGTCGTGACATTGATGGCTCCGGAGAGTTGGTCGACGGAGACGATGCGCTTGTGGCCGGCGGAGGAGAGGGTCATGGTCATGCTTTGGTTGGGCTGACCGAAGCCGTCGAAGATGACGCGGCGGGTGTGGGTGGTGGTGTCGAAGGCGTCGAAGGCGACGATGTAGGGATCGGCGGCGAGCTCGACGATGTAGCCGGTGCGGGAATCGGTGAGGGATTGCTCCTCGGCGATGGCATAGCGCGCCAACGTGGGATCAAAGACGACGTTGCGGAAGGTGCCGGTGGCGCGGGCCTTGGACTGGGCGAGCTTGAGATCGGCGGCGACGCGGCGGGCGGCGAGGTCCACGCGGTAGCGGCCGATGGAGGACCAGTAGCGGGGGATGGCGATGGCGCTGACGGTGACGACGATGGCGAGGACGATGGTGAGCTCGAGGAGGGAGAAGGCGGGGCGATGGCGGATGTGCGATGTCGGATGTCGGATGTGGGGCGTTGAAACGCGATCCGCCCGGCGGCGCGCCGGGGGCGCATCGCACGGGCGGATGGAATGTGCTGGAGTGTGCATGCCGCGGCTCCGAAGTGGCGGCCTTGAACGACGCGAGCGGAGAGTCGCGATCAGTAGGTGTTGTACTTGACGCCTGCGGCATCGAGTTCTGAGGCGGGGCAGTTGGCGCTGATGGTGCCGGAGGCATAGACCCATCCCGCGGTGGCGCCTCCCTGGGTGGCGACGAACGCGGACTGTCCACGGTTGGCACCGACGGTGAGGATGGGGATGGACTTGATGTAGGGGCCGTAGATGCAGGTGCTGGTCTTGGTGGCGCTGGTGGTGCCGGTGGCGTCGGTGTACTGGGTGAGCTGGGCGGTGATGGTCGTGGAGTCGGTGGGGAAGGTGCCGTTGTGCTCGGCGGCGTAGAGGTCGATGGCCTTGCGGAGAATCGCCAGGTTGCCAACGAGGGAGCTGTCATTGGCGCCCTGCGCGCCGCGGCTCATGCGCGGGATGGCGATGGCGGCGATGATGCCGATGATGACGACGACGATGACGAGCTCGATCAAACTGAATGCTGAGCGCTTGCGTGCGATGGCGAACATGATGAGCACACTCCTGGTGACTTGTTCCGATCTGGCGCGAAGCACACGCTTCGACGGCCGAAATGGCTATCGCCCAAACCGGGGCCGGGGTTGAGAAGCAGGGACAGATGGGCCGGGAATCCGGTGTGAGTTTCGGGATATCGGACGGTGGAGGGCGCGTGGGGGTTGCGGGGGGCGGGTTTGTTCACCGGCACTGGGGATGCAACAGCCCGGGTGTCGCGGGAAACGCGAGAAACCCGGGGGGCAGGGCGCGACTTTGAGAGAATGATCAGCTCTTGCCGTCGGCGGCGGGCTTGGCAGCGGGCTCATCGGGGCCGGGGTTGGAGTTGTCGCCGCCGATGGTGAAGGGGATGCGGACCTCGCCGCCGGGGCCGGCGAGGACGACGATGGCGGGGCTGCCTTTCTCGATGCGGAGCAGCTCGTGGCCGCGGATGGACTGGCCGACGCGGATGAGCTTGCCGTCGATGCGAGCGGCGGCGGAGGAGGAGTCTGCACCGTGAAAGACGCTGGAGACGGCAAAGGTGGGGACACCAGAGATGGCGGATGATGGGGAGCCGGGAGTGGCGGGGTGCGACTGCTCGGGCTCACTGAGGAGCGAGTTCCACGAGGCGGGAATGCAGAGGGCATCGGTGGTGGCGGGGAACTCCGGGCCGGGAGCATCCGCGGCCAGCGCGGCGACTCGCTTGGCGAGCGAGAGTGCGCTGGAGGGCGCGACGCTCGTGGCGGCGGGTGCGGAGGCGATGACGTCGGCGGTCGTCTCTACGGCGGCGGCGGCGCGGGGGCCGCTGTAGCCGAGGACGAAGCGATCAACGCAGAGAGCAGCACCGGCCAGGGCCAGCACTGCGACGACGGCTTTTCGTTGGGTGTTCCACTTCACGCACCAAGTAACGAATTCAGGGTGGTGGGCGGCAAGGAATATTGCTCACGGTTTTGGGGGAGCGCCGTCAGAGGCCGCAGGGGCGGCATACCAGGCAAGGTCGATCGAGAAGGAGGCGATCTGCTTCTCGGACTGCTTCGGGTCGGGCTGGGCGGTGAGCTTGAGCGAGGAGAGGGCGGTGTCGCGGAAGTTGTCGTGGAGGGTGTGGAGGAAGAGAGAGATGTCTGAGTAGGAGCCGGTGCCGGCGAGCTTGATGGGGACGATGGTGGCTTTGGGCTCGGTGGGTGCGGGAGCGGGAGCGCCGGCCGCGGGCGCAGGGGGAGGCGGCGCGGCGGGGCCGGGGGCGAGTTGCAGGATGGAGATGTTGAGGGGCACGGCGAGGTCGGCCATTTCGCCGAGGCGCTGGTTGATGGTGCTGGCGGGCTTGAGCTGGACGGCGACGGCGGATTGGGATTTGAGATCTTCGAGGTTCTTGTGGGCGGTTTCGGCCTGGCGCTCGATGTCGAGGGCTTCTTTGCGGCGGGCGTCGAGTTCGGCCTGTTGCTCGGCGCGGGTGGGGGTGTGGGAAAGCAGCTTGGGGCCGAGGGTGAGGACGGCCGCGCCGGCGGTGAGCGCGATGGCGGCGAGGATGCCGAGAGCATCGACGCGGCGTGTTGGGGAGAAGGCGGCGGCGAGTTTCATGGGGTGGCCCCCGTGGGAGCTGAGGCGGAGGGAGCGGAGGCGAAGGTGGCTTCAATCTCGAAGTGGGTGGCGCTCATGCGACCGAGCGTGTGGGCGCGGGTGTCCTTGACGACGACGCGATCGAAGAGTTCGAGGCGTTCGAGGGCGCTGGCGAACTGGACGCAGGCGGCGGGGGAGGCGGCGATGCCAAGGAGCTTGACCGTGACGATGTCGCGCGGGGGCTTGGTGGGCTTGGCGGCGGGAGTTGCGGGAACGCCGGGCTTTTCCTTCTTCTCTTCCTTTGCGATGGAGAGATCGATGGACTCGAGAACGGCGAGATCGGCGCGGCAGCGGGCGATGGCGAGCAGCAGCGAGGACCAATCGGGGTGCTCGCCGACGGCGCGGGCGAGGTCGAGCTGTTTGCCGATGTCGGCTGAGCGCTTGCGGAGCGCTTCGAGCTCTTTGGTCTTGGTGTCGATGCGGCGATCAACTCGGGCGAGTGAGGACTCGAGCGAGGGGGCACCTGCTTGAGCCGGGAGGAAGGTCAGGCCGCAGGCGATCGCGAGAAGAACGGAATAGGCGCGGAGGCCCCTGATCCACGCGTGGCGGTGTCGGCGTGCCTGCTGTTTGGCGCGGCGCGCGGCGGGGATGAGGTTGACGTGGGTCATGCGCCACCTCCGGTGGTGGCGGGCTCAGGGGCTCCGTGGAGCGCGAGGCCGAGGGCGACGGTCGCGCCGGGGCCGAGGAGAGCGGGATCGATGTGCTCGGGGGCGGTGGCGAGGGTGTCAACGCGGGTGATGATGGCTTCGGTGCCGGTGCGCTGGGCGAGCCGCTCGCTCAGGCCGGGGATGTCGGCGCCGGCCCCGGAGAGCAGGACGCGTGTGAGCTCGCCGTCGAAGCGGCGCGTGGCGTAGGCCATGCTGGTGCGCAGCTCGCCGGCGAGGGCGTCGGCGTGGGCGCAGATGAGGGCGCGGGCGTCTTCGGCTTGCTCGAAGGCCGCGCCTTGGTCGGGGACTTCGGCGAGGGGGCGGCAGCCGACGACGCGGAGGATGTAGTCGGCGAGGACATCATCGGTGGAGAGCTGGTTGGCGACGCCGGAGGCGAGGAGGCGGAGGGAGGCCTCGGCGAGCGTGCGCTCGTAGACGAGCGTGCGTCCGGCGAGGATGAGGATGTGGGCCGCGCCGTAGCCGAGATCGAGGATGGCGGTGAGGTTGGGTGGGCCGACGAGAAGGGACGTGCAGGCGCGGGAGATGCACGCGGGACGGGCATCGATGGCGAGGACATCCAGGCCGGCGGGCTCGAAGCAGGCGAGGAGGGCCTCGGCGTCTGTGTGGGCGCAGCCGAGCGCGATGGCCTGGGTGCCCTGCGCGGCGCGAGCTCCCGCGGCACCGGTGGGGAGCTCCCACCAACTGAGCTCGATGGATTGCGGGTCTTTGCGACAGGCGCGGGCGAGTTCCTGGCGGGCGATGGCATCCAGCGGCGCTCCGCCGGCGCGAGGGGGGAGCTCGACGACGCCGGAGAGCATCTTGGCGGCGGGAATGCAGACGACGACGCGATCACCGACGAAGCCCTGGCGGCGCAGGACGGCGGCGGCGCGAAGAACCTCGGCGGGGTTGAGCTCTTCACCCGGCGTAATGCGAGGAAAACCGGCGGCGGCGTGGATGCGCGGGCCGGAGCGGGTGTGGACGAGCTGGATGGCCTTCATGGCGCGAGAGCCGGCGTCCAGGCCGATGGGGGAATATCGCGTTGTTCCGATCATCCGCCACCTCCGCCGGGATGGGCACCTGCGCCGGTCGCGCCGGCGAGGTCGAAGAGCGGGAGGAACATGCTGACGGCGACGAAGCCGATGAGCACGCCGAGGACGACGAGGATGAGGGGCTCGACGATGGAGGAGAGAGATTTCAAGATCACTTCGTTGTCCTCGTCCATGAACTCGGCGAGGGACATGAGGACAGGGCCAAGCTGGCCGGAGCGTTCGCCGGAGCGGATGGCCTCGACGATGGCGGGGTCGATGAGAGGCGAGTGTTCGAGGGAGGAGGAGAAGGTCTCGCCGCGGGTGACGCGCTCTTCGGCGCGGGCGAGGAGCTGCTCGTAGAGGGGATTTCCAGCGGAAGCACGGGCGAGACCGATCGCTTCGAGAAGGGGAACGCGACCCTCGACGAGAACGCCGAGGACGCGGGTGACGCGGGCGGTGGCGAAGGAGCGGAAGAGCTTGCCGACGTAGGGAGCGCGGACCAGAAACTTGGCGATGGCATTGCCGCCGGAAGCGCTGGCGGCCCAGAGCTTCGCGCTGACGGCGAGGACGATGATGGACGGAAGCGCGATCCACCAGTAATCGCGGAGAGCGTTCGAGAGATCGATGAGCATCTGCGTGGTGGGGGGGAGGCCGGAGCCGAGGGAGTGGAAGAGCCCCTCGAAACGCGGCAAAACGAAGAAGAGCATGACGCCGAGGACAGAGACGGCGACGGTGATGAGCAGGCAGGGATAGACCATCGCGCCGGAGATCATGGCGCGGACGCGGACCTGCTGGCGAGCGAGATTCGAGAGACGTTTGAGCATGGCGTCGAGCATGCCGCCGGACTCGCCGGCGGCGATGAGCGATCGGGCGACGCCGTCGAAATAGGAGGGGTGGTATTCGAGCGCGGCCGACAGGGATGCGCCCTGCTCGATGCGGGCGCGCATGTCCTGTAGCGAGGTGCGCCAATGGCCCGGGGGAATCTGGCGCTCCAGCGAGGTAATGGCCTCGACAATGGGGGTACCGGTGGAAACGAGAACGGAGAGCTGGCGGACGAAGCCGGCCATGGCTCGGAGCCGTTTGGTGCGACCGCCGCCGCCGCGGGCGCGAGAGCGCGGAGAACCGCGCGTGGGCTCGTCACTGGTCTCCATGATCTCTGTGGCGAAGAGGCCCTGCTTGCGGAGGGACTCGCTGGCCTCGATGGTGGAGGTGGAGTCGGTGGTGCCGGTGACGACCTTACCGGCTTTGTCATAGGCGGTGTAAGCGAACTTCACGCGGCCTCCTTGCGCGCGGCGGACGCGGCGATGGAGCCGGCCGCGGCGGGGGCATCGGCGGGTTTGGCGGCGGTGGTGGCGGCTTCTTCCATGTCGTCCTGCGTGACGCGCAGGATTTCCTCGAGGGAGCACTTCCCCTCGAGCGCGAGGAGGACGCCTTCCTGGCGGAGAGAGAGGTAGCCGGAGTTCTGGAGTTTGGCGCGCAGCTCGTGCGTGGGCGCGCCATGGTGGATCAGGCGGCGGAGCTCGGGAGTGATCTCCATGACCTCGTAGATGCCGCCGCGGCCGCGGCAGCCGGAGTCGTGGCACTGGCGGCAGCCCGCGCCCTTGCGGAAGGGACGGCCGGTGTGGTCGGCGAGCCCGGCATCGTGGAGAACCTGCTCGGTGGGGTAGTACTTGGTGGCGCAGGAAGCACAGATGGTGCGGGCGAGGCGCTGGGCGACGGCCCCGATGAGCGCGGAGGAGAGGAGGTAGGGCTCGATGCCCATGTCCACGAGGCGGGCGACGGCGCCCGGGGCGTCGTTGGTGTGGAGCGTGGCGAGCACGAGGTGGCCGGTGAGCGCGGCCTGCACGGCGACGCGGGCGGTTTCCTGATCGCGGATCTCGCCGACCATGATGATGTCGGGGTCCTGACGCAGAATTTCGCGGAGGGCGCGGGCGAATGTGAGACCGATGGACTCGTTCACCTGGATCTGGTTGACGAGGTCGAGCTGGTACTCGACGGGGTCTTCGACGGTGAGGAGGTTGACCTCGGAGGAGCGGAGGAGATCGAGGGCGGAGTAGAGCGTGGTGGTTTTGCCCGAGCCGGTGGGGCCGGTGACGAGCGCGAGGCCGTGCTCGCACTCGAGGATGCGTTTGAAGGTTTGCAGGGCCTCGATGCGGAAGCCGAGGTCTTCCATACGGACGCGGAGGTTGCGCTTGTCCAAGATGCGGACGACGATCTTCTCGCCCAGCAGGGTGGGCATGGAGGAGACGCGCAGATCGACCTCGGAGCCGTCGGCGACGATGCGAACGCGACCGCCCTGCGGGAGGCGTTTCTCGGCGATGTCCATCTTGCCGATGACCTTGATGCGACTGACGATGGCGTTGTGCATGCCAGGCGGCGGGCGCATGAGATCGCGGAGGACGCCGTCCTTGCGGTAGCGGACGCGGGTGCCCTTCTTGTCGGGCTCGATATGGATGTCGCTGGCGCGTTCCTTGACGGCGGTGAGCAGCGCGACGTTGACGAGGTTGATGATCGGCGAGCCGGCGACCATCTTGTCGATGTCGGCGGCGGGGCCATCATCCACGGACTCGCGCTCGATGACTTCAACGTCCTGTTCGGCGAGTTGCGTGAGGAAGGCGTCGATATCGACGTTGTCGCCGGAGTATTTCTTGACGAACTCGAGGATGTTCGTCTCGATGGCGAGGACGGAGCGAATCTTGAGCCCCGTGATCTGCCGGAGGCGGTCGATGGCGGGGAGGGACTGCGGCTCTGCCATGGCGACGGTCAGGGTGTCATTCACCTTGAACATCGGGATGACTTTGAGACGCTGGGCCTCTTCAACGCCGACGAGCTTCAGGAGCGCGGGGTCCACCAAGCCGTGGCGGAGGATGACCCCGGGGACGCCGAGTGTCTGCGCGAGCGCGGAGACGAGGATCTGCGAGGAGATAACACCCTGCTCAATGAGCATCTCGCCAAGCATGCGGCCGCTGGCGCGCTGCTGCTTGAGGGCGGCGTCAAGTTGTTCCTTGGTGATGGCCCCCTGGGCCATGAGGGCTTCGCCGACGCGGAGACGCTTGGGGGCGAAGGAGGGAACGTGTGATGACGCTTCCGGCGGGAGTGGTGAGGCAGACTTGGACGCGGGCGCGGGATCGTCACCGGCCGGGGCTTTGTGTCCCGGGCCATTGGGTTCAGGAGATGGCGTGGCTGCGGCGTTCACGGTGCGGTGTTACAGGAAGCTGCGAACTGCGGAGTTGACGTCCTGATAGTGTTCAAAGAGTTTGGAAAGGTCGGTGAGATCGAAGACTTCGCGGAGAGTTTCGTTGGCTCCGCAGAGGCGGAGGGCCTGGCCGGAGTCGGAGAGGTGTTCGGTGGCTTCCTTCAGGACTTCCAGGCCGCGGGAATCGACGAAGGGGATTTCCGAGGCGTCCACGACGAAGCGGCCGAGGGAGGTGGCGAGAACGGCGGAGAGGGTCTCCTTGAACTGCTCAGCATCCTGGGCCACGAGGGGGCCTTGTGGCTTGAGGACGGTGACGGCGCCTTGGCGTTGTTCGTTGATTTCCATGGGCAGTCAAAAGTGACGGAGTAACGGAGTGGGGGAGCTGAATCAGGCGGCTTTGGCGGGGAGGGTCATGGTGAAGGTGGAACCCTTGTCGATGGCGGATTTGAGGGAGATGTCGCCGCCGTGGAGGCGCACCACCTCGCGGGCGATGGCGAGGCCGAGGCCGGTGCCGGTGACGTTGGCGATGCGCTTGTCCTTAGCGCGGTAGAACTTCTCGAAGACGAGGGGTTGCTCTTCTTCCTTGATGCCGATGCCGTTGTCGGTGACATCGCAGGTGAAGGACTTGGCGTCCGCATTCGCGCGGATCACGACCTCGCCGCCCGTGGGGGTGTACTTGATGGCATTGCCGACGAGGTTGTGCAGGGCCATGACGATCTTGTCGCGATCGCCCTCCATCTGCGGCCACTTGGGGGGCATGTCGAAGCGGAGTTTGATGTCCTTCTGCCGGGCCTGCTCGGCGAAGTCGTGCTTGAGGTCCTCGAAGACGGGCTCCAGCCGCACATCGCCCTTGTTGAGCTTGATAGTTCCGGACTCGATCTGCGCGACGCTGAGCATGTCGCCGACCATGCGCTCCAGACGCTTGGCTTCCTGGCTGACGACGTTGACGGCCTGAGTGCGCTTGACGACGTCCTGGTCGGGCTCTTCGAGTAGGGAGTCAATGTAGAGTCGCATATTGGTGAGAGGGGTGCGCAGCTCGTGGGTTGCGCTGGCGACGAAGGTGTGGCGGGCCTCATCGGCGACGCGCTGCTGGGTGATGTCTTCGATGACGATGACGGCGGCGGCGTTGTCTTCTTTGCGCACGGGGCGGATAGAGAAGCGGAGGACGGTGCCGGCCTTCCCTGGTGCTGTCGCGTCCTTGTCGCCTTCAACCTCAATGACGGTTCGGCCGCGGCCGGTTCCGCCAGCGGTTTGCTTCAGGGCTTCGGCGACCTTGGCGTCTGTAATAAAGGAGGCGGCTGGCTTGCCGATCATGTCCTCGCGCTTGGAGCGGAGGAAGGCGGCGCCAGCGCCGTTGATGAACTTGATCTTCATCTGCTCGTCGATGAGCAGAAGTCCCTGCCACATGGCATCGCAGAGAGAGAAGAGATCGCCATCGCGGTTGCGTCGATCGCCGAGTTTCTGCTCCGCGCCGGTGCGGGAGAGCTTGACGCGCATGTCATCGCGCTCGGCAAGCAGAGTGTTCCATGCCTCGGCCTCGGGGCCGAAGGTGCGGGCGACAGTGAGGACCCCGGAATCGGTCTCGCCGGCCTGGAGGGCGGTGAGGGATTCGGAAATCGCGCCCAGAGAGCGGAACCGCTCGCGGACGGAGCGGTAGAAACCGGCCATGGCGACGAGGGCGGCCGCGCCGATGGCGCCGAGACCGGTCTGGGTGCGCCAGTCGGACCACATGCCGGTGGCGACTGCATCCTCGATCTCGAGGATGGCGGGGCCCTTGCCGGGGATGGTCATGGTTGAGACGATGCGGGCGCGGCCATCGCGGGTGCGCTCCAGTGCGGGCTCGGCGGAACCGGGCTTGGCCTCGGTCCAGGATTCAGGAAGCGGGGCGTATTTGGAACCTTCCGAGGGAGCGGAGTCCGCGATGACGGTTGATTTTGGCTCGGGGAGCGCGATGCGGACGGATTGGAAGTGGTGTTGCGCCGCGGCTCCGGCGATGAGCGTTCGGATCTGCGAGAGCTCGCCGGCGGCGATCATCCGTTCGCCGGCGGCACCGAGGAACTCGGCGGAGGCGCGGAGCGTCTGCTCGCGGCCTTCGCGGCGGGTCTGTTCGTTGGCGTGGAGCGTCCACCATCCCGCGCCGCCGATGGCGGCGAGGATGAGCGCGGCGGCGCCGAGGCCGGATGCGGCGACAACGGACTCGCCGCGGGTGAGGAAGGAGAGGCGACGTTTCTGGGGTGAGGGTGTATCCACTGGGCGCGCGACCTCCGAGCACGCGGGAGGGCGCGCTCAGGGGGGCTATCGGGCGAACGGAGAGCCGTATTCAGGGGGAGTTGGGGAGGATGTGCGGCCGGGGCAACCGGAAGGCCAGATGAAACGAACAACCGAGGCGGGCTGGGACCGGTAACATTGGGGGTTGGTCGGGATCCGGGAGAACACCGGGACGTCCGACCGGGGCGGGAGATGAAATGGAAGTGGGGGCGGGATGGAACGTGGATGTCGCGTTTCAGGTGAGCAATGGGCGGCGGGCGCGGGGTTTGGAAAGGCGCGGTGTGTGCATGAAGCGGACGCGAACGATGCGCGTGTCGAATCGACGAGCGGCGGATGGCGGGTTTGGGTTGGAGGCGATGGAGGGGCGGCAACTGCTCGCGGCCGATCTCGCGATCGCGTGGGACACCGCGAACTTTCATCTGCCTTCCGTCGTGGTCCCGGGGGATCGATTCAATCCTGACGGTGGAACGGACCGGCTGGAAGTGCCTCTGCAGATCATCAACGTTGGCACGACGGCGGCTGTGGGGACGGTTCGACTGGATTTCTATCTCAGTCTGGACACCACGCTGAATCCGGGGACGGACATTCTCATGCGGTCGTACACGGGAGAGCCGCTCTCGTTGAGCGTGTATACCGGAGATCCGAACGATATTGGAACGCTCTCGCCGGATATGTTCATTCCCGCGGGCACAGCGCCCGGTACGTATTTCCTGATCGTGCGTGTCATTCCCGACAGCAACATCGGGGACTTCAACCAAAGCAACAACCTGAGCGTGAGCGATGATCCCGTGGCGCTTGCCCGACGCTTCGGGGACTTTTCGGGACGTACGAATGTCGCCCTCACGCTGGTGGATACCGACGGAACGCAGGTCCGATTTACCCAGACCGGAGGCGGATACGGGGAAGTCGCGCCGAGCGCTGATGGCTTCGGCGTGACGATCTTCAACGGCGGGGTCTCATCGAGCGTTTCGGTGGTGGTCGGGACCGGCGGAGACGGCAAGTACGACTTCACATCGATCGCGATCAACGGGTCGGTAGGATCGTTCAACGCGCCGCAGGGGCGGCTACGTGGTCCGCTGACCGCGACGACCGGCTTTGGAGCGATGACGTTCGGCGATGTGGTCGGGCCGCTGACCATTACGGTGCCCGCGACGAGCCAGACGCCGAGTTTCACGCTGGGAAACGTCAGCGAGCTATCGATCAACTCGGCGGTTGGAATCGACTCGATCACGGTGACGAGCTGGTTCGACACAGCGGGACCGACGGATGTGATTCGCGCGCCGTGGCTGGGATCGCTCACGAGCACCAACAATTTTTACCCGAATATCCGCTTGAGCGGGCGCGGCGGTGGGCAGCCCACGCTCGGACCTGTGAACATCACGGGCGTGATCAAACGCGGCTCGTGGTCGATCAACGGGATCGGGAGCACGCTGAATATCTTTGCGACGACGGTGTTCTGGAGCGCTTCGTACAACGGGCCCGTGACATCACTGACGACGGGCGGTTCGTATCGCGGCGTGTTTACGGCGTCGTCGATCGGATCGATCACCAGCGGTCGGGACATTCTGCTCAGCCACATTCTCGCAGGGGCGTATCTCGGCGACGACGGAGTGTTTGGCGGAAGCGGCGCGAACGCGGATACCTACGGAGCCGGCACGATCGGAACGATCGATGTGTTCCACAACATCGCGGGTGTGACGATCGCGGCGGGGTTGAGCCCTGTGGACGGCGTGTTCCGCAACGGAAACGACGCGATCATCGGGGGCACGGCGTCGAGCATCGGTCGTGTGACGGTTGGCAACATCTTCGGCGCGGTGGCGCGTCTGATCACGAATGTGCACTCGGGACCGGTGACAGTCAACGGTGTGGCGCTGAACACCAGCACGAACACGCGCTTCGCGAGTTCGGCGGCAGGACCGACGAGCGTGCTGCAATCCGCGACTGTGTCGGATATCGGCGGGGCGCCGACGGTGAGCATCAGCGTGCGGTTCAACAGCAGCGGGCTGATCAGCCGCAACACGATCGTCGGCACGGCGATCCGCGTGACGGGGCCGGGCGGGTTTGAGTCGCTGGGGATTCTGGTGAGCAATCCGTTTGACGCACCGTCGAACCAGCGGGCGGCGTTCGGAAACTTCACGGTGCAACTGGCGGGCGTGGGCGGGACGGCCGCCGCGGGAACCTACACGATCGAGGTGCTTGGCGGAATCGTCGCGGATACACGTGGGCGGACGGCCCTCGCGGGTGTGCTCGGTACGTTCGACGTGATGTGAGATGCTCTGGCCGGGAGTTTGGCGGGGTGAGGTTTCGGGCGTTCATCGGCGCGGGTATGCTCTGCGCACATGGGCAAGCGGGAACACAAGTCGTCGGGCCAGCCGCTGGTCGGCATCATCATGGGATCGCGCTCCGACTGGGAGACGATGGAGCACGCCTCTGTGACCCTGCAGCGGCTTGGGGTGGCGCACGAGGTGCGTGTGGTGTCGGCGCATCGGACGCCGGATTTGCTGTTTGAATATTCAGCGGGCGCGTCTGGGCGCGGGATTGAGGTCATTATCGCTGGGGCTGGCGGGGCGGCGCATCTTCCGGGGATGTGTGCCGCGAAGACCGCGCTGCCGGTGCTGGGCGTGCCGGTGGAGAGCAAGACGCTCAAGGGCGTGGACTCGTTGCTCTCGATCGTGCAGATGCCGGCAGGCATTCCGGTGGGGACCTTAGCGATCGGACGGGCGGGGGCGGTGAACGCGGGACTGTTGGCCGCGGCGATTCTGGGCGGGAAGTACCCGAAGATCCAGGCGGCGGTGGAGAAGTTTCGGCGCGAGCAAACGGAGACGGTGCTTGGCGATCCGGATCCGAGACTGGAGCCGCGTGCCGGCCGCGGGGGGAAGTCGTGAGGGTCGGCATTCTTGGCGGCGGGCAGCTGGGGCGCATGCTCGCTCTGGCGGGTGTGCCGCTGGGATTGCGCGCTCGATGCCTGGAACCGGAGGCGGGATGCCCGGCGGCGGATGTGTGCGAGGTGATGGTCGGGAAGTACGAGGATGAGGATGCGCTGGCGCGGTTCGTGCGCGGCGTGGATGTGGTGACGTACGAGTTTGAGAATGTGCCGGCGCGGGCGGCGAAGTGGCTGGTGGAGCGGGTGGGGGGGGCGGTGTATCCACCGGTGTGCGCGCTGGAGACGGCACAGGATCGGATGGCGGAGAAGGCGTGTTTCAATTCCTTGGGGATCGAGACCGCGCCGTATCAAGAGGTTGATGACGAGGGCGAGTTTCGCGCGGCGATCTCGGCGGTGGGGATGCCGTGCATACTGAAGACGCGGCGATTCGGATACGACGGCAAGGGGCAGTGGTTGATTCGCGTCGAGGCGGATGCGACGCGAGCGTGGGCGGAGGCGAGCGATGGGCGGCCGGCGGGCGCGGCGGATCTGATCCTTGAGGGATTCGTGAAGTTCGAGCGAGAGTTTTCGATGCTCGGGGTGCGCGGGCGGGACGGGGAGTGTCGCTTCTATCCGCCGGTACAGAACACGCACGAGAAGGGGATTCTGTCCCGGAGCGTGGCACCCGCGCCGGGTGTGAGCGACCAGCAGCGGCTCGCGATGGAGCAGGCGACGGGGCGCGTGCTGGAGCGATTGGGGTATGTCGGCGTGCTCGCGGTGGAGTACTTCGATGTGGGCAGCGGGAAGTTCGCGGCCAACGAGATGGCGCCACGCGTGCATAACAGCGGGCACTGGACGATCGAGGGATCGGAGTGCTCACAGTTCGAGAATCACATGAGGGCGGTGAGCGGGATGCCGCTGGGGTCAACGGCGTGCCGCGGGCACTCGATCATGTTGAACGTGATCGGGGGCGAGCCGGATGTGCGAGGGCTGCTGGCGATGCAGGGTGTGCGTGTGCATATGTACGGGAAGACGCCGCGTGCGGGGCGGAAGCTGGGGCATGTGACGGTGTGCGGAGAGAGCGCGGAGCGGGTGTGTGAGATCGCGGATGCGGCGCAGCGGCTGCTCCGAAACTGCTGAGGCTGGAAGGAAATCAGGTTTTCTCGGACTCGGGCACGGCATCGTTTGGCGGTGTCTGGATCGTCAGCAAGACTCGATCCACGCGGGTGCGGTCCATGTCCATGATCTCGAACTGGTAGCGGTCGAAGTCGAAGCGGTCGCCGGTGGCGGGGACGCGGCCGAGATACGTCATGACGAACCCGCCGAGGGTGTCGAAGCCGCCGACGTCCTCGCGCGGGAGCGACTCGGTTTCCATCAGTTCCTTGAGCTGGGCGACGGAAACCATGCCATCGAGCAGATAGGAGCCGTCCTGACGCTTCACGATCATGGGGTCCGGCGGCGAGCCGGGGCCGGACATGGTGATCTCGCCGAGCATCGACCCGACGAGATCGTTGAGCGTGACGAGGCCGACGAGCACGCCGTACTCATCGAGCACGAAGGCGATGTGTGTGCCGGCTCGCTTGAACTGTTCGAGCACTTTCAGCGCGGTGGCGGATTCGGGAACGAACATCGGCTTGCGTGCGAGGGCCTTGAGGTTAATCTCGTCGGAGATGAGCCCGTGCTTGACGAGATCCTTCACGTGGACGACGCCGACCAGGTGGTCCAGATCGCCCGCGACAACGGGGAAGTGGGAGTGGGAACTGGTGGCGACGGCGACGCGGACGCGGGCGAGGGTGTCGTGCTCTTCGAGGGCGTCGATGTCGTTGCGGGGGACCATCAGCGTCTTGACGCGCTGCTCGCCGAGCTGGAAGACGCGCTCGACGATCTGCTGTTCGGACTCGTGGATGGTGCCCTGCTCGGTGCCGCTGGCGAGAATGGCGTTGACCTCATCCTGCGGAGCGTGGGCATCGTCGCCGGGGCGGATGGGAACGAGTTGGAGAATGATGTCAGTGAGGACGGAGAGGAGCGTGATGAGGGGCGCGCAGATCCAGGAGACGAAGTACATCGGGCGTGCAACGACGCGCGAGAGGCCTTCGGGGTTCGTCTGGGCGAGTCGCTTTGGGACCAGTTCGGCCAGTAGCAGCGCGGCGAACGTGAGCGTGAGCGCGGTGATGCCGGAAGCGATGGCGTGGCTGTAGCGCACAATCCCCGGGAAATGGTGCTCCATCAGCTTGACTAAGTCCTCTTTGAGCGATTCTTCGCCGAACATCGCGAGGACGATGGTGGTGAGCGTGATGCCGATCTGCGTGGTGGAAAGGTAGCGGTTGGGATGCTCGATCAGATCGAGTGCAATCTGTGCGTTGCGGTCGCCGCGGTCGGCGAGGACTTGCAGCCGACCTTTTCGCGCGGAGACGAGAGCCATCTCCGCCATCACGAAGAGGGCGTTGACCAGAAGCAGGGCGGCGATGAGGAAGAAATACATGGAGAAGTGATGAAGTGACGGAGAGGGGAAGTGGGAGGGTATTGGCGGAAACAGCAGCGTACCGCGCCGGAAGGTTGGCGATCTGGTACCGTATGGGTGATCAGAGGCGGGGTGGCGGGGGTTTGGAGCAAAGCCATGAATCCCAGTCCTTGGGCTTTTCCGCCGCTGCCGACGTGGGAGACGGCCCATCCGCTGGTGGTCCATGTTCCGATTGGTGTTCTGGCGGTGGTGCCCCTTTTTGCGGTGTGGGCGATACTGGCTGGGGCGAACAGGCGAACGCTTGGATGGGTGATCATGGTCCTGATGCTGGTTGGGACGACCGGCACGGTCATCGCCGCAAAGACGGGCGAACATGCGATGGAGGTGGCGGAGGCGGGGATGGCGGGGAACTGGCTGGACCGGCACGCGGACATGGGGGAGCTGGCGCGGAACTGGTTTCTTGGGGTGGCCGCGGGGTACGCGGCGATCACGATTTTCTCAACGATCCGGAAGGACAAGTTCAAGCGGGCGTATTGGATCGGAGCCCACGCGGTGTGGCTGGCGGTGTTCGGCGCGGCGTTCCTGGTGCTCGCGAACGCCGGGCACATGGGCGGCCGGCTTGTGCACGAGTTCGGGGTGCGGGCCCCGATGCACGAGAAGTGAGGGCGAACGACCTACTTGGCGTGCTGTCCCTGCACGGTGGTTCCGGCGGTGTCGGAGACTTCGCCGTCGTCCATGACGTAGAGCGAGACGAGCCAGTCCTTTACGAGGTAGGGGTCCACGCGAAGGATGCCGGTGAGCGTGCCGGTCGTGCGCAAGCGAGCGTCGCCTTTGGCTGCGGTTTTGAGCTTCACTTCGATGGCGTCATAGGGCGTGGGGGGAACGCCGATGCAGCAGCCGTCCCACTGGTTGAGCATCATGAGCATCTCATCCGCGCTCGCGGCCATGAGCGGGAAAGCGATGTAGCCGTTCACGCGGACCCACTTGCCATCGAGCATCTTGACGCGCTCGGGAATCTGCTTGCGCCCCAGACGCGGCTGATAGGTGTCCTGTGCGGAGAGGAGTTGCTCCCACGTGACGCGATAGGGGTCGTCCTTGGTGCCCTTGCCCTTCATGACGTACTTGTCGTCGACGAGGACGGTGCCATCGGGCTGGGGATCGAGCTTGATTTTGGCCGCGGCGGGAGCGGCGGGTGGTGGCGCGGGTGCGACGGCGGGAATCGAGGGTGCAGGTGATTCGGCGGACTTGGCGGAGCCGTCGCCGACGAGGTTGGCGAGCCCGGTTGCGATGTCGGTGCTTGTTTCGGTGGAGGCGGGCGCGGCGGATGGGGTGGGCTTGTCCTGCGGCTTTGGATTGGCAGCAACGGCCGGCTTTGACGCATCGTCCTTGGGAGGAACGGCGGCAGTTGCTGGTGCGGCTGGCGGTGTGCTGGTGTTGGTCTTTGTCGGCTCGGGGGTCGTAGAAGGAGTGGGTATTGGCCGCATTTCCGGGGCGGTGACGACAGGGAGTTGCGGATCGGGCTTGTCAGTCTTCGCGGCGGGTGGGAGCGTCGGCTCGGGTTGCGGGGGAACGAGGCGAGCGGGAGGCGCGGCGGGTGTCGGCTCGGGCGTTGAAGTAGTCGCAATTGCTGTTGCAGTTGGTGCCGGTGCCGGGGTTGGGACGGAAGTTGGCGTGGTCGGCGTGGGCGGTGCGATCGGAAGAGCTGTGGCGACGGGAGCGGGAGCATGCGTGGGCGTGGGCTCAGGCCCGGCGACTGGTTCGGCGGGGAGTGTGAGCGGTATGGGCTGGACGGGCGTTGCTTTCTCGCGGCGCATGTAGAACGCACCCGCGGCGGCAACGCAGAGAAGGAGGATCGTGATCCAGAAGAAACGCATGACGGCTCCGATGTGCGATCGGGGAACACGGGCTGGAGGCCCGAGCGACAAACTGCTCACGGGGTCTTACCCGATCGGTTTGAGATTGTTCGCCACCGGCGTGCGATAGGCGAGAATCGCGGGGATCACCCCCGCCAGAGCGGCCAGAATGACGGTTCCGAGCAGGACGAAGAGCGTCAGATCGAGCGTGAAAGCGGGCTGGACGACCAGGCCGAGGCGGTCTTTGAGAATGCCCGCCACCAGCCAACAACCCGCGATCGAGATGGCAAGCCCCGCAACTGCACCGATGACACCGATCACTGCGGACTCGGTGATGACCAGGCCGAAGATTCGCATTTGCGGGCAACCCAGGACGCGAAGCACCGCGATCTGGCGGCGACGCTCGGACATGGAGTTGTAGAGCGAGAGCAGAATGCCGATGCCGCTGGAGACCATGACGACCACGGCCATCGCGACAAAGATCTGATCGACGCTGCCGACGATGACGAAGAGTTTGTTGATCTCGGTGACGGGGGACGCGACGGTGAGCGGCGGGTTGAAGGAGGGATCGCGGACGAGGGCGGCGGCGACGGGGCCGATGGAGGAGGAGACATCCGAGCCGCGGCGGGTGGGGAGCCGGAGGTAGATGGTGGTGATCTTGCGGTCTTCCATCTCGATGTCCGCAAGGGTCATGGGCGGTTCATCGTGATCGTGGTCGTGATCCGCATGATCGTGGTCGTCGTGCTTGTGAGCGTCGCCGCCGGCGGCGTGGGCCGCGTGCTCGCGGCGGTCGAAGGCGTGGATGAGCCAGGTGGAATCGAGGTTGGTGAAGACGGCACGGTCGTGGATCGTGCCGGTGGGGGCGAGAATGCCGACGACGGTGTACTTGAACTCGTTGTGGACATGCGGAGCGGCACCGGCGTTCTTTTCGCCATCGGTCGCGCGGCGGGATTGGGCGATGCCGTGGGTGAGCACGAGCTTGTCGCCGAGTTTGTGGCCGGTGGAACTCGCGACGACGGAGCCGAGGACAATCTCCATTTCCTGCTCGAAGGCGCGACCCTGGGCGAACTTCCATGCCGTATCGGGCGCGGGCATGAAGCCGGTGAAGAACTCGGCGGAGGTGGCGACCGCGGGCCAGCGGGCTTCGTAGGAATCGCCGAGCTGGATCGGTATGCAAAACTCGAAGGGTGCCATCGAGCTGATCTTGTCATACTCGGCGTAGGTGATGGGGCTACGCGGCGCGGCGGCGTAGAAGATGCCGTTGAGGATGGAGACGAGGGGGGACTGGTCGCGGCTGACGAGGAGGTGCATGTTGCCGCTGCCGCGCTCGAAGGCCTGGCGGCCGGCATCGCGCATGGAGAGGAGCACGAGCATCAGCCCGACGGCGATGGCGACGGTGAAGCAGGTGATGACCGTTGAGAAGAGACGGGCACGGAGGGAGCGGAGGATGATGGTGAAGTCGGACATGGGGAGGAAGTGACGGAGTGAGGGAAATGACAGAGTGACGAAGTGGGGAGTGGAGGGGAGGAGGGGCTAGGTTGAGGCACCGACGGTGCGGAGAGCGGAGAGAGATTCGCGGCGTTGGAAGCGTGAGGCCATAGACGGATCGTGGCTGACGCAGAGCAACGCGGCGTTGCGTTCGCGGCAGGTGTGCTGGATGAGTTCCATCGCGGCCAAAGCGTTTTCTGGGTCGAGCGATGCGGTCGGTTCATCCGCGAGCACGAGCACCGGATCGCAGGCGACGGCGCGGGCCACGGCGACGCGCTGCTGCTGGCCAACCGAAAGCTCGCTGGGCTGGGCATTCTGTCGCTGGATGCCGAGATGAGTGAGCAGTTTCTCGGCTCGCGGGCGATGCTCGGCGCGCGGGATGCTGGAGAACATCATCGCGGCCATCACGTTCTCGAGAGCGGAGAAGCCGTGCAGCAGGTTGAAGGTCTGGAAGATCATGCCGATGGTGCGGCCGCGGTATTGGTCGCGGGCGGCCCCGTGCAGGGCGTGGATGTGGCGGCCGGCGACATTGATCCGGCCCTCGCTCGGCTCCATCAGGCCCGCGATGAGTTGCAGGAGCGTGGACTTGCCGACGCCGGAGCCGCCGGTGAGGAGGACCTGCTCCGCCGCGCCGAGTCGGAGCGAGGCGAGATCAACGATCCAATCGGTTCCCCCGGGGTATCGAAACCGGAGATCGGTGATCTCCAGGGCGGGCGCGGCGGTTGAGGAATCTGGAGCGGTCAACGTGGCCTCCTGAGGGCAGGAAGGGGGCGGAAGCTAGATGCTATCCAGTTGCAAGAAGGCAAGGAGGTTTCTCGCGCTGCATTCTCAGCCGGTTTGTGCTACGGTCTATCAATGGATGCAGGTCAGACTATGTCGGGTGGTCCCGCTTCCGGTTCGGCCAAGGCCGCGCCGCCGCTGACGCTGGACGCGGTGAGCGGGCCGCCGCTCTCGTCGATCCATGCCAAGCCGGACAGGCCACTCGTGCTTGGGCGTTCCGGGCAGAGCGATGTGGTGCTGGGGGATGAGAGCATCTCGCGGAAGCACTTCCAGATCTCGCCGCGGCAGGGGACGTGGTTCATTGAAGACCTCGGCAGCCGGCACGGGACGTACGTGCAGTCGGCGAAGCTGGCGGAGGGGCAGTCGCTGCCATTGAAGAACGGGGACATGATCGGCGCGGGGCCGTGGCTGCTGCGGGTGCGGATCGGGACGGCGGCGGTCGCGAGCTCCGCGGGGCAGCGGCTGGTGACGCTGATGGGCGCGGGCTCGACGGTGAACGCGGTGCCGGGAGGCGGTGGGGGGGCAGGGACTGCGGCGATGCGGGAGCGGGTGGAGCGTGTGCATGAGCGGGAGCTGGCCGCGCTGAATCAGAACCGGCTCAAGCTGCTGATCGATGTCGCGGCGGCGGTGGCGGGCTCGAGCGATGAGGAGGCCTTGGCGCAGACGATCGTGCGGGCCGCGGCGGAGGGCACCGGCTTCGCGCGGGCCTTCCTGCTGCGCGATGAGACGGTCTCGCACGATTCGGATGAGCCGGGAGCGCCGAGTGGCATGGAAGGGGCCGACACGCTCCGCGTGATCTACGAGATTGATCCGGACGCGGCCAAGCGCAAGCCGGGAGACTCGGGGGTCACGATCGGCGCGACCTTCTCGCGATCGCTCATCGTCGCGGCCCGCAAGGGCGAGGTGGTGCGGCTCACGAGCGATGCTCCGATGCAGGCCCAGAGCATCATGGCCCTGGGCATCCAGACCGCGCTCTGCGCGCCGATCGCGATCGGCCCGGCGGTGGCGGGCTTCCTCTATCTGGACTCGCGCAGCGGCGAGAAGCAGGGGCCGCGGACGGGTGGCGTGATTGCGCCCGCCGCTGGAGGCGTGGGCGTGCATTCAGACGCCGCGGCGTTCTGCTCCGCGCTTGCGAAGATGTACTCGATGGCCGTCGGCAACATCGCGCGGCTGGAGCTGGAGCGAAGGCAGCGCGAGCTGGTCCGCGATCTGGAGGCCGCCAGCGAGGCCCAGAAGCTGATCATGCCGCCGACGCACGGGAAGATCGGCCGCGTGAAGTACGCGATGCGCTCCAAGTCGGGTCGGTACGTCGCCGGTGATTTGTTCGACGTCGTGGATGTCGGCGATGGCCGCGTGGCGATCCTGCTCGGCGATGTCGCGGGCAAGGGCGTCCCCGCGGCGATCCTGATGGCGACAGCGCAGACGCACCTGCACGTCGCGCTCCGGCAGGGGAACACTCCCTCGCAGGCGGTGCGGGCCGTGAACGAGCACATCTGCACGCACATGGCCAGCAACAAGTTCATCTCGCTCTGGGTCGGCGTCTTTGATCCGGCCACGGAAACGCTGACGTATGTGGATGCGGGCCACGGCTACTGGCTGCTCACAAGAGACGGCCAGCCCCCGCATCGCACGGACACCGCGACGGGCATTCCCCTTGGCATCGAGCCGAGCTTCGACTTCGAGCAGGCGACACTGAAGATCACCCCCGGCCAGCGGTTGATCGTCTTCTCCGACGGCGTGGTCGAGCAGCCCTCGCCCGAAGGTCCCATGTTCGGCGTGGAGGGCGCGATCCAGGCGATCGCCAAGAGCGCGGCCGAGCACGACGATGTCGAGCTCATCTTCGACGCGGTGCTGCGGCACGCGAAGGGGCCGAACCTCGCGGATGACACGACGGTGGCGAGCGTGGTGATTGAGTGAGGCAGATTTCGGAATGCGGATTTGGGATTGCGGATTTGCGATCCGAGATCCAGAATCCGAAGTCCGCTATCGCAACCTATGCGACCCCTGTTGAAAAGACCGAGGGCCGCTGCTTTTCTCTTCGTGATTTCCCGTCTTCGCCCGGAGGGCGCCCGACTGTTGCCGGTGGTGAAGCGAGGCCGAGCTTTGGCGGCCTCGCAAGCCACCGGAGGACATTTCCAATCACTCTTCTTTTCTTTGCCTTCCCGCCCGGAGGGCGGACCAACGCCATGGCAACTCACGGCCGCGCTCACCCGAACAAGTCCTCCGGATTCCCCTCCCATCCTGATTCCCTAAACATCTGCAGATACTCCTGCTCAAAGCTCTTCCCGGCATGTCGATTCTTCTGATCCCGGATGTAGTCCGCGATCGCCTGGACATTCGGCTTGCTCACCGTGAACCCGCCGTACCCCTCCTGCCATGAAAAGTCGCCGAGGCCGGAAAACGTCGGGCGAATCCAGTTCGTCGAGCGCGACTTGAGATCGCGCACCAGCACGGAGAGCGCGAGGTCACTCGGGAAGCGAACCAGCACATGGATGTGCTCGGCCATGCCGTTGATGGCGATGGGCGCACACTTGAGGTCCTTGGCGATGCCGCCGACGAAGGCATGGATGCGATCTTCAATCTCGGGTGCGATCCACGGCGTGCGGTGCTTGGTGCCGTAGACGATGTGGTAGTAGTTCTGTGTCCAGGAACTGCCCATGCGGGGAGTTTACAGAAATGGGTGCGGGGTTCAAGGGAGTTTCGTCCGCCCTCCGGGCGGGGAAACAAAGAAAGAGAATGGAAATGGAGCCACTCACCGGTGGCTT
>JBGANP010000002.1:0-23274 GCA_044222255.1 Phycisphaerales bacterium
GCGAAGAACACGCTGAAGACGCACAAGACCATCGTGAGGAAAATCTGTACTCCGCTGGATCGGCGCGGAAAGACTGCCACAAGCGCCAGAGCCAGCAGGAAGTTACAAAAAGCAGCGGCAACCCCTCCGACATCCCAGCCCCAGTTTACAAATGCTGGCACGTGCGAATAGCCATGTCGCCCGACGCCTACGCCGAACATCAGCGCCAACGAGCAAACGATGGCGTTGACCGAGCAAACGAAGTGAATACTAGCGCTGGGGCTGAACAACGTGAGTGGAGGAAGCGGAGGCGGCACATATGGGGGTACGTATTGGGTGTTGCATTCAGGGCATCGCAGCTGACGAAGTCCCACGAGGGAGTAGCCGCACGATTGGCACACAGGTGTGTGAGGTTGATCTTGCCCCCGCATGAATGGAAATACCGGCAGCAGGTGGCTGTGTTGCAGACGTCGGCTGCGAGCCCGAGGGTTCGCAGGGCCTCACCCTCGGCGTCGATTGTGCGAAGGGTTGATCGTGAAAGAAGAAAGGCACGGACTGGGTCCGTGCCTTTGGGAGGGGGTTACGTTGGGCTGCTGTCTGATCAGTTCTTGGAATCGCGGATGGCGCGGTAATCGTCGGCAGGGAGGTTGTCGGCGTATTCCCAGACGACCACGTCGAGCTTGCGGACGCCCCACTTGCGGGCGGCGGCATCGGTGGGGAAGAGGACGTCGAGCTTGTTGCCCTTGATCGCGCCGCCGCGGTCGAGGACGGGGACGATGTTGCCGGCGTCGTAGCCGGGGACGGAGATCATGGAGCCGAGGGGGAGGATGCGGCTGTCGGCGGCGACGAGCTTCATCGCGTTGGTCTTGACGTGGTGGTTGCTGGAGGTGATGCCGCGGGCGTCGGGGCCGCAGGAGTTTTCATCGGGGGAGTAGGCGGTGACCGTCATGCGAATGGTGCGAGCCGGACGGATGGCGCGGCCGTTGAAGAAGCGGATGTCGGTGGAGGCGGCGTACTTGTTGGTGTCCACTGGAGCGACGACAACGGGAGCCGGGGCGGGAGTGGGAGCGACGACCTCGACGAGCGGGTCACGGACCTCGGCGAGTGTGGCGACGGTTTCGGAGCTGGTTTCAACGACCGTCGAAGCGACGGGGGCGTTGGTCGCGGGGGTCGCGGTGACGCCGGCGAGGGAGCTGAGGGCCACCTTGCCGTTGCCGACGGCGGCCTTCACAACGATCGCCGAGACGGCGACGAGGGCACAAAGGCCGAGGAAGGCGCCGGCTTTGAGGGCCAGGGGCGCGGGAGAGCGAAGAGGCAACGCCGCGTTGGAATTCGTTTCTTGGTGTGTCACGTTGATCACGCCTTGCAGATCTTGAATTTTTGCGGGGGCCTCGGAGAAGATCATACATCAGCGATGAGAGGGAATCAGGAATGAAGTGCTGTCGGATGGCATCGGAGGTGGGGCGGTGACGCTTGAGCGGGATATACCGCCGGATGTGGGGTGGGAGCGGGGAACAAGAGGGCCGATAACCCGGACTACACCGTGATTGGGTGAGATGGAGCCGCCGTTTCACGGGGTTGAAAGGGGGGATAACTGGGTTTTGAGGTTGGCGGAGGGACGACAACCAAGGCAGCCGGGCCATGCCACTAGACGGCCGAAGGCAGTGAGCGGTGGTCGCCGGGGCCGGGGCGGGGGAGGCGGCCGTGGGTGGCGGTGCGGAGGCGGTCGCGGAGGTCCAGCCGTAGGGTTTCGACGTCGGAGGCGAGGCGGGCGAGGCCTTTTTCGGAGCCCATGGCCTTGAGGTCGACGAAGGGAATGGGGTGGCCGTAGCTGACGGCGATGCGGTGGCCGAAGAGGTGCGGGAGGGTGCGGCTGCGGGGCCAGGCGTCGAAGCAACCCTCGACGGCGGCTGGCAGGACGGGGACGCCGGAGCGCATCATAAGGAGCCAGACGCCGCGTTTGAACTCGGAGAGAGCGCCGTCGTTGGAGCGCGAGCCCTCGGGGAAGATGACGACGACGCGGCCGCGCTTGAGCTGCTCGATGGCGGTGCGCATCGCGCCGGCGTCGCCGGATTCTTCCTTGATGGGGATGCAGCCGACGCCGCGGAGCATGAGCCCGAGCGGGAAGGTTTTGAAGAGGCCTTCGCGGGCGATGGCGGCCATGTTGCGGCGGCGGATGCCGACGCCGACGAGGGGCGGATCGAGGTGGGACTGGTGGTTGGCGATGATGAGCAGGCCGCCGGAGTCCGGGATGTTGCGTGTGCCGAAGAAGCGGGCGCGGTAGAAGAGGACGAAGAAGGAGAGCAACAGCCAGTAGCCGAACCTGTAGAACAGGATCTGCCAGAGGGGCTGCGGGGGGTCCAGGGCGCGGAGTCGGGCGAGCATCAGAGGGCGCCGCTCCTGTGCGGGCGCAGCATGCGCCGGGATGCTTCGCGGGCGCCGAGGACGCGTTTGACGTGGGCCTCCAAGGCATCGACGACCTGGTCGAAGGGCATGTCGGAGGTGTCGATGCGCTCGGCATCGGCGGGGCTGGTGAGGGGGCCGACGGTGCGCTCGGAATCGGAGCGGTCGCGCTCGGAGATTTCTTTCTCGAGTTTCTCCACATCGGCGGCCTTGCCGCTGGATCGCAACTGCTCGGCACGCCGTTCGGCGCGGACGCGGGCGGAGGCGAACATGTAGAACTTCACATCGGCATCGGGGAAGACGACGGAGCCCTGGTCGCGGCCTTCGGTGACCAGTCGCGGGTGGGCGATGGCGATCTGTCGCTGCTTCTTCACCATTTCCTGGCGGAGCTTGGCGATGCCGGCGATTGGAGAGACGAGCTTGGTAACGTCGGCATCGCGGAGGCGGTGCATGATGGACTCGCCGCAGCAGAGGAGGGTGGGCGGATCGGTGTCGAAATCAAAGTGCAGGTCGCGTTTCTCGACTTCGGCGACGAAGCGGTCGTGGTCGGAGAGATCGCACGCGGTCTGGATGGTGATGGCGGCGGCGGCGCGGTACATCGCGCCGGTGTCCCCACTGTCGAAACTCGAATCGTTGTGCGTGCCGGCGTGCTCGCGCACGTGGACGACCACGGGGCGGTGGAGAGCGCCGGTCGCATCATTCTTCCTCACCGTCTTCATCGGGTGCCTCGGGATCGGGTTCCGAATCAACCGGCGCGGCCAGTTCGTCGTCGGCCTCGGGAGCGTCGGCGGGGCCGGTTCCGACGACCGATTCTAGGAGGGCTTTGGCTTTGCGAATGGTGTCAACCGGATCCTGATCGCCGCGGGCGTCCAGAGCGAGGGTGCCGGTGTAGCCGACGGCTTTGACGACGTGGGCGAAGGCGCGAAGGTCGTAGGGCTCGTGGATGAACTCGCCGGGCTTCTTGCCGGGCTTGAAACGCACAGCGGCGGCGGTGACGGCAGAGGCGTAGGGAGTGACCCGTTTGAGGTAGGCGAGGGGGTCGGCGGCCTTGGAGGCGGTCTCGAAATCAGGGAAGGTGCCGATGCGGAAGCCGCCAACCTTCTTGATGAGATCGGTGAGGCGTTCAGGCTCGGCGGTGATTCCTGGTGCCGGGCAGATGAGGACGTTGACCTCGAGCCGCTCGGCGACCTGCAGGACGCGGCGGAGACGCTCGATGCAGAAATCGATCTCGTCCTCGTTGTCCTTGCAGGAAACGGAGAGACCGACGGAGCTGCACCCGAGGCGGTGGGCGGCTTGGACAACGCGATGGGCGCGGGCGATGGCGGCATCACCGAGGGCATCGTCGGTGGTGCCCATGGCCTGGGTCTCGGACTCGACGAGCGTGAGAACGGGACAGGAGGCCTTGTCGGCGGCGTCGCGGATGGCGTCGATCCGCTTGAGATCGGCACCGATCAGGAGATTGGTGGAGAGGTTCAGCCCGAAGAGGCCGAGGTCTTCGCGGGCGAAACGCGGCAGATCGGTGATCTGCAGCGAGCCCTCGGGGGAGGACGCTTCGGAGGCGCGTGACCGCGCTGCGGGTTTGCGGCCCGGAGCGACGATGCGCGCACGAAGAGCGTTGGCGGTGAGAGTGAGGAGCATGCTCGGGCGGGAATGTAGGCGAGATGTCGGATGTGCGATGTCGGATGGCGGATGTTGAGGACAGGTTGTCGAGAATCCGGCATCCGACTTCGGACGACGCGGCGGATAGCATCTGGCCACCCCCATCCCGCACAGGATCAGGAGACCATCGCATGGCCGTTCCCGCCGATCGGAAGTATTCGGAGTCGCACGAGTGGCACAAGCTCGAGGGGGGCGTTGTCACCCTCGGCGTGACGCAGTTCGCCGTGGATCAACTCACGGACGTGACGTATGTGGAGATGAAGCCCGCGGGGTTCAAGTTCAAGGCGGGGAGCCCTGTGGGCGAGGTGGAGAGCGTCAAGACGACCTCGGACATCTACTCGGCGGTCGAGGGTGAGATCACGGAAGTGAACAAGGCGGTGGTGGATGACCCGTCACTGCTGAACTCCGACCCCTATGGCAAGGGCTGGCTGGTGAAGATCAAGGTTGCGAGCGTCGACGGGATGAACGGGTTGATGGATGCCGCGGCGTATGGAAAGCAGTACCACTAGAAGAAGGCCCTGGGCATCAGGGGCCGGGCACTGGTGAAGAACTCGTGCAGAACGCCCGAGCCACAGACAACATGATTCGATGCGTCAACGTTCATAAGGCCTATCACTTGCAGGAGCGCGAGGTGCAGGCCTTGCGCGGCGTGGATTTGAGCGTGGAGGGGCCGGGTTTCTTCGCGATCATGGGGCAGTCCGGGAGCGGGAAGTCCACGCTGCTGCACTTGCTCGGCGGGTTGGACAAGCCGGATGCGGGCGAGGTGCATGTGAGCGGAAACGCTCTGCACGCGATGGATGAGAAGTCGCTGACGCTATTCCGACGGAAGCAGATCGGGATCGTGTTTCAACAGTTCAATCTGATTCCGACGCTGACGGCGAAAGAGAATGTTGAGTTGCCGGGGATGCTCGCCGGGGATGATGGCGCGTTTCTGGGCAAGCGGAGCATGGAACTGCTTGAGAAGCTGGGTGTGGCGGAGCGGGCGGGGCATCGGCCCGATGCGCTCAGCGGCGGGGAGCAGCAACGGGTGGCGATCGCGCGGGCGCTGCTGTATTCGCCGAAGGTGCTGCTGGCGGATGAGCCGACGGGCGCACTGGACAGCGCATCGAGCGCGAAGCTCTGGAACTTGCTCAAAGAACTCGCCAAGGACCATGAGATGACCGTGCTGATGGTGACGCACGAACCGGCGGCGGCGGCGAACTGCGAATCGATCTTCGTGCTGCGGGATGGGGTGTTTTTCGGACGGATTGAAACGGAGGGGCTCGATGCGGCCGGCGTGGCGTCTCGCTATCAACAGCTTGTCCGGGCGGCGTAGCCGCTCGATGCTGCTCGTGGCGTCGGTCGCGCTCTCCAGCGCGCTGATCGCGACTGTGGCGTGCGCGATGGCCTCCATGCACAGCGGGCTGAAGCAGCGCATCGATGCGACGGTCGGCGCTGCGGACCTGCGCGTCTCGCGCACCGGGAAGGATGCGCTCACGCCGGAGGTGCTGTCGAAGGTGCGGGCGTGGCCGGAGGCGAAGGTCGTCGTGCCGCGGGCGCAAGGGCCGATCATCATCAAGATTCCGCCGGAGGGGATGGAGACGGCGACGGTCGGCAGCGGCGTGGATCCCGATCTGGATGTGCAGGTACGGGCGACGGAAATGGTTGAGGGACGGCGGGCGAGGGCTTTGGGCGAGATCGTGATCGACCTTGCGGCGCAGAAGGAGATGGGGGCGAAGGTCGGCGAGAGCGTGAGCGTCTCGCGCTGGGGAGAGCCGATCACGCTCAAGATCGTCGGCGTGATGCGTCAGCCCGGCATCGGCATGGGCGTGGTGACGCGCCCGGAATCGCAGGTCACGCTGGAGCAGATGGGGCAGATTCTGGAGAAGCCGGGGACGATCAAGGAACTGGATGTGGTGCTCAAGGACAGCCGCGACGCGGAGAAGGTCGCCGAGCAGCACAAAAAGGATCTGGGCGATGGGGTGGTGGTGCGGACGAGTGCGAAGATCAGCTCGGGACTGGACCAGAGCCAGCGGACGGGGCGGATCGGGCTGACGGTGGCGAGCGCGATCGCGATGCTCAGCGCGGGCTTCATCATCATGACGGGGCTCACGACCAACGTCACGGAGCGCATCCGCGAACTGGCGATGCTGCGCTGCATCGGCGGCACCAAGTCGCAGATGGCCGAGAGCCAGATCGTGATGGGGATCATCGTCGGCACGCTCGGCGCGGCGGTGGGCATCCCGGCAGGCACGCTCGGCGCGTGGGTTCTTGTCAACTACTTCAAGGATCACTTTCCGGCTGGATTTACGTTCAATACGGTGGGCGTGACCCTCGGCGTGGCAGCTGCGGTGATGGCGGGGCTGCTCGGGTCGCTGCTGCCTGCTTGGAAGGCGGCGCGGACATCGCCGCTGGATGCGCTGGCAGCGCGGAGCAAGGTGGCGAAGCTGCGGGGCATCCTGCTCTGCGGCGTGGCGGGCATTCTGCTGGCGGCGGTGCATGGCGTGATGTTCGTGGTCATCAAGGACCCGGACACGCTGCTGATCTCCGATCTGGCGATTGGGTTGCCGGCGATCTTCGCGGGGTATTTCTTCATCTCTGTGCCGATCGTGTGGCTGATCAATCTTGTACTTGGGCCGCTGCTCTCGCTGACGCTGCGGATTCCGTCGGGGCTGTTGGTACGGAGCGTGCGGGCGACGCCGTATCGGTTCGGGTTCACGGCGGGGGCAATGATGCTGGGGCTCGCGCTGCTGGTGTCGCTGTGGACGAACGGCCGCGCGATCGAGCGGGATGTGCTGAACGGGTTCAAGTTTCCGGATGCGTTCGCGGCTGGGCTGAACATCAGCGAGAAGACGCAGAAGAAGATTGCCGCGCTTCCGGCGGTGGCGAAGACGACGCCGATCACGGTGCAGTCGTTCAAAACCGACGCGTTTGGGTTCAAGACGCTGGACAACACCTCAACGACGTTCATCGCGTTTGATCCCGACGAGTTTCTGAAGATGGCGAACATCCAGTGGCTTGAGGGGGACAAGCAGACAGGAATCGAGGAACTCAAGAAGGGCGGCGCGGTGCTGGTGGCGAAGGAGTTCCGCGTGGCCCGGGGCGTGGGCGTCGGAGACACGCTGACGCTCTCGCTGGACGGGAAGAAGTATCCGTTCAAGGTCGTCGGCGTCGTGGCCTCGCCGGGGCTGGATGTGGTCAGCAAGTACTTCGAGATCGGCGAGGACTTTCTCGATGTCGCGGTGAACGCGGTTTTCGGGAGCAGCGCGGACCTTCGCGCGCGTGTGGGCAACACGCCGGTGCGTCTGCTGCAGATCGACCTGAAAGATATCAAAGATGGCGGCGTGAGCGATGCGGAGGCGATCAAGCAGATCCGCAAGGCGGGCGGGTTTGAGATTCTTGACGCGGGAAGCGGGCGCGAGATCATGAAGGAGATCAAGACCTACGTCTCCGCCTCGCTGTATGTGTTTTCGCTCGTCGCCGTCGGCGGGATGCTCGTCGCCTGCTTCGGCGTGGCGAACCTGATCGTCGCGGGGATCCAGGCGCGGCAGTTCGAGTTCGGCGTGCTGCGTGCGATCGGCGCGCAGAAGGGGCTGATCGCGCGGATGGTGCTGGGCGAAGCGCTGATCATCGCGCTGGCCGCGTGCATTGTCGGCACGGCGATGGGCGTACACGCGAGTTGGGCGGGGCAAGTGATGAACGAGCTGACGCTCGGCCTGCAGCTGAAGCTCCGTGTGCCTTGGGATGCGACACTGCTGGGCTGCGGCATGCTCACGCTCATCACGGTCGGCGCGGCGATGCCGGCGATCGTGGGGGTGAACCGGGCGAAGGTGCGGGAGTTGCTGGGGGCTGTGCGGGGATGAGCGGTGCGACTCTTTGAGTGATTGATATTCTTGTTGCATGATCGGGCATATTCACCAAATCAGCATTTCCAATGGCGGCGTACCGAAGATGGCGGTGCGTGAGTGCCGCGTGCTAAAAGATGGCTTGGAGGGCGACTGGCAGCACGACCGCAAGCATCACGGCGGGCCCGAGCGCGCAGTCTGCCTGTTTTCGCTGGAGGTGATCGAGCGGTTGCGGAGCGAGGGGCATCCGATCGGGCCGGGAACGACCGGAGAGAATCTGACGGTGAGCGGGGTGGAGTGGAAGAGGGCTGTGCCGGGTGCAAGAGTTTTGATTGGAGATCGGGGAAATGTTGAGTTGGAGCTGGTGTCGTACGCCGCGCCGTGCTCGACGATCCGAGAGTCCTTTCGGGATCTGGACTCGCGGCGGATCAAAGAGGAGTTGCACGCCGGAGAATCCCGGGTGTATGCGAGGGTTGTGCGGGAGGGACTGGTACAAACCGGAGATATGTGCCTGATCGTGTGCCCGGAATGAGTGCGGGCTGGGAATCCTGTGATATGAATAGTGGGTTGAGCTTTGGGTCGAACGGGGTGAAGGGCTCGAAGTGAACACCATGAATGTGCTGGAGCATCTGAGGATGGCCGCGGCTGCGATGAGTGTGCTCACGGCGGCCGTCGCGAGTCATGGGCAGCCGATCGGGGCGCTCGGAGCGGCCGGGGACAGTCTGACCAACGAGTACGACGAGATACTTGTCCGGTATGCCAAATCCTGGACGCAGCTGCTTGCCGAGCGTCGCGGAATCAACATGGGGCCGACCGCGGCGGAGGCGGGCCGGCCGCAGGGTTGGGGAGACATCCGCGGGTTTGGACATGAGTTCAACTTTGCACGACCCGGAGCAACGACCGACGCCCTGCTGCTGGAAGGCCAGCACACGATGCTCGCGGAAGCGGTGCGAACGCATGGCGTGACACACGCGGTGATCTGCGCCAGCGGCAACGACGTCGCCCCCTGGAACGCTTTCACCTATTCGACGGTGTACTACGGGCAATGGAGCGAGCCGCGCCTGCAAGCGTTCGCGGACGCGAGCGTCGCGAACATGCGCATGGCAATCCAAACCGTGAAGGCGACCGGGGCGAAGGTGGTGCTGGTGAACATGCCGGACTTTTCGGTCATGCCTGCCGTTCAGGAGAACTTCCCCGATCCCGCGCTGCGTTCGCGGGTCCGGAATCTGGTGATGCGGATCAATGCCGGGCTTGCGACGATTTCCGGCAATGAGCAGATCCCGCTGGTGAATCTCTTCTCGCTGAATGACCTTCTCTTCGGCACGCCGGAACACCCAAGAGATGTTCTGGATGTTGCAGGAGTATCGATCCGTCTCCATGACTCTGGAGGCCAGGGAGAGTTGACGGCCGCGTTCGTGGGCGATCGAGTGCACTTTGGAACTGTGATCCAGGGACTTTGGGCCAATGCGATTATCGGCGTACTGAACTCGTCGTATCAGACAGACATCAGGCCGTTTTCGGAGACGGAACTCATCGAAATAGTCGGAGGAACCCTGCCTCGGCGGCCTGGCCTGGGAACACAGCTCGAGGGCGAACGAGTGACAGAACACGGGCCGACCTGCCGTGCCGATGTGGACCGAAATGGACTTCTGGAACCGACGGACATCTTCACGTTTCTGGATGCGTGGTTCGCCGGGGTACGACAGGCGGACTTTGACGAGTCGGGGACGATTGCCGTTCAGGATATTCTCGTGTTTCTCGGAGCTTGGTTCGCCGGCTGCTAAGCAGCCGCAGCTCACCGCGGACCGACACGTGGCGGCGATCGGCATAGTCGTCCGCCGGAAGCTACTAGAATCAGACATGCAGCGTGAGCAGCGTTCCTTCCAGGTCGTCAGCCCCTACAAGCCCACCGGCGACCAGCCGCAGGCGATCGAGCAGCTCTCGCGCGATCTGAACGCCGGGGCCGAGTGCGTCACGCTGCTGGGGGCCACCGGAACTGGCAAGACGTTCACGATGGCCCACACCATCCAGCGGTTCCAGCGGCCCACGCTCATCATCAGCCACAACAAGACCCTCGCGGCCCAGCTTTACGAGGAAATGCGCGAGCTCTTCCCGCACAATGCGGTGAGCTACTTCGTCTCCTACTACGACTACTACCAGCCCGAGGCGTACATCCCGCAGCGGGATATCTACATCGAGAAGGACTCCTCCCGCAACCCCGAGCTTGAAGCACTGCGGCTGGGCGCCACGAGCAACATCCTCTCGCGGCGCGACACGATCGTCGTCGCCAGCGTCTCGTGCATCTTCGGTCTCGGCTCGCCGCAGGCGTATTCCAAGCGAGTGCTGACGATCAGCAAGGGCGCGCGGATCGATCGCCGCGAGTTTTTGCTCGCGATGAACGCGATGCAGTATAAACGCACGGACATCGAGTTGCAACGCGGCATGTATCGCGTGCGGGGCGAGGTCATCGAGGTCTGGCCCGCGTACGAGAAGTTCGCCGTGCGCGTCGAGATGTTCGGGGATGAGATCGACCGCATCGAGTACATCGACCCGCTCACCGGCGAACTGCTCGGCGGGCCGGAAGCCCAGGAGAAACAGTACTTCCTCTTCCCCGCCGTCCACTACGTCACCGAAGACGAGACTCTGGGCGGCGTGATCACGGCGATCCGCGCCGAACTCGACACTCGCGTCATGCAGTTGCGCTCCGAGGGCAAGCTCCTCGAAGCCCAGCGACTCCTCGCCCGCACCAAGTACGACCTGGAGATGATCGAGGAGGTCGGCTTCTGCTCCGGCATCGAGAACTACTCCCGCTTCTTCGACGGCCGCAAGCCCGGCGAGCGACCGTACACATTGATGGACTACTTCGACTTCGCGCCTCCCGGCCCCGCGGGCTCTATGACTCCGCAGCAAGCCGCGGCCAGCGTGGCGAGCGAGCGCCCCAACTTCCGCGACTGGCTCTGCATCATCGACGAGAGCCACGTCACCACGCCGCAGATCCACGCGATGTTCAACGGCGACCAGAACCGCAAGCGCGTGCTGGTGGACCACGGTTTCCGCCTCCCCAGCGCGATGGACAACCGCCCGCTGACCTTTCCCGAGTTTGAGAGCATCGCCCCGCGCCTGATGTTCGTCTCAGCGACACCCGGCAAATACGAACTCGAGAAATGCGGCGGCATCGTGGCCGAACAGGTCATTCGTCCCACGGGCCTGCTCGATCCCATCATCGAGGTGCGCCCGGCGCAGGGACAAGTCGCCGACCTGCTCGTGCGCTGCAAGGAGCGTGCCGCCAAGGGCGAGCGCGTCCTGGTGACGGCGCTCACCAAACGCCTCTGCGAAGACCTCACAACCTATCTCGACGAGCAGGGCGTCCGCGTCCGCTATCTGCACAGCGAGATCGAAACCCTCGAACGCATGGAGATCCTCACCGATCTGCGCGAAGGAAAATACGATGTCCTCGTCGGCGTAAACCTGCTGCGTGAAGGGCTGGACCTTCCCGAAGTCTCGATGGTCTGCATCCTCGATGCTGACAAAGAGGGCTTCCTGCGATCTGCGACGTCCCTCATCCAGCAGATGGGCCGTGCCGCGAGAAACTCCGGCTCGCTGGTCATCATGTACGCGGACAAGGTGACGCCGTCGATGGATATGGCGATCAAGGAGACCGAGCGCCGCCGCGTCAAGCAGCTCGCGTACAACGCCGAGCACGGCATCACGCCGACCACGATCGTCAAGGGCATCCGGCGCGGCCTCGAAGCCGAGCTCAAGGCACGCCGCACCGCCCAGAGCGCGGTCGCCGCCGGCGAGCCGGAATATGAGTCCGCCGAGCTGATCATGATGCTTGAAGAGGAGATGCTCGAGGCGGCCCAGAATCTCGACTTCGAGAAAGCGGCACGCCTGCGCGATCAGGTGAAAAAGCTCAAGGCCGGTGGCGTGCGACAGAAAGTGCGGCGGTCCGAAGTCGAGGGCGACGGGGGCGGGCGCGGCTCCGGCGGCGAGCGGCGCGCGGGCATGCCCGGCGTGCGGGCGAACAAGAAGTCCAAGAAGTGGAAGAAGGCGACCTAGCGCACCCGCTGGTAGACTCGCGGCTCGATGCCCGCTGAACCCACGATGACTCCACCCCCCCACGCTCCCCCACTGCCCGCGCGAGCGAATCTATTCCGGATCGCTCTGGTGACGTTTTCCGCGCCATCCGAATCGAATCCGACGAGCGGCGTGTACAACCTGCGCTTGGCGCAGGCGCTCAATAACGCGGGATGCGTGGCGGAGCTCTTCGTCTGTTCGCCGCGCGTGCCGCGAATGTTGGAGAGGGTTCGTCCAGCACTCAAGCGCTTGCGAGATCGCCCGACGGAATGGACCTTCGAGGGCGTGAGGTGTCATGGCGTGCCGGGCATGTACGCCCATCCGAACTGGGTGCGCTGGAAGCTGGCGCCGAAGTGGCCGCGGCTTGCGGAGGCGATGACGCGGAGGGCGTTTTCCGCCGGGCTTGCCACACGTCTGGACATCTTTGGTGCGACTGCCATCCTGGCGCACGATGGCGTGCTGCTCGGGGATCTGGTTTCCCGCACAGCAGCCCGCCGGCACATTCCGTTCGCGATCATCGAGCATGACACTGTCAATTGGACGCTCACAACGACGATGGGCCGGCGCTACGCGGCGATGGGCGCGCAGGCGAAGTCGGTCTTCGGCGTGGGACTTCCCTCCGTTCGTGCGCTCCGCGAAGAGCTCGGTCTGGCGAACGCACGCTTGTGCCCGAACGGGATCGCGCGGGCAACCGAGCAGCAACTCGCGACCCCGCGCCCCGCGAAGTATGCGGGCAAACGAGTCGTGCTCTGCGTCGGCTCACCCGTGCCCGGCAAGGGCCATGTCGAACTGGTCCGCGCATTCGGCGAGGCGGCGATTCCCGAGAGCGTGCTGGTGCTGGTGAGCCGCGCTGTGCAGCCCGATGTGCAAGAGGCCGTTAATCGGCTCGGGCTCGGTAGCCGGTTCGAGCATTTGATGCCGATGGCGCAACAGGACGTGCAGCAACTGATGGTCTGGGCGGATGTCTTCGCCATGCCCAGCCACAAGGAGTCGTTCGGCATGGTGTACGGCGAGGCGATCGCCGCGGGGACTCCGGTGATCCTGACGGATGCCTGCGGCATCGCGCCCCACATCGTGCCGGGCGTGCATGGCTGGGTCGTTCCGGTCGGCGATCATGCGGCGCTGGTCGGGGCTCTGCGGCAATCGCTCTCGCGCGGCGTGAAGATGCCGATTCCGGCGGCGGATCGTCGCGGCATCGAAGAAGCGTTCACGTGGGAGAACAGCGCGCGGGCGGTTCTGGAAGGGCTTCGGGGCGAAACGACCGCCGACGCAACGAACGCGCGAAACGTCAAACACGCTCCCACGGTCGCGCACCACCCGAGAGGGGCTGATGATGTTGCCGGAGTGAACCGATAATGGGGATCGCATGAACCGCCTGCTCTGGAGTTCTGACACGCCGTTTCCCAAGGGAGACGATGCGCTCCCGCCCGCGGCGCGTGCGACCGGTGGACCCGCGCGTGTGCTCTTCTTCAATGGCTCAGAGCTTGGCTTTTCAACCAGCGCCAAGGCCTTCGAGACGATATGCGCGGATCGCGCAGACATCGACGCGGTGCACGTCCGCGTGCCGATCAAGGGCCTCCTGCGACTCGCGGGTGTCCGCACATCAGAGCGCTGGCAACCGTGGGCGCTCGGAACGACGCGCCTGGCGCTGGCCAACGGCGCTGCGATCATGCGCCTCTTCCGCACCGTCCTTCCGCTCGAGCGCTTCGACGTCGTTCACCTCATGACCCAGCAGCGCGGTTGGCCCGTGGCACGTCTCGGCGGACGCGTGAAGACCAAGTTTGCGGTCAACCTGGACGCGACCGTTCCCGGTTGGTGCCGCGAGTTTGGCTGGGCGCGATCCCCGCTCAACCTCGACGCGAGGATCGAGGCGAAGATCCTCAGAAACGCCGACATGGTCGCCTGCTGGACGCGCTGGGCGGCCGATTCGGTCGCTCGCGACTGCGGCGTCGATCCCGACCGGATCATCCTGAGTAAATCCTGCGCAACGATTGACACCTCCGCACCCTTTCGTACCCACGACGAGTCGCCTGCTCGAGGAACACCCGGCGGCGGGCTGGTGCGCATCGTCTTTGTCGGAAACGACTGGGATCGCAAGGGCGGCCCACGACTGATCCGCTGGCATCAGGATCGGTGGAAGGACATCGCCGAAGTCCACGTCTGCTCCCGGACCGCGCCGCAGGATCACGGGCTCAAGAACGTTGTCTGGCACGGCGCGACCGATCGGAACAAGCTTCTGACCCAGGTGCTGCCGACCATGGATCTCATGGTCATCCCGACGCGAGTAGAGACGTTCCTGATCGCGGCACAGGAGGCTCTTTCGTTCGGGCTGCCCGTCATCACCTCGCGGGTCGCGGGCCTGCCCGAAGTCGTCCGCGACGGACTGACGGGCATGATTTGCAACCACGATGACGACGCGGCATTCATCACCGCCATCGAGACGCTGCTTCTGGATTCTGAGATTCGGCGTCGCATGGGACACGCTGCTCGCGCCCACGCGCTGCAGAATCTCTCGGCGACGAGTTGGCACAACCATCTCTTCGACCAACTGGTGGCTCTTGCCGATGGTCGCCCGATTCGATATGCGCCGGAAGGTGTTGACGTGCGACGATCTTCCGCAGAGCCCGCCAGCCCGCGCTCCGAGCGCGAGTCGCTCGCGATGATGGAGCAAACGCCATGAGCACCACACCTCAGCCATCCGGTCCACGCGTTGCGGGATTGGGCGAGCGCCTTCGGACATACCTCATCGGTGTCGGCATCGGACTGATGCTGCTCGGCATGTTTTGGATGATGAAGCACCGTGCGGCGCAGCAACAAGCCCCCACATCAGCAACCACCCCAAATGGGGTGCCTTCCACCCCCGGGGCACCGCCCAGCGGAAACTGATGCGCAAGTTCCGTCCCGCCCTCGACCTCACCCAATGACACGCTAACATTACCCGACCTCAAACGGACCGGGGATGTTCTTTGTGCATGTAGGGGTGCAATGGCGACTCGACGCTCAAACACATCAGGAATGGCGACTGCGATGACCGAACCGAAGCCGGAGCGGCCGCGGCCGAAGACCGCACCGCTGAATCGGGCGGATGGGTCCGCCGCGAACCATAACGCAGTGAAGCCCCCCACCACCAACCGCACCTCGCGCGCCCCCTCCAACGCGGCCATCACCGCCTCGCATCCGACCCCCACGCGACCTGTCACGATGGGGGAACTCAACCTCGCCCACTGCATCCGCGTCCGCGGCGCTCGCGAGCACAATCTCAAGAACGTTGACGTCAACATCCCACGCGACCGGCTTGTGGTCATCACCGGTCTTTCCGGCTCGGGCAAGAGTTCCCTTGCGTTTGACACCATCTTCGCCGAGGGCCAGCGCAAGTACATGGAGTCCCTCTCCGCGTACGCCCGCCAGTTTCTCGATCAACTCAAGAAACCCGATGTCGATGACATCGAGGGCCTCCCCCCCACCATTGCCATCGAGCAGCGCAGCGGCACTTCCAACCCGCGCTCCACCGTTGCCACCACCACCGAAATCTACGACTACCTCCGCCTTCTCTACGCCCGCTGCGGCAAGCCCACCTGCTGGCACCCCACGGTGGTGAAGAAGGACGGCACCGTCCTCGAACGCTGCGGCAAGCCCATCAGCGCGATGGGCGCAACCCAGATCGTCGATGCGATCATGGACTTGGGCACTGGCGAGACCAAAGAGCTTCGCCTGATGATCCTCGCCCCCGTGCTCCGCGCCAAGAAGGGCTTCCACAAGGAAGTGCTCGAGGACATGCAGGCCCAGGGTTGGGGCCGCATCCGCGTCGCCCCCGGCGGCAAGAACGCAGAGGTCATGGAAATCCGCGACGCCCTGAAAAAGGGTGGCGAGAATCCCCTCGGCCTCGGCCGTTACGAGAAACACTCCATCGATGTCGTCATCGACCGCATCGGCCTCCGCCCCGATGTCCGCCAGCGCATCGCAGAGGCCGTCGAGAGCGCGCTCAAACTCGCCAGCGGAACCGTCGTCGTCTCCGTCGAAGAAACCAGGGACGGCAAAACAGTCTGGACCGATCGCATCTTCAGTGAGAAGTTTGCCTGCGCCGAGCACCCCGAGTGCGCCCTCGAAGAGCTTTCCCCTCGCCTCTTCTCCTTCAATTCCCCACACGGCGCGTGCGCCCAGTGCCACGGCCTGGGCAAGATTATGGAGTACGACGAGGCGCTCGTCATCCCCGACCCAAGCAAGTCACTCGGCGATGGCGCGATCAAGCCGTTTCGCGTCCCGCCGCCGATGGGCCGCTTCTTCCGAAAGCGCCTGCGCCAGTTCTGCGAGCACTTCGGCGTCAGCCCGAACCAGTCCGTGTCCGCCTTCTCGCCCGCGATCAAGAAAATCCTCCTCAAAGGCACGACCGAAGAGGACAAGAAGAAGTACAAGCACGCCTTCGACGGCGTCGGCACGATCCTGCAGAATTGGTACGAAAAAACCGAGTCCAGCTTCATCCGAGAGTGGCTCGGGCAATACATGCACGAGACAGACTGCCCCGTCTGCCGCGGTGACCGCCTCCGCATCGACGCACTCCATGTTCAGATGTCCAGCGAACACGCCGCGGACATGAATAAGGCAAAGAGCGCAACCGTTCTCGGTCGAGCGAAGAACGACGGCCGCACGCTCAACATCGCCGAACTCAGCCGCCTAACGATCGACGATGCGATGGAGTTCGTTCGCGAGATGGTCCTGACCACTGAGCAGAAGACCATCGCCGAGGCGATCCTCAAGGAGCTTCTCTCGCGCATGGGCTTCCTCACCAGCGTGGGGCTCGAATATCTCTCGCTGGACCGCAAGACCGGCACCCTCTCCGGCGGCGAGGCCCAGCGCATCCGCCTCGCCACACAGGTCGGCAGCAAACTCGTTGGCGCGTGCTATGTGCTCGACGAGCCGACCATCGGCCTTCACCAACGCGACAACGCGCGCCTCATCGGCACGCTCCGCCATCTCGCCGATATCGGCAACACCGTCATCGTCGTCGAACACGATGAGGACATGGTCCGCTCCGCCGATCACGTCCTTGACGTCGGCCCCGGTCCCGGCGTCCACGGTGGGCGCATCGTCGCGCAGGGAACCATTCCCGAGATCATCGCCGAGCCCAACTCGCTCACCGGCCAGTATCTCAGCGGCCTGAAATGCATCGAAACGCCCAAGCAGCGCAGGCCGATGGACCTCAAAAACGCCATCGTCGTCAAGGGCGCGACCGAGAACAACCTGCGCGATATCGACGTCGCCTTCCCGATCGGTTCCGGCAAGGGCAACGGCCCCGGCACCGGCGGCTTCGTCTGCGTCACGGGCGTTTCCGGCTCCGGCAAGAGCACGCTCGTCAACGACATCCTCCTTCGCGCCGCGAAGAAGGATCTGCACTCTTCGCGCGACAAGCCCGGCGCGCACTCCAAGATCACCGGCCTCAATAAGATCGATCGCGTCATCGAGGTGGATCAGAGCCCGATCGGCCGCACACCCCGCAGCAACGCGGCCACCTACACCGGCATCTTCGACGAGATCCGGCGCATCTTTTCCACGACCAAAGAGGCGAAGATCCGCGGCTACAAGGTCGGCCGCTTCAGCTTCAACGTCTCCAGCAAGAACGGCGGCGGGCGCTGCGAGGCCTGCGAGGGCCAGGGCCTCAAAAAGATCGAGATGCACTTCCTCCCGGATGTCTACGTTTCCTGCGAGATCTGCGGCGGAAAACGCTACAACCGCGAAACCCTCGAGGTCCACTACCGCGGCAAATCCATCGCCGATGTCCTCGCCATGACCGTCGAGCAGGCCTGCGAGTTCTTCGAGAACCACCCGCGCATCGGGCGCTACGTCACCTGCCTCCGCGATGTCGGCCTCGGCTACATCGAGCTCGGCCAGCCCAGCACCCAGCTTTCCGGCGGCGAGGCCCAGCGTGTCAAGCTCGCCACCGAGCTCGGCAAAATCGGCGGCCCCCTCCCCGGCAAGAAACGCAAGAGCGACGGCGACGAAGAGGACGCAATCGAGGAAGAAGCCCCCGAGGAACTCGACGAAGCCGCGGCCAAAGCCGCCCGCTTCAACGGCCCCACCTCCCGCACGCTCTACATCCTCGATGAACCCACCACCGGCCTGCACTTCGACGATGTGAACCGGCTGATCCAGGTCCTTCACCGCCTCGCCGACAGCGGCCACTCCCTCGTCGTCATCGAGCACAACCTCGATGTCATCAAGTGCGCCGATTGGCTCATCGACCTCGGCCCCGAAGGCGGCGACAAGGGCGGCGGCGTGATCGCCGAAGGAACGCCCGAGCAGGTGATGGACACGGCGGGAAGTTACACCGGAGCGTTTCTGAAGATGCACCTGGAAGCCGAACGTCTTCGACGTCGATAACCGTCAGAATCGCGACAATCACGACATAGCCAACAATGCCGCAATGGAGGTGACCGATGAAGCTCCACCGCTCGACAGCGCCGATGTTCGGACTGGCTCTTTTCACCCTGCTCCTGGCCGGCTGCCTTGAGCGCATCGAAACCATCACCGTGGGCCCGGATGCATCCGCCCTGCTTACCTGCGAGTTCCGCGGCACGCCCGATGACTTCGTGAAGAAGAACGATGCCCTCCCCGAGAACGGCGGAGCGTGGACGATCGGCGAGCGATCCGAGAAGGACGCCGATGGCAAGCCACGCATCGTGCGCACGGCCACGCTGCGTGTGGAGAAGGGCGGGACATTTCCCGCGACGTACGCAACTGCCGGAGACGAGCGATCCGAGACCGGCCTGCGATTTCCCACCAGCGTGCGTGTCTCCACCATCGGTCCCTACACCTACTACGACTTCACGCGGACGTATCCGCGGCGCGATGAGGCCGTGTACCGCTACCACGAGAAGCTGCTGACCGAGACCGACGAGTTCAGGAAGATGAAGGGCGTCGATCCCTCAACGCTGACGGACGAGCAGCGAACGAAACTGGTCCGCACGTTGGTCATGGTCGAAGCCCACAAGACAGCGGTGTACATCGAGCGGAGCGCGGCCGCGCTGGAACTGGACGGAACATGGCCGCAGGAGATCGGGCTGACGCTCCGCCAGGCCGCGCTGGACTTTGCGAAGAGCTACAACACCGACACCGCCGCAGCAGCGCTCGCGAAGCCGGACTCGCCGGAGCGCGAAGGGGCCATCAGGCGCGAGGTGAGCACCCTCGAAACCGGGCTTCGAAACTCCGTCCACGACATGATGCAGAAACTCTCGCTCCCCGAAGCCCAGCGGGAGCGGTTTCTCTCGGCCGCCAAGCGCGAGATCGCGCTGCGTCAGGCGACAGAAGACTTTGGCGATGAGCGCTGGGAAGTGCGGCTGCAACTGCCGGGAGTCATCTGCGCGAGCAACGCGGACAAAGTGGAGAACGGCGTGCTCGTGTGGGAGTTCACCTCGGCCGCGTTCCTGGATCGCAATCACGTGCTGAGGGCGACGAGCCACGTGGAAACCGGCAAGTAGCCCCGGCATCCCGCGAGCGGCGGTCGGCCCTGTTTCAGAGCATGTCGCGGACGCGTCGGTCCAGATCGCGCACCCAGCGCCGGGCGGTTGAGCAGTCGAACTTCTCCGGAAGCTCGCGCTTGGGATCCGCTTCCAGCACGGCACGAACGACGTATTCGGCGATCGTTGATGGACTGATCGTCCCGTGCGACCAGTATTCGTAGTCCACCCAGGCGAGAGCGACATCCGCATGGCGCTCGGTCTCGCCCTCGGAGATCACAACATCAAAGGTCCAGCCACGGGGCGACTCGCGCTCGGTCAGTGCCGAGACGTGCGAGAAGCCGGTGTTGGAGCCGTTGCCCTGAGCCATGTCTTCAATTCTATCGGCAGCACGCCCGGTTGGCAGCAGAGAATCCATCACTGAAGCAAAGTGCCGGTGAAAGAAAAGTGGAAGAAAAAAACGCGGAACTCTGTCAAGTTGCTTGCCTTTTTCGCCGCGTAGTGCGCTCTGGTCGCAGCAAGAGGGCAACCCGGGGCTGCTTCGCCCATATGCTCCCTCAATGTCGTTCCTCTTCGCGATGATCAAGCTCGGCCTGACGAACCTGTGGCTGCACAGGTTACGTTCGTCGCTCACCGCGCTCGGCATCATTCTCGGTGTCGCCGCCGTCATCATCATGGTCTCCATCGGCGAGGGCTCCAAGCAGCAGGCGCTGGAGCGCATCGAGCGGCTTGGGGCGAAGAACATCATCCTGCGATCCCAGAAACCGCCCGAGAGCCAGCAGATGGGCGGCGGCAGCCAGCGCGGCCGCTCCAGCCGCTACGGCCTCACGTGGGACGACTTCCGCGTCATCAAAGCCAACTTCCCCAACGCGGAGGCCTGCGTCGCGCTCAAGGAGGTCGGCTCGCAGATCCTCAAAGAGAATCGCCGTCAGACCAGCCAGACCTACGGCGTGACGCCCGATCTCGCAAACGTCGCAAACCTCCGCATCGCCCGCGGCCGCTACCTCACACAAGGCGACATGGATGAGCGAGCCATGGTCTGCGTCATCGGCTCGGATGTATCACGCACCATGTTCCCCTTCGAGGACCCGCTGGGCACCACGCTCCGCATCGACGACAAGGCCGTGCGCGTTATCGGTGTGCTTGCACCCATCGGCCTCGCCGGCGGCGCGGGTGCTGCCCTCGTCGGCCGCGATCTCAACCTCGATGTCCACATCCCCATCACCACCGCCTCACTGGTCTTCGGAGACCGCGTATTCCGCCGCAGCAGTGGCAACTTCTCCGCCGCCGAGGTCCAAGTCTCCGAGGTCTATCTCACGGCTCCCTCGCGCGATGAAGTGATGGGTTACGCCGCGCTCGCCGATCGCATTCTCGAAGTCCGCCGCCCCGGCAAGCCCGATGTGGGCATGCAGGTTCCCGCGCAACTGCTCGAAGAGGCCCGGCGCAACGCCCTCACCTGGCAGGTGGTGCTCAGCTTCATCGCCGGCATCTCGCTGCTCGTCGGCGGCATCGGCATCATGAACATCATGCTCGCGAGCGTGACGGAGCGCACCCGCGAGATCGGCATCCGCCGCGCCCTCGGCGCGACGCGCAAGCACATCATCTTCCAGTTCCTCGTCGAGACCGGCGTGCTGAGCTTGCTCGGCGGCCTCGTCGGCGTTGGCACCGGCGTGGGCGTCTCGCTCCTGCTCGGCTGGGTCGCGCCGTACATCGCGCAGTCCTTCAAGAGCGACTTCAACCTCGCCACCCAGATCACCTCGTTCTCGATCTTCCTCGCCTTCGGCGTCGCCGCCGCAACCGGCCTGATCTTCGGGCTGTATCCAGCGTTTCAGGCGGCGAAGAAGGATCCGATTGTCGCCCTGCGGCACGACTGAGTAACGGATTCGTTTCTGCCCTGGCGCGGAACTTGTATGGTATCACTGAGCAGTTTGTCGGGGGTCTGTCACACGGAGGGCGTTGTTGCGGCGCACGCATTTCATCTGGGTTTTGCTTGGAGTTCTTTGCGTTTCGGCTTTGATTACCGTGCGCCACCTCCAGGAACACTCGGGTCGCGAGACACCCGGGGTGCCTTCGCCCGCGACTGCAGAATCAAAGGACCTCAACGACGTCACGACGCAACCACGTCCGACCCCACAGGCAAGTGATGTCCCGGCGCCGGTGGCCGAACGCGTGTGGCTCATCGTTCGTGCGTTCTCCTCCGACCCCGTGAAACAACATCGCAGCCCAGACCGCGGATGGTCTGACCGACGCGTGCTCGCGTGGCTTGACAAACACGCCGTTGTAAGCCGGATTGATGTGCATACCGAGCCACACACATCGCACCTGCTCGGTCTTGATCAACCGACTCTTATCGTCGCATATCGAGGCGAGGCGGAGTTTGATCGCGTGACGGGCTATCTCACAGCAAGCGAACTGCTTGAGTGGTTCCGCGAGCTTGAGGAGGGGCGACGTTGTGTTTTGATGCCGATCCAGCGAGAGCCGGACGACGTACGAGCTGGGCTGAAGCAGCAGATTTCAAATCACCAAAGAGCCGCTCAAGAACTGGTCGCCGCTGGGCAGCTCGATGCCGCTACTCAGGAGTATGTTCAGCTTTGGGGACTGGCGCGGCAGTGGGAGCCGACCATGGGGAGCGTCATCGCCGCCCCCGTCATACACGATATCGCTTCTCTTCTCGGGCAACACAACGAAGCCCGTCGCCGATTCATCGCCCTCCGCGACGAGATGAGCAAGTGTCTTGATCGTGAGAAAGTGGCTCAAGATGATCTCATCAACTGGTTCGCACTCAATCGTGTTCTCAACGACAATGAAGCGACACTCGCATGGTTCGATCGCGCACGTGCAGACCGTCATCAATGGCCCCTCGTGGATCGCTCAATCTTCATGTTTGAGAATCTGCTGGTGTCTCGCAAACGCTGGGCAGATCTCGTTCCAATCGTTCCAACTCCCCTCGAGGAACTGCAGCGCGGCCACGATGGATGGCGAGTGCTTCACGAAGATCCGCCTCCCACCAACTCTGATCCAGCGTTCGTGAAATACGCGATCGATTCGTTCGATCAGTACATTCAGAGACACGTAGGATTGACATACGCGGGCCTGCTTGCTAGCTCGAGCGATGAAGTGGCCGCGGAGTTTGCCGAGAAGGCCCATCAGTTGTTTGAACCATTGCACATCCGCGCGCACATGGTGACGGCCGCGCTGGCCGCTGATGAGCCGCGAACTATTCACCTTCGATGGGTCACAGATGATCCCGAGCGGCGAGAAGCCGTATCGGTCTCGCTGCGGCGCAAGCGTGATGAGATGTTACGGACAATCTGGTGATTGCTCACAACCATCGCCACCGCGGCCGCTTGTTCTCATTCACGCGCCGCAAGCTTCGCAGCTTCCCTTCCAGCTCCACACACTTTCGCGGCCCGTACGCGTTCGAGGCCGCGGCGCGGCAGAACGTTCGCCGCTGCTCCGCAGGAATCGACGGCCGAGTTTGTCCGCTCATCGCCCGGGCGTGCTCCTCCGGATCGGCCGGGTCATCCAGATATCGGCTCACCATGAATCGCAGAATCCGCTCGCGGATGGAGAGCCACCACGCGTCCTGCTGGCGCGGCTCGGCGCGAAGGCGATCACGCAAGCCCAGCCATTGGGCGATCCACTCCTGGATGAGCCAGCGCATGACCATGGTCGTGATACGGTCCGAACGGGTAGAGGTTGAGAGGCAGAGTTGCCCTTGCCAGCATACATCGGCCATCGCACGGTGCAGCCGGATATTCAATCTCGGACGCAAGGAAGTTCTCTGGTTCCAATGAAAAACACGGGCCTGTGCCCGTGTTTGGTGAGATGCGAAGTTGATGTCATCGAAGAAGAGGCACTCGGGCCGCGGTGGCCCGAAC
>JBGANP010000002.1:23279-114819 GCA_044222255.1 Phycisphaerales bacterium
GTAGGCCCTTGCCACGTGGGCTATTCCTCGTCGTCATCGTCGTCGTCGCCCTCGGCGGCGGCGGCCGCTGCGGCTTCCGCGGCGGCGAGCTGCTTCTTGGATTCTTCCTCGTGGGCCTTCAGCGCGGCTTCCTCGGAGATGCCTTCCTTCGCGGCCTTCTCCTTGGCGAGCTTGCGCTTGATCGCCTCGACCTTGATCTTGTCCGGGGCGAGGATGATGCTTGCCTGCTTGCCCATCCAGCGCGGCGTCTGCTCCACCTTGGAGATGTCGGCGAGCTGGTCGCGCACCTTCGCCAGGTTTTCCAGACCGATGTCGCGGTGGGCGATCTCGCGGCCGCGGAACTTCTGCGTCACCAGCACCTTGTGCCCGTGCATCAGGAATCGGCGCGACTGATCGATGCGGATCTGCACATCGTGCGGATCGATCTTGACAGAGCGTCCGAGGCGGACCTCCTTCATTTCGGTGACCTTGCTGGCGGCGCGGCTCTTCTGCGCCTTCTTGGACTCTTCGTACTTGAACTTGCCGTAGTCCATGATCTTGCAGACGGGCGGGCGCGCGTCCGGCGAGATCTCAACGAGGTCCAGCCCCGCGGCGTCGGCCATGCGGAGCGCATCGGGCGTCTCAACGACGCCGAGCATTTCATCGTCGGCCCCGATGAGGCGGACCGGCGTGATACGGATCATGTGGTTCAAGCGCGTGCGCTTGACGGTGTTGTCGCGCTGAAAGGGACGGGGAGGGGGGATGGGCGATGCTCCTGAAAAGGAAAACGATCAATCAATCACAGCAACGCGGACACGTGCCGCGAGCCCCACGCATCGGCGTGGTGTTGTGTACAAGTACGGGGATGGGCCTGCGAACCGGCGATCATGAGTGCTCGCCGGACATGCCGGCCGCACCGAGATCGATTTGCTGTTGTTGCACAGTCACCGGATCACGGCTCCAAAGAAACCAACGAGCGGCGGGAAACAGCTCCCAAACCGATCCCGAAGACTAACGCATTTTTCGCCCCCGGGCAAGGGGATCGACCGGAATTCGCGCCCGGGTCCGCTTGGTATTGCCCGAAGACCGCCCGTTCAGGGGCATTACTTCAGGATCGCCAACAGAATGTTCCCCAGAAGACTCAGTCCCAGGGTGATGAGGAGGATCTTAAACAGGATCGGGCGGACCGCCACCGACGGCTCGGTGGAGGACTTGCTCACCACCGACGCCGGGGCCGCGGCCTCCGCACTGGCCAGAGATTGCAGGTCCAGGCCACCGATGTCCTTGTGGGCGATGGGCGGATTCTGCTTGTTGCGGACGGCGCGAAGATCAACCAGCAGGTCCGAGCAGGACTGATACCGGGCCGAGGGCTGCTTGGCCATCATCATTTCGATGACCTCGGAGACGCCCGCGCTGAGTTTGGGGTTGGCGTGGTCGGGCGCGACCAGCTCGGACTTGAGATGCTTGTGCATCACCGCCGAGGGATTCTTGCCGTCAAAGGGGACCGCGCCGGTGACCATGTGGTAGAGCGTCGCGCCGAGCGAGTAGATGTCGCTTGGGGGGCCGATGTCCTTCTCGCCGCGGATCTGCTCGGGGGAGATGTAGTAGGGCGTACCGAAGGCCTTGCCCTGTTCGGCCTCGGCGGCTTCCTTGTCGGACATCGCGCGGGCCAGACCCATGTCGGCGAGCTTCGCAACGCCCTCCTTGGAGAGCATGATGTTCTTGGGCTTGACGTCGCGGTGGATCAGCCCCTTCGAGTGAGCGTGCTGGAGCGCTTCGGCCACCTGGATGATGATGTCGATCGCGTCGAGCTCGTTGTACCGCTTGTGCTTGACGATGTCGTCGTACACCGTGCGGCCTTCCACGTACTCCATGACGAAGTAGTGGTAATCGCCGGCCTGGCCGACATCGAAGGCCTGCACGATGTTCGGATGGTTCAGCGCGGCGGCCGCGCGGCCCTCGGCGTAGAAACGCTCGATAAACTGCGGGTTATTCGTGAACTTGCGGGGCAGCACCTTGATCGCGACCTCGCGATCCAGCGAGAGCTGCTTGGCTTTGAAAACCGTCGCCATCGCGCCCTTACCGAGGTTGCCCAGCACCTTGTAGCCGGGGATCTGCTGGCCGCTGCGCTCGGCCTCGGCCTGGGCCTTGATGCGCTCGAGCTGGCGACGCGTGATGAAATCGTTCTCGACCAGCAGAAGCGGAAGCGACTTGCTGTTGCCATCGAGCGAGGTGGTTCGTGCCTGCTCCAGACAGGCCTGCACTTCTTCGGGCGTGGCGAGGCCCTGATCAACGACGATCTTCCCGATGATCGTGTCGATATTCGTGCCGCCCTTGGTCTTGGTCTTTCCGGAAGCCGATGCGCCCCCGCTCGGTCCACCCTGCCCGTTGCCTGCGGCATCGTGCTCGCCATCCAGACGGACTTCGCGCTCGGCATCGACCCTCGCCTTGGAGTCCATGGGCGAGGTCTCTGTGAGATCGGGCTTGCGGGGTTCCTGGCTCATCGATCCTCAAAGCGCGTGCGAGCATCCGAACAACGGCCCGTGCGAAAGCACGCAAGGCCGCTGAACCTAAGACATGGGGCGCGAACAGTCAAACGATCGCCCGAGAGTGTGGGCTATTGGGGAGTACGTGCAAGCCCCATCGCGTGTTTCCGCCGTTCGCGACTCGCGCCGCGTTGCGAGTGCGTGGTTATCGGCTTCGGAGGCCGCCGACTCGCCCGGAATGACCGCTCACGGTCCGCCCGCGGCTATTCCGGCCCTCCGCCAAGGGCCAAAGAACTGGGTGTGGGGAGAGCGGGGGAAGCTGTCGCTTGCGGCAACGACCAGCAAGGGTCGCGTATTGCATCCGAGTGCCGAAACTCTGCGTATTCAATTCGTGCACTCCCGCGACCACCTCGCCTCTGCCCACATTCAGGGGTAGAAGCAATCCCAAGGAATCCCGAACTTTTACCGCACTGGCTTCTTCATCAATTTTGCGTTACACTTTGGGTGTTGGCATTCGTAGATGGTGTAGAGGTAGGTATGCGGGTGCCGCAGCTGTTCTGGCGGCGGTTTGAGCATCGACGTCCGAAAAACAGAAAACGACCGGAGGTTCTCCAATGTCCAAGTTCCGTGCGCGCGCCTTCACACTGATCGAGTTGCTGGTTGTCATCGCGATCATCGCGCTGTTGGTCGGCATCCTGCTTCCCGCTCTGGGCAAGGCCCGTCAGGCGGCTCAGGTTGTAAAGAGTCTGGCCAATGTCCGCTCGATGGCCCAGATGCAATCGACCTACTCGGCCGAGAACAAAGAGAGTTTCATCAATCCGTTTGACGCGAAGGATCCGTATGGGATCGGCTGGTACAACATCGCGCTGCCGCAATACGCGTCCCGCGCGGGCGTGCCTCCGTACTGGCCCTTTGGCGACGCGACGCGTTCGACGGAAATGTTTTCGGCACACGCGGGCAGTCTGATCCTGAACTACCACGCCTCGACCTCGGCCGACCTGCACTCGGATGTGCAGTTTGCTCCCGGCGACTTCACTGTGATCCAGCGTTCCAAGGACTTCTTCAACCAGATGATCTCCACGAACGATTTGTCCAACGGCATCTGGGACGGTTCGTACTGGTTCTCGCCGACTCTCTGGCTGAGCCCGGCTCGCTACCCCAACCAGAACATGACGATCATCTCCAACGCGAACTCAAACCTTTGGCGGCGCAATCGCGTGGACGATGTCAGCTATGCGCAGGCCAAGGTTGTTGCTTGGGAACGTTTCGACTTTACCAAGAACACCCGTGCCGCTGGCGCCGCGCCAAACTACGGCTCCGCTCGTCAGAAGGGCTTCTTCCCCAACTGGAACAATCCGGATGCCGAAGCACGCTTCGCGCTCGCCGACGGCAGCGTGGACACCGTTAGAATGTCCAAGCTCTACGCTCAGGCGGCGAATCCCTCTATTCCCGTCGCTCAGAACGATCTGGTTCCCTCGGGTGCTTGGGCTCCCTCGCAGACACTCCTTGGCACCTACGGCATGGACCAGGATTCTCTGCAGAACGGCGGCACGCAGGGCGGCCCGTTCCCGCAGTATTTCTGGGCAACCCGCAAGGGCATCAACGGGCGCGATATCAACCGCTGAGAATCACCAGATTCGGCCGGTCCCCGCGCGATTTTCCGGCCGCACATTGACCCCTGCTTGCGGGAAGGCAGGGGCTCGTGGGTGATGTGCAGACTATGGACAGCTCTCAGAAGAAAAATGCAATCCTCATCGGCGTGGCCGCGCTCCTCCTGATCGGCGCACTCGTCTTCGGCTTCCGCGACTCGATCTTCGGCGGCGGGCAGGCCCCGGCGATCGACGAGGCGGCGACATCGGCCGCGGCGGCCGCGGTTGGCATCAAAGACGGCAATCCGGAGCCCGATTCGCCGAACCCACCGCCCCGCGGCAGCGGAAAACGCCCGGTCACGGGCAACTGACGCCGGAATGTGGTATGTTGGATGTGGCTTGTTGCCGAGGGCGGGGCCACGGGGAAGGTGGTTTGGGCGGCCGGGTTCTCCGGTTCGCTGGTTCGAGTTGTCGGACATATTCAGAGCGGAGCTTGCCATGAGCAGTCTTCCCGCACGTCAGATCCGTTCCCGCCGCGGCTCAGCGTTCACGCTGATCGAGCTGCTGGTGGTCATCGCCATCATCGCACTGCTGGTGGGCATCCTGCTGCCCGCACTTGGCAAGGCACGCGAGGCGGCCCGCAACCTCGTATCGCTGGTGAACCTGCAGCAGTGTGGCGTGCTCCAAGCGTCGTACGCGGCGGACTACCGCGACTCGTTCGTGAATCCATTCGATGCGAAGAACCCGCAGCTCTACGGGCTCGCGTGGAGTTCGGTCGCGGTGCAAAGCACCACCAACGGCGGGCAGTTGTGGTACTGGGATTTCGGCGACTCGGGCTTTGCCTCGGAGCTTTTCGCGGCCCACTGGCCGAGTCTGATGGCCCAGTACATCAGCGGCAACAACCTCAACAGCAAGTCGCTGTTTGCGCCCTCGGACACGCTGGCGCAGCTGCGCTATCAGAAGATTCAGGCGCAGGTGCTCTCGACGCAATCGCTCGATGGCTGGCTCTGGGACAGTTCATACTGGACGCCGCCGACTTTCTGGATGAATAACCTGCGGTACAAGACGGCCAATCGAACGCTGGTCACGAGTTCCGCCGCGGACGGCAATCGCTACTGGCGACGCAACCGCTTTGACGATGTGCCCAGCCCGCAGGGAAAGGTGCTCGTCCACGAGCGGTTCGACTTCACCCGCAAGACGCGCCCGCATCGCGCCGGCGGGCGCGAGGACTTCTTCCCGATGTTCAACAATCCCGAGGCGACTATTCGCTTCGGCTCGGTGGACGGCAGCACTGACAGCGTCAAACTCGCCAAGCTCTACAAGCTCATCGCACCCGGCGCCAATCAATCGGAGATCGACACATACACGCCCTCGGGCACATGGGCGATTCCCGACTCGATCCTGGGCGATCCGAACGCGCCGTCGCTCTCGGCGCAGGGGTACGCTCTTGGCCGCGACGGACTCGAAAACGGCGACGGCTCGCTCCTTGGCATTCAGGGCGGTTTCAACGTGTATCGCGGCTTCTTCTGGGCCACTCGGAACGGCTTGCAGGGAAGAGACATTCCGCGATAATGGCCCGCCGACCCGAGTGATCGAAGATGACCATGCCCAACCGAGGGCGGGATGCTCGATCCTTGGGAAAGCCCGGAGCGCCGAGATGGACCCGAAGAAGAAAAACATGATCCTGGTTGGGCTAGCGATCCTGCTGCTGGGGGGCGCGATCGTGCTGGGATTCCGAGAGTCGATCTTCGGCGGCAAGAACGAAGTGACTACGGCCGAGGTGCAGCAGGCCATCGAGGAATCGGCCAAGGTGGTTGACCCCGTGCCCACTGAGCCACCTCAGTCGTCGTTTTCCAAGGCACCAAAGAAGCTGGGAAACTAAGCCAAGCGCGAGTTTGTGCGGCCTCTATTGGCCAAACACATTGTCCACATTCGAACTGTGGCAGCTTTGGACGCAGTTTGGTAGGCGTTTTGGGTAGCATCCGCTCCTAGATGCGTTGCGGGCCGCTCGTGCCGACCTTTGGGTTGGGCGTTCGCTGGCGGCCGGGCGACATCGGCGGTTGTTCAAAGCACATGCTCGTAACACAGAAGCGCCCGCGTGATCTGCACTGGTACCACGCGGGGCCGCTGCTCTTTGGCGATTGGGGCACCAGCCGGCTCTACGTGCTCGGGCTGGCGTTCTACTACACGGGTCATGCGTCGGTGCTGTACATGGCGGCGATGTCGCTGATCATGGCGGCGGTGGCATGGGCGTACACGATTGTCTGCCGCAGCTTTCCCGAAGGCGGCGGCGTGTACACGGCGGCGCGGCAGATCTCGCCGACGCTGAGCGTAATCGGGGCGACGCTGCTGCTGTGCGACTACATCGTGACGGCCGCTTTGAGCGCGGTGGAGGCGTTCCACTACTTCGGGGTGCACGGGAAGTTCGTGGTGGCCTGTTGCATGGTCACCATTATCGGGATCGGGGTGATCAACTGGTTCGGGGCCAAGAGCGCGGGACGGTTCGCGCTCATTATCGCGGTGGCGGCGATCATCTGCAGCGCGGTGATCGGGGCGATGTGCCTGCCGTTTGTGGCAAAGGGGCTTTCGACGGTGCATCTGAACGCAGATCACGCGACGGGATGGGGCGATCGCTGGCAGTCGCTGGTGCGCATCGTGCTCGCGCTCTCGGGCGTGGAGGCGGTGGCGAACATGACGGGGCTGATGAAGGAGCCCGTCAAGAAGACCAGCAAGCGGACGATCTGGCCGGTGCTGATCGAGGTGGTGCTGTTGAACATGATCTTCGGGCTCGCGCTCAACGCGCTGCCAGCGCTCGAGAACGTCGCGACGCCGGACTATGTCACCCACGAGGTCGTGGGGAAGATGGACTCGGACGCCGTGCCGATCGAGGTGAAGGCGTATCGCGACACGGCGGTGAAGATGGTCGCCACTCATGCCGGCACGTACTGGCTGGATGGGCACTGGCCGGGAGCGGGATACTGGTTCGGCACGATCACGGCGGGCATCTTCGCACTGCTGCTGCTGAGCGCGGTGAACACGGCGGTGATGGCAAAGGTCTCGGTGATGTACTCCATGTCGCACGACAAGGAGCTGCCCAGACCGCTGCAAAAACTGAACTACCCGGGCGTGCCGTGGATCGGACTGATCGTGGCCTGTGCGCTGCCGATGGGCGTGCTGCTCTTCGAGGCCGATGCGAAGGCGCTGGGCGATCTGTACGCAATCGGCGTGGTCGGGGCGATCGCGATCAACTTCACCTGCTGCGCGATGAACCGGAATATCGCGATGAAGAAGTGGGAGCGGGCGGGGCTCTGGACACTCGGCGGGCTGATGGCGATCGTGGAAGTAACGATCTGCTTCGCCAAGCCGCACGCGCTGCTCTTCGCCGGGGCGATGATCGCAGTGGTGTTGACGGTGCGCTTCGGCATGCAGATGTACGCGCGGCAGCGGGCTGCGGCGCTTCCCGTTCCCGTGCCCGAACACGGCTGGCTCTCGGAGATCAAACGCGAGCCGCTGCCGGTGGACCCGAGCCGGCCGCGCATCATGCTGGCGGCACGCGGCCGCGGGCAGGCGGAGTTCGCGGTGGACTTGGCCCGTCGGCGCGGCGCGACGCTGTTCGTGATGTACGTGCGCACACTGCGCGTGATGGATCTGGCCCCGGGAACCGTGCCGCAGGTGGAGGACGATCCGCAGGCGCTGCAATCGCTCGGCGCGGTCGTCGCGCTGGCGCACCGCTTCCGAGTGCCGGTGCAGCCGATCTACATCTGCGCCACAGATGTGGCCGCGGAGATTCTGGACTACACCGTGACGTTTGGCTGTGACACGTTGATCATGGGCAAGAGCCAGCGGCGGGCGTTTGCGCGGGCCCTGGAGGGCGATGTCGTGACGCAGATCGTGCGCGATCTGCCGAGCGAGGTTGCACTCATCACCCGCGATGCCAGCCCGCACCCAATGGGGCCGGAACCCGCAGCGGAAGTTGTGCCGCACGGCATGCAGTCGCCGGCACGACCGGGAGCATCGCCCGAGAAGAACGGGACGATCGGCGGCGCGGCATCGGAGCCCTCAGAGGGCGACCGCCCTCGGGTGTAATGCGGGCGTCCGACGATGGCCTGTCGGCGCGTGGCGTTTCGCCTCCGCCGATGCGACGATTTGCGCCCAGTGCGTTGCGAGAAAGCAAGGCCCGTCTACGCTTGCTGCGATGGACACGGATGTCATTTCAGCCATGACCGATTCGCACGCACATGACCAGCAGGAGGAGTCCGCACCCGGTGCGCCGCCGCGCGGGGCCTCGCGCCGGTCCGGCGCGCCCGGTCAGGAGGAGATTCTCGCGGGGCTGACCGCGCCGCAGCAGGAGGCGGTGCGGTGCACGGAGGGGCCGCTGCTGGTACTGGCCGGACCGGGATCGGGAAAAACGCGTGTGATCACGCGGCGAATCGCGTATCTCATCGCGTGCGGGATTCCGGCGTATCAGATTCTGGCGGTGACGTTCACGAACAAGGCCGCGGCGGAGATGCGGGAACGCGTCGTGAAGTTGCTGGGAGACGGGCCGGTGAGCCGCGGGTTGACGGTGACGACGTTTCACGCGCTGTGCGCTCGATTGATTCGCAAGTACGCGGACATCGCGAAGTTGCCGGGGATCACGGGGACTTTTGCGATCTTCGACAGTGATGATCAATCCGCACTGGTCAAGAAGGCGATCGAGCAGGCGGGCGTGAGCACGAGCAACTGGCCAGCGCGGAGCGTGCTCTCCAAGATTTCTGCGGCCAAGAACGATCTGCTGGGGCCGGAGGAGTACGCGGCCCAGGCGTTCGACTTCAACGGGCGGACGATCGCGAAGATCTACGCGCTGTATCAGAAAGGGCTGCGTACCTCGAACGCGGTGGACTTTGATGACCTGCTGCTGTTGACGGCGCAGATGCTCAAGAACAACACGCAGGTGCGGGAGATGTGCCGCGAGCGGTGGCAGTATCTGCTGGTGGATGAGTATCAGGACACGAACACGGCGCAGTTCCAGATTGCTGCGTTGCTGGCGGGGGCGGGAACTAGCCAGACGCAGAACATTTGCGTGGTGGGCGATCCGGATCAGTCGATCTACGGCTGGCGCGGGGCGGACATCGAGAACATCCTCCAGTTCGAGAAGCATTTTCCGAAGGCGAAGACGATCGCACTGGGGGAGAACTTCCGATCTACCAAGCACATCATCGGCGCGGCGGACACGCTGATTCGCAACAACAAGAAACGCAAGCACAAGGATCTGTTCACCTCCAACGCGCAGGGCGAGAAGCCCGAGGTGGTGATCTGCCGGGATGAGCACCACGAGGCGCGGCTGGTGGTGGACTGGATGAAGCAGCGGCGTGAGGAGAGCATGGCGGAGGGGGAGCCGCTCGCGTGGAAGGACTTTGCTGTGTTCTATCGCACCAACGCGCTGAGCCGCGTGGTGGAGGATGTGCTGCGGAACGAGGCGATTCCGTACGTGATCGCGCGGGGCACGGCGTTCTACCAGCGCGAGGAGATCAAGCACGCGCTGGCGTATCTGCGCGTGGTCGCGAATCCGGCGGATGGCATCTCGCTGCTGCGGATCGTGAACACGCCGTCGCGCGGCATTGGGGACACCACGATCGAGCGCGTCGAGCAGCTCGCGGCCGAACGGGGAACCGGCGTTCTTGAGGCGCTGCGCGTCGCGCCGGACTTGCTGCAACTGGTCACGCGCACGGCGGGATCGATCCGCAAGTTCGTGAGCATGGTGGATTCGTGGGCGGGGATTCACGAAGAGGGAATGCTGCACGCGCCGGCCGCGGAGGGCTCGCTGGCCGAGCTTGTCGAGCGCGTGGTCCGCGAGAGCGGTCTTGAAGACATGTACAAGAAGATGGGCGATGAGGAAGCCGAGCGGCTGGAGAACCTCGCGGAACTCGTCTCCTCGGCACGGGAGTATGAGGTCAACTACGACCCGATGAACGATCCCGGGGCGGACCCGATGACGGCCCCGCTGAATCCGGATGAGCAGCCGGAGCGCGAGCCGACGCTGTTGGAACTGCTGCGTGGCTATCTGGAACGCGTCACGCTCGTGGCCGATGCGGACAGCGTCGATCCGTCGCAGGGTTCGGTGACGATGATGACGCTGCACGCGGCCAAGGGGCTGGAGTTTCCATGCGTCGCGATGGTCGGACTGGAAGAGGGGCTGCTCCCCCACTCACGCGTCATGGAGAATCCAAGCGAACTTGAGGAAGAGCGACGGCTCTGCTTCGTGGGCGTGACGCGCGCGATGAAGCGGTTGATCATCACGAGCGCTCGATATCGCACGATCCGCGGCGTGACCGAGCGCACGATCGAGAGCCGCTTCATCCACGAGTTGCCCAAGCAGCACGTGACGATCAGCGATCAGGCTGGCTTCAGCGAGCCGGGATGGGACACGCCGAGCGGGCGCATCGGTGGCGACTCCGATGGGCCTCGATTCGTTCCGGATGGCCCCAGCGGTGGGAAGACCAAGGTCGTGGGGCCGAAGGACAGTCGCGGCATGCCGCTGGTGGTTGGTGCGAACGTGCGGCATCCGCAGTTTGGGCTCGGGCGAATCGTGAACATCACGAGCGGCCAGGATGCAAGGGCGATGATCCAGTTCCGGCAAGCGGGCACGAAGACGCTGGTGCTGCAGTATGCACGCCTGGAACGGGCGGACTGACGCTCGCCGCATTCACCGGCGACGACGGTTACCGGCGAATGTGGCGACCAGCGCCAGAGCGCCGCACCACGCGGGCAGACCGGGGATCGAGAGCATGCCGCGCGGGGCTTCCACCCCGGAGGAGACGGGCTGCGAGGGATCCACGATCGGAGCCATCCAGTTGCGGAAGACGTCGATGTTCAGGCAGAACGCCGCGGTGCCATACTGCGAAGAGCCCCAGCCCATCACGCTGATGGCGATGCCGGCAAGCTCGAGCGAGCCGCCCGGGCCGGGGATGAAGAGCCCGCCGCCGGAATCGTTCACGGCGAAGACCGACTCATGCGGCACCGCGAAGTTGGAGGTCGGCGCATCGAAGCGGACGGCGAGCAGCGTGCCATCCCCCTCGATGGTGTTCTCGCCCCAGGTTTCGGCGTGCGGACCGTTCCAGTCAAAGCCGGTGTTGTTCGGAAGCGATGCGCCGGCGGTGACGCCCCAGCCTCCGAGCACGCAGGGATCGAGATAGTGCACTTCCGCAGCGAACCGGTGATAGCCGGGGACGGCCTCCGCCACGCGAAGTAGCTGGACGTCGTAGACCGGATGGGGCACGGTTTCGACGACGGTGTACCACTGGCCACGCATGAGGATGCCCTGGCCCGTGCCGTCGCCGGTGTGCTTGGCGGTGACGAACCAGAAGTTGCCAACGGCGACGCAGGAGGAGCCGCGAAAGGTACCGACGAAACCGTTGATCGGGAGCGGGCTCGGATCGGCGGTGACGACAGCGTTTGCTTTGGATGCGAAGATGAGCGAGCCGACGAGCGCGGCGAAGCCGGCGAAGAGACGGATCGGGTTGGAAATGCGATTGCCCATAACGCGGCCTCGTGCGTGGAGCGGCCAAGGAAGAGATCGCTATTGGGTCGGCCGAAAACCAGTGTTCCGTGGGCGCTGGGGCGCATCGACATAAGGCACGCATGACAGCGTGCGGGGTCGGGAAAGCTGGTGGGGTTGTGCGGGAGCGGTGATCGGACGTTGGCGGACCGGCTGGCCACCACGGGCGAGACGCCCGTACGTCAGAGATCAAGCCGGACGGATGCCGCGGTAGAGCTGCTTGACGCGCTCGACCTGGGCCTTCTTGACAGTCTCCAACATGACGCGCGGGATGCGCCACTGGGCCTGGTCGCTGGTCACGCTGGCGCAGTGGTCCACGAAGCACTGGTACATCATTTTGAACGCATCGCGGGGCTGATGCATTTGATCGAGGGCATCGATGACATCCTGCTTGGTCACATCTTCGGAGAAGAGGTCGATGAGCGTCAGCGGTTGCGAGCCAGCGGCGCGGCAGGCCTGCAGCCGCGCGTTGCAGAGGTCGTAGAGCATCGAACCGGTCCAGCTCAGGCGCTCGATGAGGTTCTGTTTGTCCAGGCGTGCTTCCTGGAAAAACGCGGCGGACTCGCGAAAGAGCGCGTGGCGCAACTCGATCGGAAGGAGCATCTTGATCGCGAATCCGGGCTGCTGCAGGAACTTGTTGTGCATCATCGGCCAGACGACGGCTTTCATCCGGTCCGGATCACCGGCGACGAGCGTCGGCTCATCCACGCGGTCGATCACGACGATCGCGCTGGCGTAGTTCAGATGCTTGAGCACGCGACGCAACCGTTCGAGCATCGCGTAGCGCGGCTCATCGGAGCTGGTCATCGGCAGGATCGAGGAGTCCACCAATCGCTGCGGAATCACGCGGAGCGAGCGGCCGTAGCTGGAATCGGATCGAAGGCTGACGCGAATCTGCTTGCGAAGGCGGTGGCCCTTGGTGATATAGCTCAGGCGATCCCATACGGAGGTTTTGAGGAAGACCAGGATGTAGAGAAACAAGAGGCCCGCGATGATCCACAGCACGCTCCCGGCCTGGGCGAACTGGGTCCAGAGATCGTTCAACCGGATCTCGCCTCGGACCCAGCCAAAGTATGCGACGACGGCCGCCGGTATCCAACCGAGTAACACGAGCATCTGCCAGACGAGCGAGCCGATGGGCGGGACGATGCGAAGGGCACGCCGGAGGCGACGGGTGCGAACCTCCGCACCGGTAGCGACGTCCGGCCGGTCGTACGCCACCTGCAGCGCGAGAAGATCAAGACGCACCTGCTTGTCCATCTTCTTGATGAGCTTGCGCGGCTCATCGGGCAGATCGAACGTGACCGGGGGAACAGGAGCACGAACCGTCGACTCCTTGAGCATCGCATCCACGAGCGCGGGAACGGAGAGCGTCAGGATGGCGTCGATGTGATCCACCAGACGGAGCTTGCCGAGCGTCTCGGTGATGTTCGGCTTCTTCTCAACTTTGGCGCGATCACAGAAGCGCCCGAGGATCGGATTCAGGTCGTCGTAGCCGATCCAGAGGCATCGCTCGGACGGATTCTTTGCGTTGTACGCGGCGAGCCGATCGGCGAGCTGAAGGCGAATGGCGGTCTTGCCGCTGCCCTTTTCACCAAAGACGATCGCCGTGGAGGGCTGCGCGAAATCGCCAGCGATCTTTTCGAAGTCGGAGTGGGCGGTGACCCCGGGAGTGGGTGCGACGGGGAGATCGGCGGCCTTGGCGTTCCCGGCCGCGCCGCTTTGGCTGGCGGCTTCAAGGCGCAGGAACACCGGATCCTGACGAGCTTCCTCGCCCCGAAAGGGGTTCTCGACGATCTTCCAGTGGTCTAGGAACTGCGTGAGGTTCATGGAGCTTTCAGAGGCCCGAGGCGCACGCCCGGGCATTCGTACTCGAAACACGAATCTGCCCGGGCTTGCGCCCGGGCCTCTGTCAGTGGTCGACTTTCACACCGAGCAATGGACTGATTTTCGCGAGCATGAGGTCGAGCGTCTTCTTGTCCTTGGCCTCGAGATTCAGACGCAGCAGCGGCTCGGTGTTGGACTTACGGACGTTGCACCACCAGCCACCGTGCTGAGTGGCGGACTTGTCGAAGGCATCGATGGTGATGCCATCGAGCTCATCCATGTGCGCCGCTGGGCACCATTGGAGGGCCATCTTCTTGAGGTTGGTCAGTGCGCCGTCCTTGTCCTCGATGTTAAAGTTGATCTCGCCGGACTGTGCGTATCGCTTGGCGTGCGCGACGAGAGAGCTCATCTTGCGGCCGGTGCTCTTCAGGAGCGTCAGAACCGTACACATCGCGATCGCGCCGGAGTCGGCGTTGAAGTTATCTCGGAAGTAGAAGTGCCCGGAGAGCTCGCCGCCGAAGATTGCTTCCTTCTCGGCCATCATGGCCTTCATGAAGACGTGGCCGACGCGGCTGCGCACGGGCACGCCGCCCGCCTTGATGATGTCCTCGACGACCGCCTTCGTGGAGCGCAGGTCGTAGATGACCGCCGTTCCCTTGCCCGCCTTCTTGATGAAGTGCGGAGCCAGCACCGCCGTGAGATGGTCGCAGCCGACAACCACGCCATGCTCATCCACGACCACGCAGCGATCCGCATCGCCGTCGTAGCAGAAGCCGCAGTCGGCGCCGGTCGCGACGACTTTTTCCTGCAACTGGCGGAGATTGCTCGCCACCAGCGGGTTCGGCTCGTGGACGAACTCACCCTTGCTGTTCTCGAAGTTCACCTCGACGATTTCCAGCCCCGGCACCGGGCCAAGCGGCGACTTCTTGCCGAAGACCATCGGGATCATCGTGCCCGCCATGCCGTTTGAAGCGTCGATCACGATCTTGAGCTTGGAGCGCTTGTCCCACTCATCGGAGAGATCCAGAAAGGAGCGGACGTGGCGGGCGTAGGCCTCCCACAAGTTCCGCTGTTCGGTGCGGCCGCCAGCATGCGTGGTCGTCGTCTTGTCGGTCATCGCGGCGTGCTTTCGCACTTCCGCCAAACCGGTCGTCTCGCCGACGGGCTTCGCCTTGCGTTTGGAAACCTTGAACCCGTTGTACTGCGGCGGGTTGTGGCTCGCCGTACACATCACGCCGCCGGCGCAGTCCAGATGGTTCACAGCGAAATAGATGAAACTGGTATCCACCAGCCCGACATCCACGACGTGACCACCCTGGTCATTGATTCCCTGAATGAGTGCCTTCGTCAGCGAGGGCGAACTCTTGCGCATGTCGCGGCCCACGACGATGTTGTGCATCATCGGGCTGGTCTCGCCCGCGTGCGCGGCATCGGCGAGGAGAAACTTGGAGACGCCGAAGCCGATCTGCCAGGCCATCTTCTCGTCAAGAGGGTCCGGGTAGGTGCCGCGAATGTCGTACGCCTTGAAGACCTTTCCGAGCATGGCGGGCTCCGGGGGAGAAGTTGGGCGGCACTGGCCGCGGGTTCAGGGGGAGAGGGTAGGAACTCAGTCGGCCGGTTTCATTTTCGTTTGGTATATGTATGACACCTTAATATGGGGATATCAAGGCACATTGGGCACCCAACCAACTGGCGTTGAACCGGTCGGCACGGTCACCGACGGCACTTGTCGCCCGTTGTGGCACGATTGAGACGTAGCATGCCCACAATGGCATCAGACGCACAGACAGGGCTTGTTCCGCCGGCAGACTTTGTTGAGCGAGCCCGCGAACTGGGGATTGAATTCGAGCCGGGGGATGTGGAGCGGCTGGGACGCTTCCTGCACCTGATGCTGGAGACCAACAAGGTCACGAATCTGACGGCCATTACGGACCCCCAGCAGGCGTGGACCAAGCACATTCTGGATGCTCTTACGCTCGTGGCCCCGCTCATGAGCTTGGCGGCCAGCGAAGAGACCGCAAAGGCGCGGGACGAGGCGGCGGCTGGTGCGAAGCCAACCGATGCTCCCCCCACTTCCATCCTGTCTGTCGTCGACATCGGTTCTGGTGGCGGCGTACCCGCGATCCCGCTCGCGATCGTGATGCCGGATGTCCGGTTCACGATGGTCGAAGCGACGGGGAAGAAGGTCGAGTTTCTCGAGAACACGATCCGTGACCTTGGGCTGATCAACGCCCGGGTGATCCAGGCGCGGGCGGAGGATCTCGGTCAGGGGCACAAGGAACACCGGGAGAAGTACGACGCCGCGATCGCGCGGGCGCTCGGGCATCTGGCGGTGGTCGTGGAACTCTGCGGCCCGCTGGTGCGGCCGCACGGGATCGTGGTCGCCGTGAAGGGTGCAAAGGCGGCACAGGAAATCGAGGAAAGCCACAAGGCGTTCGGCTTGATCGGTGTGCGCCACGTCGAGACGCTGGAAACGCCGACGGGCAAGCTCGTCCTGCTGGAGAAAACGACGCGCACGCCGCGGCTGTATCCGAGGCGTGATGGCGAGCCGTCGCGCGTACCGCTGGGGTTGCCGAGGAAGTAGTATCAAAGCCGAATGGCGTGAGCCGCCGGTTATTGATGCGGTGAATCACAAAGGCACTCGGGCCGAAGAGGCCCGAACACGGCTCGGAGAGCCGTGCCACGCAAAGCACCTGTGCCGGTACTTACCACTGCATGCCGCAGGAGTGGTAGAGCGCCTTGATCGCCATGCGACCGACGATCACCACGATCCCGGTATTGATGACAATCAGGAGCGTGGTCGCCACACCGGACCAGACAGGGGACATCTGGCTGAACATGGCGGGGGTGGATCGCACCAAGAGGGCAATCGCCCGGGTACGGCTGGGGGCGATGTACGCGCGATCGGTTGAGAACCACTTGCCGCAGTGCGGACAGTGGCCGCTCTCGGCATAGCCGGGGAGCTGCTGGCCGCAGAACTTACAGCAGGGCTGATCGTCGGTGGAGAAGAAGATGGCCATGGCATCCGGGGATAGCGGGAAACCCGGCCAAGGTTGCAAAATGCGTTCGGGGATCGGGCGGGAGTTGAGGGGAGCATCCGTATCATCCGCTTGTGCCCCTGACGGTCTGCGAACTTCTTGGTGCGGATGGCCCGATCGCGGCCCGGATGCGTGAGCTACCGGGGGGCGGTGCGTATGAAACGCGCCCGGAGCAGACGCGAATGGCCGAGGAGGTGGCGCGGACGCTGGAGAAACGCGGGCGGCTGCTGGTGGAGGCGGGGACGGGTGTCGGCAAGAGCTTCGCGTATCTGGTGCCCGCGATCCTGCGCTGCATTCGGCGCGGCGAAAAGGTCGTCATCGCGACCTCGACCATTGCGCTGCAGGAGCAGCTCTTCATCAAGGACATTCCGCTGCTGGAGGAGACTTTGGCGGAGTGGGACGGCCCTAGACGCGATGATGTGGCCGCACTCAACGCTGATGGAGCGAAGAAGACCGGAGAACCTCCCAAGCCGCCCGCGCTGCTGCCGGTGCTGGCGAAGGGGCGCGGGAATTACATGTCGATTCGGCGACTGAGCCGCGCGTCATCGCGCGAGGGCGTATTGCCGGACACGGAGTCGATCGTGTCGCTGCACGCGATTCAGGACTGGGCGAAGGAGACGCCGGATGGGACGCTCAGTTCGCTGCCGGTGCTGCAACGTCCGGATGTCTGGGACCATGTGCGTTCGGATTCGGACAACTGCATGGGGCGCAAGTGCTCGACGTATCAGAAGTGCTTCTACCAGAGTGCCCGCCGGGAACTGGAGAAGGCCAATCTGATCGTGTGCAATCACGCGCTCTTCTTTGCTGATCTCGCACTGCGTTCGCGGCATGGGATTGGGAGCGAGCGAGCGGGGGGCGACGAGGATGCGGGTTCCAACACCACTGGGGGCAAGCAGTCAGGGCCACCTCAATCGCAAGGGAAGAAGCCGGCTGCGACGCAGATCAAGGCGATTCTGCCCAACTACGACCATGTAATCTTCGATGAGGCGCACGGGCTGGAAGATGCCGCGAGCGAGCACTTCGGGCTGTCCATCTCGATGCCGCGCGTCATGCGGCTCTTGCGCACGCTCTACGCGCCGCGCCGTCGCAAGGGGTATCTGCTGGAGCGATCACTGCAACTGAGCAACACGGGTGCGGTGGATCGTGCGCTCACGCTTGTGCAGCAGGCCGAACACGCCTCCCAGCAGTTCTTTGAGGACTTGCTGAATATCTGGCGGCAGAGCGGCGATGGGAGCGGGCGCGTGCGGCGGCCGGATATCGTGGACAATCCGCTTACGCCCGCGATGAAGGAACTCGCCGTTGCGCTGCGCCGCATTCGCGATGGCATTGAGGACGAGAACGAGCGGTTCGAGCTTGGAGCATTTGCCAAACGTGCCAGCGAGATCGGCGACTGCTGCGAGGCGATGATCACGCAGACACTTGGGGCGGATGAGTCCGGGCATTCCTCGTACGCGTACTGGGTCGAGGTCGAAGGTGAGAAACGCGGCGCGGCCCCGGGGCAGAGCGGCGCGGTCGCGAGCGGAGATGATGATGAACACGACGCACACGAGATGGGTCCGAACATGCGCCGTCGGTTCGGTCCGCGGGTGACGCTGGCGTGTGCGCCGATTGAGGTGGCCGCGCTGCTGCGGAAATACCTGTTTGATGCCGGCGCGGATGTTCCGGTGGTGAGGGTCGATGATGGCGGAGAGGACGACGAGGATGCCGCACCCTTTGCGCCAACCGCGCCCTCAACGCCATCCACTCCCAACACTCCGAAATCGAACGAACCCAAGCGGCTCGGCATCATCCTGACCAGCGCAACGCTCGCGACACGGACCAGCAAGGCGATCGACGATGGCCCGCGCAACAACGCGCGCCCGGACGCCGCGTTCGCGCACGCCATGAAGAATCTCGGAGCCGACGGCGCGGCCACGCTCCAGCTCGGCTCCCCCTTCGACTATCGCAAGCAGGCCAAGGTCATTGTCGATCTCACCGTGCCGGACCCGAAGCGTCTCGGCCCCGGCCAGATGCGTCAAGGCCCCAGCTTCACCGACGGCCTGGCGCAGCGCATCCTGCATCATCTCGAAGCCACCGACGGCGGCGCGTTCGTGCTCTTCACTTCGTTCGCGACGATGCATGCCTGTGCGGATCGGCTAAGTTCGACGCTCCTCAAGCGGCGCTGGCCGCTGCTTGTGCATGGGCGTGATGGCTCGCGCCAGCAGATGCTCCGACGCTTCATGCAAGAGCACAACAGCGTCCTCTTCGGCGCGGCCAGTTTCTGGCAGGGTGTTGACGTCCGTGGGGAACGCCTCCGAAACGTCATCATCACCCGTCTTCCCTTCGAGCCACCGGATCGCCCGCTGGTGCAAGCCCGCAACGAGCGGATCGAACTCGTCGGTGGCAATCCTTTCATGCAGGATTCACTCCCGCGCGCCATCATCCGGTTCAAGCAGGGCTTCGGTCGGCTGATCCGCAGCAAGTCAGATCGCGGCCAGGTCGTCGTGCTTGATCCGCGGATCGTGACCGCCCGGTACGGACGCCTCTTCCTGGATGCTCTCCCCGATGGAATCGAAGTGGAACAGATCCGCCCGTTCGAAGAGGAATATCCGGCGGATGTGTTCTGACCACACGCGAATGCCGCCGCCACTTCAGGGCTTGGTATCCAGCGATTGCAGAAACTCAAGTACCGCGGCTGCCTTCTCTCCGCCGTTCTTGGCGTGCGCCATCAGCGAGATGCCGTGCGGCCCGGGCGTCTTGAGCGCGCTGGGGTTTGCCGCGAGCGCGGCCTTCACGAACTCAAGCTGCCCGAGCATCACGGCGGCGGGAAGTTCCAGCCGCGCGCCGCTCTGGATCAGCAACTCCGCGATGTCGCGCCGCCCCATGTGGCCGGCCGCGCCGAGAGCGGTCTCGAAGTCGCCGCTCCCCCAATCCCACACGCAGTTCACCAACTGCGGCGTATCCACGAGCATGTCCTTCACCACCTCGAGATTGCTGTGCGCGAAGGACACGAACTCGAAGATCAGTGATTGATCAAGCGGCGGTCCTTTCTCCGGTTTCGCCTTTCGCTCGATCTTTGGCCGCTCCCGTCCGTTGCTGATGCGCGACTTGTCCGGCGCGGCCGGCTTCGCTTCCGGCGGCTCGCTGGCCGCCATCGCCGCGGAAGCCAGAATCAGGTTGGAGCCCGCGACCAGCGCGGCGCGACGAGTGAGGCGGTCGGACATGCGAATCACTCCAGAGGCGGGTTTCGCTCGCGATGGAATCGCCGAACTCGGGCAAACCCGTGACGAGTCAATCGGGCCTGACAGTGATAGGAAGGTCGTCCCCGAAATCAGCTATCGAGGGCATGCTCAGATGGATACTGCCACTTCGGCAGGATGGACCCAAAGGCAAGGTCCGGAGGCGGTCAGACCCGGGGGCTTGGTCTGAAAAAACGCTTGAAAACCGCAGGCCCACCACGCGAATCGAGTGGCACCCGACTTGCCATATGCCTCAGGTCCGAGCGGATCGCCGCCCGAACGTACATTGAACGACTACCGTCGGGGGCAAACGGCACCCGGCCTTGATGGGAGACCACTATGAGCAAGATCATCGGAATCGACTTGGGCACGACGAACTCGTGCGTTTCTGTGATGGAAGGTGGAGCGCCGAAGGTGATCATCAACTCCTCTGGCAGCCGCACGACCCCCTCGGTGGTGGGATTTACGGACAAGGGTGAGCGTCTGGTTGGCCAGCCGGCCAAGCACCAGCAGGTGACGAACCCGAAGAACACGGTCTACTCCATCAAGCGCTTCATGGGGCGTCGTCGCTCCGAAGTCTCCGGAAGCGGCGACTCCGGTTATGGCAAGGCGGGCAACGAAGAGAGCAAGGTTCCCTATACACTCACCGGCAACGGCAATGAGTTCGTCAAGGTGAAGGTGAACCAGGGCGAGTTCACGCCGCAACAGATCTCCGCGTTCATTCTCCAGGATCTCAAGAAGACCGCCGAAGATTACCTTGGCGAAAAGGTGGATCGCGCGGTCATCACCGTTCCCGCGTACTTCAACGATGCCCAGCGTCAGGCGACCAAGGACGCCGGCGAGATCGCCGGGCTGAAAGTCGAGCGCATCATCAACGAACCGACGGCCGCGGCCCTTGCGTACGGCCTCGACAAGAAGAAGAACGAGAAGATCGCCGTCTTCGACCTCGGCGGCGGTACCTTCGACGTGTCGATCCTCGACATCGGCGACGGTGTGTTTGAAGTGCTCGCCACCAACGGCGACACCCACCTCGGCGGCGACGACTGGGATCAGAAGCTCATCGACTTCATCGCCGAGGAGTTCCGCAAGAAGGAAGGCATAGACATCCGCAAGGACCCGATGGCGCTCCAGCGCCTGAAGGAAGCCGCGGAGAAGGCGAAGGTGGAGCTCTCCACCATGCAGGAGACGACCGTCAACCTCCCCTTCATCACGGCGGACCAGACCGGCCCGAAGCACATGCAGGTGAGCATCACCCGCAGCAAGTTCGAGGCGCTCACCGGCGATCTCTTCGAGCGTCTCAAGCACCCCTGCCTTCAGGCCCTGAAGGATGCCAAACTCGACGCCAGCAAGATCGATGAGGTCGTGCTCGTCGGCGGCTCGACGCGCATGCCCAAGGCCCAGCAGATCGCCAAGGAGCTCTTCGGCAAGGAGCCCAACAAGAGCGTCAACCCGGACGAAGTCGTCGCCATCGGCGCGGCCATCCAGGGCGGCGTGCTTGTCGGCGACGTCAAGAACATCCTCCTGCTCGACGTCACTCCGCTCTCCCTCGGCGTGGAGACCTACGGCGGCGTGATGACCAAGCTCATCGAGAAGAACACGACCATCCCCAGCAGCAAGAAGGAAGTCTTCTCCACCGCGAGCGACAACCAGACCAGCGTGCAGATCCACGTTCTGCAGGGTGAGCGCGAGTTCGCCAAGGACAACCGGACGCTCGGACAGTTCGAGCTCACGGGTCTCGCCCCCGCCCCCCGCGGCCTGCCCCAGATCGAGGTCGAGTTCGCAATCGACGCCAACGGCATCCTCACTGTCGTCGCGACGGACAAGGGCACCGGCAAGAAGGCGGACATCAAGATCACCAACTCCGGCGGCCTGAACAAGGAAGAGATCGAGCGCATGAAGCGCGACGCCGAGCTTCACGCCGATGAGGACAAGAAGCGTCGCGAGGTCGTCGACCTCAAGAATCGAGCCGATGCCATGATCATCCAGACCCGCAAGGCCCTGGAAGAACACGGCGGCAAGGTTTCGCAGGAGGCCCGCGGCAAGATCGAGTCGACGATCTCGAACCTTGAGTCCACCCTCAAGGGCGAGGACAAGGATGTGATCGAGCGATCCATGAAGGATCTCGAGGCCGCGTCGATGGAGCTTGGCAAGGCCGTCTACGAGGCGACCCAGACTCCTCCAGGCGCAGGCGGCGAACAGACCGCGACGGCCGGCGCTGGAGCGAAGTCCGGCGGCAAGGACGACGTGATCGATGCCGAGTTTGAAGTGAAGGAAGACAAGAAATAATCGCGGACGGAGGACCTCCGCGAGACAGCGGCGATGAAGGATTATCCCCAAAGCCCCGGCATCCGTGCCGGGGTTTTTCGTTGAGTCATGCGGACGCTGCTGCGGATGATGTCGTGACCGACGTCGACCTGGCCAGTTGCACCGCGCAGAGCACCCATACCACGATCGTCAGCACGGGCGGAATGGGCAGATCGCGAAGCGGCCCATCCTGCACGACTCTCGGCAGACACTGCAGCGCGATAAACCCAGGTATCAGGATCATCCCCCAACCGAACGGCACCGCGAGCGGGGATCGCGAGATGTTGATCGACACAAGCGCGGCGAGCGCCGGCAGAATCATCACGAAGTAGTGCCGGTGGCTCATCGGCGATGCAAGCACCATGACGCAGCAGAGCATACCGACACGGAGAATGATCTGAAGCGCCGTATCCACGCGCTTCGGGCGCGACCACGGTACTGGACCGATGAGCAGCGAAACGCCCAGCATGCCCAGCGAGAGCACGACATGCGTCAGCTTGATCCATGGCTCCGGCTCGGAGGGCCGCTGGCCGCGCGGCGTGGTGATATTCGTCAGGTTGTGCAGCGAGCCCTGGATGGAAAGATTGTCGGTGTCGGCAAAGTCCGCGCCGGCCTGCAAGCGTTCTTCACTCGTGTGCAATCCGGCAAGGATTACACGCTCGACCCATTCGTGCGAGTAGTCGAATGCACGGGCCGGGCCATACACGAGCACGGGCACGAGGATCATAATCGCGAGGGCGGCCGCGATTGATCCCAAGATCGCGCGGGTGCCACGTCGCAGCAGCAGATCGAAGAGCAGTACGCCGGGAATGACCTTGATGCACGCGGCCGCACCGATCGCCAACCCGCCCCGAAATCGCTGCCCGCGACTCATCGCGTACACACCCGCACAGATGCACGCGAGAACGATCGTGTTGATCTGCCCGCGCGAGAGTGTGGAGAGCAGGTCGGGCAGAATCATGAACAGCGGCCAAAGCCGCACCGCCCACCAGCCGCCGAACGCGGGCGTGAGACCGCGAATGTTCGGGTCAGTCGAACCACGCGTGAGCGCTCGTCCGAGGAGTTCGATGCTCAGCACGGCGCAGAGGATACTGACCACATACCAGAGCACGATCGAGACCGGATACGGAATGATTGTGCCGTTTGATTTCGTCGAACCCGCATCACCGAGTGCGGGCTTGCCATCAAACGCGGGTGTCGCGGCCGTCGGCGGATCGGCCAGCGGCGCGAACGCCGCGGCCACGCCGGGTGGATACAGGAAATACCACGCGTTGTCGTCCGGCACGACGTACGGATCCAGCCCCGCGCGAACCGCGTACCCCGCGCGAAAGAAGACCCCCGCATCCGTCCGCCGCCGCTCGGAGTATGCCGATCGCTTGAGCACCAGCGCGCCGAACCCGATGGCGACCAGCACGAGCACTAACGCCACCCACGGCTCCCACGTCGGTCGAACCCCGACGCCGGGACGACCAAACCCGCCGACATGCGTCAGCGATGGCGGGGCATCGCGCGGCGGCTGCGAAGATGAACTCGGCAAAGTCACGGTTTTGAGTGTAATCCCAACAATCTCCCAAGGACTTGCGGCCGATACGGCAACTTCCGGCCGTCCCCAAGACGCCACCCGGCCGTACGCCGCTTCTTGCCCCAAGGCCCCGGTTTGACCCGGGGAGATGTTCGGTCAAACATCAGTCACCCGCCAGAGGCCGGTGAAGCCGCGGCGGAACAGAGTTTCGGAGAGGTGGCAGAGCGGTTGAACGCGCTGGTCTCGAAAACCAGTACACGGCTTGCCGTGTCGGGGGTTCGAATCCCCCCCTCTCCGCTTCCGATAGCCCCCGTAATGCGGGGGCTTTTTTATTTTTGACGGACTTTCTCGAACCCAAGAGCCAAAGCTCAGACCACTCGTTGCGGGCTACAAGAAGCCATGCTGCGTTGCTCGGATTCGAGAAGAGTGGTGGTCCGGACGGCGTCTTCGATCGTTGCGGTGAGAATCGCGGCGGTTTCGCCGGGCGCGGCATTGTTGGCCGCAGCAACAACGGACAGAAAATGTCGAACCTCGATCTCGTACGCGGAGAGGGAGGCGGGCTGGGACAGCGCCACTGGGTCGGCCCGACCGTCCTTGCAGAGCAGCAGCGTCGGGGTTCGCGCGATGTCGAAGTCCGCAGTCGCCTTCTCGAAGACGACGGTGTATCGCATGCGGAAGCCGAATCCCGGGGTGATGTTCTGGGCTCCCTCGGCGGCCACATGCAGCGGAGCATTTGGCGCGCCGTCGAATCGGTAGAGAGTCGTGAGGTGATCGATGGTGCCCGCGCTCACGATCTCACGCGGCTCGCCGAAGCTCCAGCGGATGAAGTCGGTGTCGTGGATATGCAGATCGAAGAGCGCGCCGCCGGAGCGCGTAGTGTCACGATAGAAGTCCGTCCATGCGGGAGCGGAGCCCATGCGCTGAAACGACGCGCTCAGTACGCGGCCATAGGTGCCGGCGCGGATGGCGTCGCGCAGCCATGTCCACTCCGGCCAGAATCGCATGACCATCGCGGGCATGCAGATGCGCCCGGAAGTCGCGGCGGCCGCGGCCAGACGGCGGACCTCGGCGGAACTCGTTGCAACGGGCTTTTCCACAAGCACATGCTTTCCGGCCTTGAGCGCGGCGATGGCGAGGTCCACATGGGTGTCTGTGTGCGTGCAGATGCTGACGGCGTGGATGCGCGGATCGGTGAGAAGCTCGCGCGGATCGAGGTATCCTCGCACGATGGCAGGGTCGAAGAGTTGCTCGGAGGAGCCGGTATCGATGTTGCCCGTGACGAATGCGCGGCCGCAGAGACGCTCGGCGCTTCGGTCCGCCACGGCGACGAGCTTGCAGCCCAGCCCCGCCGCGGCGGCGGATTGGTACGCACGCACATGCGTGCAGCCCATGAAGCCGAGGCCGATGACGCCGATTCCCAGCGATGTGGGGGCTGTTTCGCTCACGCGCGAGTTCCGATTGCCGCGAGACGGCGGCCATGTTCAAGAACAAGATCGCGAGCGCGGATCGCGTCGGCAAGCCGTGCTTCACCGGCTTCGCGCTCGACGATAAGTCCTCCCACAAATCCGCTGGATCGCAAGGCATCGAAGAAGCGAGTCCAATCGACAGCGCCCGATCCAGCGGATACTTCCTCGCCCCATGTGCCGGGCACGCGGGTTGGCTTCGCATCCTTGATGTGAACCTGCAAGATGCGAGGCGCGAGCTTGGCGAGCGCGGCGATCGGGTCGCCCATCCCGTACAAGATCATGTTTGCCGGGTCGAAGTTCACGCCAGCGTGCGGGCGATCCAGCACGCCAAGCACATCCAGGAGCGTGTCGGCGGACTCCTGCCCGGTCTCAAGGGCGACGCGAACGCCGCAGTCATCGAAGGTGTCGATGATCTGTCGCAAGCGACGAATGAGTTTGTCGCGCTCAGATCCCGGCTCGTGCGGAATGAACCCGGCGTGACAAGTCACGAGGTTGATGCCGAGGCGACGGGCCAGTCGCGCGTTCTGTTCCGCGGCACGGAGATTTGCGCCCCAAGTCGCGTCAGGACGAACACCGCCCGTGCGGGCGATGGTCTCGAGCGTGGAGTAGTCCTCGCCGAGCGTGACCATCATGCCAGAGGCGATCTCGATTCCCGCGGCGGCGAGAGCGTGCAGGGTCTCGATCTCGCCCCATCCCGGGAGATTTTCGCGAATCGGGTCGAGCGCGAGTTGGACGCGGCGGATGCCGAACGCGGCGACTTCGGCCGCGAGATCGCGAGCGGAGGCCGGGCGGAGAGACCACGAGCAGATGCCGATTCGCTCGGCGACGGTGTTTGACTGGGTGTCGTGCATGGCGTGGGCAGACTGTACGAGTGACATCGAGATGCGGAGGGCGAATCTACTTTGCCGCGTCGCCAGCGGATCCCTCTGGCGTGGCCGGACATGCGACGGCTGGATTATTGATCCAGTCTCCGGGCGGGCGCATCGGCTCGCGGAGGGCGCGGCGGGCGCCGTTGATGACCTTGTCCCATTGCAAAGCGGGGCCGGGATCGGTCTTGTTTTTCTGGATGTGATAGTGGCCGAGAACGCCCCGGTACGTTTCCAGGCGTTCCGGGGGAAGCTGACCAGCGATCAGCCTGCCGGAGTTATCGCGCGGATAGTCGAGCTGGATGCGGGGAAGTACTCGATGGAGCGCGGCGGTAAGCTTGATGAGCGAGTCGTACTGCTCCGGCGTCAGGTCGTACTGGGCGAGTTGCCGGCCCTGCACCGGGCCGAGGATCATGTGCGAGCGATCCGGGTATCCGATGAAGTTCGGGGTGCGCACGCCGCCGTCGCCGAGGCGTTCCGGGATGGTAATGCGGAGCGTGGTGTCGCCGACGGTGCCGTTCCTCGAGGCCGCGGGCTCGCGTTTGTACCACTGCTCGAATGGATTTTTCTCGTCCGCGGCGTACGCCCCGATATTCGCGATCTCCACTCCGACGGCGCGGTCGTTGCTGCTGGTGGCGTGCCAGGCGCGTTCCTTCAAGTCCATGGTCTGGTAGATGGTGCCGTCGATATCGAGCATGAACTGCACGGAGAGGCCGCGGACATCGTGGAGGATGCGGAAGCACTGCCGGGAGACGCCGCAGACGTCGTAATGCAGTACGAACTGATCGACATGCTGCTGGAGGAGCGGCAAGTCCCAGCCGCCGCCGCGGATGCGCTCGAACTCATCGGGAGAGAGCGTCGGGGGCTGGGCATCGGGAGCCGAAGCATCGGACTTGGGCGCGAAGCGGACACCGTAGCGGTTGGGAGTGCCGACGGCATCGCCCTTTTCGGGAACTTTCCACGCCGCCTTGGGCCACGGCACAAAGCGTTTCTCGGTGCGATACGCATCGTAACCACCGGGATCGGTCCAGAGGACGACAGGAGCGCCCGTGTGGAAGAGGCGGCCGCAGGCGACGATCTCGTCGCCGCGGCGGACGAGTTCGGCACCGGGACGGGAGCAACCTGAGAGGGTCGCGAGGGCGAATAGGAGGAAGATGAACCGTAGCTGCATGATGGAGAGCGTACCAAATGGACTGCACCCGAGCGAGACGTTCTCGTCGCTCAGCGTCATAGGAGAATGCCAATGAAATATGCGGGGATTTTCCTGCTGCTGGCAGGGCTTGCCGCGTATTGCGGCGTGCTCTTGGAGGGTGTCGCAGCGCGCCTGCTGCTCGGCTGGGTAACGGCGTCGTTCTTGGTGGTTGCCGCGAGTTACGCGCGAGCACGGCCGCATCTGCTCCTCAAACGGCTCGATGGGCGCAGGCCTTGGTGGGCATGGCTGACGCTGTGGCCATATTACTCACTGGCATGGGCAACATGGTGGATTTACCGCACTGTGGATCGCCGTGCCCCATCGACCGAGATCGCTCCGGGCGTGTGGCTGAGCCGCCGGCTCACGAATCGCGAGGCACGAGCGAGCGGAATCGTGTGGCGATCGGTGCTGGATCTCGCCGCCGAGCTTCCGAGGACAAGCGTGCTCGGCGCTTCATATCGCTCTCTTGCCGCGTTGGATGGAACGCCACCCACCATCGGGCAGTTGCGGGCAGGGGTGGCTTGGATCAATGAGCGGATTACAACGGGGCCAATGCTCGTGCATTGCGCGCTCGGGCATGGGCGCAGCGCCTCGGTGATTATCGCATGGTTTCTCGCCATGGATGAGCATCTGACCGTGGAGTTGGCAATCAAACGCGTGCGAGAGGCGCGGCCGGGAGTGGGCTTGAAGCAGGCGCAGATACGGTGCCTTGAAGAGTTTCGCAGAGTTAGCACGGCCTTTCCGCCACAGTATGCGGAGGAGGACAAGTAAATGGGTCGGGCAGGAATCGAACCTGCGAAGCCCGTGAGGGCCACTGGTTTACAGCCAGCGTCCTTTATCCGCTTGGATACCGACCCGAACAGAGAATCAGGTGATCGGGATTCGAACCCGAACCCGGAGGATCACAACCTCCAGTGCTGCCGTTACACCATCGACCTGAACAGCCACATACAGCCGCGGCAGGACTCGAACCTGCGACCCTCGCGTTCGGAACACGACGCTCTCTCCGACTGAGCTACGCGGCCACAATCAATAACCCCGGCAGGGCTCGAACCTGCGGCCTCCGGATTCGTAATCCGGCGCTCTGAATCCAACTGAGCTACGGGGCCATCAATGGTCCTGTCGGGAGTCGAACCCACACGACGCGGCACCTCAAGCCGCGGCCTCTGCCAGTTGGGCTACAGGACCTCAACACACATCTCTCTCACCCTCCCACCACCCGCCTCACACCGAGGGGAATGACTCCGGCAGGACTCGAACCTGCAACGCACCGGTTCTGAGCCGGCGGCCTCTGCCAGTTGGGCTACGGAGTCAACGCTATATGACATAAGAAACTCGGCGCGCAGAACAGCAAACGATCCCGATGGGACTTGAACCCATAACCACCAGAGCGACAGTCCGGGGTTCTACCAGTTGAACTACGGGATCAGATCATGACCATGAACGAAACTCCAAGCCAGTGTCTCGCCACTGCGGGCGCAAGGAGACAACCGTCGCGTATCGCATGTGCGAGCCGCGAAAAACAACGAAGACGAAACGACGCACGAACGGCCCAGGCCGCTCCGAAGCTTCGCAACTCCCGCATTCCGCTGGTTTTGCAGTGGATCTGAGGGGATTTCGCGCGTCGATTCGGCCTTGTGCCGCCCGACGCCGCGAGAATCACTCGCTCACTGCGTCGGTCGGCACGAACGATCCTGCAGGTGCAGGGCCACGGCAAGCAGGCCTAGGGCCTGATTGGCGCGGCGATATCGTCGCAACGAGACGGGTGAACCGAGTTGGATAATGCCATTCATCATCGCAGAAACCCTCGAGAGACAGTATCGGCCATGAACGTAATAAAGTCAAGCAAAAGCATGCACAAATGCGTGTGAGGAACGTCACAGACCACGCGTTTCGCCAGAACCTTGCTGCTCGTTCGAGTTTGGGAAGGGGATCCGGCTCAGCTTGGCGAGGGGTGCAAGCACGCAGCGGCGGGGCCGACTGGTGTTGCGACAAACGGGCGAATCGCGTGCTTGCCGGCCCTAGCCCCAAGCCCCTTAATGACATCGACCGCGGCATCTCTGCGGCAGAGCGTGACGGTGCAACCGCCGAATCCGCCGCCCGTCATGCGCGAGCCGTACACGCCGGGAATGATCTTTGCCGCCTCAACCAGAAGATCCAACTCTTCGCAGGAGACTCGGTACTCGCCGCGGAGAGAGTCGTGCGATTGGTACATGCATGCCCCCGCCGCAACCGGATCTCGGGCCTCCATCGCGGCAGCGAACTGAAGCACACGGGCATTCTCGGTGATCACATGTCGCGCGCACGCGCGATCGACCGGACTCAGAGTGCTTCCACACCTTCCGAGCATTTCGAGATCCGCATCGCGGAGCGAACCCACGCACAACGCGGCGGCGGCTCGTTTGCAGGATTCGCGACGTACCGCATATTCGCCGGAGGCCAAGGCATGACGCACGCCGCAATCCGCGACGACGATGACGGAATCAATCGGCAACGGCACAGGGCGAAGTTCGAGCGAGCGGCAGTCGATCAGCGTCGCCGCGCCCGCGGTGGCAGCGGCGGAAATCAACTGATCCATAATCCCGCAGGGAACCCCGGCATACTCATGCTCGGCGCGGCGGCCGATGGCGGCCAGCTCTCGAGTGGACAGTCCCCTGTCCAACAGCCGATTGGCGAGTGCCGCGGTCGCGATCTCGACCGATGCCGACGACGAGAGCCCCGCGCCGAGCGGCACACTGGATGCGAGCAGCACATTCAGCGCGGGCGAACTGTCCTTGCCCTCGACCATACACCAGAGAACTCCGATGGGGTAGCGGGCCCAGGGCTGATCCGCGAGCGCGGCCGCACTCGGGCGCACCGGGTCGTAGCTCGCCTCCGCCCCGACATCCTCGCTGCGAACACACCCTTTGCCAGGCGCACCCGCGGCGACACACCAGCGGTCGATCGCCATCGGAAGCACGTAGCCATCGTTGTAGTCCGTGTGCTCGCCAATGAGGTTGACGCGGCCGGGAGCGGCGGCGATCGCCACAGGGTCGCGACCGGTCCAGGCGAGAAAGGCCGCGCGGGCGCGATCGACGAGGAGACGCAGGTCGGGATCGAGATCAGAGTGGTTCACGGCGCGTCGGGAGCGGGCTCGATAATGATTGAGAGTTCGGCGTGACCCTCATTCTGGAAGTATTCGACGACGATCTCGGCGGCGTGGGGCTGGTCGAACGTGAGGATGGCAAGATCGGGCGTGGGCACGTGGATGTCCCATCGCTCGATGACGGGGGTGCCGTCAACGATCACGCGGATTCCGTCGTCGGTGACCGTGCGCAGGGCCCAGCGGCCGGGGGCAAGGTTCAAGGTGGTGCGAGCGATGATGCCGTAGTGGTTCGCGCCGATGTTGGCTGCGTCGATAGCCGGGGCGATTCCGATCTTGCTGGGACCGCGGTAGCCGAGGGGAAAGACGATGGCGCGGACGGGAACGGTGATCGCGGCGGGGAGTTTGGAGTCCGCGCGCCAGCCGGCGAGGTCGGTCAGTGGGTCGTGGGTCCAGGGGAAGCAGGTGAGGGACCAACCGGCGTTCACGAGAACGCCGCGGATGTGGTGGTCGAGGTTCGGGGCGGTGATGTGCAATGCGTATGGCCAGACGCCGGGGCCGAGATCGGAGGCCTCGACGCGGATATCGGTGGAAACATGCAGGGGTGCGGAATCGGGGCGCTCGGCGACGACGATTCGGCAGGGGGTGGGATCGCCTGCGCTCCCCCACTTCTCCGGCGTGACTGTGATGGGGCCGGTGGCCCCAAAGACCTCGAACACATCCGTGTTCGTGACGGCCTCGCGATGGTGGAGGCGGACGAAGGGGTAGGAGAAGTCCCAGGGACCCCACTCGGTCATGACGATGAACTCGCGACCACGGTATTGATCGCGAGCACCGACGGGGCGCGTGGTGCCCGGGAGCGTGGCGGGGAGTGCTGGCTGATCTATCGGCGGGACTTGGGCAAGGTCTACGGTGGCACCCTTCTCAACATCGATTTCCTGGCGGACGCGAGTGCAGGAGTTGGCGGAAAAGTTGATGGCGGTGGAGTTGCGAACCTGAAGCGCGGTGGGCTCGCCTGTAAAGCTGTTGCGATCGATGGTGGTGCGGGTGGACGGAACGGTTCGGGTGGCGGGGTCGGCGTTGGCGCGGCCCCAAGGGGTCTTGAAGTGTGGAGAGTCGAGATTGGCCCAGAGGCGGACGCCGATCGCATTGCGACGGAAGGTGTTGCCGACGATGCGATTGTCGCGTCCGTGCTCGATGTTGATCGCGCCGCGCTGGGCTGCGTATCCGGCTTGGCCGCAGGCGGTGAAGGTGTTACCCGTGATCAGCGTGCTCGAAGAGAAACCGCCCCAGATGCCGCAGACGCCGTCGCCGAAGAAGATGTTGTTGATGAAGCGGTTGCGTGCGGAGAAGGTCATCTCGATGCCGTGGATGGCGGCGAAGGAGAAGTCATTTCCGAGGAGGAGGTTGTCGTTGCACCCGGCGAGAACGCGGGGGGTGATCTCGGATTCCGGAACTGGCTCTGTGGGCAGCTTGGCGGCCTTCTGCGCATCGATCCAGGTTTCACCGAGGGCGTCGCGGCCGGCGAAGCTGAAGAAGGCGTCGCCGCAGTGGGTAGCGGAGTTTTCGGCGAAGATGTTGGACGAAGATTGCTCGAAGACCATCAAGCCGTTGGAGTCCTGGCCGCGGTTGTAGACGTTGTGGGAATAGCCGCGGATGCAGAAGTCCAGGGCGTTGCGGGCGATGGTATTACGTGAAGACTTCCAGAGGCCGATGCCCCAGCCGGAGAGGAACGAGCACTCGCAGTCGTAGACACGGGAATCTGCGACCTCGTCGAGAAGGATGCCGTTCTGGGAGCGGCGAACGCTTACGTTGTGTATGGTGGCGCGAGAGGAATCTTCGAGATAGATGGCCGCGCCGTAGGAGGTGAGCCATTGGTTGGACTCGTTGTGATGGGGCCAGAGCCAGTCGGCGTAGTCCTCGACTTGGGGATTGGACTTGAGTCGCTGAGAGAAGTTGGACTCCACGCGGCAATGGTCGATGGCAAGATCGGCGGCGCGGGTCGCGTGTATGGCGCAGTGGTATCCGGAGACGGTGAGATTGCGAAGGGTCACTCCGTGACGACCCTCCACGCTGATGCCCGTGCCAACGAGCTGGTCCAGCGGACGGTCGTCGGGCGCTCCTCGCAGGACAGAGCCGGGGGCGAACTCGATGATGAGATTGTCCGCGGCGATCACAATGGCGGGAGCGCCGTCTGTGGCGGCAACGAACGTACCTGGAGGAATGACGACGCGGCAGGAGTGGTCCAGACGCATACCGGGGGAGGTCAGCACCACCTCCGGAAGCGGATCGGCGGCGCGGGCGAGGGGGGCCACGATCAGGATCGCGAAGATGCAGTGGCGCGCGATAGTCATGCGGGAGAGTATGGAGGCCCAGTGCATGGGGTGTCCCGTGCCTTGAGCACGGGACTGCGGGCGATCGCCGCGGGACATAAACGGCCGGCGCTCTCACCCGGGTTCGCCGGGCCCAGAGGGGCCGGCGAACCCGTGGCAGGGCGGGAACGGCCGAGGGCTCTTACCTCATCGAGCGGCTGGCCTCGGCGCGGATGACGGCCTCGAACTGCTGGACGGTGCGGATGCCGCGCGGGCGGACGGGGTTCAGGATGATCGCCTTGGACTGCGTCAGTTCGCGAGCGGTCAGGCCGACGCGATCGAGCTTGTTCAGGAACGTGGCGAGCTGGCGGATGTACCCGAGGGACTCGGCCTCGGACTCGTTCTGCTCGAGGAAGGCGCGGAACGCGCTGGGATCAACCTCGCCGGAACGCTGTTTCATGGCCTCGCGGTATCGCCGCAGTGACGCGAGAAGCGCATCCTGAATCTCCTGCGATCGGCTGACACGCTTCGCCTTGCCCTTGTCATCGAGCACGGGCTTGCCGTTGTCGTCCAGCAGCGGCTTGTTGAAGACATCGTCGTACGCGGCGAGCAGGACGGAGACGCTCTCGCTGGGGAGGCGGTTGACGACCGTGGTGTAGTCCTCGGCCGCGGGCGGTGAGGTGCGCGGGAAGTCGTCGTAAGTGGCCGAGCCGGTCAGCAGTTCGACGAGTTCTCCCGCCGTGGGGTTGCGCGGCACAATGCCGAGCTGCTTGATCTGCTCGAACTCGGCCTGGCCGATGGTGATGTCCTCGCCGACATCGTTCTGACGGCTCTCGCGGGGGATGGCTCCGGCGATGGTGTCGGCGATGTTGGTGTTGGTCGGGCCGCTGGAGCGAAGGTCGAGCGTGCGGAGGGTGTCGCCGCTGGAGTTGATCAGGGCGGAACTGATGGACCCGAACGCCTGGAAGATGAAGCCGGTCAGCGTGGAAGAAACATCACCGCCGCCATCCACGGTGCCGAATCGCGGGTTGATGCCCGATCCGACGGCGACGGGAACGGACGTGAAGTTGATGAGGCCGCCGGAGACAAAGTCCAGACCATCGTCGCGACCGTTGACTCCCTCGGAGCCGAGCAGGCGACCGCCGGCACGCCGCAGGAGCGTGATGGAGGGAGAGTTCACGGTCATGTTGCCGATGCTGTTCAGGTCGCCCAGGAACGCGGCGGTCGGGGCGTTGATCGTGAGCGATCCCGCGCTGGTAAACTTCTCGTTCTGGCCCATGCGGAACGTGCCCAGCGTGTTGAAGGTCATGTTGAAGGGCGAACTGGGAGAGGTCACAACGTTGCCGTTTGAGTCGCGGGTGCGTGCGTAGATCGTGGCGACACCCGGCACGTTGGCGCGGCCGTCGCCCATGATCGTGCCGTCGTAGTTCAGGAAGAGATTCTGCAGCGGCTTGAGCGTGCCGACGCTTGCGGCGAAGCTGATCACGGGGAAGTTCACGGCTCCGGCGGCGGTGCCGCGGGGGGTGAGCAACGTGAGCGAGCGCGGCGTGGCGGAGGACGCGGCCGTATCGACTGTGGAGTTGAAGAAGATGCCCTGGCCCGCGGAGACATCGATGATCGAATCGCGGAAGAGCTTCACGGCGTCGTTGAAGCCGATGGTGCCGTTGGTGGAGATATTACCGCCGATGCGGGTGATGCCGTCGTTGTTGGTGGCCAGCGTGAGAAGCCGGTTGGTGGAACCGACATCTCCGTTGAAGGTGGTCACGCCGTTGTTGAAGGAGTTGAGCACGATCGCACGGGAGGTCGAGTCCTTGGAGTCGAGCTTGCCGGAGAACGTGATGTCGCGGGCGATGATGATGACGTTGCCGGTATCAAGCTGGACATCGGAGGCGAAGGTGAGATTGAACGCAACAGTGGGAGCCGCTCCGGTGGCGGGGGGGATGTCGGCGGTGACGTTGGCCTTGAGGGTGATGACGTCGTTGCCGATGTGATCGGAGTTGCCATCCAGCCGCATCGTCCCGTTGTCGGTCGAGAGGGCGGACTCGACCGTCAGCCCGCCCGAGGCACGAGCATCCAGGGAGTTGAAGACGGAGGCGGAGCCCGAGAAGGTCATCGCGCCGGCGCCGGCCTCAAGGGTCGTCAGGCCGGCGATGCCGTTGGAGCTGGTGGCCGTCACTCCCTCGATGGTGAAGCCGGTGATGGTCGAGCCGCCGAGGGTGAGCCCGGTGGCGATGATGCGGCCCAGCTCCGAGTTGGAGATGGACATGTCGCCCGCGGCGGCCCCCAAGCCGATGGTGCCCATGCCCGTTCGGGTGATGCTCACGGAGCCCTGATTGGTGGTGATGGAGCCGTCGAGCGTGAGATCGGCGGCGGAGATGCTCAGGTTGTTGCCGCTGGTGGAGATCGTCCGCCCAGAGGAAACGATCAGCTCGCCGACGTTGTCCGCGTCGTGGTCCGCGTCGATCACGGTCGTGCCCGAGGTCGTGAGGTTGTCGAAGAGCGTGATGCCATCGGCGGCCAGAAGATTCAGCCCGCTGACACCCGTGATCCCGCCCGTGAACGAGCGGAGGGTGAGCATGCCCGCGGAGTCGAGCGTGCGCCCCGAGCCAATGGTGATCGCGTCATCGCCATCGGTGGCGCTGTTGGAGTCGCCGTCGAGGATCATGTCGCCAACCGTGGTCGTCAGGTTGGTGTTGATGGCGATGCCGTTGCGGGCCCGGGCCGTCAGAGACTTGAACGTGCTGGCCGCGGTGATGAAGCGGATGGACGTGTTTGAGAGCATCGTCACGCCGCCGCTGATGTTCGCGGTGTCTGCGGAAGTCACTCCGTTCACAAAGATGGTGTTGGTGGAGCCGCCCCCGATCTGCAGATCGTGCGTGGTGATAAGGGCCAACTCCGCGTTCGAGAGGTTCAGGCCACCCACGGCGTTTCCGACGGAGATGTTTCCGGCCGAACCGCGGGCGATGGCCAGCGAAGCGTTCGATGTGTTGAACGCACCCGTGATCTGCACGTCGTCGGCAAGGAAGGTGATCAGGTTTGCGAGGTTGGCGGTGTCACCGGCGGCGACGGAGTCAACATTGATGGAGGAGGTGAGATTGCTGCCCAGCGAGAGGGTTCCCGCGGTGATGTGGGAGAGTTCATCTCCGGAGATCTGGATGTCACCCGCCGCGGTGCCAAGACCGATGGTCTTGACGACGGCCGGGGCGATGGCCACCGTCGCGCTGCCGACGTCGATGTTGCCGTCGAGCACGATGTCCGAGCAGACGATGCTCAGGTTGCTGCCCGTTGTGTTGATCGTCTTGCCCGCGGCGAGGGTGAAGATGCCCATACCGTCGGCGTCGAAGTCCGAGTTGATCAGCAGACTCGTCGTGCTGGTCAGGTTGTCGGCGATGGTGATGCCGTTGTTGGCGGTAATGGAAACGACGGTGCCCGATCCCGCCCCATTGAGGGCAATGCCGTCCTTGGCGCGGAGGGTGAGACCCGCAACAGCGGTGATGGCGTTCTCGATGGTGAGCGCGGCGTTGGAGTCGATCGTGACCGCGCCAACACCCATGATGCCGCCGGAGGCGCGGAGCGTGATGTCCCCGCCGCCGGGAGAGGATGTGCTGATCGTGATCGCGTTGCCGATGTTGATCTTGTCGCCGTCTGTATCGGCAAGCATGTCCGCGTCTGCGATGAGTGTCAGTCGGCCGAGCGAGGAGACGATGTCGGCGTTGACATTGATGCTGTCGTCGGCGCGGACGGTCGCGTTGTGCAGCGTGGAAGTCGAGCCCGTGAAGGTGACATCCGCGCCGTCGGCCAGCGCGAGCAGGTTCATCGCGCCGATGGTGGCAACATCCGTCTCGGCGATGTTGCTTGCGGTCATGCCGGTGATGGTGGTGCCGCCGATGTTGAGCGTGGCGGCCGTCAGATTGGCCAGATCCGCGCGGGAGATCGTCATGTCGCCCGTGGAATCGCCCAGCCCGATCGTACCATCGGTCCCTCTGGTGATGGTGATGGTGTTGCCCGCGATGACATCGCCCGCGAAGTCAACATCAAGAGCGGTGAGGTTGATGCGCTCGCCGGTGATCGAATCGCCCATGGCTACCGAGAGCAGGCCGTCGTGCGAGAGCGTGATCGTGGAGGTCGCTGCGCCCGCGGCGTTCACGCTGAGCGTGCCGCTGCCGATGTTGTTGACGGTGGCATTGCCGCCGACGGTGATGTCAAGAGACGCTGCATCCGTGACCAGTGCGCTCATCGCACCGATGTTGCCCGTGGTTGCGGTGAGCGTCACAGCCGCGGCCGTGATCTGCGTGCCCGCCCCGGGAGCGACGATGCTTCCGGCGGCGGAGACCGCGACCGATCCGCCGACGCCGGAGTTGGCTTCCGATCCGGAGCCGAACGTCACATCGCCTGTGGTGGAGGTCAAGGAGACAGCCGCCGCGCCCTGTCCGGCCACAACTTGCGAGAGAAGCAGATTGCCGGTCGTGGTGACGGATACGTTCTGTCCCGCGGCACCAAGTAGGCCATTAATCCCGCCGAGCGAGCCAATCTCCAGATCGCCGGTGTTGCTGATAGCGAGTTGGCCGGCCGTGGTGCGTGCCGCGAGCTGCGAGACCTGTGTCGTGAGGGTGACCGCAGCGGAGGAGTCGATGACGACTCCGCCGGAGGTGCCACCGATGACGACATCGGTGCCGGAGTTGGGACTGGAGACGCCTGCAGTGTTCAGCGTCAGGAGCTTGTCGTTGGCGAGCGTGAGCGTGTCGAGGAAGCTGGCCTCGCCGCCGCGGAGCGTGAGGTGGTACGTGGAGCTGCTCAGGTCGGTCGCGCCGAGCCCCGCGATGCTGGTAAGGCCGGTGCCGGTGGTGCGGCCGATGGTGACCGTTCCGGAGGTCACCAGGTTGAGAAGTTCGGCAAGAGAAAGCGTGAAGTCAGAGCCGGAGGAGTTGATGCCGATGGTCTTGCCGTCGGCATCGGGCTGGAGGATGATGCCCGCGGAACCGGCCATGACGACTCCAGAGATGTTCACATCCGGGGCCGAAATGGTCAGGAAGCCGTTGGCGATCGATGCGCCGAGATTCAGAGTGGGCACCGACGCGATCGTGACGCCCGCACCGCCGAAGAAGGTGAGCGTGCCGCCCACGTTGGAAGTGATCGTGAGCAGGCCGGAGGAGCCGACGTGCGCGTCGCCGCTGGCGCCAGTCGTCGAAAGCGTGAAGGTCTTCGCGCCGCTCAGCGTGCCAGTGTTGATGGTGGCGTTGCTGGCAAGCGTGGTGAGCGAGACGTTCGCGCCCGCGACATCGGTTGTCTGCACGTCGATGTTGCCGGTCGTGGCGGTGAGCGAGAGCGTGCCGCCGATCGACGAGCCGGAATCGACGGTGATCCCGGTGCTGTTGGTGATGGCGACGTTGCCGCCCGAGCCGGTCGTGAGCGTCAGCAGGCCCGCGGCCTGAAGCTGGTTGAGCGTGATGTTGCCGCCCATGCCGCCGCCTGCGGCGATCGTCGCCGCGCCCGTCTTGACGATACCCGTGGAGCCGACATTGCCGCCGGACGTCAGCGAGAACGCCCCGGTCGTAGCAACCTGAGCGAGCGTAACGGCCGACTGAGCCGTAATCGTGATCGGGCCAGCCGCGTCGGCGGTATCCGCGTTGTTGCGGCTGCGAGCGGTGATGGAGCCGCCGAAGGTGCTTGAAGAGGAACCGAGCGCTATCGCCGCGCCGCCCGCCTTGCGGGTGACAAACGTCGAGTTGCCAGTGATCATCATGTCACCGGTGCCGGTCAGCGTGCCCGAGGCGCGAAGGTCCAGGTTGCCGCCGACACTGAGCGTGCCGAAGGAGAGATCGGCGGCGTTGTCGAGCGTCAGGTCGCCGAAGATGCTCGACGCCGCGAGCGTCGCGATGTTCGTGCCGATGGATGCGCTGCCAGCCGAGAGCGTCAGGGCGAGCGTGCCGCCGGTGATGTCCGTGCCCGCGTGGTTGTCCTGCACGCCATGAGATGTGAGCGTGAGCGTGCGAGTGCCTGCGAAGGTGAGCGCGCCGTTGAAGCGAATGATGTCGCCGCGGATCAGGATGCTGGAGTCGAGCCCGGAGAGGTCGATGTCACCGGAGGACCCGATGAGCACGGTTCCCGTGCCGCCGGCCGCGCCGATGGTCAGCAGCGAGCCAGAGGGCAGTACGAGATTACCGAGCGTGGCGGCGGAGAGATTGAAGTCGCCCGCGCCGTTGTTGATGCGGATGTCCGAAGCGACGTTGGCCGGACGCAGATCAATGCCGCCCGTGCCGCCGGTGACCGTGGAGGAGGCAGAGAAGGTGGAACCCTGGACGACAATGCTCGCCGCGCCACCGGTGTTGAGGGTGTCGTTGATGGCGACGGTGCCGGTGTGCAAGATGGTGGCGTTGCCGCCGCCGGTGGAGATCGCGCCACCCGCGCCCTGGGTGTAGTTCACGCCGGAAGAGGCGAAGGTACCACCCCCGGTGCCGAGCGTGTCGTTAATCGAGACATTGCCGGTGTGGTTGATCGTGGCGTTGCCGCCGCCGGTGGTGATGGAACCGCCGGAGTTCTGCGTGTAGTTCACGCCGGAGGAGTTGAACATACCGCCAGCTGTGGCCAGTGTGTCGCCGATGACGACGTTGCCGGTGTGGTTGATAGTCGCGTTGCCGCCGCCGGTGGCGATGGTGCCGCCGGCGCTCTGCGTGTAGTTCACGCCAGAGGAGGAGAAAGTGCCGCCGTTGGTGGTGATCGCGGCTCCGAGGGTCACATCGCCCGCAGCGGAGTTCGGATCGACATTGCCCGCGCCATTGGCATTGGCCTGGAGATCAACATTCAGGTGTCCTGAGGTCGAGCCGATCGTCGCGTTGACGTTGATGTTGTTCGCGGCCCGGAGCGTGAACGTGGCATCGGTTCCGGCGGTCTTGCTGACCGCGGAGTTCACGTTGATGTTGCCCGCGTCGGCGCCGACGCTGCCGGTGATGACCGTGACGTTTGTGCCGCTATCCAGCGCGGCGTTGATGGTCGCAACATCGACGATCGCGGGAGAAACGGAGTTGTCCGGATCCCATGTCGTCGTGCCGCCCGAGGAAGAGGTCGTAGTGCCCGCATCCGGGTTGGCCTCGATGTTGACGTTGACGGGGTCCATCATCCACAGGCCGGCCTTGCCGCCGATGGCGCGGGCCCGGGCGACAATCGATGCGCCGCGAATATCGAGATTGATCTTGCCGGAGGTCTCGATGAAACCGCCATTGCCGGAGCGAGTGCCGCCCGCCGCGGAGATATCGCCGTAGAACGTGGTCGTGTTGTCCGACCAGACGATCACCTTGCCGCCGTTGCCAGCGTCGGTCGCGTCGGCACGGAGTGTGGAGTTCGCGTCGATGTGCGTGTTGGCCGAGGTGCGGAGCTCGCCATGGCCCTGATAGTCGCCGCCGACGAGGATCTGCCCGCCGCCGGTACGGCCTGAGGCGTCGATCGAGGCGTTCGTCACCTCAACGGTCTGGCCGGTGATCTTGATCGATCCACCGCGCCCGTCGGAGTGCTGGTTGGACGCATCGACCGTGCCCGAGACCTGCACGCCCGCGTTGCCCTGGCCCTCGATGCGGACGGTGCGGCCGCGGACGGTGCCGGTGTTCTTCACGGCCAGCGAGTACATATCGCCCGCAACCATGAACGCGCTACCGCCCTGCGAGCTGATCGTGCCGGAGTTCTGGATCGCCGCGCCGGGGAGCTTGTTTGCCCCGGGCTGCGAAGCGTCGACCTTGACGCTGATCACGCCGCCGCGCGGGCTGAGGGTGACCTCGTTGCCGGCGACCATGGTGATGACGCCGTTGGTCGCCTCGATGGTGCCGGTGTTGATGACGCGATCGCCGATGAGGGCGGTGAACTGCGAATCAATCTGGCCCGCGTTGCTCACCGTGCCGTTCACATCTGTGAAGCGGTTGAGACCGGCGGTGAAGTCCTTGTTCGAGATGTTGCCCGCCGCGGCGTAGATCCCGCCGACGTTTAGCACGGCGTTGGGCCCGAAGATGATGCCCGCGCGATTGGCGAACATCACGATGCCGTTGGAGCGGATCGAGCCGTCCAGCGTGGTCGGGGCGTCGCTCGTGATGCGATTCAACACACGCGAGGTCGCGCTGGGCTGGACGAAGCGGACGGACTCCTTGGCGTTCAGGTTGAACGAGGAGTAGTTGATGATGCTGCCGTTGGAGGCACGGATCAGGGTGTGGTTCCCCTGTCTGTTGATCGAGGCGTTGCCCTGGACGACCTTCGCCCCTTCCGGTCCGGCGCACGCGATATGCACCGGTCCGAGCAGCGCGGCCAGCGCAAGCCCGACCCCCGCTCCGACGAAGCGGAACTTCCCCATCCCCAGCCCGATCACTCGCCCTTGAACGGTCGGGCGAACCTCGTACGCGGTCGTCATGTCTTGCTCCCGGACGGTTTCAGGCCGCCGGAGTGCTGTACGCACCCAGGCAGCCGCTGCTCCGCATTTGCCCCGCCCCCGAATCCCGCGTCTGCTGCCCCGCCATGGGTTGGCGGAGATGGGCGGCCCGGGGGCAATTATCGGGCCGCGGCACGCAGGAGTTGTACCAAACACTATGCCCCAGCAACCCCAGTTCTGCCAACCAGTTAGGCCAATGGCCTCAGAACAGCAGGGTGGCCACGAAGTGGACGCGGTTTGAGCCGCTTGTGACGTTGTTGTTGGTGAGCGATTCCACCGCCCAGCCCCAGTCGGCCCGGATAATCAGGTTCCGGCGGTACATGAACTCCACGCCCACGCCCGTTCCGATCAGGGTTTCGTCGTTCTCATACGTCTTCCGCTTGGAGTTGATCGTCTTTCCGGCGTCAACAAAGCCCTTTAGGATCAAATCCCAGTCGGCCCGGGAATACGGCTGTTGCGGCTTGAACCGGAAAGTTTTGCCAAACAACTCCCCAGGATTGGGGTCATAGCCGAAGGCCTGCGGGAGGTGGAAGCGGTATTCAGCGCTCGCCACGACGACCGTATCGCCAGCAACCACCGATTCCGGGTATCCGCGAACCGTGTAGAGACCGCCGACCGTCTGCTCAAAGTTGGGGATGAGCCGCTTCTCGAAGGCGTGCTGGCCACGAAAGGACAGCGCGACCTCGTGGGCGAGGGTGGCGTGGCCTTCGGGGCTGGTGTCGTTCCAAGCCGCTCCGAAGATGATCGGATCAAGGTAGAAGGAGTGGGAAACGTCCCACTGGAAGGTGGTCCAGTCCTGGTTCACGTCGAGGCGGCCAAGCTTGTTCAGCTCGTCGGCATCGGAGCCGCCGATGTCTGAGAGGTTGAACTCGATCGTCACGCTTGCGTTGGTGTTTGAGGTATCGGTGGAGCGTTCCAGCCGGGCACCCAAAGAGGGGAGGAAAAAGTTGGTGCTTCCCTCGATCAGAACGGCCTCATTGCTCACAGAAACGTTCTGGTAGCGGGCACCGGCGAAGACATCGATGAAGGTTTCGCGGCGCTGGAAGACATTGGCGATGAGTTCGCCGCCGATGGTGTAGCCGTCGCCCTTGAACTGCTCGTCGGCAAAGCCGACGTCGGAGGCGGTGAACTCGTTCCATGAAACGAAGGCCTTGGCCTTCAACCAGTCGCCGTAGATCGGCCGCTCGTATGAGGCATTCACGGCGTGGGACTTGTCGAATCCGGCGGTGACATAGTCAACGCTGAAAATGTCGTCGGCACCGGTGAGCTGGTTGTGGGTGAAGCCGAAACGCTCGCGCCAGTTGGTCGTGCTCTCGGTGCCGGTGTTTGAGACCTGCAGGTACGCCAGCCAAGGGCGATTCTCGTTGATGAGCAGATCCAGCGCGATGCCGCCGGGCTCCTGAGCCGCGGCGACGGCGAGATCGACGCGCCGGCCGGGGTGGCGGTTCTGACGGAATACGTAGTTGTCGAGTTCATCCTTGCGCAGCACATCCATGCGTTCGGCATCGTCCGGGTGGAAGACCTGAACCGGGGCGTTTTCGAGGCAGCGTGATGGCGGATTGGCCGGGTTTGCGGAGATCCTTGCCCCATTGCGGATCGCCCTCGGTGGGCGGGGCAAACTCGGTGTCGATCGGGGTGACGGTCACGCCGATCACTCCACCCTTGTTCATTTCATCGAGAATCGCCTTGCTCACGGCGTAGAGCGCGCGGCTGGTCCACCGCTGCGGGGGCTGGAGCGAGATGTCCTCGATCGTGAATGTCTCGGTGGGCACGCCGCCGCCGGGGGCGACGTATCCGGCATCGATCTTGCCGAGCGTGAGTTCGTGCTTGAGCAGATCGTCCACCGACGGGAGCGAGGGGTGGTCCAGCGCGTAACGGATGACCACGGCACCGACGAGATACGTCGGGGTTTCCGGGTCCGCCTCACCGGGGGCCTGCACGACCGGCTTCTTCGGAGCGGGTGCAGTGGCTTCGGGTTGCGCAGCAACTGGCTTTTCGGGTTGCTCCACCTTCGGGGTGTTGCCACGGTTGGGCGTGGGCATCACGAACTCGCCCTGGGCGAGCGCCGGAGTGCCGATCGCCAGACCCGCGATCGCAACGAGGAGGGAGGAAGTCAGATTTCGCTTCGACACGTCGACCATGCAGCCCCTTTCGGCTGGTTGTGTGGTTCGGCAAGATAACCCTTGAGCCGAGAGCGGCCGAAGGGTGGGAAGCATTGGCGCGGTAGCGTACCGAAAACTCTCCAAATGCGTCAAATCGGGAAGACTGCGAGATACGGGGGGGTGGGCTGTCGGTAATGGGTGGAGAACTCTCGTCCGATGAGGTCTCCAACCCCGCCTCAGCGGCCGGGTTGCTGGCGGACGGGCAATGTCGGGAGGGGCTCGAGCAGGCGGTTGATCCGCGCGGCCAGGGACTGGCCACCGGTGAATCCAGCGCTGAAGCAGAGCCGGAACCCAACATCGGCATACCCCTCCTGGGCCTCCTCAAGCACGACCGGCAGGGGTTGATCGATCGCGAACGCGGGATCGCTCATTGCGGATCCGCCGATCACGTGCAGTTTGGCTGCGTTTTCAGCGATGAAGTCCGCCGCCGCGCCGGGACGGGCGTCCGGCTCGATGACCGTCGGAACATCCAGCACGAACTCTGCAATGTTGCCGACGAGGTTCTTGGCAACATCGCCAGGGCCCACCAAGACCGACGTGAACCAGAGCGTGCCATCGGAGGCCTCTAATGCGTTTCCGCGCGGGCCGGGCTTCGCACCCGGGGGCATGAACGCTCCCGCGTCAGGGGGCTGGTTTTTGCCGCCCGCGGCTTGCTGCGCCGTGGCGAAGTCGAACTGGGCCTTCCAGGTGCGATCTCGCAGGTTTGCCGGGCCGGTTCCGGTTGTCAGTTGTGTCTTGGCCGCCAGCCATTCGGCGGCACTGGGCAGGCGACAGCCCGCGAGCCGAGCGGCGAACAGGGCCGCGGCTGGGGAAAGGTGCTGCATGGGAGCATCGGCTGAGGGCGGAAGCGGCGCGGCGTCCTTCGGATAATCATCGGGCGTGCCCAGAGCGCGAGGAGCGAGCCAGGTGCGCGGAGCGCGGATGCCGCCGCCCTTGCCAGTCGAGTTGATCCATTCCCAGCATCGAGGACCGGGTCGCGGATCGCTGACGCGGTCGAAGGTGCGCAGGACTTTTGCGAAATCGTTTGGTCCGGATCGCACTGCCACGATTCCGGCGTATTGGGCGACGGAGACTTCGGTTGTGCCGAGGAAAACCGCTTCTCCTCCGGGCATATCCACCCGCACAAACGCCAGTTCGGGGAGCGGGGCACCTCCCGGCGTGCTCTTGAATCGGACGACTTTTCCATCCTGCGATCCGACATAGCCAGCCGCGCTCGCGGGGCCGCGTGTGAGCACTTCGGCGGGAACGCTTCCCGCATCCGCATTGTTCATGGCGGTTTCGATGGTCTGGAGCGTTGATTGCACGCTTGCGAGAAAGGCGATACCGCCGGGAAGGGCGCGAACATCGGCGAGGAACTTCTTCGCCGCGGCGGAGACCTCGGCATCCGGCGTTTGCGAGTTCATCACCGCGAGTTTGAGGTCGGAGAGGGCTTGGTTGTACGTCAGTCGCGGCTCGGACTGGGCCGGAATCAACGCGGGCGGTTGTGCGATGGCGGGACTCGGCATCGCGCACGCAGTTCCCGCGACCGCGGCGAGCGCAAAGATCAGAAACCGCCCCGCACCGGAGCGGCGGGTGGAGTCGGCGGGCATGGCAACCGCTTGGTCGCCGGCCGCGGCCTTGGAAGCGATCCAGGCGTCGGCCTGACGAGCGAATGCGGCGTCGATGGTGTAAGGAATATCGGTGGTCAAAGGAAGTGTTTTCTCGCTTGCTTGAAGAGCGAAGAACTGCGAGCCCTGCGGCTCGCCGATGATCGCGTCCACGAATCGCGGCCCCCCGCCCGCACCAGCCCCACTCCCCCCACCCGTCCGGGCCGGCACAATCAGGAGCATCGTCGCCCAAGGCTCCAACCGGGAGAGCAGCAGTTGCAGCGAAGCCCGGAGCACGCCGGCAACATCATTCGCACCCGTCGCGACCGCTGGCAAGCGGAGGTGGACGGATGTCAGGTGAGACGCTTCCGCGCCCTTGCCACCCATACTCCCGATCCGGCTCGGCGGTTTCGATCCTGTCTCGAACATCTCCGCTTCCCGGTGCAGTTGATAAAGAATCCGGTACAGCCCCTGACGCTTGGGGCCCATATCCGGACGCCCAGCCAACGCGGGGAGAAACTCCCGCGGAATCACCAAATCCTTCCGGTCTTCACCGGACGCCCCACGATCGGACGCGACAGCCGCGAGCCGAGCCCGCAAGGTGCCCCGTGCCGAATCAAGAATGGAGACGACCTGTTCGGCTGTTGTGGCCTGCTCGCAGCGCTGTTGAACGGATTCCAGTTCCGGCAGGACCGTCGCAAGAGCCCATTCCAGCGAGCCGCCGCGGAACTGCGCGATCACGCCCATCGGATATTTGTCGCGTCCCTTGCCATCCCGACTGGACCAGAGCCGGGCGATCAGGAGGTCGCCGCGGCTGCGCATGAGCAGCACGTGGGCAAATCCTTCCACGCGGCCGTCCGGATCCAGCTTGTCCCACTTGCCAGCATCGATGTTCGGGGCGATGCCCTCGATGTAGACGAGCGTCTTGAAGTCCACGAGACGCTGAGTCTCAAGACCTGGGTCGTCGATGTGGTCATTCCACCCGACGTGCTTGCCGAACGCACCGAGGAAGACCTCGGTGTCGCCGCCGCCCGTCTGCTTGCCCATAAGTCGAGAGAGAAATGAAATGCCGGTCTCCTTGGACGCCAGTGGTCGGAGCATATGGGGGTGCGAACCCCCGCACGTGTCCGACTATGGATACCAAGGCAACTCCGGCAGTTCGGTGTCAAACTCCAAGCGGAGCCACACGGATTTGGGGCCGGATGGGGTTTGCACATCCGCCTCGACATCCCACACCTTGCGGTCGTCTGATTTCACGGGTTGGCCGCGGAAATGGTCCACGAGGTAGAGGCCGCCCCACTTGCTGGGAATGCTGAGCGTGGCGATCGGACCGGGGGCGGTCTGTTCGGAGGCGAAGAACTTCAGGTCGAAGGCCGCGCCGGGGGCGCGGAGCTTGGTCAGTCGTGCCTCGGATTGCCCCGCGAGCGGCACAGTGGACTTGGCCTCGCCCCCCGCGGCTACAACGGCCACGAACGGCGCGGCGGCCGTCAGCGCATCCTTGCCGAGCGAGGGCGGCTCCTTAGGAAGCACGGAGATGGTGCAAATCTGGGCCGGGTGCGAAGCCGTCGGTAGAGATTTCAACATTGCATCCACGCGTTTGTCGGGCGGAGTTCCCGCGGCCCGGGCCTTCTCGATGGACTCACGCAGCGCGGCGAGTTCCTCGCCGGTGAGTTCCGCGGCCGCGTTCATGAAGCGGGCGAGGGGGAACTTCAAGCCGAGCGTCGGATTGGCAGGGGGCGGCGGATTTGCAGGCGTGGGATTCTGTGCGACGGGCGGTGTCGGAGTGGGGACGGGCGGTTTGGGAGTCGGGGTTGGGGTGGGCGTTGGGACGGGAGCAGTCTCGACAACCGTCGGGCGAGCGACACCGTCGGGGATGATCTTCTGATAGATCGCTCGCATGGAAGCGGGAGGCCATGTTTCGTCGGAATAGAGAGCTTGATACGCCTCCTGCAGACCAGGAAGGTCTTTCTGCGCCCCCTTCTCAGTGAAGTCGTTGTTGCCGCGGAGCGCGTAGCGCAGGAGCGGCTCGAGTTTCAGAAGCGGGTGCTTGCCGCCGGTGGATGTGGATGCGCTGGCACGCTCAAGTTTGGCGAGCTGCTCGATCGCGAGGGCTGCCTCGGGAGGGAGTGGGCCCGCATCGGGAGCCGTGTCCGCAGTGAGGTTGACCTTGCACGCGTCGATGATGGGACGGAGAATGCTGCCCTCAAAGATCACCCGCGCTGCGTCGGCGCGCTGATGCTCCGCTAGATTGCCAGCACCATCTCCGAGAATTGTTGCCACGGGACGGAAAATGACAGGCACTGCGATAGTCGCCCTGGCTTGGTCGGCCAGTTCCTGCGCCATGCCGGCGATCGTGCGATGCTCGGGCGCGACTGGAAGATCCTTGAGCTGCGATGCATCGTCACCGGGGCCGCCGCGATATTTGAAGTCGCGGTTCGCAAGGGTGGGCTTGGAGACGATCGGGAGATACTGGGTGCTCGTACCACGAGCAGGATCGGCGGGGACGATGTTGCTCTGATACACCTTGCCCGCGCTGGTCCAGAACTCAGATGGCTGCACGATTGTGTTCGAGAGGGATCTCGCGCCGAACCACGTAAACAACCCGACGGCGAGCAGCCCCGCTGCCGCCGCGCCGTACATGGCGATGTTGCGGGTCTGCTGCTGCTTGCGCGTGCTGACGGCGCGGGTGACGAGCCCCTTCTCGCGGAAGACCTTGTTCATGAACAGGTCGCGGAGGAAGAAGGCCCGGTCGCGCTCCCAGACGCGGCCTTCGGGGAGCGATTCGACGGGAACGCCGAAGGTCTCGGCGAGTTCCTGATCCAGCGCAGCGCCTTCTCGCATGGAACTGGTGAAATAGATGCCTCGGAGGAAGAGTGGCTTCTGCGACCACTCGCCGGAGACGAAGATCATCTCGAGATACCGTTTCAAACGCGGCGCGATGCGCATCATCGCATCCGGGAACGCATAGAGCGCATCGACCTGCTCGGTGCGGGACTTGCGGGCGTTCTCGGTGTTGATCGGGTCTTGCAGCAGGCCGGCGCGGCGCTTGGCCAATCGATGCTGCACAGTGCGGAGATGCTCCTCGATGAGTTCGGGATTGAAGGGCTTGTCGAGCGCATCGGGGTTGGACCACCCGAGCACCTGATGCTGCAGCGCGGGATCGGTCAGCTCATCGAAGAACTCGCGGAAGCCGTTGATCAGATCGCACTTGGTGATGAGCACGAAGACAGGAAACCGCACGCCGAGCGTGCGCTGGATGCCATCCAGTTGCTGCGCGATCCGCCCGCCCTTCTTCTCGATCTGCTCCGCGGTGTCGCGGATGAGCGATTCGGCGGGAATCACCAGCAACATGCCGTTCACCGGGCAATTCGGACGATTGCGGCGAAGAAGCTTCAGGAACTCCTGCCACTCACTGGATGTGCCCGGCTCGACTTCCTCGAAGAGCAATCGCCCGGCGGTATCCAGAATCACGGCGTGATTCGTGAACCACCAGTTCATGTTCAGCGTGCCGCCGACGCCCTGCAACTGGTCCTGCAACCCTGGCGGAAAGCCGACGTTGCAGTGGCGCACGGCCTCGGTCTTGCCGGAACCCGGCTCGCCGACAAGCAGATACCACGGGAGCGCGTATAGGTTCTTCCCCGCGGCCCGGAACTTTTCCACGCCGGTATCAAAGTTTTTGCGCAGATCATCCAGACGGGCGCGGCGGGCCGGTTCGGTAATCCCCAGCGGCGTCATGCCGGCGTTGGACGAAATCGACCGCTCCATCGGCGCGGCTTTCCGCCGAGCCATCATCGCGAGAATTCCGCGATAGAGCGCGAGCATCAGACCGATCACGATGAGTCCGGCGAGCACCACGTAGATCGCCAGCACGCCACCGAAGATCATGACGATCGCGCCCGCGAACGCGAGCGCGAGCACCGCGATCACGATCTTCGTCGCCGCGGGCATGTTGGCGTATCCCTGGAGGAGTCGGTTCATTGGCCGTCTCCTTTGTGCGGCGCGGGGGCGGTGGCCGCAGTGGTCGCAGAGTCCTTGTTGAGCGAGCGGAGCGAGGCTTTCATGCTTCCCTGCTTATCCAAATACAGAGCGATGTTCGCTGCGAACATGGTGAGGGCGAGACCGGCGAGCACGATGCCCACGCCCAGAAGCTTGCCGGCGGGCGGCTGCACCAGATCGCTCGTGTTCACATGCTCGTACGCCTCGGGGCAGATGCGGGCGGAACGATCCGCATCCATCTGGCCGCGGAGACGACTGGAAACTTCCAGCATCTTCTTGCGCAGCACTTCCGGCTGCCCCGCATACCAGCCCGTGAAGCCGAGTCCCATGCAGGTGTAGAACACGCTCACTCGCTCGGTCGCCGCATCAGACTGGTCGCGCAGCGTGGCATCCAGTTGATCGAAGAAGTCCTCATCGCCCGCCATCTGGCCCTTGTCAGAAGCCATGTCCTGCCATTGCTTCGCGAACGGCAGAGTCGATGACCGCACCATGAAGTCCACAAAGTAGAGCAGGATGATCTCGATCTTGTCGAAGTTCTCCTGCTGCTGGTTCTGGGCCGCGCGGGCGCGACACTCGGCGAGTACGGCCTTCGTCTCCGAGCGCACCTGCACCATCTCCGGCGCCACGCCCTTCCGCGCCGATCGGCTGAGCCGACAGACAAACTGGAACAGCGGCTCACACGTTTCCACAAGCGTTATCACTTCGTCGGCCCTTCCTTGGAGAGACCCTTGAGCAGACTTTCCGCATAGCCGGACATCGCACCGAGCAGTTCCCGCTCGATCGCCTGCGCATCCTGCGGCCCGGCAAGCTCGACATACTTCCGCCAGCAGCGGACCTCATGCCCGACCAGCACTCCGCCCGCGCCCGCGGACATCTTCGCGAGTTTCTCCACCTCTTGCGGAGCCAGCTTGTCCAGATGCTTCTGGGCATACACGCGCCCCGCCTGCCCGACGCTCGCCGTCAGCGCGGCCGTCAACTGCCGCAAGCGATCAATATCCTGGCGCAACTGCTCGCGCGTCACGCCGGGATCGCCCGATGCGAACTTGGCCATGGCCACCTTTGCAGGCGCTTGTCGCTTCAAGGGCGAGTTCGGCGAGACAATCTTCCAGGTGCTCCAGACGACCTGATCGAGCGACGCGGCGAGTTCCGCGAGCATGGCGGCCAGCTCGTACGCGCTCGCGGCGTCCACGTGCTCGCCCGGCGGAAGGCCGAGGGCCTGCTCCAGGCGCTTGGCCGCGTCGGCGGGCTGGGATGTCGAACCTGATGTTTCGGCGGGCACGTGCGATCCTCAGAGGTGTTTTCCCCGATCCGGGGTGGGCGAACCAAGACGCGGGGAGTTTATCGGGCTTTGTGGGCGGCCGCGCTGCATGTTCGACTTTGTCCAGACAACCGCCAACGCGCGGGTTTGTGCGGGCTGTACGGGAGGCCCGCCGAATCGCGGCGTTTCGCGGGAAGCGGCATGTTCAGTGGCCGATCAAACCGCTCGATTCTCCTTCCGGCTCGCCACTTCTGGCGACACCTTTGGAGACTTCCCATGCGTTTGCGCCGCCTGATCGCTCCCGTCCTGCTCGGTGTCGCCCTTTGCCTGATTTCCGGATGCTCGGGCTCCACCTCGACCAAGGAACGCGAGTGGGAGCGGGCCGCGGCCATGACCCCGGCTCCGCGCCCGGCGTATCCGACCGGCTCGCTCGCGGTCAGTGACGGGCTTGGCCGGTCAATCTTTACGCCCGAGACCACGCTGGACACGACCGTCGGCCGGTCCACGTTCGCCAATGTGCCGACCGAGTGATGCCTTCCACACGCCCGGGATGAGCGACGCTCTGGGAGCGAATCCCGCGGCTGCGCCACCCCCGCGCCTCACTGCCCGAGCACATACCCATCGTCCGTCAGCAGCTTCCGCAGCCGCGCCGCGAAGCTCTCGCGCGGCGGGGCCGTACCAGCGGCATTGAACGCAAGACGGCAGCCGATGTCCGAGTATCCCTCGGTAATGTCCTCAAACTCGAGCGGAATCGGACGATCGATCGGCAACTCCGGCGCGGAGAGCGCCGAGCCGCCGATCACACCGAGTTTCACGTTGCCGAGCATGTCCTGAATGGCGTTGGTCGCCGCGCTCGCAGGCGTGCGCTCGAACTGCGGACCATCCTCTACCACCAGTTCCGCGACATTGCCGACGAGATGATGCACGCGCTCGCCGCCGCCGGTGCTCGTGAGCGTGAACCAGAGAATGCCATCGCTCTGCTGCCCGGATCGGGCGTTGTCGCCGACCGGAAGCTTCTGCACGGCCGTCGCGCCGAACGCGCCCATATCCGGCCAGGGAAAGCCGTCCTGTCGCGTCACGCTGGCTCGCGCGGACTTGATGTGGGCCCGCTGCTTCTCAAAGGTCGCATCGCGCAGGTTTGATCCCGATGGCGTGCCGCCGCCATCGAACTTTTTGTGCGCCGCGTTCCACTCTGCGCCCGTCGGAAATCGGCAGCCCGCCAGCCGCGCGACATACGCCAGCGTGTATGGCGGAATCTCCTGAATCGGATGGTCCCGCTGCGGCTCGCCGCCCGCTGTATCAGCGACCTTCGCGACCTGCCCCGGAACCCCGATTCCCGGCGCATAGCCGGGAAGTTGCGACGTCATGTTCGAATCCACCTGCATCCACGACTGCGTCGTGAGCACGCCACGAGCATCAAGCGTCCAGCCGCGCGGCGTCTTCCATGTATTCATGGCGGGCAAACCGTCCTTGAACTTCGCCCACGCGCTGGGGCCGGCGGCCTCGACGATCTCCGCCGCGTCCCCGATCGAGAGCTCTCGCGTGCAGAGATAGACCGCGGCCTCGGGGTCCGCCCCGGGCACCTCAACACGCACGAAGAGCAGCGTCGTCGATCCGCGCGTGAATGTCAGGTCGGCAGTCGTGGTGTCAAGATTCGCCTGCCACTTGCCGCCCATCTGGCCCGGACCGAGCGTCTTGGGATCAACCTTCGGTCGGACGATCTCCTCGGCCCGCACGATCGGCGCGGCGTCCGCGAGCAGCTTGCTCACATTGCGGGCATTGGCGACATCCGCGCCCAAACCTCGCACCGCGCGATCAAACGCACCGAGTACCTCGACGACACGTTCATCCGAGTCATCCGGCCTCGCGTCTTTCCTGAGCTTGGAGTACAGCAGGTTGTATCGCAGCTTCGGCGGCAGCGTTGCCTCATCCACGCTGTAATCAGGCATCGCCGCAAATGCCGCCTCCAACACGCGCGGTTCGCGCACCGAACTCGCGTAGCTTGTCCATCGCTTCGCCAGATCGCTCGCCACCTGTTTCGCGAGCGGTGCGCGGCGGGCCTCGGGCAGCTTGGAAATCACGCCCGCGAGCTGCGCCTTCAGCCGCTTGCCATCATCCAGTTGCGCCTGCGTCCGCGGCCAGCCCACATCCGCATCCCCGAGCCTCCGCCACGCCGCGAGCGTGAGTTCCGGCTTCGCCGCATCGGGATTCATCACCTTGCCGACGAGCACATCCGCGCTCTTCTCCGCCTTGAGCGCCTTGGTCGCCTCGACGCGCTCGCGGATGCCCGCGACCGATTGGGCGATCTCCGGCTGCTTTCCGAGCGGATCGCTCATCCACTTATTCACGACATTCTCGATCGAGTCCGCTCCGGTCGGCTCCTGCCCGGAGTTCATCGCGTCTTCCGCGCGGCCAAGCTCCGTCCGCATCTGCGTCAGCTTCGCGTTCCAATCGCCGTAGTCCTTACCGGCGGATGTCGTTGCCGTCTTGAAACTCGCAGCGTTGGGATCGGGCGGTGTCGCACCAAGCCCCGCGAGCGCCGCCCCCAGCCGCTTCTCTCGCTCATTCTGCGACGCCTCCGCAAGCGCGGCCGCCCAATCCGTCTGCGGCACACCCTCGCCGCTCTTGGCGATCGCGCCCGGGAACGACTTGTCGAGCGCGGCAAGCGCCTCATCCAGGGCCTTCGACTTGGTCGCGACGTCCTCGTAGTCCTCATCCGCGAACCCGCCCGCTCCCGCCCCACCCACCATTGCATCCCGCCAGCCGCGCCAGGCCGCGTTGATCGCACCGGACCCCGGAGCGACCTCGTTGCGTGCCGCCAGTTTCGCACGCAGATCACGTGCACCCGCCGCGAACTCCGCACGCCGCGCCTCGATCATGCCATCCACCGCGGCTCGCACCTCGTCGAGTTCGCGCTTCACCCGCGCCGCCTCATCCTTCACCTTCTGCTCGTTGGATCGCTTCCAGAAGAGCTTGTCCGGCGCGATTGCGGGGACATCCACGTGCAGCTTCGCCAGCCGGGATGCCACCGCGGGCTGCACCACACCCCTCAGCGGTTTCCCTGTCAGCTTCGTCGCCTGCTCATCAATCCCCGTGAGCAACTGCTCTGCGTTGAAGGCGCGGCGTGGATCGAGCGCCGGATCCAACGACGGATGCCGCTTCGCCTCCGCAAGCCAATCCGCGAAGACGACCGCGCTCGGGCTTGCTCCCAACATCTCCGCGTATTTCGGCCCGGTCGTGAACGACTCGGCATCCACCGTCGGCCACACCGTCCGCACAAACTTCGAGAGATTCTTCGCCAGTTCCGCGGCATCCAGCGCCTGTTTCTCCAGCGTGACGAGATCCTCGCGTTTCGCCGTGCTGCCGTCGGAGATGTTCGCCCCCACCATCGCCGCGCCCGCATCCGAGAACTTCGCGAGAATCGGATCGTTGATCGAGGCGATCGCCTCGCGATTCTTCTGAATCTCCTCCCACGCCGCATCCACCTTCTCCACGATCGGCACCAGCCCGAGCACGGAGTCCACCGCCACCGCGGGATCGGGCGCCTTGTCGGGATTCACGTTCGCGACGGCGTTCTCCAGCACCATCGCCGGGCGCACCCAGCCGCGCTGCCGATACACCGCAGCCTTGTCCTTCAATCGCTGCGGCGCCTTCCATCCTTCCACGAGCCCCTGCTTGATCGCGTCCACCGATGCCAGCGCGGCCACCGTCTTATCAACACCCGTATCACTTCGCGCATGATCCGTCGGCGTGTTCGCGAGTTGAAGCAGGTCCGTGTCTCTCGCAACATGCGCGATCGACCACGGGTCGTACCCCTCCGCGATGCCCGGGAGCGCAAGCAGTTCCTTCAACTGCGGATCGGTCGCCGCGTATGCCTCGCGCCGCGTCGCGTAGCCGCGCTCGCGCAGGCCCATTGTCGGCGGCTTGCCCAGCCCATCCTGAAAGAGCGAATACCAGCCGCGATACGCCGCGCACAGGTCGCGCCACTGCTGCAAATGCAGCTGCGGCTGCTCGTTCCACTTCACGATCGTGATCACTTCCCTGTGCGTGTAGTGATACACGCCGAAGCCGACGCCGCCCGCCAGCAACACCGCCGCGGCCATCCCAAGCAGCAGTGGCGTGCGCGACCGCTTCGCCACCGCCAGCGGCCTCAACCGCTCCGCCAGTTCATCCAGCGTCGGCCGCTCCGCACGTGGGTTCGGGTCCAGCAGCGTGTTAACGAGTTCGCGCCACTTGTTCCCATCCCGCCCCAGCGCGGCCCACGCGGACGACGGCTCGACGGGCCATCCGCCCTTGAAGGGCGAGTGCAGCACGATGGCGTGGATCAGTGCGCCGATGCCGCGCAGATCGCTCAAGTGCGCCTGCTCAACATTTCGCTCCGCCTCCGGAGATGGATCGCAGAGCACGACCCGCGCCGCCCGCAGTTCTTTGTTTGCATCGCCACAGATCAGTACGTTCGAGGGCTTCAGATTGCCATGCCCGCGCTTCAGGTTGGCTTGCAAATCGAGCAACCCCTGCACGACCTCGCCCATCAGCCAAGCCAGTGTCGGCCCATCGAAGGGCACCTTGCCCGCAATCACTTTCTCGACCGTCGCAATCGTCGCCAGATCGGTCACGCAGTACGCCCCGCCATCATCCCCCGCGCCAGGATCGCCGGGCCGCCCCATCGCGTATACCTTCGCCCATCGCTGCGCACACCCGGAGTGATCACCGATCCGCTTGGCGTACTCGGCCCCGATCACGAACGCCGCGATCTCCTGATCCGCCTGATCCGGGCGCAACACCAGAGCATCCGGCCGGCAGGTCTTGACGGCGAATGCGACATCAGGTTCCGCGCCCTGTTTCGCCGCGGCGTACACCGCCCCAAGCCCCGTGCGGTGGAGTTCGCGAACCGTCGTGTAGTCACCAAAGGTGGGCATATCGCAGATGATACAGCCGATGACTCGCATCGCGCGCCGCCCGCGCCGGCACTACCATCGGCCGTCACGCCCCGCACCGCCCGTTTTCAGGAACTCCCATGCTCCGGATTCTGCACGTCGGTCTCGGCCCGCTCGGAAAGATGATGATCGCCGACATGGCCCGTCGCGGCGTCGCCCGCGTCACGGCCGCCGTGGACATCGATCCCGCCATCGTCGGCAAACCTCTGGCAGCGATCGTCCCCGAGTGCGGCTTCGACTGCACCGTTTCATCCAACATCGCCGAAGCCGCCCGCAAGGGACCGTTTGACGCCGCGTTGCTCACCACTTCCAGCGATCTGGCCAAGTGCATGGGCTCACTCCGCGAGCTCATTGCTCTCGGCCTTCCGATCGTTTCAACCTGCGAAGAACTGCTCTACCCCTGGCTGCGCCACCCCGCCGCGGCGGAGGAACTCGAGCAACTCGCCGTCAAGCACGGCGGCCGCGTCCTCGGGACCGGCGTGAATCCCGGCTTCCTCATGGACACCCTCCCCGTCGCGGCCACCGCCGTCTGCCGGAGCGTGCGATCCGTCAAAATCTGGCGCATCCAGGATGCCACGCCGCGCCGCATTCCGTTCCAGAAGAAAATCGGCGCCGGCCTCGACGATGTCGGCTTCGCTGCACGAATCAAAGACGGCTCCCTCCGCCACGTCGGCCTGGGAGAGAGCATCCACTTCGTCGCCCACTACCTCGGCATGAAGATCGACAAGTGGGAAGAGAGCATCGAGCCGGTGCGTGCGGATCGCGATCTGAACGCAACCATCGGCCCGATCCGCAAGGGCATGGCCGCGGGCGTGCGGCAGGTCGCTCGAGCGTGGGCCATCGGCGCATCCGCGTCCGATGCCCCACTCATCCAGATGGAGTTCCAAGCCGCCATCGGCCAGACCGACCCGCACGATCGCGTCCTCATCGAGGGCGAACCCCCGATCGACATGATCCTCCGCGGCGGAGTCCACGGCGATATCGCCACCAGCGCGATCTCCATCAACTCCATCCCATCGCTGATCGCCGCCAAGCCAGGGCTACACACGATGGCGACGATTCCGCTGGTGAGATTCATGCGTTGATATGGGCACTCGCGAATACTCCGAGACGAACTCCATGAATGACATCGACTGGAGCACAGTTCGTTCTCTCGACGAGTATCCCGTGGAGAATCCTCAAGATCGCGTCGAACTCGATATGCTCGCGCTGCGTGCGCGTGAGTACCTCGTTGGGCAACGATGGTGCAAAGGCGTGGAACAGATTTGGCATGGCTATGACTTCGGGCTGAAAATAGCGGTGTTTCTTGTCAAGGTTTCGCTTGTTTCCGGTCCCGGTCATCTGGTATGGGTTGTCGTGGGCGATGTACCACCCGCTTACCTTGGCCACCCCGAGTTGGCCAACCCCATTCAAGCATTGGATGGATACGCGGGGGAAATGCAAGCATGGGTCAAGGCGGCCAAGGCGGGAATGAGCCTCGACGATCTCATCCCTGTGAATGCGCCGGCAACACTCGACAATGTCGCTCAACTGGAGAGCCGACTAAAATTCATCAATGAGCATTGCCTCGTGCCCAACAAACACATGCGCTGATACTTCAAGATGAGCGCTCGCCGCCAAGCCGAATCATGACCACCCCTCCTGATCGCTCACACATCCTCACCGAACAGCGCAACCCACGCTCCATGCGCCTGCACGAAATGTCCGTGCGGGAGTGCGTGGACCTCTTCAATCAGGAAAATCGCCTCGTCAACGAAGCGATGGACAAGGCCGCCCACGCGTTGACCGCCTTTATCGAAGCCGCCGCGCCGCGTTTCATCGCGGGCGGCCGCCTCATCTACCTCGGCGCTGGCACCAGCGGCCGCCTCGGCGTGCTCGACGCCAGCGAGTGCCCCCACGTTCCAAACCCCGCCCGATCGCGTCATCGGCATCATCGCCGGCGGCGTGGCTCGCTCCGCAAAACGGCGAGGGCAAGGAAGACGAACGGCGCGGCCCCCGAACTCGATGCACTCGCCCTGACCTCGCAAGACATCGTCCTCGGCATCGCCGCCGGAGGAACCACGCCCTACGTCATCGGCGCTCTCGACCACGCAAAGAAGCTCGCCCAGCCACCGCTCACCGGCATGCTCGTCTGCACGCCAATCTCCAAACCCGCCAGCGCAAACTATCTCATCGTCCTCGAAACCGGCCCAGAACTCCTCACCGGCTCTACTCGACTCAAGGCTGGCACCGCGACCAAACTTGCGCTCAACACCATCTCAACGACGCTCATGATCCGCGCTGGTCGCGTCTACGAAAACCTGATGGTGGATGTCCGAGCCAGCAACGACAAACTCCGCGATCGCGCGGCCAGAATCATCGCGACAATTACAGGCCTCTCCCGCGATGACGCGTTTTCGCTGCTGGATCAGGCGGGCGGAAACGTCAAGACAGCGATCGTGATGCACCGTTTCAAGATTGCCCGAATCGATGCGGAGCAGCGTCTCGAGCACTCAGGCGGACAGTTGGCTGGCAGTGACCGCTAAGCAACCGCTGCTTCCGCAAACGGCCACACCGTGTTAGCTTCCAAGACTAATCGGCAGACCCATCATATCGAATTCGCTCCCAAATTGCGGCCATCATCACCAGCAATCGCACCGACTCCGGCGCGCCCAACAACTCCCTCGCAACCGCGGGCGCAAGAAACTCCGCGGGGTCGATGGATACCAGACACCCCGGATCGGATGCTTCACGCCCGACCGTCTCAATAAGGGTGCCTTCAAACTTCCTGAGCGCGCCTGCCGCGATTCTCAGCCGATTGGTTTCATGCTGAACGAGTCCAAACTGCCATCGAGAAAGCCCACTCGTCGAGAAGATTCTGGGAACATGCACGACAACCGACTCACCAGACTCAAGCGAGTATTCAGTGCGAGGCCGACCAACGAACGCCAACCCCCATGTCCGCAGAGTCGCTCTCCCGACTCCCTCGATTTCCATTTCCTCTCGTCCATCTCGCCACCGCACGATCGCACTCGCATCGCCGAGCAGTATCGCACCGCTCTGCCGAAAGCCCCATCCATCTCGTTTCCGCATGACAAGGCCCGCCACCCACGGGCGTGCGTCGGGCCCCTCGCACGCAAGCAGGGCTTTGGCACGTTCCCATCGCAGACCGCTCCGAGAGCGGAAGGCGCTTAACGTCAAGCTTCGAATGGTCATCGCGCAAGTCGGCGAAAATGCCGAAGGTCTCCACTCCCCAATCACTGGCCAAGGAGCCCCTCGTAGCATTTTCGAGACAAATGTCTCATCATTCCTCGCTTCCATAGCAGCAGCATACCGCGAAGCCCACCCAGCGCCTTACGCCACTCCCGCCTCCGCAAACGGCTCCACCGCGTTCGCTTCCGCGATCAGCCGCGCGTGCTTGGCCAGATACTCCATCACCGTCGTCACCACCACCGCGTGGCTCCACGTCAGCGGGCTCACGCTGATCATTTCGCCCGTGTACGGGTGATACTGCTCCGCCAGCACGCCGCTCCCCTTCGCCCGCTCAGCCGCCCACTCCAGCAGCGGCATCGCGGCCTTGAGTTCCTCCGGCGTGTGCGCCTGCGCGATCCGGTGCTGCGCGTGCCAGAGCGTGCAGATCACCCACGGGTTGCCCGGCACCGCGTCCACATTATCGCGTTCCACCTGGTGGTAGTAATCCCGCTCGTATCGCGCACACCCGCCCACGCGCGTCCGCACCCAGAGCCGCTCCCACAGCGACTTCATCTCGCTCACCACCATCGGGTTCCCCGGCCGGAACGCACCGAACGCCCAGAGCGCGTAGTTCGCGCTGTCGCGTGTCATGTCCAGCCGATACCCCGTCACCTTCGTCGACACCCCCACCGAGTCGCTCTCCTCGATCGGCGTCGCCATTCGCGCAAAGCGGCTCTGCTCCGCGTTCCAGAGGTGCTTCTGCAGCGCCTCGCGCATCCGCTCGCCCGCGTGCTGATACGTCTCGGCCCGCTCGACATCACCGAAATCCCGGGCGAACGCCGCCGCCGCGCTGAGCGCGCCGATCGTCGCCGCGACGGTGAACGTGTGTATCCCGCGCCGCTCCTCCCACAGATCCCAACTCGGCCGCGGCAACCCGTTGTTGTCGATATGCGACATCAGCCATTGCGCCGGCTGCGCCACCAGCGCGTTGTACAGCGGCTTGATGAACTCCACATCTCGGAACGCCTCGAAGTGCTGGCGCAAGGCCCACAGCACCAGCGCCGTCTCGTCCTGCTGGATCGGCAGCACCTGCTTCCCCTGCGTCACCCACGGGTGCCAACTGCTGGCCAGATGTCCCGCCGGTGTGTATTTGTGCATGAAGTACCCGTTCTTGTTGATCACCCGCGCGCAGTACCGGAAGAACGACCGGCTCAGCTCGCTCTGCCCCGTCTGGATCAGCGCGTGCGCCACCAGCGCGCCATCCCGCGGCCAGCAATACGCGTAATGATCCCCCGCGAAGTGGCTGATGTCGCTGTCCGTCGCCGCGATAATCGCCCCCCGATTGTCGATCTGCGTCCGCAAAATCAACTGGCTGCGAAAAAACAACTCGCGTACTTTCTCCGGCAGCACCGCCGTGTCAATTGTGTCCTTTCGAACCCACAGTTTCCAGTACGCCTCCGTACGCGAGAACATCTTCTCGATGCCCTTGCTCTTGATCACGCGGCTCAGCTCGCGCACCCGCTCGTAGCTGTCTCCGCACGCCATCCAGAACGTCGCGCTCGCCTCTCCCCGCGGCGGCACGCTCAAGTTCACACCCGCCATCGCGTCCACGCTTCCCTGACTGATCGCATTCCGCCCCAGCACGCCATCTTCCGCGTCGCGCCACGTTCCCTCAGCACCGCCCACACGTTTCGTGCCGATCGACCAGTGATGCACGCCCATCTTCTGGTTCGGCCCCTCGCCCTCGCTCGCGTTCACGAGAAAGTACGAATCGTCCTTGTACAACACCAGCCCCGCCGTCTCCGGGTCGTAGTCGCAGGTGTCCCCCACCGGCGATTCCTTGATCGAGAGATCGACGTGATAGAACAGCCGCACATCCCGCGGTGGCCGCTGCCCGTCGCTTTCATTCCCCGGCTTGCGATCCCGCACCACGATCCGCCGCAGATATACCGGCTCGTGAAAGTCCACCGCGTCGTTGCAGAACAGTTCCAGCCCCAGTTTTGCATTGGTGAGCGTCACCTCGGACACCAGCGTGTCGGCGCGATACCGCATCTCGCGCCGCCAGTCTGCGTGATCGATCCACGAGAACTCCCCGTCTGCCCAGACCCCGAACCGCTGCACATGCCCGCCTGTGTGGTTGTAGCGCCCCACGCACGGGTAGTAGATGTCCCGAATGCGATACTGCTCATCAAAGTTGATGAGCAGATCACCGTTCCCGACTGGAATATCGCGAGCCATAGCCCTCCTGGCCTTTCACAAAGTGCGCGGTCCAACCGCTCTGGGATTGTTGGCCCGTCCCTGCTTCATGTATTTCGACCATGCGGCCCCGCGCCGTGACCCCAACGCCTCCGGTTGGCTCACGACTGCCCGGCCAACATGGAATCCGCCAGGGCGGACAGCCCATCCCCGCCACCAGGCGCCGCACCGCCCGCCTCTGCCTGCTCCGCCGCCCCCAAGGCCTCAATCCTCGTTTTCAAATCACCTATGTAGGTGATCTTGATGCCGAAGTTCTCACCGACCTTCACGGCAAAACCAGCCCCTGTGGGCTTGTTGTTCACCAGCAGGGTCAACTCTTCCTCCGCTCCTTTGGGTAGCTCGATGATCGACCCCGGACTCAGCGCGCAGACCTCGGAAACCCGCATCGACCGCTCCCCGAGCAGCACGATAATGGGTACTTCCAGCGACAGGATGGCTCGAACGTCGGACGCCATGGCGGGGTTATCGGTCGAAACACCCACCGAGGTTCAGCGGCTTCGACTCGGCCACGTTACTCGTACCGTCCCACGATAAGCGTCACGTTGTGCCCGCCGAATCCGAACGTGTTGTTCATCGCGTACTTCACGCGCCGCTCCCGAGCGTGGTGCGGCACCAGATCGATGTCGAACGCCGGCAGCGGCTTGCCATGCTCATCGCGCCCCGGCGAAGGGTTGTCAAGATTGATCGTCGGAGCGATGATCCCGTCGCGAACGGCATGGATGCACGCGATCATCTCGATCGCCCCGCTCGCGCCCAAGCCGTGCCCGTGCATGGACTTGGTGCTGCTCATGAGCAGCTTGCCCCCGGCGGACTTCCGGGCGTGGTCGCCGAAGATGGCCGTGACCGCCTCCACTTCCGCCTTGTCGCCAAGGGGGGTGGATGTGCCGTGTGCATTCACATAGTCGATATCACCGGGATTCAGCCGTGCATCCTGCAAAGCCCATCGCATGGACCGAGCCGCGCCGCGCCCCTGCGGGTCCGGTGCGGTGATATGAGCCGCGTCCGAGCTGTTCGCGTGGCCCATCAGCTCGGCGTAGATCGTCGCGCCGCGCTTCTTGGCGTGCTCCTCGGTCTCCAGCACGAAGACCGCCGCGCCCTCGGACATCACGAACCCGTCGCGATCCACATCGAACGGCCGGCTCGCCTTGGTCGGTTCATCGTTCCGCGTGCTCAGCGCCTTCATGGTCATGAACGCACCAACGCAGAGCGGGCTGACAGACGCCTCCGCACCGCCCGAAAGCACCACATCGCACTTGCCAGAGCGCAGCTTGTCGATCGCATCGCCGATGGCGTGCCCGCTCGACGCACACGCCGTCACATGCGTCGTGGACGGGCCTTGCAGCCCGTAGAGAATGCTGACGTTGCCCGTGCAGGCATTGGCCATCAGCCGCGGCACCGTGAATGGGTTGATTCGGTCCGGCCCGCGATCGCGCAGGACATACACGCCCTCTTCGATCGTCGTAATCCCGCCGACGCCCGACCCGATCACCACGCCGCAGCGTTCCGGATCCTCTTTCGAGAAGTCCACGCCCGAGTGGCGGACGGCCTCGACCGCCGCGCCCATGCCAAGCAGTGCGAAGCGATCCAATCGCCGGATCTCTTTGTGCTCGATCCAATCGCCGGGCTTCCACCCGTTGACTTGACCGGCGATCTGGCAAGTCCACTTACCTGCGTACTTATCGAACGCCTCACCCTCGAATCGGGTGATTCCGCTCCGCCCGGCGCGCATCCCATCCCACGTCGCCTGAGCACTATGACCCAGAACGGTCAGAGCGCCCATGCCAGTGATGACAATCCGCGGCGAGTTGTGCCGGTCTTGGTGCATGCGATTGAGCCGAACCAAACTGGCCGCGGATCAGCCCGCGCCGACCGCGGTCGAAATAAAGTCGATCGCCTGGCCCACGGTCTTGATCTTCTCGGCCTGCTCATCCGGGATCGAGGTCTCGAACTCGTCCTCGAACTCCATAACCAGCTCGACGGTGTCGAGCGAGTCGGCGTTCAGGTCCTCGACAAACGAGGTATCGCGCGTGATCTGACCCTTGTCGGCGCCCATCTGGTTCGCGACGATCTCGATGACCTTCGCTTCGATTTCCTGCTTGGTCACTGTCCGGGCCTCCCTGGGTCGTGGTCCACCAACACCCCCGCAAACGCCACTCCGGTTCGCCGGAGTGCAAGGACGAAATATAGCCGTGAGCCGACCGGTGGCCAACCCGCCCCGCTTCAGGGCGGGGCGAATGGACCGCACCGCCGGTTCGCGCGGGTCTTGCGCGACGACGGGCGATTTGTCCACATTCACCAAGCCGCTTCCACAAAACAGCGGATTCCGTGGCAACCCGGCGCGTGCCGGAGTGATGTCGCACCGCCCGATAGCCGATTTCCCGCGGTGGCCGCGTTTGGGCTTGTTGCCTGCGGCCCGGTCGATCCCTCCCGATCGCCCGCTCGTACCGAACCAGAGAGGACCGCAGGTTTCCACCATGCCCCGCATGCCGCACGAGCCCGAAGCGTTTGCCGAGAGCGTCGCCGCCATGCTGCGCCGGCTGCAACCCGACCACTCGATCCAGCTTTCCAGCCCACGCGAGCTCATCGTGGACGGCCGCCGGCTGGACTTGGAGAACCTCAATCGCCTCGTCAACCGCGACCCCGAGCGCGGCGTTGAAATCGTCGAGCACTATCTCGACCACCTCTTCTCCACCGAGAGCATGGTCCTCTCCAGCGCGACCTTCGACTTCGCCAAGCCGCGGATCATGCCGCGGATCCAACCCGAATCCATCTTCAACCACCTGACCCGCGAGCAGGTCGCGCACGTTCCGTACGTCAACGGCACCGTCGTCGTCTTCGTGATGGACCTCCCGCACATGACGGTGAGCGTAACCACCGAGCAGATGATCAAGTGGGGCGTTTGCTCCGAGGACCTTGAGGACATCGCCCGCAAGAACCTTGATCGCTACGTTCCCGAACTCTCCGTGCAGCTCGTCGAGAGCCGCGAGGGCGGCAAGGCCGCGATCGTCAGCGAGCAGGACGGCTACGACGCCGCGCGTCTGCTGCTCACATCCCTGCACCGCCGCCTCTCCCCGCAGCTCGGCGGCGACTTCTTCGTCGCCACCCCCGCTCGCGACATGTTTATCGCCATGACCGGCAACCCCGAGCCGTTCATGCAGCGTCTCGTGAACCGCGTGCAGCAGGACTACAAGCGCCTGCCATATCCGATCACCGACTCGCTCTTCTTTGTGACGCGCGACGGCGTGGCAGGGACGGAGCAGCTCGGCAACGCCGAAGCGGCCTGATCGCCTCACTTCACTCCATCCACCACATCCAGATCCGGCACGAAGTTGAACGCGATCCCGCCCCGCGCACTGTCGCGCACTTCGTGGACCGCTCCGCTATACACCGCGTTCCGGCCGAATCGCAGATTGATCGCATCCACCGCGCGGCACAGTTCCTCGCTCTTCCGCTCCTCCGCGAAGAGCGGCGCGGTCACGCATGCATCCGCCGCCAGTTCGCTCAGCGCCACACCAACTTGCTTGGGCCGACCCAGCGGCCGCTCGCTCCACATGCGCGACAACAGCTCCGTGCATTGAGACGTATCTCGGCATCCCGCTGGAAGCGCGGCCGACGCGTGCCATCCCGCCGCTCCCCACCCCGAGGGAACACCGTATCCGGCTTCTCCCGGCGCAGTCTCCACAGAGATGCTCAACGTTAATCGCCCCGCGGAATACCCGATCTGCCGCATCCGCGCCGCCGCCTTGTGCAGCAGTCGCATCGCCACGGCGCGTGCCTGATCCTCGCTTCTCAGCTTCGGCGGCAGCACGTGCTGGTGCCCGATGCTGCGCTTGCGCGTCGGCTCCTCGTGCGTTACCTCGCCGCGTAGCCAGAGATACCAATACGTCCCCAGCACGCTCTCCCACAAACCCACCATCTCCGCCTCGCTCAGCGCGCACAACTGCTCGACCGTGTGAATGCCCCGACCCCGAATCCGCTTGTCCATCCGCGGCCCGATTCCCGGCAAATCGATCAGGTCCAGTTCGTGCAGCCGCCCCGGCAACTCATGCTTCTGGATGATCACCAGCCCATCGGGCTTCATCATGTCCGTCGCGACCTTTGCGAGAAAACGGTTCGGCGCCACCCCGATCGAGCATCGCATCGTCGGCCCCACGCGCTGGCTGATCGCCCGCTTGATCCTCCCCGCGATCGCGGCCGCCGCGTCCGGATCGCGCTCATTCGGCGCGAGCCGACAGGACATCTCATCCACCGAGTGAATGCCATCGATCGGAATGCACGTATCAATCGCCTCGATCAACTGATGGTGCAGCCGCACATACTCGCTCGGCCTCGCGTCGATGATCTCGATGGCCGGGCATCGCTCCATCGCCTCGCGCACCCGCATCCCCGTTTTCACACCGCTCTTCTTCGCCTCATAGCTGGCCGCGATGCAGCACCCGCTCGGCGCGACGACCGGCGCCACCGCCACGGGCCTGCCGCGCAGCTCCGGCCGCAGATGCTGCTCGCACGAAGCAAAGTAGCTGTTGAAGTCGATGAAGAGGGATCGAAGTGACATGGTCCCGCCTCCTGAATGGTCCGCCAGAAAATAGGGCCCTGTACGTATACCGTACAGGATACTATCTAGTCAGGCCCGGGCAAGCGATTTTTTTGCAAAACAGTCGCAAAACGGCCTGCACGCCATCCCGGTGCCCTTGGAGGCCACCTCAACGGCGGACATCGTCCCAGAAACTCGATCGAGTACCGGGTTGCGTTGCGAGTACCGCCCTCGGTACAGGCCGGGCCTCCACCGATGCTCTAAGTCTTTTGCGACAAACGCCCTGCGTTCGGATCCGGCGCAAATCCGAATAGGAGATTGCACTATGCCCGCATCGCGATCGATCCTCAGGCCGCAACTAACAACGAATTTGGTTTTGTTCTAAGTGATGGTTTCCCCGCACGAAAATTCTCGACCCGATCCATCGCGGATGCCGATCTTTCTGATCAAGGTTCGCGACGCTCATCACCGCGAACCAATACGCAGATTCTGAATCGGCGACAAGTTATGTCTTGCGTCGACGAAAAAGCTCTGATAGTGTGGGTTTTCACTTCCGCCGTGGGCCAGGATTGCCCGTTCCCTTGTCGGGCTCGGGATGTCAGCTCGCAGTTGCGGCCGGATCCAAGGAGTGCATCCGCTATGTGTTCACATGTTCCCTCGACGCGGCCACGGCCGCGAGCGTGGTCTGCTTCTGCGCTCGCCCTGAGCGCAGCCCTGTTTGGCGCGGCTCTCGCGCCCCACGCCGCTTTTGCACAGCCGGCCGCCACCGACCTTGGCGCGCTGAACACCGCCGTCCCCGTCAACGTCCCGGGAATCACGGTCTCCGCAAACACGGTCACCTGGTACAAGTTCACCATCTCCGCCGTCTCCCCGGCGATGTTCCTCGACATCGACAGTGAAGGAACGCTCCTCACCCCCGGCAACGACAGCATGATCGGGCTCTACGACGGCGCGGGCAACCTCGTCGCCTCCGATGATGACAACGGCAGCGGCGGCCTGAGCGCCCTCTCCTTCGGCGCGGCCTCTCCCTCCCGCCCGGGCATCGGCGACGGCATCACGTTTCAGGGTCAGAACGGCCCACTCGCCGCGGGCACCTATTACCTCGCACTCGGTGGATTCCCCGTGACCTTCGGCGCTACCAGCTGGGGAGCCACCTCGACATCCAACTTGAACGGAACCGGCAACCTCGGCCTCCGGCTCGGTCCCCCCGGCGCGATGCCGATCGCGGATGCCGGCTCGGACCAAGCGGTCTCCTCGGGCGCAACGGTCTCGCTGGATGGTTCCGCCAGTTCCGGCGGCACCGGCTGCCCCACCACGATCAGCTGGACGCAGATCGCCGGTCCCACCGTGATTCTCGACCTCACCGATCCCTTCCATCCGACGTTCCAAGCCCCGCCCGTTCCGCAGGGCGGCGCCACCTTGACGTTTCAGGCCACGGTCAACACCTGCCCCAGCGGCGCGATCGCGGCGATCGTCAACATCAACGTCACCAACGTGAACAATCCGCCGCAAGCCGAGGCGGGTGTTGATCAGACCGTCGCCGAAGGAACCAGCGTTGTTCTCAATGGCTCCGCAAGCTTCGACCCCGACAGCGACACGCTCGCCTTCGCCTGGACGCAGGTCTCCGGCACCGCCGTGACCCTCGACCTCACCGATCCGCAGCATCCGACCTTCACGGCACCCTTTGTCAGCCCTGCCGGCGAGGTGCTGACTTTCGCGCTCGGTGTGAGCGATGGCCTCGCTACCAGTTCTGACCTCGTCAGCATCACGGTCGAAAACGTGAACCACGCGCCCGTCGCCAATGCTGGCCCCGGCGGCACATTCAACGAAGGAACAACCGTCTCGCTCAACGCCAGCGCCAGCAGCGATCCCGACGGGGATGCGATCACCTATTCCTGGCAGCAGCTCAGCGGCCCCGCCGTCACGCTCTCCAACACCAGCAGCCCGACTCCCACCTTTACCGCACCTCAGGTGAGCAACGCCGGCGCGACGATTGTCTTCCGCGTCACCGTCAGCGATGGCGCTCTCTCCAGCACGTCCGATGTGACGGTGCTCATCCACAACTACATCACTCCGCCGGACTGCTCCTCGGCCCGCCCCAGCGACTGCGAACTCTGGCCGCCGAATCACCGCCTCGTCCCCATCTTCATCCGCGGCGTCGGCGACCCCTGCCACAACCCCGCCTGCATCACCATTCTGAGCGTGACGCAGGATGAGCCGATCCGCGGCCTGGGCGATGGCGATACCGGCCCCGACGCCGTCGTCATCGGCCCCGTCGTCCTCCTCCGCGCCGAGCGCGCCGGAAACCGGAACGGCCGCGTCTACACCATCAACTACCGCGCCACCAACGCCGGCGGCTACTGCACCGGCTCCGTCAAGGTGACCGTCCCCAAGAACCAGGGCAACAACGGCGCCGCGATCGACAGCGGTCAGCTCTTCAACTCCGTTGGTCCCTGATCTCGGTCAGCAGATATCTGTGATTCAGACAATCAAGGCCGGCCGCAGCGGAACCCCCGCGCGGCCGGCCTTATCCTTTCCCGCCCAACCCACCACCATGATCCTCCTGATCGACAACTACGACTCCTTCACGTACAACCTCGTCCAGCGGCTGGGCGAGATCGACCCCACCGTGGAGATCAACGTCGTCCGCAACGACCAGATCACGCCCGATCAGGCCTCGCAACTCAATAGCGGCCGCGGCCCATCCCACCTCATCATCTCCCCCGGCCCCTGCACACCCAAGGAAGCTGGCTGCTCCGCCGCGATGATCGAGCGATTCGCCGGGCGTATCCCCGTGCTGGGAGTCTGTCTGGGCCACCAAACCATCGGCGACATGAACGGCATGACCGTGCAGCGCCACATCGTCCCCATGCACGGCAAGACCTCCGAGATTCACCACGACGGCCTTGGCGTCTACCGCGGCATGTCCAACCCCTTCACGGCAACCCGCTACCACTCGCTGGTCGTGCTTGCGGACACCATCCCCCCCACCGCCGCGGATGGCAGCGGCTGGACGGTGAGCGCGTGGACGGATGAACCGATCGACGCGGCCAAGCCCGATAGCCCAACCCGCCGCGTCGTCATGGGCCTCCGCCGCGTCTGGCCGCGCGGCGAGCCCAAGCCGCTCCTCGAGGGCGTCCAATACCACCCCGAGAGCTTCCTCACCATCGAAGGCCCCAAACTGCTGGCCAATTTTCTCGCCTCCGGAGTCCGCTCTCCGCGCGTAGCAACCTCCTAAACTCTCCACACATGCTCCACCCCGCCCCGACCACTCCGATCGATCCCTCCCTCGCCCGCGGCATCCTCGAGTCCGCGCACACCGGTCACATCGTCGTAAGCTTTCCGAACACCAGCTACCAGATGCACCTGCTGGTTCCCCTCCAAATGCGCGCCGAGCCGGGCAAGAAGGTCATCGGCACCATCCAGGTGGACGCCCGGCGCGTGGACATCGTCGATACCGGCGGCAAGTACGTCGAGCCGCTCATGGGCCGCCCCCGCCGCGTGCAGGGCCGCGTCGTCGCCTGCAACGCCGCCGCCCGCACCCTCACCGTCGATGCCGGCATGCCGATCCACCTGCACCTGCTCGACCAGCGCCAAAGCGCGGCCGACTTCGCGCCGGGTGATCTGGTCAGCTGCGATGTCCGTGATGGCGCGACGTTCACGCCGCAGGAATAGCAAGAACGATTACGCCTCGATCCGCGGATCAACCCAGCGATACAGCACATCCACCGCGAGATTCAGCAACACCAGCATCGTCGCGTAGATCAGCACCACGCCCATGATCAGGAACAGGTCCTTGTTCAGGACCGCGTTCACGAAGTGTTGGCCGATGCCGGGGACGAAGAACACGCGTTCGATGACGAACGAACCAGTCATCGCCGCCGCGCTCGCCGGGCCGAGAAAGCTCAGCACCGGCAGGAAGGCGTTCTTGAGCGCGTGCTTGAGCAGCACGCTCGCCTCGCTCGCGCCCTTGGCCCGGGCCGTGCGGATGAAGTCCGCCTGCAAGTGCTCGACCATGCCCATGCGCGTCAGTCGCGCGATGTACGCGGCGAAGGGCAACGCGAGCGTCACCATCGGCAACACCATCTGCCGGGACGTGCCCCATCCTCCCAGCGGGAACCACTCCAGCCACACGGCAAAGACCAGCACCAGCACGCTCCCCACAACAAAGCTCGGCACGCTGATCCCGATCAGCGCGAGCGCCAGCGTCGCATGATCCGCGATCGAACCCGGCTTGGCCGCGCCGATCACGCCCGCGCCCACGCCCAGAATCGTCGCCAGAGCCACGGCGCCCAGGCCCAGCGTGATCGACACCGGCAGGTTCGCCGCCACGATCTCGTTGACTCGCCAGTCCTCGTACTGGAGCGAGGGACCGAGATCGAAGATGTGCGTCGTCGGCGCGGCCCGCCCGGCCGCGCGGGCCGCATCGCGCTCGCGCGACGCCCGGCCCGAGAGTTCATCCCCGGCCCATCGCACGCCCGTCGCGTTCGCCAGATATGAACCGTAGAACCGCGGCAGCGAATCCAGGTTGTACTGCCGCTTCATGGCCTCGCGCACTTCCTCCGGCGGCTGCCGACCCTCGGGCTTGTCCAGCGGACTTCCGGGGATCGCCCACGCCAGCACGATCGTGAGCGTGTAGATCACCAGCAGGATCAGCGGCAGTTGCAGAAGTCGGCGCGCTATGAGCCCGATCATGGCGACGCCCCCACGGTCTTCATTGCGCCGGCCGCGGCCGGGCGCTCGCGTGGCGTCTCTGCGCCCTTGCCATCGCCGAGAATGTCCATCATGTCGACCACTTGGTCCTGGCGCGGGTGGCTCGTCAGGCCTGTCAGCCGAAGCGGGTCGTACATCGAGACATCCACGTATTGGAAGATCGGCAGGATCGGCAGGTCTTCCTCGACCAGCAGTCGCTCCGCCGCGGCCAGCAGCTGCATCCGCGTCGCGCGGTCGGTGGTCTCCTCCGCCCGCGCCAGCAGCCCGTCATACTCGGGGGATGAGTACTTGCGATCGTTGTTGCCGTCGCCGGTGCGGTTGATGTCCAGAAACGTCGATGGGTCGAGATAGTCGCCGAACCAACTGCTCCGGGCGACCATAAAGTTGCCCTTGCGCAGATCATTCTTGAACGACTTCACTTCCCGCTGCGAGAGTTCCACGCTCGCGCCGAGTATTTCCTCCCAGTCCTTCTTCGCGGACTGCGCGATGAACTCGTGGCCGGCATCGCGCGTGAACAGGATCTGGATCGTGGGCAGCCCCTTGCCGCCCGCGTATCCCGCCTCGGCGAGCAGACGTTTGGCCTCCGCGGCGTCGCGACCCAGGCCGCGGGGCGAGGCGTAGCCGGGGATCGAGCCGCGCGGCACGAGCGTGGCCGCGGCGGGCTCGCCGATCCGGCGCACCTGCACTGCGATCCGCTCCTTGTCCATCGCCAGCGCAAACGCCCGGCGCACGCGCTTGTCCGCGAACGGATTGCTCCGGCCGTCCATCAGCGTGGGCTTGCAGTTGAAGCTGTAGAAATACGTTCCGAAGGATGGGAATGCATGGATGCGGTTGCGAGGATCATCCGGAAGCCGCCGCTCGATCGTCGTCTGGTCCAGCCCCGCGGCCCGCATCGCGTCGATCTCCGGCTGATGCTCCCGCTCGTACGCACGCCGGTCGGCGAGCATGTCGGAACGGAACGAGGCCGCGGCGTCGGAGAGCCAGTCGATCGTTCCCGCCCGTGCCGCCAGCACCTGCGCGCTCACATCTTCGATACAGACGCACCGCACGGTGTCGAAGTTGAGGCGTGCCCGATCCCAATACGTCGGGCTGCGCGCAAAATCCATGTCACGCTTGAATCGCCACGCCGTCAGCACGAACGGCCCGTTGCCGACAAGCACGCCGGGCTTGGTCCATCCCGATCTGGGCGTGATCCGCCCCGTGGCGATCTCGGGCGCTTCGTAGCGGGCCAGCAGGTCGGGACACACGGGGAAGAACACGGGGAACCCGCACATGTCCAGGAAGTACGGCACCGGACGGCGCAGCGTGAACGAAAGCGTGCGATCATCGATCGCCCTGAGCCGCACGATCTCGTCGAACTTCGCACGCGTCCTGGCCCACAGCGCCTCGGCATCATCGCCGGGCTTGAACGCTTCCAGCGCGGCCGTCCGCCACTCGAAAAACTCTTTGCCACCTTCGATCAGTTGGAACATCGCGGTATAGTCGCACGCCGTGTCCGGGAGCATCGCCCGACGCCAGGAGAACACAAAGTCCGAAGCACGCACCGGCTCGCCGCTGGACCACTTCGCATCGGCACGGAAGTGAAAGGTGTATGTGCGGCCGTCATCGGAGATCGTCCACCGCTCCGCCACGCCTGGGCGGATTCCGGGCTCCGCGCCCAGAAAGTCCTGACGCACCAGCCCCTCGTAGAGCATTCGCCCCATCCGAAGGTCGTACATCCACGACATCTTCTGCGGGTCCAGCGTGTTCACTTCGCCGTGATTGGCGAACGTGAAGTCCGCACGGGGGCGCGGCCGGTCCGTCGCCAGCACCAGCGCACCGATTACCATCAGCGCCACCAGCGGCGCGAGCATCCTCAGCATGGCACTAGGTTACGACGGTCCGACCAACCACGCCGCGGACAAACTCACGGCTTCGGGTAGCGATCCGCCGGCTTGCAGCCGAACGGGTCCACGCCCAGATCGCGATAGAGCCGCTGGGCCGCGGTCTTGAACTCCGCGTCCTTGTTCTCGTGGATCAGCTCATCCAGGTTGTACACCGGGGCTTTGGTTCCCAGAGACGTCGCCGCCTGTTGCACGATGCGCTCGCACTGCTGGGCGATCAGCCCGAGCAGACTGCGCTCCGCATCCGTCGGCGATGCATCCAGCCGACGCTGCACGGCGGCGACGACATCACCCGCCACGCACGCGGCTTCGGTGACGGAAGCCGCCGGAGCTTGTCCGCCCCGGCGTCGAGCATGGCCTCGCCGATCGTCTTCACGGCGTGCGAGAGCGCCTGATCCAGCGCGGGAACATTCTCCCGGCCCGCGAGCCGCTTTGTCGCCGAGAGCAGGAACGCCGTGGCCTTGGTGCGAACATCCGCGAGATCCTCGGCCTTGACCTTCATCGCCGCGTCCAGCGCGAGCATCATCGCGTCGAGCACGCGGGGGTCCTGCTCGGCCACCATCTTGTCGTTCAGCGCGGTGAGCGCATCGGTCGCGTTTCGAGAGGAGAGCGCGGTTCGGTCCTTGGCCCGCCCGGTGCTGATCGAGAGCCCGACGCTCATCGCCGCCATGACGCGGACGCTCTGCCGCTTGTCGTCCAGCCCCTTGAGAGCCAGATCCAGACCATCCTTCGTGCCGACCAGGCCCGCGAGGCGCAGGGCGTTGATCGCGACCTCTTCCTTGGGGCTGGTCGTCAGCGGAGCAATGACCGGAACCAGTTTCAGGCCATACTCGCGACGGAACGACTCGGTCATTCCGACATTCGTGAGGGGAGCGGAGAGCTTGTTCTTGGCGCTGCGGATCGCCGCCGCATCGCCGCTGAGGCCAGCCGCCTGCGACTTGATGAACTCGTCGATCTGCGTCTTGCCCTCGGGGGAGATCTGGCTGGACGTGATGACCGCATCCGGAATGTTCTGTTGGGCCAGGGCGGTGCGCGCGGGGGCAAATGCCACCAGTGTGGTGGCGGCGAGCAAGGCCAAGGCGCTGCGTGCGATGCGGTTCAGAGTCGATCCCTTCGGTCATGTGCCGGTTCGGCGAGGCCGAGGCCGGCGAGGAGTAATCAGTTCGAGAAAAGGGCGGCAAAACTAGCCCGCTCGGGCCGGACGGGTCAACCGCCCGGCTTCGGACGGCTTCCTGGGGCCGCGGGGTTGCCGCCACCCATCATTCCGCCCATCGCGCCCATCAGCTTGGCGCTCAGGTCGGTGAGCATGGCGTCGGCATCGGCGTACTTGTCCTGTTTGATGGAGTCCGTCACGGACACGAAGGAATCCGAAAGCGACTTGAACATCGGCATCATCTGGGCCGCCATCGGCCCCATCGAGTTGCCAAGCCCCGTGATCTTCCACGCGCCGCCCTTCTTGATCATCTTCGTAGCCGCCGGGCTTCCCTCGGCGGAGACCGTCGCTTCGGTGGCGGAGGTCGCCTTGACGATCACGGTGTCACCATCGGAGCTCAGGGCGGCAAACGCGTTGCTCTTGCCCATCGCCACAAGCATCGGCAGAATCGGATTGCCCTTGATCGCCGGAGACTTGGATTCCTTGGCCAGGTCGCCGATCGGCTTGCCGTACTTGGCCTGGGCTGCCGCGTCCAGCGCGGTAATGGTCTTCTTGAGCGGGAGCGCGGCCTCGATGACCTTCTTCTCCGCGTCATTGGCAAAGTCAAAGTGGGATAGCAGCTTCTCGGTGTCGTCCGCCGCGGAAGCGGCCGCGATTTCCTTGATCGCGGCGCGAACCTCGCCCTCCACCGCCTTGGCGTCATCCGCCGAAAGGGCTGGCTTCGCCGCCGCGTCGGGTGCCGCGCCGGCATCGGCCGCGGGCTTGGAATCGGCGGGTTTCGCGTCCGCGGGCTTCTCCGTTGCCGGAGCGGCGGGAGCCGGGGCGAGCGTTCCCGCCGGCTTGCTGCGGAGGTCCTTGAGCTCGTCGATCGCCTTGGTCACGGCGTCCATGCGGTTCTTCAGATCGCCCGCCGCGCCCGTCTTGTCGAACGCTCCGCGCGCCTCGGTATACGCGGCTTCGGCGTCCTTGCAGATTGTGTCAAACTCCGCCTCAGCCGCTTTCGCTTTCGCGGCCGCGTCGGGAACACCGGGAATCGCGGGCGTCGCCGTGGCGATCGCGTTCAGCGTTGCGGCGTACACGGCCACGCTCCGCGCCTTGGTCGCCAAGACATCGCCGATGCACTGCTGATATCCGCCCTGCGCGGCCAAGGCCGCCGTCTTCGCCTCGCGCACCGGCGTGCCCGCCGCCTTGCGCGACGCGTCGGACGCGGCCTTGTACTGCTTCACGGCTTCCTGAGCGGGGCTAGCCGCCGCCTCGCGGATCTTGGCCAAGCCGTCCAGCGTCGTCTTGATCTTCGCCCCAACGGTGTTCGCATCGCCGATGGCCTGCTCTGAGTGCGTCTTGGCCGCCGCGGCACGCTTCTGGATGGATTCCTTCGCGCCCTTCAAGGACTCAACCTGCTTCTGCAGGCGGTCCACCATATTGGCGATCTCATCGACCTTCGGGGCTTCCTTCGCCGCCTCGGCGGAGAGTTCGGCCGCCTGACGCTCAAGAGCATCGGCCGCGCGAGAGGCCGCCGCGGCCTGCGTGATCATCTGCTCCTTGGCCGTCTGGCTCATGCCCTCGGCCTGCTTGCGGATGCCCGCCTCGCGATCGCGCTCGACCTTCGCCGCGGTGCGTGCCTGTGCGGCCCGGCCGCTGATCTCGGCAACGACCGCTTCCTGCTTGGCCTTGTCCGCCTGATACCGTCCGGCCTCAGCGAACTTCGCCGCGGCCTGCTTGTCCAGATCGGCCAAGTCCTTCGCTGGGTCATATGCGTTGAGCGAGGCGGCCGTGGACTGTTGGCTGATCCACTGATTGAGCTGGGCCCGCGCGATCGTGATCTGCGACAGGAACTGGTACTCAAGCTCCGCGGCATCCTTGGAAGAAATCTCGCCAAGCCCGCCCTTGGCCCGCGCCAGCAGCACGTTGGCCGCCTGCGTCTGCGAGCTTTCGCCCGAGTCCGCGATGGGCTTGAGCTCGGTGGCGATCTTGTTGAACGCGTCCTTGCGCATGGCGGCCGGGGCCACCACGTTGGAGCCCGCCGCGGCGAGCGATTCCATCTTCACGTTGGCCGCGTCGATCGACTTCTGCGCCATGTCGGCCTTGTCGCACGAACCCGCGACCGTGGCGATCGCGAGAGCAGTGATGAGCTTCAAGGCGGCTGAGCGACGGGACTGGTGCTGGCTGCTGGGTCGGGTCATGCGTGTGCTCGGTCCTGTGTGTCAACGCCGGGCCCGTCGATTGCGATGGGCTCGGACAGTGCGATCGGGTTGCGCCGCCTCCGTCCGGGGTCACCGAATCGTCGCGGCAAGCGAACACTGTACCAACGTCTCTGATCAGTCGTTTGGGACGGACGCCATTTAACCCATATTTTTTCCGAACAACCTTGGCGTCGGAGTCAATTCATCCGCTCTCAGCGGGGCTTGGGTTCCGGCTTCGGCTCGACTGGTGGTGCGGAAGGACTGTCGGTTGCGTTGCCCTTCGGGGGGATCGCCGCTCCGGGCTTGGCTGCTGGCTTAGGAGCACCACCAATTTCAGGGATAGTGGCCGCGGCGGGCTGGTCGAACGGGCGCAGCGGGGTGTAGGTGATCGGATATTCCGGGCGCGGCCGGTACAGCGACTTGATCCACTCCACCGCCTGCTTGAACTGGGGATCGTCGGTGGTCTGGAATGTCGGCTTGAACATGTCGTGGCCCGAGACACGATGCGGGACTTCCGGATGCGGACGGCGCGACTTGGCGCGGGGGAGGCCCATCTGTAGCAGCGGCGATTTTTCCGGCTCGTCCCAGTTGATCAGCGGGGTGCCGCTGTTGAGCCGGTATTTCGACAGGATGTAGAAGTTGGTGTACACCGTCCGCTCGGAGTTGGGGCTGTGGGTGTAGAGGGCGAGACGGCCGGCCTCGGAGCCACCGTGGCAGAGCGTGGTCGAGCAGGAGTTGATCAGCCAGGTGCGGCTGATCTGATCCCGCAACATGACGAAGGCCTTGGGCTGGTCCAGCACATCCACCTGTGAGTAGAAGTCGCGGGCCTGGAGCTTGAACATCAGGTCCAGAATTTCCAGCGGGCTCCGGCGGAGCATCGCCTCGCGCCCTTCGCGCGTGATCGGCACCAGCGGATGGTCCGAGTACTTCTCCAACATCTTCGTCACCGTCGCCCGATCGATCAGCACGCGCGGCTGCTCATCGAGGTTGGTCTCGAAGATCTTGATGAGCCGCACATCGTCGGCCGAAAGCATGGGAAAATCGACGGCACGCACCGGAGCGGGACGGACCGGCGCGGCGGCCTCGGGCGCCTCCTGCGGCCGCTTCACGCTCTTGTGCTTCAGAATGATCTGCTGCTCCAGCAGATACTTGAGCTTCAGCGAAGGCCCGTGGGTCTTGTCGATCGCGAGCGCGTGGATGACCTCGGTGAGGGCGAGCTCGTACTTACCGCGCTGGCGGAGCCACTCCGCGAGGTTCGCGATCTGCTCCGGATCGTTGCCGACCGCCTCGTGCAACTCGCGGTATCGCTCCATCACGGGCTTGAGCGTCTCAAGCCGGTCGACCTCAGAGGTTGGGAATGCCTGAGCGATCCCTGCGATGCTGATGACCACCTCGTCGGCATTCTCTCGCACCACCGGGCCGGTGAAACGCCGGCCGTCCTTCAGATGGACCACGAGTTCCGTGCGCTCGTCCTCATCGGAGGTCGGCGTGGTTGCAGCCGGCTTCCCGGAGGGTTTTGCCGCTTGAGCCGGTGTCGCCGGAGGGGTGGTGGCCGGCTCCTGAGTTGCGGGCTGCGCCGTGGCGAACGCGGCCGCTCCTACCGCCAGACCAATGCCGCAAACAAGACGGAGCGCGATGGGGCGCAACACGGACCGCTGGAGTGAAGGTGTGTGTGGCATTGCTGTGTGGTGGGGCCGCCCGCCCCTGTGGAAACGGGAGCAAGTGTATGCGAAGCCGCTCCCCGGCCCGAAAGGACAATACGGGCCGCGGGGATGACAGTTGCCCGAAGTTCGGGGAATCAGGCCGCGATTCGGTCGCTGCCAAGGGTCGCACCGGCCCGAAGCGTCTCCTGGATGCGTTTCCGCAGGAGGTCGGGGGTGAAGGGCTTGACGACATAGTGGTTGACGCCCGCGCGGATCGCCTGCATCATGCGCGACATCTCGCTCTCGGTCGTCACCATTATGATCGGCGTACGTTGATCCGTCTTTCGGACCGTCTGCACGAACTCCAGACCGTCCATCACGGGCATGTTCCAGTCGCAGAGGATCAGCTCGGGCGCGAATGTCGCCATTTTCTCCAGCGCCTCGCGTCCGTCGCACGCCTCCTCCACGTCGTGCGGGCCGATGGCTGAGAGCACCGAGCGCGTGATGCTCCGCATCGTCTGGGAATCGTCAACAAGAAGGATTCTCATGGTGCATGCTTCCATTCACGCGGCGATGCCGAGTTCGCCCGAACCCCCGGCGCTCGCCGATCGACCCTCGACCATTCGGACCAGACCCGGAACATCGATGATGAGCGTCGCAGCGCCATCGCTTGCCGCGCCGACGCCGGAAACGGGACCGAGCCGACGCGGCACCGGAGCAATCGGACGAACAACAACTTCCTGCGCGCCGAGGGCTCGCTGGCACGCGATCGCCACGCGCCGGCCGCCGTGCGAGACGACCACCGCATACGGCGTGGTGCCGCGCGGCTCATTGGTTTCGCCAAAGAGTTCGTATCCATCCAGAAGCGCGGCCGCACCGTCGCGGATCAGCACCACGCGCGAGCCGCCGGTACCCACGATCTGATCGGGCTCGGGTTTGACGATCTCGTCGATTCCGGACATCGGGATGGCGGCGAGGGTCGTGCCGATGCGAATGACCGTGCAATACAGGAACGCAAGATTCGTCGGGACTCGGATCGTCAACTCGACATGGCCGGAAGCGTCAGCATTGCACACGAACACGCCGTGGATCGCTTCCACGGTCTGGCGGAGCGACTCGACATCGGCGCACTTCACATCCATCACGCCCGCTCGGGTCGAACATCCCACGCGAATCTCGACGACATCGGCCGATTCGTCGATGCTCGCGCCGCATGTCAGGTTCGGCGATTCCGCGCGGGGTGCAACGGCCGCGCCGAACATGGCCAGCAATCGGACCATCGGCTCGCGCAGCCGCTCGATCACACCGGAATCGATCTCGATGCTCTCGCCGTGCAACTCGACGTTGATCGTCACGCCCCCGTTTGTGGCGTGGGATTCCGCCGCGTCGGCACATGCCCGCAGAAGGGTGCCGATTGGCAGCGCCCGGGCATCCAGCACGGCGGCTTTGAGGTCGCTGGTTGCCCGCGCGACATCCGACGCGATGTGCGAGACGCGGGTGATCAGCCGGGGCGGCTCGACCATCGCGGAGACATCCTGCGGCAGGGCCGCGAGGCGATTGGCCTGCGCGATGAGATTGCCAAGCTCCGAGACGACATGGTCTTTGCGGTTCGGCGCGGCTTCGCTCGCGAGGCACGCGGCGGCGATCTCATGTTCGATACGCTCCGCGCTAGCGGAGGCCGAGGCATCCACCAGCGGCACATCATCTTGAGGCACGCACGGGATGGGAGTCGTAGGAATCACCGCGGCTGGCACGGGTACTGTGACCACGGACGCGGCATTCGTTTCCGTCACCGCATCAATGTGATCCTCACCCATCGTCGGCTCGGTGATGGAAGCCATGACCGTTTCGGAATCTTCCTGCGGCGCTTGGTCCACGCGGGCGACGACGCCGTCGGCTTCGAGCGCCATGATCGCGGGACACCCGGCCGGCAATACGTCCGACGATTCAAGCTCGCGGCCATCGGCGATCGCTCGCAGGGCATCGCAGAGACCATCTACCGGCCTCACGATGATCGTTGAATAGGCGAGACCATCCGCCAGTTCGCGGAGGAGTTCGATGATCCCGTGCAAGCGCGGGAATGTCTGGCCGAGGCCGGCGTCGCTCATCGCCGGAATGGCCGCGCCCGTGGAGGCGAGCCCATCGGCCAGCGCGTGGAGGCCGGGGAGCTCGAAGAAGGTCGCCGTGCGGGACATTTCCGAGCCGATTCGCACCAACTCGCTTGCGCCGGATGCTCGCCCAGCGCGGGATTCGGCGCGGCGGATCGCCTGCTCGGCCAGCGCGATCGCATCGCGCAGATCCTCGACCATGTACTCCACGAGCGCGCTCTTGGCATCGTCGAGACGGAGCGGGCGACGCTCAACGAGCGGTCCGTGACCGGTCGCCGACCGCTTGGTGTTCGTTGGCTCAACATCAGCGGCGGGCTGCTTGGGCACGCTGATCGCTTCGCCGCCCACGGTTCGTTCGATGTCCGACTTGCTTGCCTTGAGTGTTTCGATCGCGCGTCCCAGCGCGGCCACAGCATCGGCGTCATGTAGTCCCGAGGACTGACGCAGTTCGCGCAGGGTTTCCGTCGCTCGCGCAGCGGCGTTTTCGAACTCCGACAGGTCCAGGAACCCCGCGCCTGTGCGCAGCGCGGCCAGCGCGCCGGCGATCCGGTCGGCCGCCAGCGTGTCCTGGGGCCAGCGCCGAAGCGATGCGAGATCGGTGTCGAGCCGGTCGATCAGCTCGGCCGATTGGCCGAGGAACTGGCGGATGATGGCGGGGGGCATCGATGGCATGGCGAGTGAGATATCGGGCGTGCCCAAGTCCGACTTCACGACGACTCGGACGAGTACCTCCGTATAACCCTCGTCGGACCTTCGCTCATGCGGCACGCGCCAGCGGCATGGCGAGCGAGGCGAGCCCGGAGGCGATCTGTTCGACGCTTGCCTCGCTCGCGCCGGCGAGGAGCGCCGCCGCTGCCATTCCGGCGAACGCAACTTCCGAGGTGCTCTGAGCGAGGAGCACGCCGCCAGCGGCGCGAACTTCGCGCCCGCCGCGGGAGCCGTCGTGCCCGGTGCCGGAGAGCGCGATGCCGACGCACGCGGAGCGGGCCTGGCGGGCGCAGGAGGAGAAGAGTTCGTCCACGCAAGAGTCGGCATCGGCGGCGGGAGAAAGTTCGAGACGCGCGGGGCCGGGGCCAAGCGAGCGCGGCCGACCGACCCGGCCAGACGGAATCACGTACGCGACACCGGGATGGAGCGGCATGCCGCTTTCGCCGTGGACGACGGAGATCGCGGTCACGCCGTCGAGACGTTCGGCGAGGGCGCGTGTGAATCCGGCGGGGAGACGCTGCGCGATCACGATCGGGCATGGCAGCGCGGGCGGGAGCATTGCGAGGAGGGATTCGAGCGCGGCGGGACCGCCCTCGCCCGCGCCGATCGCGATGATGGAGGTGCGATGCAGCTCCAGCACGGCCGCGGAACGTCCGGGGAATCGGACGTTCAGGCCGCGATCGGTGGTGCGATCCGCGTGCAGCACGATCGCGGCACGAACGAGTTCGTCACGACACGCTTCGGGCTCCTTGCTCAGTCGCTCGCCGCAGAGGACGAGCACATCAGATGCGCCCTCGGAAAGAGCGCGAAGTCCGGTGTGGGCTCCGGCGTTGCTCTCGCGGCAACATGCCAGCACGATCGGGGCATCGCCCGTCGGCGTCGATCCGGCACGGAGAATCTCCGCCACCACCTGCGGCCCACCGAAGGTCGGCGATTCAACATCGATGACCACCATATCGGGATGCAGCGTGCCGGTTTTCTCAACGGCCTCGCGGAGATTGCGGGCGCAGTCGATGAGCTTTATAGAAGGATGGCTCGCGAGGAGTCGCATCATCTCGGAGCGCACGAGCGCGGAGCCGTCGCATACGAGCAAGCGGATCAGGCCCGACGCCGCCACTGATTCCGGAACTGAGCTTGTCACCACCACCGCATCATCAACAGACGATTGAGTTTCCATGAGTGCCGCTCCCGACTGGTCGCGGCCGGATGGGAATCCCAGCAAGGCCGCGTCCACGGAAGTTATCGATCCCCCCTCATCACGGCTTCACCCCGCACGACTTGGGCGACCGGAAGAGGCGCAAACTCTTCTCAGCGTGCGGGCGCGTTTTTCTTATCTGACCTACAGCCATCACTCAAGCTTTGCCCCGCTTTCCCGAACCCCCCATCTGATTCGGTACCACACGCGCTCGTGCGCGTAGTAGAATCCGATCTTCACGATGCTGTCGATCACCCCCACCGACGCCCCGATCTTCGCGTCACCGGTCGCGACATACGCGATCGCCGCCGTCCCCGCGCTTCCCAGCACTCGGTAGGTCAGCGCCTTGGCGAGATGTCTCTTCCGCTCAACCATGATCCAGCATTCTACTTCCGCGGCATCGTCTCAACGGGAAGTTCGCGGATGGTGATATTCCGGAACTCCAGGGGCGAGGAGTGGTTCTGGAGTTCGATCTGCCCTGCCGGATAGATCGGCTTGTCGCGCTCCCAGTAGTTCTCCATCACGACGCTGTCCGTGACGAGGATTTCGTTCAGCCAGACGCTGACGCGATCTCCGACCATCCGGATGCGGAACGTGTTCCACTCCCCCGGCTTGCGATCCGCCACCACCAGCGGATTCGACGGGTTCCTTTGGTTGTTGTAGAGCCCGCCCGAACCCAGTGGGTTGTCCCAGATCTGCACTTGCGGCGACCCGCGCAAATAGACCCCGCTGTCTCCCTTTGGCGGAATCTTCCAGTCCACCGTCATCTCGAAGTTCGCATAGTCCCGCGCCGTGCAGATGCTGTCGCCCTTGCCGTCATAAAGGAGGACGCCTCTCTCCGCCCGCCAATGGTCGTGCATCCGCTGGTCGGCCCTTGACTGTTCCGCCGCGAGTTGCTCGGCTGTCATCTTCGCCCGCTTGGGTGGATCGGCGACCAAGCCCTTCCAGCCGCCGAGGGTCTTGCCGTCAAACAGGATCGTCACACGCGCGGCCTCGCCCGCGCTAACGCTCTGTGATCCGGAGCAGCCACACAATGCCACCGCTCCAGCCAGCACAAGCACCAGCAACCCAAATGCGCGGCGATTCCCGTCCATAGCCACCTCCATCGCCCGCATCCGGACGAGGCGTCAGTCTACCGGTTATGGAAACCCCCGATGCCCGTTCATGCAAGCGGGCCGCCATTGGCAGCCCGCTCGTTCAACAATGCCCAGGAGAGGACTTGAACCTCCATGCCCTTGCGGGCGCTACCACCTCAAGGTAGTGCGTCTGCCAATTTCGCCACCTGGGCGGTGGTCCTGCAACATCGGGGGTCGCCCGGCGTTTGACAGGGGAGGCAACAGTACGGCTGCTTGCCCGGTCAGTCGAGTCCAGTCGTGGCGAAGATCGGGAGTCGGGAAACCCCCTCCTGCACGCCCCGGATGGCCGCAAGTCTGGCACTAGGCAGCAGTTGGTTGTAGTCTGTAGGCATTCCCCTTCTCTCTTCATGAGCGAAGGCGGATTCGGACGAAAGGTGGGTCGGGGGCCGCGGAGATTCGGACGGTCGTCATTTTGGGAGTTCACCATGGCGTGTGCGCGGCGAGTCGTCTGGCGCATCGTGGCGGCGGCAACGCTCGCCTCGGGGCTGTCCACTGTCCCCGTGGTTGCCCTGCCTGGCCCGATTCCGCCCTCCGGCATCGCCCTTGAGCCGGCGCCCGACGCAGCGTTTGAGAGCGACCGGACGGAGATGCCGATCGATGCGACCCGTCCGCTCCGGGCCATCCCGGTCCGCGTCAACGCAAGCCAGGACACCGATCGCATCGCTCAGGCCACTTCCGACGACCCATCCATTCTCGCGGTCGAGCGCGGCGGGCGCATCCTGCCCGGGCAGTCGCGCGGATATGTGTTGGTGCGTCCGCTCGCAGCGGGCGAGACCACGCTCCACGTTGGCGACAGCGCGATCAAAGTGCGTGTCGTCGCTTCCGATGCACCAAGCACCGGCGCGTTCGGATACAAGCCCGAACTGCTCACTCCCTCGGCTGGCGCGGGGGTCTGGGGCGGGATGCACATCGGCGCGGCGTACTGGCGCATCCCCGGCGAGCCCGATGAATCGGCAGCGACGATCAAATTGCGGATCGGCGATGGCCCGGCGGCGGAAACCGTCGAGCCGACATGGAGAACGCGTCCCGATGATGGGCCGCTTTTGCTCTGCTCCTTCGCGGTGGACTTCACCCAGCGCGAACCCGGGCCGTGCTCGCTTCGTGTGATTCGCACCGACGCTGCGGGGCGGGAGCATCTGGGCACGCCCGCGGTGGTACAAGTGGTGCGGCCTTCCGAGGGCGCGCTTGTGCAGGGCGAGTGCGAGGCGGACTATGGCCTCATGCCGCTGCGGGTGATGGGTCCGCCAAAGCCACCGGCATCGTCAGAAGACAAGAACGCCTCCGGCGGCCGATTCTTCAACAACGCCGGTGCTGACCCGAAGTTCCGGTTCCCTCTCAACGTCACGGAAGAACAAGGAGCTGGCTGGTATCAGGTGGTCCTTACCGCCGCCGGCGATCCCGCTTCCGGTGCGCTTCCTTCGATCGGCATCACCATTGATGAGGCGCAGCGGCCGATCACGGCGAGCGCGATTGCCTCGCCGACGTGGCACCGGATTCCGATTGGAACGCCGATCCGCCTTGAGCCGGGGTTTCATGCGATTCGCTGCGACTATGTCAACGACTTCGGCGCACGCGGCGTGGATCGCAACCTCCGTCTGGACAAGGTCGAAATCGCCCGCGTCGCCGATGCGGAGCCGAGCGGCGGAAACCGGCGCTCTGGCTCCGCAGACGCAATGTCCGCCATGGCCCCCGCGGGCGGCGATGCCATGATGTCGATGAACGCCATGGCCGGCCCCGGTGGCGGCTCCTCATCGGGCGCGTGGCCAGCCAGCGCGCGAGCCGGCACGCGCCCGCCGGTGCGCATCGCGTTCGAGCGGCCCCTCGACGGCCAGCCCATCGCCGGTGAGGTCGAGATCCGCGGCACGCTTTGGATGGAGGATCAGAAGAACGCACCGCCGCCACAGGTCGCTCTCATCATCAACGGCCGCGAGGCGCAGCGGCAGCGGTCGGATGCGCCGCGATTTGTTGTGCCGCCGGAGACGTTCCGTACGGGCGACAATCTCGTGCAGCTTCGGGCGATTACCGATGGTGGGCAGATTGCGGTCACCACGCCGCAGCGCATGATCCTTCCCGAGCAACTCGCGCTCTCGGCGAGCGCGGACCACGCACGCATCTCCCGGCGGTTCACGATCTATGAAGATGTCTGGACGCCCTCCATCGCCACATCGCTCAAGGAGAATCAGGGCGGCGATCAGCGCAAGAGCGCGGCGATCGCGCTCAGCAGCCAGCTTGCACTGCACCTTCCGGATGATCTCGCGGGCGATTTCGACATCTGGCTCGAATCCCGCTGCAACAACCGCAACGACCGGCGCGTCGAGCTGCAACTCCTCGCGGGGGCGACCGATGCCGAGCAAGGTCCGCCACGTCCGGTGGCCGCGTACAACATTCCCAGTTGGTTCGATGCGCACCGTGTCACGCCCAACAACGCATCGCCACTCACGCTCGTCGATGGCCCCAAGCGTCTGCTCATATCGCTCCCCGCCCCCGACGGCACTTGGGTTCCCGGGAAAGGTGAGAAGAACGCCCTGTGGATCCAAGGCATTCGCCTCGTCGAACGCACGCCGCTGACCGCGGCCGCCGCGCCGAGCGTTGCGCTCGACTACCCGCGCGACAGCCAGTCCGTTCGCAGCGCGGACGCGCTCGTCGCGACGGTCACAGATGCGAACGCGCTGGACTGGGCCGAGCCGCTCATCGACGGCAAGCCCATTGGCCCGGGACTGATGTTCGACATCAAACGCACGCTCGGCGGCGTTGGCCGCGTCATCGTCCCGCTTCCCCTCCGAGGCGTCTCTCCCGGCCCGCATCGGGTCTCTCTCCGCATTGCCGATCTGCGGGGAAAGATCACGACATCCTCGCCGCGCACGATCGATGTGCAAAGCGACGCCTCCGGCGCGGACGCCGCCCAGGCCACCACCTACGACCGCGCTCTGATGCTTCTGGATCGCTTTGCCTATGGCCCCGACCCGCGGGAGCTCGCCGATGTGCTTGTCCTCGGTCCGGATCGCTATCTCGAATCGCGTCTGGACACCGCGGAAAAGACGGATCGATCGGATGCCGCTGCCCAGGATCTCGCCGCCGTGAAGCTCACAAACCCGCGCTCCGGCTACGACGTACCCCGTCGCGCGATTCAGGAGTCCATTGCCACCGGCAACCCTGTGCGCAATCGCTTCACGCTCTGGGCGGAAAATCACTTCTCCACCTGGGTCCGCAAAACCGACGCGTGGCGCAAGTGGGATGAGCACGAACGCTTCACCGATCTCGGCGTCGCCCGTTTCTATGACTTGCTCTTCGCAAGCGCGACCAGCCCGGCGATGCTGCGATATCTCGATCAGGAACGCTCCTACGGCGGGCGCCTGAACGAGAACTACGCCCGCGAGATTATGGAACTGCACACGCTCGGCGTCCACGGCGGCTATTCGCAGCAGGATGTCACCAACCTTGCTCAGGTGCTCACCGGATGGACCACGGCCCGTACCGCGCTGGCCGCGCTGCCCGATGCCACGCCAGACGAGGACGGCCTCGCGGAGGACTTCCGCTACGAGCCGGCGCTTGGCTCGGAGCTCAAGGAAACCCGCGACGTCGTCGGCTATCGCTTCGCAGCCAGCCCCAAGGCCGACCGCCACCAGCGCGTGCTTCTGGCTCTGGAGATCCTCACCGCCCACCCCGCAACCGCCCAGTTTGTCTGCACCAAGCTCGCCAACCACTACGTCGGCGTGCCGCAGACCGCGAGCGACCTCCGCCTGGTTGATGATCTCGCCTCCGTCTTCACACGCACCGGCGGCGACATGAAGCAGGTCCTCCTCGCCCTCAGCCGCCACCCCGCGTTCTGGTCCGCCGCGAGCGCGAAGCGTCTCTCCCATCCCACCGACTACGCCTTCCGTCTCGCCCGCACCTCCGGCTGGATGAACCCGCAGGAAATCGGCGGCTTCCTCGACTCCAGCGGCCACGGCCTTTTCGATCGGCCGACACCCGATGGCTACTCAGAGCTCGACGCCGAAGCGATGGACTCCAACGCCATGCTGCAACGCTGGAAGCTCGCCAGCAAGGCGGACTACGCCATCGCTGACGGCATTCCCGGCAGCATCCGATGGTCCGCAGAGCCCATCACGCCCGATCTCCGCCAGACCATCGTGGACATCCTCGCGATCCGGCTCACGGGCCGCACGCTTGGCGAGGCATCGAATACGCAAGCCCTCGCGATGCTCGCGGAGTGCCAGCCGATTCTCCCCGCACGTCCCGACGACTACCAGCGCGACAATCAGATCAAAACTGTTGCCACGTTCATCGCACAACTGCCCGAAGCCAACGTTCGCTGACTCCCCTCTTACAGAAAATACAACCACGAAGGCACGAAGCCACTGAGGAAGCACGAAGAAGAGGAAGGAGTTTAGAATCAGAATGCAGAGAGCTTTCTCACACCGAAATGACCTGTTCGACAATCCTCTTCTCCTCGCATCGCTTCGTGCTCACTCCGTGTCTCCGTGCCTTCGTGGTTGGCTCCCGTTTTCGATTCGCCCGAAAGGTCCATCATGCATCTGACCCGCCGCTATTTTCTCAAGTCCACCGGCGCCGTCGCGACATACCTCGGCGTCGCTCCGTTTCTTCCCGCGTTCGCCGTTGCCGCGCCGCCGCAGCAGGTGACGAAGAACAAAGTGCTCGTCGCGCTCTTCCTCCGCGGCGGCGCGGACGGGTTGAATCTCGTCACGCCCTACGGCGACGACAACTACTCAGCGCTCCGCCGCGGCATCGGCTTCGCCTCTCCGAGCGCGAGCGACCCGAACTCTCTGATTGACCTTGACGGCTTCTTCGGGCTCAACCCCCGAATGTCCGCGCTCAAGCCGTTCTTTGACAGCGGGCTCTGCGCCGCCGCGCACGCCGTCGGGTATGACAAGAACACGCGCTCGCACTTTGAGGAACAGGACACCTGGGAAACCGGCGTTGCCGGCAACACCATCAACTCCGACGGCTGGCTGAATCGCCACCTCGTGACCTCCACCGGGCGCGGCCCGATCCGCGCCGTGAGCATCGGCGATGGGCTGCCTCGCATCATGCAGGGGAAGGCACCCGCGTACGCCGTTCGCGGCCTAGAGGAACTCAACCTTCCGAAAACCGCCCGCAACATCGATCCTGAGACCATGTCCGCCGCCTTGGAGCACGCGTATCAGGGCTCGGCGATGAAGGCCAAGTCCGAAGCCACGGATCTGCTCTCGCAATCCGCCAGCACCACCTTGGAAGGCGTGCGCCAACTCCGCGCCGTCACCAGCGGCCCATACACGCCGGAGAACGGGGTGGAATATCCCAAGACCGATCTTGGCCGCAAGCTCGCGCAGATCGCTCGTCTCATCAAGGCGAACGTCGGCCTCGAAGTCGCCGAGGTCGATCTCGGCGGTTGGGACACGCACCAGAATCAGGGCAAGGGCGGCGACGGCCAGTTCGGCAATCTTGCGCAGCAGGTCGCCGATGCGCTCGCGGCCTTCGCGAAGGATCTCGGCGATCGCATGGATGATGTGCTTGTCGTCTCGCTCAGCGACTTTGGCCGCACGGCGTTTGAGAACGGCACCGGCGGCACGGATCACGGGTGGGCGAGCTGCATGTTCCTGCTGGGCGGCGCGGTGCAGCGGGCGAGCAAGCCGGAGGTGCTGGTGCCGGACTCGATGCGATCGCCGACGGGATCGCGCAAAGTCCTCACGCGCTGGCCCGGCCTCGCCCCCGACCAGCTCCACGACAAACGCGATCTCATGCACACGACCGACTTCCGGGATGTGCTCGGTGAGATCGTGGCAACCCATCTGGGCAACGAGAACGTCAAGGCGGTACTGCCGAATCATGAGTTCAAGCGGCTGGGGATGATCGCGTAGCTCAGAGTTCGATTTCATTTGTTGTCACAAAGCCGGGACGTTTCAGCAACTCCTCATAGAACGTCTTCTTTGTCGCGGGCCGACTGCTATTCGGAAGTTCGTAGCACGAGAACCTCCAGCTCTTTGGCAACTCTGGAGTGTCTCCTGAGTAGCTGTTGATAGTCGCTTCCTCCGCCCAGTACTCGAAGCGGCATCGCCCTCCTTCCCACCCGCCGAAGGAATAGACCTCTGCGTGATTCCAATACGTCCTACGCAGAAGTGTTTCGAACTTGTCCAGCCACGCGAGAATGTACTCGTTCTCGATTCCGTTGAATCCCCCCACTACCGAAATCAGCCGACGCCCCCGAAACGAACCGTGCAGACTGTCTTTTCCCGTCACCGACACCATTGTCCGCACCAGCGGTGGCCATGCATCGTCCACAGCAACCTGTTCGATCGCGGCGTCGTTCGCCCGCTGAAAGAACTCCGGGTCATGCTGGCGATAGCTGGGAAACGCTTCATGGATGCAGGCGAAGATGACGTTTTCATTGCTCATGCTTGGACCCGCATCGTAAGCGAAACCATCCGCAGCGGCTCTCGCGACTGTCCAAATGGCCGTGGCCACCTCCGCGAGCGGTTAATAGCAACAACTCCGTTGTCGCCGTACATCCCATCGGAGCTTCCAGTGATTCCGCATTGTTCGCCTGTCGTAATCCGGAAGCTTTCGAGATCGCCTCTTAACCCCAATAGAATTGCGTAAGCAGCCATACGCTCATCAACACGCCCTGATCAGGAGTTCTCCAATGCGTTCCCCACTCGCTTTCCTCGGCTCACTCATCTTCTCATCAATCTTTGTGCTTTCCGCTCGCGCCGACATCCTCCACGATAACGGCGGCTTCATCACCAATCCCACTGGCGGCACCGGCTCGATCCTCGGCCTGCCGATCAGCCAGGCCGACTCGTTCACCGTCCCGGGCCAGACGTTTCTCTTCTCCACCACCGGCGTCGCAGCGACGGTCGCCACCACCACCGCCGCGGCGGACGACTTCACCGTTCCCGATGGCGTCACCTGGACTCCCCAGTCCATCACGCTCTACGCCTTTCAGACCTCGCAAACGACGGCGACGATCACGAGCGTCCGTGTGAATCTCTGGACCGCTCCGCCGTTCTCCGAGGGCTCTCCCGATCCGCGTCCAAGCCCGCTTCCGCTTCCTCTGCTCGCTACGCCGATCGTCGTCCCCGTCACCGGCACGTTCGTCGCGCATCGCGAGAGCACCAGCAGCACGAGCACCGTTCGTCCCGTCTTCGCGTATACGGTCCCGCTCGACGGTCTGATGTCCGCCATCGGCCATCCGCTCCAGCCGGGCACATACTGGATCCAGTGGGCCTTCGAGGGCGCGCTCTCGCCATCCTCCAACGTCTTCATGCCGCTCGTCACGCCGCGCACGCTCGTCACCGGGCACAACGCCCGCCTCTACAACTCGCTCACCGGAACCGGCACCGCCCGCGACTGGTTCGAGGGGCGCGAGGGCTTCGTCGCCGGCCAGGCCGACGGCCGCGCGTACGAGCTGCCCTTCATCCTCGCGGGAACATCCGCCCCGATTGCGCCCCCCTGCCCCGCGGACTTCAACGGCGCGGGCGGCCTCACCGTGCAGGACATCTTCGACTTCCTCGCCGCGTGGTTCGCGGGCAACCCGAGCGCCGACTTCAATCATCAGAACGGTCTCGGGGTTCAAGACATCTTCGACTTCCTCGCGGCGTGGTTCGCCGGTTGCTGAGACAGCCCCTCGCGCACTCTTCAAGAACGCGGGCGGTCGACGCGCATCGATCCCGGTCTATACTCCGCCATGCCACTTAAAACCCCCGCTTACGCCGCCCAAACCGCCAAGACCCCCCTCGCCCCCTTCACCATCGACCGCCGCGATCCGCTGCCCAATGACGTGCAGATCGAGATCCTCTACTGCGGCGTCTGCCACTCGGATCTCCACTTCTCGCGCGGCGAGTGGGCCTTTTCCACCTTCCCCGCCATCCCCGGCCACGAGATCGTCGGCAAGGTGATCAAGGTCGGCGCGGCCGTGAAGAACTTCAAGGTCGGCGATCTCGCCGCCGTCGGGTGCATGGTCGATTCCTGCTCTTCCTGCTCCTCCTGTAAGAAAGGCCTCGAGCAGTACTGCGAGAAGGGCATGACGCTCACCTACGGCAGCCCCGATATTCACATGCCGGGCAAGATGACCTACGGCGGGTACTCCAAGTTCATCACCGTCCGCGACCACTACGTCCTGCGGGTCTCGCCCAAGCTGAACCTCGCCGCGGCCGCGCCGCTCCTGTGCGCCGGCATCACCACCTACTCGCCGCTGAAGCACTGGGGCGCGACCAAGGGCAAGAAGGTCGGCATCGTGGGTCTCGGCGGACTCGGCCACATGGGCGTGAAGTTCTCGCACGCCTTCGGCGCGCAGACCGTCCTCTTCACCACGTCCGCCAACAAGATCGAGGACGGCAAGCGGCTGGGCGCGGATGAGGTTGTGATCTCCAAGGACGATGCCCAGATGCAGAAGCACGCGGGCTCGTTTGACTTCATCCTCAACACCGTCGCCGCCAGCCACAACCTCGACGCCTTCACCAACCTCCTCCGCCACGACGGCACCATGTGCCTCGTCGGCGCCCCCGAGCACCCGCACCCCAGCCCGAGCATCTGGCCCCTCATCATGAAGCGCGCCAGCATCGCCGGCTCCGCCATCGGCGGCATCCCCGAGACCCAGGAGATGCTCGACTTCTGTGCCCAGCACAACATCGTCAGCGACATCGAGATCATCCCGATCCAGGACATCGAGAAGGCCTACGGCCGCATGCTCAAGAGCGATGTGAAGTACCGGTTCGTGATTGATATGGCTTCGCTCAAATAATTTTGATAGATGGTGGTGGTCCGGCTCTCCCGAGCCGGACCCCAATCTACTTTCTGCACATTGCGATCACTACAGAGGCCCGGACGCATGTCCGGGCCTTTCTCTGCGCGTGTGCGATTTTGGTTCGCCGATGCAGGAAGGAGGTAAGCCCTCCTTCCCGCACCCATCCTCCCTCCAAAGGCGGGAACCCCGGCAGCCCAGCGATCGACTATACTGCCAACGCCCCCGTCCACGGAGTAACCACATGCCAACGAAACCGCCGATCTCCGTGGTCTGCGCCTCGCTCTCGCTTTTACTGCCGCTCGCGGGCTGCTCACATCAGAACTCGGCGCATCCCACGGGTCCCGAGACTCTCCTCCGCTATTCCGATCGCGCAGAGACCGTGTGCTACCGGCTCACGACTGTCGCAAAGCCAGACGCTGAAAAGAATGCGCCAACGACGGAGGAGCGCGGTGTCATCCTCCTTTCCCTCACAACGCGCCCGAGGAATGACCACGCGAGACTCATCGAAGTCCGTGTGAAGGGATACAAGCTCCAAACCACCGGTGGCGAGATGAACCTGTACTTCGATTCGCAAGCACCATCCTTCGTGATGGGCAGCAGCGAGCCAGAGATAGCGAAGGCCATCGTCGCGGCCATGGAAACGCCGCTGATCGCCAAGGTAACTCCGACGGGTGAGATCATCAGCGTTGAGCGAAATGCCGCAGGCACCGAGCCATCCGAGATCGCCAAGCATCCGGTCGTTCACGATATCATCGAACGCGCAGTTGGCGTGGAGACACTTCGCTCAATACTCGCCACTGGCTTCGTTCAACTCCCGCCCGGTCAGTCCGCACCGGGCTCGACCTGGAGCACCGCATCCCCGCTGGCAACCGCCAACGGGAAGTTCAAGCGATCCGCGCATTGGACGCTTGTGCGACAGCAAGCGACCGACGGCGCATCGATCGCCCACATCTCCGGGGCAACCTCAACGACGGGCCGCTCCGAGAAGAAGACCCCCGAGGGAGCGAAAATCGCCATAGAGATGAAAGAGAGCCGTGGGGCCGCCGAGGCAGCTTTCGATATCGAGGGCGGCCGCATGATCTCCATGGATTCGAAGGACGACTACCAAGGCGTGGAATCCTTCACGACGCCTCGCAACGCAGAACCATCCCTGCGAACCACCAGCCGGAACTTCCGGGTGCATGTGCAGACTAGCGTCCGCCTTGTGCCCGAGAATGCTCCGCTCGATCCTGACCACATCGTGGAAAGGGCGAAATAGGCGGTCCGCACTTATCGATACCGATTACGTGCCGCCGATCATGCCGTTGGCTCTGATGGGGGGTGCCGGGGGGCGATAGCCCCCGGCATTCC
>JBGANP010000056.1:0-23563 GCA_044222255.1 Phycisphaerales bacterium
GGTAGGGGAGTTTTTGGCCGGCGGAGCGAGGGGATGCGAGGACTTTGATTCCTCCTGCCGCATGCTTGAAGTTGCGTTGTTCGAGGATCTCGAGCATTTCGCGGCCGACGGCGCCGGTGGCTCCTGCGATGGCGATGGGGGGGAGGGTGGGCAGGGGGGTCTCTGTGAGAAAAACTGTTTATCGGTGAGGGCGTGGAACTGACAACATCCGCCGCGGATGTGCGGGGATGACGGAGTTGGTTTGTGAAGCGTGCGTCAGGACGCCCGGCTCACGACCTGGTCCGCCATCGCCATGAGCGTTGATTTGGCGGGGGAATCGGGGAGGTCTTTGAGCAGCGTTTTGGCGGCGGCGACGAGGTCGCGGGCTTTGGCGTGAGCGTGGTCGAGAGAGCGGGTGGACTCGAGGGCTTCGAGGAGTTTTTTGGCGGCGGCGGGGCCGAAGTCTTCGAGGAGGTGGAGCGTCTGGCCGCGGCGTTGCGGGGTGGCGGCGGCGAGGTGGTGGATGACGGGGAGCGTGAGCTTGCCGAGCTCGGCATCCTTGCGAAGGGGCTTGCCGACGATGCCCTGATCGCCGGTGAGATCTAGAAGGTCATCCTGGATCTGGAAGGCGACGCCGAGATTCATGCCGACCTGTTCGAGGCGATCGCAGAGAGCGGGGGATGCGCCAGACTGCATCGCGCCGAGTTTGCAGGCGATGGCGATGAGGGAGCCGGTCTTGCGTTTCACGATCTCGAAATACGTCGGCTCGTCGATCGAGAAGTTCTCGCGATGGTGGAGTTGGAGAAGTTCGCCGGCGCAGAGGGTCATGCCCGTCTGGCCGATGAGGAGCGCGGCTTGTTGCGAGTCGAGCGTGGAGCAGAGGCGGAAGGCGGCGGAGAAGACGTAGTCGCCGAGGACGACGGCGGCTTCGTTGCCGCGGAGACGGTTGACGGTTGCGCCCTGGCGGCGGATGTCGGCCTCATCGAGCACATCATCGTGCACGAGCGTGGCCATGTGGATCATCTCGCAGACGGCGGCGATGGTGATGTGGGCATCGGTGGGCGAGGTGGTTGTGGGGGATGCGGCCAGGCCGCTGAGGATGACGAGGGAGGGGCGGAGCATCTTGCCGCGATAGGTTTCGAGATGGGCGACGAGGCGCTGGACGGGGGGGAGGTCCGAGGCGAGGGCGCGGTCGAAAGTGGTCTCCACACGCCGGAGGGCGGACTGCAACATCTCGGGAATGTTGGCCAGATCGGCGGCGGGGGTGGAGACGGCGGGCGTCATTGGGAGAGTGTAGGAGGCGAGGGCGCGAAGTTCGTCTGCCGGTAGGATGCTGTGTGGTATTAGAGTTGAAGAGTTGAGGAGCCGCGCGGTGCGAGGAATGGGCAAACGAGGCATTGTGCGGGCGGTGTGTCTGTGGTTGCTCATGGGCGGGGCGTTCAATGTCGCGCTGGCGTGGGGGATTTCGGTGTATGAGGCGAGCGCGTGGGGGCGCACGCCGCGGCGATTGGAGACGGGGGATTGCGTGTACTCGTCGGGACCGTGGCCGAGCGCGAAGCCGGCGCAGTGGCCGGATGATCCGAATCCGCCGCTGTATCAGGCGGATGCGGCGTGGATCACGTGCCGGTGGTGGGTGACGCTGTATCCGGCGACGGATGGGGGGCGGGCGCGATCGGTGCCTTCGCGCGTGCAGCGGTGGGATGTGGGGCTGCCATTGAAGTCGATGGCGTGGGAGGTGTGGTCGCGCGAGGGGTGGGATGGGGTGTACGCGGTCGTGCCGACATCGCGGTGGCGCGAAGGGGTTGCGCTGGGGACGAATACGTTTTTCGGCGCGGCGATGCCGCGGGTGCCGCTGATGTGCGCGTGGTGGATGTTTATGGTGAACGCGATGGTGTGGGGCGGGGCGATGTGGGTGGTGAGCGGGGGCGTGCGGAGGTGGAGGCGGGCAAGGTGGAGGGAGCGGGGACGGTGTGTGGGGTGTGGGTATGACAGGAAGGGGCTGGGGGCGGGGGTGGTGTGTCCGGAGTGTGGGCTCAACGGGTGATGGGACTGCGCGTGGAGTTTGGCGCCGAGGTTGCACTGTGCACCGACGTTCTCGCTTTGCTCGAAAGCCGGTGGCACGGATTTGTTGACTGCGATCATTTTTCGGCGGACATGTAGCAGACCCAACTGGCGCAGGCCTCACCTTGTTCGCTGGCGGTGAACTCGCTGTTGCCGCCGCCTTCGCCGTCATCGCCTTCCCAGTAGACGGTGGTCTTGGCGAAGCCGGCTTCTTCGAGGAGGTCGCGGGTTTCCTTCAGCCCCCAGAGACGCCAGTGGTAGGTGAAGGCGTCGCGCATGCGAGAGCCATCGGGGAAGGCGAAGTGGATCTTGCAGAGCAGCTCGCCGGTGATCGGGTTGTACTTGTTCTGATCCCAGATGTACGTGAAGGGGGAGTTGAAGCCGACCATGCTGGGCTCGCTGTCCTGGCGACCGGGGCGGTGGACGGGGCGTTTCTCGATCATCTCCTTCATGGCGTCCGAGCCGCCGTAGAAATCGAGGAAGAAGACGCCGTCTTTGGCGAGGTCTTCGTGGACGCGTTTGAAGTAGGCGAGCAGCACCTCGCGCTTGTGGAAGATCCAGAAGGAGAAGTTCATCGCGAGGACGATGTCGAGCGTGCCGGCGATGTCCGGATGTTCCACGAGCACATCCGTCATGCGCAGGTTGATTCGATCGCGCTGGGCAGGCTTGAGCTTGGAGAGCAGGTACGTGCGGCCCCAATCCAGCGGGACGGGATCGAGGTCGAAGCCGTAGGCGATGTTGGTGGGGCGGCGGCGGACCCATTCGCAGGAGGAGTTGGCGGTGCCGCAGAAGTCTTCGCGGAGCACCTTGGCTTTGCGGCCGCGGAGCTTGCGGAAGTTCTCGTCAACAAAGTCGATTTCGGCCTCGACGCACTGAACGGCGCGTTGGTAGCAGTCGTACTTGTCGGCACGCTTGGCGAGCGGCTGTGTCTGGCCGCGCTTCGGGGTTTGACGGCGACCCACTGGTTTCGGGCGGTGTTTTGAGGTCATGCGGTTGAGTCGATCCTGAATTTCGGACAAAAAGGGACGAACGAGAGGGCCGGAAACGGGCGGGAGTGTACGGAGATGTGCCCGGTCGTCGAGGCCGCGCCAAGTTGGTTTGTTGTCTGGACGATGAAGAAGGTCCACGGTTGTGTGGCCCGGACGAGGCGCAGGAAACAAAGGCCTAAAGTCCGGGCCCATTCAGGTCACAGGGCGCGACAGCGCGCACGCTAGGAGAGTTGTTCATGCGTCTCACGATGGTCGGCACTGGATACGTCGGTTTGGTCACGGGTGTCTGTCTGTCCAACACGGGCAACGATGTGCTCTGCCTGGATACCGACCGTCGCAAGATCGACATGCTCCTGCAGGGCAGGTGCCCGATCTACGAGCCGGGCCTGACGGAGCTGATGGAGCGGAACATCGCCGCGGGGCGGCTGAAGTTCTCCACGGACCCGAAGACCGCGCATCGCGATGCGGACATGATCTTCATCTGCGTGGGCACCCCCAGCGACGAGCGCGGCCACACGGATTTGAAGTACATCGACTCCGCGGCGGACGACATTGGCGAGGTGCTCAAGACGCTCGGGCCGAGCCAGAAGCCCAAGATCATCGTTGTGAAGAGCACGGTGCCGGTGGGCACGACATTCCGCGTGCGCGATCGCATTCGCGCGAAGGTTGGGCCGGAGATTCCCTTCGAGGTCGCGGACAATCCGGAGTTCCTCAAGGAAGGCGCGGCGATCGAAGATTTCAACAAGCCGGATCGCGTCGTCGTCGGCGTGGAGAAGGAGTGGGTCGGCGAGTCGATGAAGGATCTGTACGATCCGTTCGTACGCAACGGGCACCCGATCTACATCATGGATGTGCTCAGCGCGGAAATGGTGAAGTACTCCGCGAACAATTTTCTCGCGACGAAGATCAGCTTCATCAACGAGATGGCGAACCTGTGCGAGGCGTACGGGGCGAACATCAGCCGCGTCCGTGAGGGCATGTGCAGCGATAAGCGCATCGGCAACGCGTTCCTGTATCCCGGTCTGGGATACGGCGGTTCGTGCTTCCCGAAGGACACGCTGGCGTGCATCATGATGGGCGACAAGGCGGGCATCGAGGCGACGCTGAGCAAGAGCGTGCACGCGGTGAACCAGAAGCAGCGCGATCGGTTCTTTGACAAGATCCAGGGCCACTTCAAGAACAGCGGCGGGCTGACGGGCAAGACGATCGCCTTCTGGGGGATCGCCTTCAAGCCGCGCACGGATGACATCCGCGAGGCGCCCGCACTGACGCTGATGCGCAAGGCGCTGGGATATGGAGCGGCGTGCCGCGCGTTCGATCCGGTCGCCAACGAGAATGCCTCGAAGGAGGGGCTGGGCTCGCAGGTGACGATCACCGAGGACATGTATTCCGCGCTGCAGAACGCGGATGCGCTGGTGGTGAGCACGGACTGGGACGAGTTCAAGAGCCCGGACTTTGACCGGATGCGTCAGTTGATGGCCGGAAAGGCGATCTTCGACGGGCGCAACCTGTACAAGCCGAGCGTGATGGGGCAGCAGGGCTTTCATTATTACTCGGTGGGGCGGGCGCCGGTGCATCCGCAGTGACGGAATCCCGGAGCCGTCGCCGATCGGCTCGTGACCCGAGTTTGAGCGATCACGTGAGCCGCCTAGCGTCTCTCGTGACAGACACGCGCACTCCACCCACACAACCCGCCGACGCAGTCGGCGCGGACGTCAGGTGCGCCGATTGGCTCGACCTCGGATCGATGGTCGCTGGCCGTCACGTCGATTTCCTCTACGCTGACCCCCCCTTCAATACCGGCACCACGCAGCGCACCCCGCCGAACGCCAAGAAACTCGCTCGCGACGCGGACACCTCGTACGACGACTCCTTCGGATCGCCGCAGAACTTCATCGCGTGGCTCCGCCCGCGACTCCGCGTCTCCATCCCGCTCCTCAAGCCTACGGCCCTCATTTGCATTCATGTTGATTGGCGCACGTCGCACCATGTGCGTCTCTTGTTGGATGAACTGCTTGGCGCGGATCGATTCGTGAATCATCTCATCTGGTCGTATGGCCTCGGGGGATCCTCGCCGCGGCGGTTCGCGCGGAAGCACGATGATCTGCTGCTCTACTGCCTGGATCCTGAGGCGTACTGGTTCGAGCCGCCGCGTGTTCCGGCGACCAGCAACAGGATGCGCGGGCAGATGAAGAAGGCGACGGATGTGCTGGACATTCCGTCGATCAACAACATGGCCACAGAACGCACGGGGTATCCGACGCAGAAGCCGCTCGCGCTGCTGGACATGCTTGTTCGCGCGTGCTGCCCGCCGGGGGGAATGGTGCTGGACCCGTGCTGCGGCAGCGGCACAACGCTTGTGGCGGCCTTGATGTCGGGGCGACAGGCGATTGGTCTGGACATCAGCCCAGCGGCCGAGCGCGTCGCCCGAGCGCGACTGGACAGGGCTGGCGCCTCCGAACCATGAATGATCGCTGGCGGGTGGCGCGTGGACAAGATGCGTGCCACGGATCGAACGGCGTAAACCCGCTGGGCGTACCATCGAACCATGTTCGCCAACGTCGTCGCCTGGTACGCCAAGCGCATAGTCAACGTGAACATCAACATCATCCTCGCGGGTATCCTTGCGCTCGGGCCGGTTCTGGTGTGCGTGAAGTTCGCCGAGTATCTGCTGAGCTCCGGGCTGGTGAAAAACCAGCGTCTGCACGCTCACCACCACACGGTCATTTCGGCCGTGACGCTCGTTTCGGACATCATCTTCGACGTCGGCATCTACTTCGTTCTGCACTGGCTGGCCAACCACGCGGGGAAGCGGATTCCCGTTGTTGTGGAGCAGCGGATCGAGGGCGTCGCGGATGCCGCGGCGGAGAGCGTGCCGTTTTTCAAGGATGCCGCCAAGGTGCAGCTCCAGCGGGCGGTGCTCTCGCCGCTGCTCTACATCCTGTGGCTGGGCTCGCAGTTCGTGTTCATGAACGTGTTTGAGTGGTCCGCCGTCTGGGCGACGGTGGGGGGGTTCTGCATCGCTCTTGGTGTCGTGCGCACGCTCCACACGTTCTGGATGCTGAGAGAGGAACGGCGTGTGCGGGACAGGTGCGCCGCCGCCCAGCCGGCCAAGTGTTGCGACGCTCTGCCGAATGCAAAGGGCATTTCCGAGTGCGGCCCGACGGTGCCGCACGACAACGGCCACATGCCCGCGTCGCCCGCAACTTCGCGCGACCCGGCCAGCACGACACCCGTGGAATAGGGCCCGCTCAGCCTGAAGCCGCTACACCGCCGAATCCGCGGGAACGGGCACCATTCCGAACCGCGTCCGCAGCACCCAGCGTCCGAGATAGATGACCGGGGTCAGGCCCACTGCAATCATGAACTTGAGGATGTAGCCGGTGGCGGCGGTCTCGAGTATCTCGTGCCAGGTGTACGCGGCCTGCGTTTTCGGGTTGGTCGTGGAGGCGAACAGGATCGACGTCACGAGGAACGAGTCGATCGCCTGCGAGACGACGGTGGAGCCGGTGGAGCGCAGCCAGACGAGCTTGCCGCCGGTCGCACGCTTGATAACGCCGAAGAGCCAGATGTCGCACATCTGGCCGACGAAATACGCCGTGAGCGAGGCGATGTAGAGACGGTTGGACATCGCGAAGACGGCGTCGAAGGAACTCTGCGATACGGGTGATATTTCAGAGACCGGCACTTTCCTCCCCGCGAAGATCAGCAAGAAGGCGAAGCCGCTCATCGCAAGACCCAAGTAGGTGAGCCGCCGCGCCCCACGCTTGCCGTAGTACTCGTTCACCAAGTCTGTGAGCAGGAACGTGATCGGGAAGGAGAGCATGCCGACAGAGTGCGTGACGAAGTTGTACTTCCCGATGACGGGAAGCGAGAGCGTGAAGAGATCAAAGTGGAAGAACTTCGAGCCGGTGATGTCGGCGATGAGCAGCGAGGTAATGAAGACCCCGGCGAGCCAGAGGTAGACGCGCGTGCGGATGTCGAAAGTGTCGGGGGAGAGGGCGGGGATCGGAGTGGGGGGCTGGGAGGCCATTCCTGGTTCCTGCGGCGGATTTCCGCGATGAATCAAACATCCCGACCGGCGAGAGCCAGCATAGCCGAATGGGGCATGGCCTGTCTGGGTGCGCTCGTGCCACCGGCTTTCGCGCTTCGCGACGGCTGGTGCCTCAGATTCGTGAACCAACACGCACACGATTCAGTGTTGCTCGTCCCGAAAACCACTATCCTCTCCGCATGTGCGGCATCGCCGGCATCCTGAAGGTCTGGACTCCCGCCGAGCGCGAGCGTGCGTTGCGCACGCCGCACGGGGAGTCGATCCCCGAGAGCTGGCTGGACACCCTCGATGATTCCATCAAGCACCGCGGCCCAGATGGGCAGGGGCGATTTCGTGATCGCGTGATCCGGGCGGATGGGTGTGTGGTGGATGTCGCGCTGGTGCATCGGCGATTGAGCATCATCGACCATGCGGGCGGGCACCAGCCGATGGTCCACGTCCGTGGAACGGGCATCCTGCCCGTGTCTGATGTCCAGCGATACACCGCGCGCGTGATGTCAACGGACTGGGCGGACCCCGCCGCGCGGCCTGAGTTGAGCTACGGGCAGGATGCCCGGGCGGCAGACCTGATCGCCGTGGTATTCAACGGATGTATCTACAACCATCGCGAGCTTCGAGCGGAGTTGCAGAAGGACGGGCATGTGTTCACAACGGATCATTCAGATACCGAGGTGCTGGTGCATGGGTGGAGGGAGTGGGGCACGGAACTGCCTTCGAAACTCGAGGGCATGTTCGCGCTCGCGATTTGGGATGGCGCGAAGCACTCGCTTTTTCTGGCGCGCGACCACTTTGGCGAGAAGCCGCTGAACGTGCTGAACGGCGCGGCGTGGGTCATGGAGCCAGATTCGGATGATGGACAACTCGTGACGTACGGCGAGAGCCCATTTGTCAGGCCGATGGTCTCGAGGCCGATCGCCGCGTTTGCGAGCGTGCCCGCCGCGATGGAGCGGCTGCAAGTTCTGGCGTCGATCGTGGATTGTCCGCCGCGCAAGGATCCTGGCGAGTTTGACGGAACGCGTTTGGCCTCGTTGCTCGCCGCGGGGTATCCGGACTTCCATTCGGCGGCTCCGCCCGCGATCGGGAACGAACTGCAAGCGAGCCACTGGGAGATATTGGGCCGGGATCGTGTGAACGACGACGGTTGGCTTGTGGTGACTGATGAGGCACCCAGCCAGGGGGAGTTTGCGCCCGGGACGATCACGCGCGGCGGACCCGACTATCGCCGCTTCGGCGGCCGCACGCCCCCGCCGCGTGGCCAACTCACGCCCGATCGGGTGGATCGGCTGCTTCGCGCGGCGGTCGCGCGGCGGGTCGAGGCAGATGTTCCGATGGGGGCGTTTCTCTCCGGCGGAGTCGATTCATCGCTCGTTTGCCACTACGCGCGTGAAGCGGTCGGGAGTCTTCGGACGTTTTCGATGCGCATGCCAGATGCCCGATTCGATGAGTCTGAGGAGGCAACGGAGGTTGCGAGGATCATCGGGTCAGTGCACACCACGCTGGATTGTCAGGCCGATCCCGCGGCGGACTTGCAGCGGCTCATCACGCAACTCGGCGTTCCGTTTGGCGACAGCTCGCTCCTTCCGACGTACTGGATCAGCCGCGCGGCCCGCGAGCATGTCTCGGTGGTGCTGACCGGAGATGGAGGTGATGAGCTGTTCGCCGGCTACGAGCGGCACATGGCCTATTTCACGCTGCGAAGATGGCGGCCGCTGCTCGCGCTCGTGCCGAGCGGGGCGTTTTCGGATCGCGATCCGCGATCGAGGTGGTCCAAGGCGCGGCGACTTGTCGAAGTCGCCCGCACCGGCGAGGCGTCTGATCTTTCCAACATCTTCGCGCCCAAAGATGTCGATCGGCTGTTCGCGGAAACGCGCATGCGAGTGCCGCGCATGGAAGGGCTCGCTGGGTTGTTGGTGGTCGAGTCGCTGGTCAACAGGATTTTGCCGCGGCGCCATCCTTGGAGCTTCGGATTTCAACTCGCGATGGGGCTTGACTATCTCACGGGGGATCTGCTCCGCAAGGTGGACACCGCCACGATGGCCGTCGCGCTCGAGTCCCGTGCGCCGTTCTTGGACAGCGACCTCGTCGCCGCTGTTCACGATGCGAATCCACTCGACCTGATCCCGGGTCATCAGCGCAAGGGCCTGCTCCGTCAGGTAGCACGCAAGTACTTTCCCGCGGAGATCGTCGATCGTCCCAAGATGGGTTTTGCCATCCCCATCGGCGAGTGGTTCCGCTCCGACTACGGGGGGCTCCGCACCATGATGCTCGATCATCTGAACTCGACCGAGCCGTTCGGGCCGCCGTCGCTCGGGATTGATCTCAACATGAAGTTCGTCCGTCAGATGCTCGACGAGCACCTCGGCACCGGTCCAAGCGGCCAGATCAAACGCGACCATTCCCAGCGGCTGTACATGTTGCTGGTGCTGAGCATTTGGGCCAAGTGGATGGGCTCGCTGCGGTGAACGGCTCCCCAAAACGAGCCAAGCCCCGCGACGCTCGCGGGGCTTGCTCGAAAGGAGTCCGACAGAAACAGATTTCGTGCCGTCGCGGCCCCGACTTGATCGCCGGGCCCGCATTTCAGCGCACGATCCCCAAATTGTTCAGAACGTGAAGACGATCACCGCGAAGTAATCGATCTCGTGCTTCTCGCGGAAGAACGCGGGCATTCGCTCGTAGCGGTCCTCGACGCCGACCTTTAAGCTCATCCCGTGTTCAGGGTCCAAAACGGCCTCGTACCACGCTTTGAAGTTGGCGCGGGAGCCGTCGGTGTTCTCCAAGTCCACGTTTCCGGTCATGGAGGCGCAGATCTTGTTCCGGGGGTTCAGCCGCAGTTCCAGATCGATCGCGGGGGTGAACTCCGCGTGAACATCCGGGTGCTCGACGCCGAACTCGCGGCTGGCTCCAAAGCCGCTGCGGGCGTTGATGGTCAGCGTCTCATCCTGCCAAAGCTTGAACGACAGTCCCGCCTGGCCGCTGAGGCGCCAATCCCACTGCTGGAACTGGTCGTACTCGGTTCGCCCCGCGACGTAGTAGCCCCACGAGCTTTTCGGTGTACTGGGCCACTCGTTTCGGGCATCCAGTTGGACGCGCTCTTGCGTTTCTTCGTCGTCGGCACGGCTGTACCACCAGCCAAGGGTGGAGGTGGTGTTCATCTCGGGCGTCGCGCGGTTGGCGCTGACCACGCCGCGGAAACTCTGCACTGGGGTCTTCCCGGCCGTTCCGTTCACGCCGCCCTCGAAAGAAAACTTCCATAGATCAAGCAGGCCCGGCTCGGGTGGCGGCGCGGCGGGCAACTGCGGGGGCTTCACCTCGGCCACTGGTGGTGGAGGGGCAAGGGCGGGCGCGACGTACTTCACTTCCGGCGCGGCGGGGGTTGCGGGTGCCGGGGCCGGCGTGGGCGGTGGGACCGGAGTCCCGGGCGGTGCATCGGCCACGACGGATCGGATCCGTTCCCTCGCAATCGAGAGCTTGCCGATCAGGGCGTGCTCGATCACCAGTGGGTCCGAATCGGTTATCACCGCGGCGTGGAAGACATCGCCGTTGGTCAGCGTCACCGTCACGACGGCACCGGCGGGGAACGAGGTGGGAGTAGCCGCGGGGGCGGGTGCTGGGGCGGGCGTGGGCGCCGGTGCGGGCGCAGGAACTGCAGCAGCCACTGCCGCGGGAGGGGCGGCGGGCGCGGGGTCATCCATGCCGCGCGCAGAGCCGGCTCCGGCCGCGATCGCGGCGAGGAGACCTATCGCGCTGGCTGGCAACCCTCTGGCCATGGTGAGCAGCATACCGGAAAACACCCCAGTCGGCACCCTCCATCGACCGAATTCGCACCCCTTCGTCGCCAAAATAAATTTCTGAGGCGAGCGGCGTGAACCACCCGCGTCGCCCCAGAATCTGGCTGCAGAGCGGCTATTCCCCATGCTCTCAGCACAGAGATTCGGCAAAAACGAACGCGGGCCAGAGCCAGCCGGCTCCGGCCCGCGGCGGTTTTCCACGAGTGATTCAGAAGTTGTACACCACCGTCGCGAAGTACAGGATGTCGTTCTTCTTGCGATCCTGGCCAGGGTTGGAGTTGTACCGGTCCTCGAGCCCAAGCTTGAGCGACAGGTTGTTCTTCGGATCGACGATGACCTCGTACCCGGCCTTGAGATGGGCGCGATAGTCGGTGAAGCGGTGCAAGCTCGGATAGTAATCGAAGCTCGCGAAGACCTTCTGGCGGTCGTCGATCTTGTGCTCCCAGTCCAGCCCGAGATCGAGCTCCGGCTCGATGCGCTGCTTGCTGGTCTTGAACTCCTTGGTCGCACCGACGCCGATGCGTCCGAGCAGCAGCGTGTTGTCGGTCTTCATGAACTCGTAGCCGACGCCGCCGAAGAGGCCGACGCGCCACTCCCAGTCCTGGAAGGTGTCGTATTCAACCTTGCCGATGGCAAAGAGCCGCCAGGGGGAGCCGATCTTCCAGTCGTTGCGGGCGTTGATCTCGCCGTGCTCGAGGTTCTTGTCCCCGTCCTGCGTGCCATAGACATAGGAAATGCCGAGCGTTGTGTCCATCGTGCTGGTTTCACGCTTGGCGTTGGCGGCGGCCCGCATGCTCACGCTCTGGCTGTTGCCGTCCGAGCCGTTGAGGCCGAACTCCAGCGAACCCTTCCAACCCTTCCAGATCGAATCCGGATCGGGCTTCACTTCCGGAAGCGCGGGCGGCGGCGGTGGTGGGGGAGGTGGCGGCGGCGCGGCATCCGGCACGGCCGCGATAGAGGTCACGCTCGACTTGGCCAGCTTCAGCTCGCCCAGCACCGGGTGCTGGATGACGACGGTGGTGCCATCGTCCGAAACCAGCACGCCACGGATCACGTCGCCGGAGCTCAAGGTCGCATCGACCTTCGCTCCTGGCTGCCCGAAGGCAGCCCCTGCCGCCAGCAGCAGCGCGGCCGCGCTCATCACACTCACACGCATATTCACGTTCGATCCCTCATCGCAAAGACCTCTCCCGCCCGGGACCTCCCCGAGCGGCGGAGCGAGGATACCACGCTTGGGCGCGAGACGAACAGTGGCCGGAAGTAGCCACGGTCCTTTGGTCTTTCCTACACCGTTAACGTTACTCGATCGGCAGACCGATCTGCCCGAACCACGTAGCCCGGTCCCAGTACCCGCGCTGCTCTTGAATGAGTCCGTTGTGAACCCAAAAAAAGCCGCATCCGCGCAGTGTGTACGAGCGCCCGGTTGGCTCGCGGCCCACGAACGGCTCCTTCCACGTGCCGGTGCCAAGCCATTCAACGATTGACCACTCTCCATCAGAATATTGAGCAATCGGAGAAGTCGTGAGATCCGGGAAGGCAGTGAAAAACTCCCGGAGGCCCGCGAGGATTGTCTCGCGCCCGACAACCGGAGGGCCGGCGGCGAACTGGGTGTTCACTGCATCCACGGCATACAGCGCGGCCGCTGCCGCCGCGTCTCGCGCGTTGAACGCGGCGACCCAGAGATCAACAACTTCGCGTGGTGACCTGCCCATCGTTTATGCTCCCACTCGCTCCAGAGACACACTCGGCCAATCTCTGCCTCTCTCCGGCATCATGGCAACACCACGGCACAGTACGCCAAGAGCATTCCTCTTGGAGGGCGTTCGAGCGCGTCGCCTTGTCTGCGAGGGCATTGGCGAGAGTTTGTAGACAGACCGCGAACATTACGGTCGGCGCGTGTGGCCTCGTGCTTAGCCTCGGGAAATCCTGCCGTGCCTCCGGCCAGGATCGGGCAATATGCTGCGCAGACAGCGACCCCGGTTGAGCGCATCGGGGCCGCATGTTTTGTCTTGGTTTTCTTCCTGGGGTTGCAGGAGGCCATTCCTCCTGCGGCTCCGAACTCTCTTTGCGCCTCAACTTGAAGGGAACCTTCTCCGTCGAGCCCGTGAACATGCAACCACCATGTTGGACAATGGGCGGAGCAGAGCCCCTTGCTCCTCCGATCCCCCGGTTCCTTCTTAAGGCGTCGCCCGCGGATTGTTGATCCACCCGTACGGCCGGCGGACCGCGTTCAGGCCCGGGGGTTCCATGCGGATCCAGCCGCGGCTGCGGTTGGCGTACAGGTCCCACACCTGCAGGTCGGCGGCCTCTTCCACGTTCCGGTCGCGGCCCGCGGAAGGCTTGAAGGCGAGCACGTGGCCCTCCAGGAAGCTCACCGAGCAGGAGCCGCCGTGCCGCGACTCGAACTGGTCGTTGTTGGTGAAGAGGCCGTCGGAGTAGTCGATCGAGCCGGTGTTGCCGTTGTAGAAGGCTGTGGACTCTTCCACGAAGATTGGCCTCCCGTTTCCGGCGAAGCGTGTGATGGCAAGGGTTGCGGGGGCGACTTCCGGGGGCTGCGCGCTGAAGCTGAACGCGCTCGGGTTCGTGAGGTAGCCGACCTGCGTGTCCGCGCTGACCTGGGCGCCCTGCATGCGGTTGACAAAGGTGTAGTCAAAGTCAATCCCGCTCTGCGTGCTCCACGGGTTGGTGCCGCTGGGGCGCGTCTCCTGGCCGAGGGCGTTGCGGCGCCTGTTGGTCGGGCACTCGCCGACCTTTTCCACATCGTCCATGTAGTGATACACAAGGCCCGGACCGGTTTCGGTGGGGATGCTGTCCTTGGGGAGGCGGGCCCAGACAGTAAAGTTCGCGTTCGGTGGGGAGATGAACCGGGTGGAGTCCCAGATGAAGTCCTTGGAGTCGTTCGCGTACAGGTTCGCCGCAAGTGCGAAGCTGCGGACGTTCACCTGGCACTTGGTGAAGCGAGCCGTTTCGCGGGCCGCGCCGAGGGCGGGCAGGAGAATGCCGACCAGCAGAGCGATGATCGCGATCACCACCAGCAACTCGATGAGTGTGAACCCTCTGCGGAGACCTGCGGCCATGCGTTGACTCCTTGGCGGGGCGGAGTAGGGGGAATCGAAAGACCGTGCCGCGGACTTTTCATCCGCGGCGCGGCCGAGGTGGCTTGGAATGACACTATCAAATCACAAGTAGAGAGCGGGAGGAAGGATCACTGGCAGCCCGCGAACCAGGCCCCGAGGAAGTCGAAGATGTCCTGCACGGCGATGGTGCTGTCGCCATTGGTATCGGCCGTCAAATCCGAGGCGAACCACGCTGAGAGGTAGTCGAAGATGTCCTGCACGCTGATGCCATTCTCCTTGTTGTAGTCGGCCTTGCAGCAGGGGGTGGAGGTGTTGCCGGTGCTGTTGCAGACGGTGGCGGCGTTCCACGCCGCGCCGCCGACCGAACCCGCGGTGCAGGCGGCTTGTGTGGTGATCGAGCAGGTGGTTCCGCGGCAGCAGACGCCGTTGGGAGCGCCGCCGGTGGCGAAGGTGCCGGAGATGCTCACGTCGTCGATGTACCCCTCGGCGGAAGACCCTAGGAATCCGCCGGCCGCGACGTTGAGCTCGATAAAGGCGGCGTACACATCGTTCGGCGGCGTGCTGAAAGCCGGGACCATGACCGAGGGGGTGGTGTAGGTCTGATACATGCCGTTGGTGCCGGCGTTGATGACGCCCAGCGGAGTCTGCGCGACGATCGCGCCGCTGCCGTTGAGGATACGAACGACGTAGAACCCGACGCCGCCGGTGCCGAAGGTGTACTTGCCGCGGAAAGTGGCGGAAACGGGTGTGTTTTCCTGGAGCGAGGGCATGCCGCCGTCGGTCGTGGTGTTCTGTGAGACCGAGGCGTTGCCGCCGATGGCTTCCTGACCGAAGGTGAGCAAGTGGTGGGCAAATCCGCCGGTGCGGGGCATGGTGCTATCACGCTGCGAGAGCGAGCCGGGACCGCCAGAGACCGCGACACTCCATGTAAAGGAATCCGTCGGCCCGCCGAAACCGGCCGTTTCGAAGCCGCCGTTGCTGACAAGCTCATTGGAAACCGGGCAGGTGTTGGGGACGCACACGGTCGCCGCGCCGCGGAATGTGTCCGTGCATGCTGCCGGCGTCGTCACCGTGCATGTGCCGGTGATCGTGCAACACGCGCCGGTAACCGGCGGAGCGCACGGATCTGGCGAGCAGGTTGTGCCGTTGCTCTGAAAGGTGCCGGTACAGGCGGCCTGTGTCGTCACCGAGCAGACGGTGCCCACGCAGCACGCGCCCGTCAGAGCGCCGCCGAGGATCGTGCCGTTGATGCTGACATCGTCGATGTATGCCTCGGCGGTCGAAGTGGGGAAGGCGCCGGCCGCCACGTTGAGTTCGATAAACGCGTAGTACGCGTCATTCGGCGCCGCGCCGAAGGCCGGAACGTTGATCGGCCCCATGGTGTAGTTCTGGTACGCGCCGCCGGTGCCGGTGTTGACCACGTTCAGGCCCGTCTGTGCCACGATCGCGCCCGCGCTATTGAGAATGCGGAGGACGTAGAAGCCCACGCCGCCGGGTCCGAGGGTGTACTTGCCGTAGAACGACGCGCTCACGGTGGTGTTCTGCTGCAATGAGATCGCATTGGCCGCGCTGTTCTGCGAAACCGATGAGTTGCCGCCGATGGCCTGCCCGCCGAAGGTGATCAGGTGCTGGGCGAATCCGCCCGTGCGAGGCGAGGTGCTGCTCCGCTCAGAGAGCGAGCCGGGCCCGCCGGAGGCCGCAAAGCTCCAGCCGGATGACTCCGTCGCTCCACCGCCCCCCGCGACCTCAAATCCGCCGTTGGTTGTTACCTCAGCGGCCCGTGCCGTCGATGGCAGCATGACCAAAAGTACCCCAGCGACCAGCTTGTACACACTTCGCATTCCAGGTTCTCCTGTACACCGACCCTGCTCAAGGAAACCCCGCCCACCCCAGACACAAATGCCCTTGATTAGCAGTGCCGCGTGCAACGTAAACAGTTACAGTACACGTTACAGAAAGCCGCTTGGCGTGTCAAGGGGTCTTTCGGGGTTGTCCGGGCGGCTTTTTCATGCCAGATGAAAGGGATAAAGCAGGGGGTACATGGCAGATGGCACCGTGCCACATGGCACATTCGGAGACGGAACCCGAACTCGCTCACGCTCCGGGCTCGTTTTCCTCGTACCACTTCCCACTTCCACTCGCCGACTTCCCCCTTCCACTCCCCTACCCTCACCCCCCCATGCCCCTGCTTTCCTGCACCAATCTCCAGTACTCCATTGGCACCCGCGTTTTACTCGACGGGATCAGCTTTTCCATTGAGCCCGGCCAGCGGATCGGGCTGGTCGGCCGCAACGGCTGCGGGAAGACGACCTTCCTCCGGATGCTCGCCCAGCGGACCAAGCCGGACCTCGGGTCGGTCTCCCTGCAGAAGGGCTCGCGGATGGGGTACCTGACGCAGGACCCGGAGTTAAACCTGGAGAACACCCTGCGGGCCGAGGCCGCGGCGGGGTTCATCGAGCTCGGCAAGATGCACATCGAGCTCGATGACATCTACCACCAGATGGCCCTGCCCGAGAACTCCGATCCGGTCATCATGCAGCGGCTGATGGACCGGCAGTCGGACATCCAGCACAAGATCGAGGAGCTCGGCGGGTACGACGTCGATCACAAGGTCGATGCCGTGCTGCACGGGCTCGGGTTCACGGATTCGCAGTTCAATGTCCCCGTGAGCAAGCTCTCCGGCGGCCAGAAGGGGCGGCTCGCGCTGGCGAAGCTGCTGCTGGAATCGCCCGATCTGCTGCTGCTGGACGAGCCGACGAATCACCTGGACATCGCCGGTCGCGAGTGGCTGGAGGACTTCCTCGTCAACGAGTTCAAGGGCGCGGTGCTCATCATCTCGCACGATCGCTACGTGCTGGATCGCGTGGTGCATCGCATCGAGGAACTGGAACGCGGCCGGCTGATCGACTATCCCGGCAACTACACCGCCTTCATTGACATTCGCCGCGAGCGGCTGAAGTCCCAGCAGCGAGCGTACGAAAACCAGCAGAGCGAGTGGGCCAAGGAAGAGGAGTACATTCGCCGCTTCCGCGCCGGTCAGAGGGCCAAGGAAGCCCAGGGCCGCCTCGCCAAGCTCGAACGCCAGAAGGAACTCTTCGCCATCGAGCGCGTCGCAGAGATGGGCAGCGCAAAGTTCGGCTTCCCCGAGGCCCCCCGCTCCGGCGACCATGTCGCGGTGGTGCGAGAGGGCAGCAAGAAGTACACGAACGTGATGGACGAGGACAACCCCGTCCCGCACGACAAGGTGCTCTTCCACGAACTGAACGTGACGATCTCGCGCGGCGAGCGCTGGGCCGTCATCGGCCCCAACGGCGCGGGCAAGACGACCCTCATCAAGTGCATCCTCGGCCAGACGGCGATGGACTCGGGTGTCACCAAGATCGGATCCAACGTCGTGATCGGCTACTACGCCCAGCTTCCCCCCGAGGAAGATGGCGACATGGCGGTGTATCAATATCTGCAGGCGCTGATCCGCCGCGAAAACGAGAAGCAGATCTACTCCGAGCAGCAGGCCCGCGATCTGGCGGGCGCGTTCCTCTTCGCGGGCAAGGATCAGGACAAGCAGCTCAAGGTGCTCTCCGGCGGCGAGCGCAGCCGCGCCCGGCTCGCGGGGTTGCTGGCCTCGGCCAAGAACTTGATCATCCTCGACGAGCCGACCAACCATCTGGACATCCCGAGCGCGGAGCGTCTGGAGCAGGCCCTGCACGTCGATGAGGATGGCGACGGCTTTGCGGGCACGCTCCTGCTGATCTCGCACGATCGCGCCCTGATCGACGCCACCTGCGACCACATCATCGCCTTGGACGGCAAGGGCAACGCCGAGGTCTTCACCGGCACCTACTCCGAGTGGCACGCCAAGCAGTTGGAGCAGGCGAAGGAAAAGGCCCGCGCCGAAGCGGACAAGGCCAAGCGTCAGCAGCAACCCAAGCCCGCCGCGCAACCGCAGAAGCAGCCCGCGAAGGAGTCTCCGAAGCAGGAGACCAAGTGGTCCTCCGATTCCAACAACCAGCAGAAGAAGAAAGCCAAAGCATCGAGCGGTGGGGGGGGGAGCGGTGGGGGTTTGGCTTGGATGCCCGGAGACCGGCTGGACAAAGAGATCGAGAACCTGACCAAAGAGCTCAAACGCATCGACGATGATCTGGCCAAAGAAGAGGTCTATCGCGACGCCAAGCTCTTCACCAAAACCCTCGCGGAGCGCGAAGAGGCCCAGAAGAACCTGGAAAAGCACGAGCAAGAGTGGATGCGAAGGGCGGAAGATGCCTGACGATTCCCACACACGCCCGGGATGAGCGAGTCTGGTGGTGGGGGACGAGCGAATCCCGCGGATACGGTGTTGTCGCGGAAGGTTTGCCGTTCCCGGCTCCCGCTTGCCGTACACTCCCCAGCCCCACGTCCCATCACCCATTCCCATGCAGTTTTACGGTCATTCCGGTCGATGAGTAGCGATATGCAGCAGCACCGCGACGGCGTCAACTCTGGGGTGGATTCGGCAGCCGACATGGATGCTTCGCCGCAGCCCATTTCTCTCGATATCACCCGCCGCCAGGCCATCGCGGGCGGCTCGCTCGCCCTCGGGGCGATGTTGCTGACAGGTTGCAACGGCAACAAGCCGTCTGCCACGCTCCCGCCAACGCTCTGGAAGCCCGAGCAAGGCCAGACCGTCAGCCAGCCACCGATCAATCCCGTCCACACGAGCATCCCTGCCTACGAGCGGCCGGGGACGGTGCAGGCACCGGATCCGGTTCCCTCTGGCATCGTCCCGCGCTCCCAATGGGCCCGCATCGGCGTCGCCCGCGGCGACGAGATCTTCGCGATGAACGGCATCCGGCGCATCACTGTCCACCACGACGGCATGCCCCCGACTTCCCTTTCCTCCACGCGCCAGGTCGCCGCCCGCATCGAACAGATCCGTCAGTCCCACGTTGTCGGCCGCGGCTGGGCCGATCTTGGTTACCACTATGTCATCGACCCCAGCGGCCGCATCTGGGAGGGCCGCTCCATTCGCTATCAGGGCGCGCACGTCAAGGATCAGAACGAGAACAACCTCGGCATCCTCGTGATGGGCAACTTCGATCAGCAGTCCCCGACCTCCGCCGCGCTGAGCTCGCTCGACGGCTTCCTCGCCTCGCAAATGCAGCAGTACCGCATCTCGCTCGGCAACGTCCGCACGCACCGCGAGAGAGCCCCCACCGCCTGCCCCGGTCGCAACCTGCAGGCGTACATGATCCGCACTCGTTCCGGCGGCGGCACGCTGAACTCGCTCGCGGCACGCTACGGCCTGAATCGCGGCTGATTTCTCTTGAAGGGTGGCACGGGCATCTTGATGCCCGTGATGTTGCAACTTGCGTGTCGAACAATGCAATCGTGCCGCGCAAGCAACTCGCTCGCTGCGTTCCGACTGACGCTTCACGGGCATCAAGATGCCCGTGCCACCCACGAACTGTTCACTCCGGCACGCTGATATTCACAATCTCAATCCCCATCGACCGCCGATGCTCCGCATCGATGCGCACGATCACCCCGCACGCCCGGTTATCACCATCCGCCACATCCAGCGACGCCGGCATCTGCCGCACCATGTTGCTCAGCGTCGCCCGCACATCCCGCCCGATCACGCTCCGATGCGGCCCACACATTCCGAGATCCGTGATCGCCGCCACGGAGTGTTCCAGCACGCGTGCATCGTTCGTCTGACAGTGCGTGTGCGTCCCGACCACCGCCACCACCCGCGGTCCCTCTTTCCCCTCGCGACCGCTCCAATTCTCCAGACAGTGCCACGCCATGGCCTGCTTCTCGCTCGTCGCCTCCGCGTGGATCTCCACAAGCACCATCGCCTCCGCACCGCCTTCGGTCCCCGCGAGCAGCTCCATCTCCGCATCCACGCACTCAAACGGGCTGTTGCTCATCAGCGGCATATACAGCCGCCCCAGCACCGTCAGCACGAACACCTTGGGCATCTTCCCCGCGCCCGCCATCCCCATCACCTTCTCGGGCAGCTCGACCTCGATGATCCGCTTCCCCGGCGCGCCGCTGCTCAGGTTCGCCGGCCGGGCGATCGGCTGCCGTGGATCCTCCAGCATCTCCAGGATCGCGCGATCCTTGAAGACATGATCCCCCAGCGTCACCGCGTCCGCCCCGGCCCGGCGCAGCTCCTTGTAGTTGTCCGGTGAACACCCCGACCCGTTCCGCGCGTTCTCCCCGTTCACGATCAGCGCATGCACGTTGTGCAGATCGCGCAGCTTCGGCCACGCATGAGCCATCGCCCGCCGCCCCGCGGCACCGACGACATCACCGAGAAATGCAATACGGAGTTCGCCCATGTGCCTAGATCATTCATCCAAAGAGCCTCTCGCGCGAGCGAGAGGTGCCTTCCACATCATGCAAGACCTCTCGCTCACGCGAGAGACTCCTTACAAACTCCCCATCTCCCCCCGCGCCATCAACGGCGCACTACTCGCAATCAACCCCGGAATAAACGGCGTCACCAGCCGCGGATCGCCCGGCATCACACGCACCACCAATCCGTAGTGCCGGCTTTTCCCAGCGCCCGCCGGCGCGCTCACCGGTTTCACAACGCCCGCGTACTCGTATGTCCCGTCCCCACCCGCCACCGGTGCCTTGCACGCCAGCCCCGCCGCGCGGCCGTGCTGGATCATTCCCTTCTGATCCACCGGACCGTGATACGCCTGCACCATCACCTCATCAGGGCGCAGCGTTCCCAATCGCACCGTGGCCGCAACGGCGATCCCCTCCCCTCCCGGCGCGGCCGCACACTCCGCGTGCTTCACGCGCACCGGATGCCACATCTTCCGATATCGATCGATGTGGTCCGACACTTCGCGTGCCGGAGTCAGCTTGCCATCCGCGCCGACCAGCGCCGCCGTCGCCTGGTGCGCCGGAAAGTAGTATTTCGTCGCATACTCGGCCACCATCCGCTGCGTGCTGAAGAACGGCGCGAGCCGCTTGATGCACTCCCGCATCTTCGTCAGCCAGCGCGTCGGCACGCCCGCCTTCGTTGTTCCGTTCGCCGCGCCGCGATCGTAGAAGTCCGGCACCATCTGCTGCTCGATCAGTCGATACAGCGCATCGGCCTCGAAGTTCTCGCGTATCTCGTTGGGCTCATCGTTGGGATAGATGCCCGAGTCCTCGATCTTGTACCCGACCTCGCGCGGCGGCGACACGTACGCCTCGTCCCACCAGCCGTCGAGAATCGACGCGTGCAGCACGCCGTTCATCGCGGCCTTCATCCCGCTGGTTCCGCTCGCCTCCAGCCCGCGGATCGGCGTGTTCAGCCAGACATCGCAGCCGCGCACCATCTCGCGGGCCACATCGATCCCGTAGTCCTCCAGGAACACGATCCGCCCGCCTGCCTTCTCGTTGCGTGAGAACTCAACGACATCGCGGATCAGGTTCTTTCCCCATCCATCCCCAGGATGCGACTTGCCCGCGATCACAAGCTGCACGCCACGCCCATCCTTGCCGCGCAAGAGTGCCGCCAGCCGATCCGGCTCGCGCAGCAACAGCGTTCCTCGCTTGTAGCCCGCGAACCGCCGCGCAAACCCAATGGTGATCTGATCCGCCTTCAGTTCCCCGGGCGAGCCCGCTGTCTTTCCATATCCCGCCATCTCGCTCACATACTCCACCAGCCGCGCCCGCGAGGTGTTCCGCGCCGCCCACAAATCCGCGTCGGGAATCTTGTCCACGCCCGCCCACACCGTCTCATCCTGCGGCCGCCTGGCCCAGTCCTTCACCAGATGCTTGTCGTACAGCTCTGCCATCGGTGTCGAAATCCAAGTCGATGGATGCACGCCATTGGTCACATGCCCGATCGGCACATCGTCCTCCGGCACCTCCGGCCAGATCTTCGCCCACATCGTGCGGCTTACCACCCCGTGCAGCTTGCTCACGCCGTTGGCAAACCGGCTGCACCGCAGCGCGAGAATCGCCATGCTGAACGCCTCGGTCTGGTCCCCCACGTTCTCGCGCCCCAGCGCGAGAAACCCTTCCATGTCCAGGCCGAGCAGCTCTACATAGTGCCCGAAGTAGTGCGTCATCAGTCCCACCGGGAATCGGTCGATGCCCGCCGGCACCGGTGTGTGCGTCGTAAACACGCATCCAGCCGCCGAGAACTCCCGCGCCTGATCGAACGTCAATCCCGTTCCCTCGCGAATCTCTCGGATGCGCTCCACGGCGAGGAATGCCGCGTGCCCCTCGTTCATGTGATACACCGTCGGTCGCTCGCCGATCGCGTTCAGCGCACGCACGCCGCCGATGCCCAGCACCAGTTCCTGCTGGATGCGCCGGTTCTGGTCCCCCAGATACAGATTTGCCGTGATTTCGCGATCTTCCGGCGCGTTCTCGGGAATGTTCGTGTCCAGCAGATACAGCCGCACCTTGCCCACATCCGCGCGCCAGACCGCACATCGCACCTCGCGCCCCGGCAGGTGGATGCCCACCGTCAGTTGCCGCCCGCTCTCCAGGTCCATCACGCGCAGCACCGGCTGCTTCGGCGCGTTCAGTGCGGGGAACTGCTCCACCTGCATCCCGCCCGCATCCAGCTTCTGATGGAAGTACCCGTTGCGATAGAGCAATCCCACCGCGATGAGCGGCAGCGACAGATCGCTCGCCGCCTTCAGATGGTCTCCCGCGAGCAACCCCAGCCCGCCCGAGTAAATCTGGAAACACTCGTGCAGTCCGAACTCGGCGCAGAAATACGCCGCCAGAAACGGCCGCGGCGACTTCGCCAATCCGCCCGCCTGCCCCGCGTACCACCCCGGGTCCGCCATGTGCGCCCGCAACTCCGCGAGTGCACGCCCGATCATCTCCACCAACTTCTCATCCAGCGCAAGCGCCTCGAGCCGGTGCGGCGAAAGCTCGACCAGCATTCGAATCGGATTGTGCCCGGTCTGCTCCCACAGGATCGCATCCAGCCGCGCAAAGCACTCCTGCGCCAGCGTGGATGTGGACCAGTGCAGGTTGTACCCGATCTCCACCAGCGGCGCAAGGGCCAAGGGCAGGAAGGGATTCACGCCAGGAAGCGTGGCAATGTTCGGCGAAGTCGGCAGAATGGGCATAGTGCTCACTATCGAATGGATCAAAAGAAACTCACCACTGAGAGCTCCGAAATCGCCGAGTCTGACGATTCGCGTCCTTGGCCTTCCTCAGTGTTCTCTGCGCTCTCAGTGGTGAGAATGATGCGTTATCACTTCTTCATCGCGGCGATCTTCATCGGCAATCCAAACAGATCGATGAACCCGCGCGCCGCCGTCACGTCATACCCGTCCATCGCAAATCCGGCGAGCTTTGTGTCATACAGCGACTTCTCCGCCGTCGCCCCGATCGCCTGGGCGCGGCCCTTGTACAGCTCGATAATCGCCTCGCCCGTGACGTTCGTCTGCGTCGCATCCACGAACGCCTGCAGCGCCTCGCGCAGCGGGTGGAACCACTGCCCGTAATACGTCAGCTCCGCGTACTTCAGCGCGACCTGTTGCTTGAAGTGCATCGTGTCGCGCTCGATCGTGAGCTGCTCGATCGCCTTGTGCGCCTGATACAGAATCTCGCCGCCCGGCTTCTCATACGCTCCGCGCGACTTCATCCCGACCAGTCGGTTCTCCG
>JBGANP010000057.1:0-22475 GCA_044222255.1 Phycisphaerales bacterium
CGTGTTCCGCCGCATCAGCATCCGCGCCCACTCGATCGGCGCCCGCACGGTGTTCAGAATAACCTCCAGCCCGTCCATCGCGCTCACATTCACCGTCAGCGTCTCGATCAGCCCCGGCAGATCATCCGTCTCCCACGCCCCATCCATATACGCCTCGGCGATCCCGATCGTCCCGCCAAACGCCGCTGCCGAGTAAAACCGTCGATCCAGCACGCGTACCACGCACGCCGGTGCGATCTTGCGATCCGCCCCCGCCGCCGACTCATGCCGCGTATCGCCATCGATAATCGTCACATGCCCATACTGCAAACGCGCCAGCGCGCCCAGCACGATCCGCCGCCCCATCGCTTCCAGCATCGTCAGCGGCCGCGCCAGCGAAACCGCAGCCCCGCGCGGCACGATCGTCGCCGCGCCCTCCAGCGTCACACCCCTGCTCGTCGCCATGCTCACGTTGTCGCTCCCTTCACGCTCACCACTCCGCCTGTCCCCGCTCCCGGATGCGCCACCACCGGCACACCCTTCCACCACAACCGCAACGCCTCAAAGTGAATCCGCCCGATCACCCGCGCCGTCATCAGCGGAAACCGCACGAGCTGCATCCGCATCCGCCCCGGCGTCAGCTCATGCCGCTTGAGTTGCAGCGTCGCATCAAACGTCTTCCCCTCCCCCTCGCGCGGCCGCAAATTCATGTGTACAAACAACTCCTCCCCCGGCTCCCCAAACGCCCAGTCATACCCGATCTCCATCGGCATGAACGGCGACACATGAAACACCTTGTCGAACTCCCACCTCGTGAGAGCGCCCGCTCGCACGCCGCGCTGACGATCCAGCACATACGCGTGCCGCTCTCCCCACGGCGTGTTTGAAATGTCCGCGACAATCGTCTCGACGCGCTCCCCGCTCTCGTCAAAGCAGTAATAAAACGAAACCGGATTGAAGCAGTACCCGAAATACCGCAGATGCGTCAGCAGTCGGATCGGCCCCGTCGGTCTGCGACCGATCTCCCGCTCCACGCGATCCCGCACCGCCGTTTCCAGCGGCCCGGTTCCCCTATCCAGATACTCCCCACGCCGAAACCGCGCCGGCGCGGCCCGTGTCGCCGACCACAGCCGCGTCATCGAAAACACCCGATCGATCTCCCCAAGATCCAGATACACCATGAACAGTGGAAACTCAAACGCGTGCTCACGCGGCGTCATCCGCCGATGTCGCACCACACCCTCATAGATCGCGCTCTTGAGCATCACGCCAGCACCCCAACGCGAGATCGATTGCGCCGCTCCTCCCGCGCCCGCACCATCTCGCACACCCGCATCCCGCTCCGCACCCCATCCTCATGAAACCCGTTGAACCAGTACGCCCCGCAGTAGTGGATGCCGCGTACCCCGCTGATCTCGACCCACCGCTCCCGCGCCGCAATCCCCTCCACCGTGTACACCGGATGGTGATACTGAAACCGCCCCAACACCTTCGCGGGGTCGATGCTCGTCGCATCATTCAGCGTCACGCAGATCGGTACGCGCGTCCTCAGCGACTGCAACATCGTCATGTTGTACGTCACCGCCACCGGCCCATCCTCGCCTTGAGGCATCCGATAGTTCCACCCGCTCCACGCCGCGCGCTTTCGCGGTAGCACGCTCGTATCCGTGTGCAGCACCGCTTCGTTCGGCTGATACGGCATCGCCCCCAGCACCTCGCGCTCCGCCCGCGTCACATCCGCCAGCATCGCGCGGGCCTGATCCGAATGCACCGCCAGGATCACCTCGTCGAACGCCTCTTCCCCCGCCGCGCTGCACACCGCAACGCCCTCATCCGTCTGCCGCACGCTCACCACCCCGCACCCCACGCGGCAGCGTTCCGCAAACGGCTGCACCAGCCGCGACACATACTCCCGCGATCCCCCGCTCACCGTCCGCCACTGCGGCCGCTTCCGCAGATCCAGCATCCCATGATGCTCGAAAAACCGCAGAAAAAACCGAGCCGGAAACTCCAGCATCTGCTCCCGCGGCGCGCTCCAGATCGCCCCGCCCATCGGCAGCAGATAATGCTCCACCATCTCCCGCGAGAATCCCGCCATCGCGCACGCCTCGCGCAGCGTCGTCCTGTCGTCGACCTCTTTCAGCAGCCGCGCCCCGGTCGTGCCCAGTCGCGCAATCTCCCACACCATCCGCAGAAACTTCGGTCGCACCGCATTCAGCGGCTGCGCAAACACCCCTCCGATCGTCTCCCCGCCATACTCCAGCCCCGTCCGGACGCAGCGCACGCTGAACGACATCGGCGCATCCTGCGTCGGAACGCCCAGCTCCCCCAGCAGCTTCGTAAACAGCGGATAGTTCCGCTCGTTGTACACGATAAAGCCGGTATCCACCGGAACCTCCCGCCCCTCGTGCCGCACCACCACAGTGTTCGAGTGTCCCCCGAGCGCCGCCCCCTGCTCGAACACCGTGATTTCATGCCGCGCGTGCAGCTCTCGAGCGCACACCAGCCCCGCGATCCCGGCTCCCACGATCGCGATCTTCATACGTGCGGCTCCGGCTCGCCCTCCACACTGCCCGCGTCCGTCCGCGCCCGCCGCTCCGCCGCCGCGTACACCCGCGCCGGCACCGGATTCAGATCCCAGATGATCCCGAGCATCTGCATCACGCGCAACACGTAATACGTCATGTCGATCTCCCACCAGTAGAACCCCTGCCGCGCCGAGCCCGGAAAGTAGTGGTGGTTGTTGTGCCACCCCTCCCCGAGCGTCAGCAGCGCGAGCACCCAGTTGTTGCGGCTGTCATCCCCCGTCTTGAACCGCTGGCTCCCAACGACATGCGCGATCGAGTTGATCGTGAATGTCCCGTGATACAGCAGTGTCGTCGAGATCCCAAAGCCCCAGATCACCATTTGCCACGCCGAAGTGTGCAGCGACGGCCACATCGCATTCAGCCCCCACCCCGCAACCGCCATCATCACAATCAGCAGCAACGGCCCCACCATGTGGTTCCGCTCCAGCCACTTCAGCTCCGGATACTTCGCCCAGTCCGGCACCACCGACCAATCCGTCTCGATTCCCTTGTCCGAAAGAAACCAACCGACATGGCTCCAGATCACGCCGTAGATCCCCGGTGAGTGCGGGTCCGGCTCCGTGTCCGAGTGTCGATGGTGCTCCCGATGGTGCGCCGCCCACCACACCGGTCCGCGCTGCGCCGCCGTCACCCCCGCCAGCGCGAACAGAAACTGCGTCACCCGGTGCGCCCGAAACGTCCGGTGCGAAAAGTACCGGTGATAGAACGCCGTGATGCAGAACATCCGCCCGAAGAACAGAGCACCCGCCATCGCCACCGCCGCCCAGCTCCACCCCACCCAGATCACGCCCAGGCACACGAGGTGGATCGACACGATCGGCAGCACATTCACCAGCCGCACCCGGTCCGGCTTCCCCTCCATCCCGGTCGTGATCTCGGTCGTTGCGTTTCGATCCAGTGCAGTCATGCGCGGTCCTTCGCTCGGTCTACGTCTGAGCATTCTCAACGGATTGCGTCAGATGCCCGCAACCCGCATACACGATAACACCCTTGCCCCCTGCGCGCAGAAACATCCGCCTACCCCATCTGTTCGGGCCTGCCAACCATGGCGATTCACTTCTCCCGCCCGGCTATTTCCGTTTTCCCCCGTCCTTTCTACACTCCGCCCCGTGTCCGCCACCTCCAAACCCCGCGCCATCGTCCTCCTCTCCGGCGGCCTCGACAGCGCCACCGTTCTCGCCATAGCCCGCGAGTCCGGCTTCGCCTGCCACACCCTCGCCTTCGACTACGGCCAGCGCCATCGCCACGAGCTCATCGCCGCCGAACAAGTCTCCCGCAACCTCGGCGCGGCCGACCACCGCGTCGTCTCCATCGACCTCCGCGCCATCGGCGGCTCCGCCCTCACCGCCAACATCGATGTCCCCAAGGACCGCCCCGCTTCCGAGATGTCCCACGGCATCCCCATCACCTACGTCCCCGCCCGCAACCTCGTCTTTCTCTCCCTCGCCGCCGGATACGCCGAAGTCGTCCGAGCATCAGACATCTTCATCGGCGTGAACGCGATCGACTACTCCGGCTACCCCGACTGCCGCCCCGAGTTCATCGCCGCCTTCGAGCGCGCCGCCAACCTCGGCACCAAAGCCGGCGTCGAGTCCGACCACGATCATCGCCTCAAAGTCCACGCCCCGCTCTCGCACATGTCCAAGGCCGACATCATCCGTCGCGGCGTTTCTCTCGGCGTGAACTACGCCGTCACCCATTCCTGCTACGACCCAGTCCCGTGGCACGGGCGTCCCGCTCGTGATTCTTCTCTTCACGAATCATCCATCCACGTCTCCCTCGCCTGCGGCCACTGCGACTCCTGCGCCCTCCGCCGCGAGGGCTTCCAAGCCGCGGGCGTGCCCGACCCGACCCGCTACGCGTAAAAATGCCGCGTCTCCCCCTACCCCGCGAAACGCGGCCTTCTTTCTCAAATCCCATCTTCGATCCGTTCTGCCCGGTCAGCAACCGGCAAACCACGCCGCCAGAAACCCGAAGATGTCCGCGACAGTGTTCCCGCCCATGCCGTCAAAGTCCGCGCGCGGCTCCCCGGCGAACCACGCCGCGAGAAAATCAAAGATGTCCTGAACATTGATCGAACCCGAGCCATCGAAGTCCGCGGCGCACGCCGGGGCCTCATAGGTCACCTGCAGCATCGGTCGATCATCCGTCGCGGCCGCCTCCGAACTGCTCGGCCTCCACCCGTCTGTTCCAGCGGGCACGATCGCCCACCCCATGTTCGCGCCATTCGGGCTCGGTGCTCCCGCCCATGCCCGGACCGATGCCGTTACATCAAAGATCGACCACGCTTCCGCCAGCCACGGCACTGTTGTGAAGTCCGCCGAAACTGCGCATTCCACGCCGTTCGTCGACACGCCACCAACCAGCGTGTTCCACGTCGATCCATTGCCCCACGGAGCAAACATTTGATGCGCTCTCATCGAGCTGGCGCTGACATTCCCGGGCACGCTGTCCGTAAACAGCATCAGCCGCGCCGAGACAATCGTCCCTCCCGGCGGCACCTGCCCCGCACCATTCCCGAAGATTCCGTCAAATCGCACCAGCCCCTGGCTCAGAGGCGATCCATCCGCCACCAGCCGCACATCCGTCCCATGCGCCGCGTCCGGCGATCCCTGCTCCAGAAACGTGTCCGCTGCGCCCGCATACCCATCGACACCCTGGCGGAACTTCACGTTGCGCAGCACGGGGTCCGTTGTCCACACCCCCCGCAGCCCGCTCACGTTCGCCGCCTGCCCGGCCGCCGGTGCGTTGAACATGTCCGCGATGCTCCGGTGCAGATCGTGCAGCGTGCAGACCCCCTCAAACGCGCCCGTCCTCACCATTGGCCCCACGAGCATGCACGGGATCCGATTCCGATGCGTGCTCTCATCCTCATCCCACACCACCACAAGCAGCGAATTGTGCGTCATCGCCCACCGGGCGTACCCGTCGATGTTTGCCAGCAGCCACGCATCCGCCTGCGCGATCGTCCCATCGTGCATGTTGTTCGCGTTGTTCGGCACCACGATCGAGACCGCCGGCAACATCGCATAGTCGCTCGGAAACGCCGAGAACGGCTGGTTCACGCTCGCGGGAACCTGATTCGGCCCCGGCAGCGTCACGCCGCTCTGCCAGTTCGTCCAAGGCACATGCCGCCGTACGTACGAGCCGCTGGTCCATACCAGCGAGCCCGCCTCCGGCAGGTCCTCCGCATAGCCCACGAACGAGACGCCAGCCCCCAGCAGAGCCGAACCCAGATTCGGCGTCGACCACGGAATACTGACTTGCTCTACGTTGTCGAACACACCCTGATTCCACCCCGAGTAGAACTCCAGGTAGTTCGGCTGGCTCGGATGTGCCAACGCGTACATGCTTGTCAGAAGCGCGCCCTGCTGCGCCAACTGGTTCATGTACGGCGCACTCGCCGATCCGATCACCGACTCGAACGAGTGGTTCTCTTCCACCACGATCACCACATGGTCCGGGCGCGGCGGCGCGGCCACCAGCCGGGCCCCCCCCGCCAAACAGCCCACCCAGACGCCCACCCAAGCAATACGATCGGCGGCTCGCATTCCAATATCCTAACAGATATTGAGCATTCTGCCAGACGGATTCTCAGAACCCGCCTTCTTCTCCCGGATACTCACACCCCGGTGTACCGCTCCCGCACACCCTCCTACACTTGCCCCCTTCCGGAAGGGGGTCAGGGGTTCAACGCCTCCCGGAAGTTCACCCGTTCTCGTCGGCCCTCGCCGCCGCGAACACGCTTCTCGAAAGGAAGTCAGTTCCATGGTTCGTATCCGATTGCAGCGCGGCGGCCGCCGACACGTCAACTACTTCCGTATCAACGCCATCGAGAAGCGCGTCAAGCGTGATGGTCAGGTTCTTGAGAACCTCGGCTGGTACAACCCCCAGGCCAAGGACAAGGCCAAGCAGGTCGAACTGAACGTTGAGCGCATCAAGCACTGGCTCTCCACCGGCGCCCAGCCCAGCGACACCGTCCTCCACCTCCTCATCAAGGCCAACGTCGTTGAGGGCAAGGAGTGGGCCGACAAGCTCGCCGCCCGCATCGAGGCCGTCAAAACCAACGACGCCCGCAAGGCCGCCCACCCCCAGAATCCGCCCAAGAAAGAAGAGAAGAAGGGCTGAGCCCGCTTCGATTCCCAATCAGCTTTCACCAGTCGCGGGCTCCTTCGAGCCCGCGATTGCTTTTGTGCTATTGAAAGTCAACAAGGGGTCGAACGCATGTTGGCCCTGCGTTCGGAATATGATCTCCCGTGAGCGATCCGCATTCCACGACGAACGTCCCGCTCCAGATTCCCTGGGGGATTGCATCGCTGGATCGGATGGTGAGTGCCGTGGAAAACGTTCGACGCAGACTTCTGAGAGCCACCGCCGCGCTTCGAAGCGCAAATGTGGACTATGCCATCGCCGGTGGGAACGCCGTCGCTTCGTGGGTCTCCCGCATCGATCCTGGCGCAGTGCGCAACACTCCGGACGTTGACATTCTGATCCGTAGATCGGACTTCGCGCAAGCTCGTACAGCGCTGGAATCTGCAGGCTTTATCCACTGGAATACCACGGGGCTTGACGTCTTTCTCGATGGTCCTCAGGGCAAGCCCCGCGATGGTGTCCACATCCTTTTCGCCCGCGAAATGATCTGGCCCGATGAGCCAAGCGCCAATCCGGATGTGACCGAATCCGAAGACACGCCCGATTTTCGAGTGCTGTCATTGGACGCTCTTGTGCGTGTCAAGCTCACCGCGTATCGAAGGAAAGACCAAGTACACCTCTTAGACATGATCGAAGTTGGCTTGGTCGATTCAACGTGGATTCCCCGCTTGCCCGCTGCGCTGGCTGCGCGCCTTCAGCACCTCTTCGATACACCGGGAGAGTGAGCCGTTTTGTCCCGCCTCCGCTTCGACATCCTCACCACCTTCCCCGAGCTCTTCGCGGACGCCCCTCACGCCGCCCTGAACTCCTCTATCCCCTCGCGCGCCCGCGCCGCCGGTATCGTCGAGTGGCACGCCGCCAACATCCGCGATTTCGCAGGTAACAAGCACAACAAAACCGACGACCGCCCCTTCGGCGGCGGCCCCGGCATGGTCATGATGTGCCAGCCCGTCTGGGATGCCGTCCACGCCGTCGAAGCCCGCGACCCGCGTCCCGCCACCCGCATCCTCCTCACGCCCCAGGGCACCCCGCTCAAGCAATCTCTCGTCGAGGAGCTCGCCACCAAGCCCCGCATCCTCCTCATCGCCGGCCACTACGAAGGCCTCGACGAGCGCGTCGTCGAAAAGCTTGCGCCCCTCGAAATCTCCATCGGCGATTACGTCCTCTCCGGCGGCGAGCTCGGCGCAATGGTCCTCATGGATGCCATCATCCGCCTCCTCCCCGGCGTCCTCGGCCACGAGGATTCCGCCTCACAGGAGTCCTTCAGCAGCGCATCCGCAGGCCCCCGCCTCCTCGACTGCCCGCACTACACCAAGCCCCGCGAGTGGATGGGCACCCCCGTCCCCGACATCCTCCTCTCCGGCGACCACGGCGCGATCCAAAAATGGCGCGACCAGCAGCGCGCCCAGCGCACCCGCGACCGCCGCCCCGATCTCCTGCCCTGAATCTGCCGCTGCTACCGCAACACCACGATCAGCGCGTGAATAAACCCCGGCAGCCAGAACAGCAGCGTCAACACCACGTTGATGATGAACGAGGTCCCCAGCCCCTCCTTGAGCCCCACCGCCAGCGGCGGCAGCAAAAACGCCACGATCACCATCAGCAGCTTGTTTGTCGTCACGTCGCCAGCCATGTCAGATCTCCTTGTTTCCATCCCTCGACCCTGACCACGGCTATATCGTGCGGGAACTCCCCGGGACCGTGATATCTCAGTCACTCTCCCTATCAAGCCCCCTACAAGCCACCTTCATCCCCTCCCAAACTGGAACCCCACGCCTCTCGCGCTTACCCTTCCGACCCACCTCGGCGCATCCCGCCCGAGATGGCCCCTTTCGCACCGCCAGAAACGAGCACGACCATGGCCCGCAAGACCGTTGAGATCATGAAGGCGCTGAACACGGAGTTCCTCAAGACCGACATCCCCAAGATGGCCGTCGGCGACACCGTGAACGTCCACTGCCGCATCATCGAAGGCGACAAGGAGCGCATCCAGGTCTTCCAGGGTGTCATCCTCGCCCTCTGCAACGGCGGCATCAACGCCATGGTCACCGTCCGCCGCATCGTCGAGGACATGGGCGTCGAGCGCGTCTTCCCGCTCCACTCCCCCCGCGTCGCCAAGTACGAAATCGTCCGCAAGGCCGATGCTCGCCGCGCCAAGCTCTACTACCTCCGCGACCGCGTCGGCAAGTCCCGCCGCCTCCGCGACAAGCGCCGCGGCCTCGAAAAGGCCCCCGCCAAGGCCTAAGTGGCGTGGGCCTCCCGGCCCATGCACTCCACTCAGCCAGCAGCAACATCTCAAGTCCCCCCTCACGCGGCACCCTAAAAAGTGCCGCGTTTCTTTTCCCATCAAATCTCCACACGCCCGGGATGAGCGAGTCTTCGAGCGAATCCCGCGGATACACATCTGCGTTCACTAAAGTCCTCTCTCGCAATGTCCCGCAACACCTGCCCATCCTGCAACCGCCCAACCAGCTCCGCCGGTGGTCTCTGCGACCCTTGCCGCCTCGGCGTCCCCGTCGGCACCGAAGGCCTGCAAGTCGAGTATCCGCCCGTGCCGAAACCGCCGCTACGGGACCGATTCCGCGGCGCGATCCGCAGCCCCGCCGCCATCGGCATCTACTGCTCAATCATCGCGCTCGCCTGCTTCATCCTCGCCAACCGCAATGCATCTCTGCGCACAACGTACCTTGCCGTGATGGGCTGCGCCTTCGGCATCTCCATCGTGCTTCACTACGCGCGCCGAACCGCTTCGCGCAGCGCAGGCGGCCAGGTGGATCCCCTCGCGTTCATACTCGTTGTCGTGTTTGGCTTCGCTTTTCTCGTGCCCGCGATGGCCTGGGGCTATTGGTCTCCCGGCCGACGCCGCGGATTCGCATCGGTATCCTGTTCGGATATGAAGGCCCTCACCCTCGTCCGTCAGACTTCCGCCGGCGAACCCCTCGCCCCCAACATCTCCTTCGTCTCCGACTGGCCCGAGCCCCCCGCACCGCCCCCCGGCCACGCCATCGTCCGCACACTCGCCGGCGCGCTCAACCATCTCGACCTCTGGGTCGCACGCGGCGTCCCCGGCCTCAATCTCACCTACCCGCGCATCAGCGGCTCCGACGCGTGCGGCCTCATCGAGCAAGTCGGCCCCGGCGTCGACGCCTCCTGGATCGGCCGCAAGGTCATCCTCAACGCCGCCCTCGATGTCGCCCCGCTCCCGACGCCCGATGAAGGCCCGCGCTCCTCACTCGCCCCCATGTACGAGCTCATCGGCGAACACCGCAGCGGCACCCTCTGCGAAAAGTTCACCGCCCCCATCACCAATCTCCAACCCATCCGCGACGATCAGGATCCCGTCGAAGCCGCCGCGTTCGGCCTCACCTTCCTCACTTCGTACTCGATGATCCGCACGAAGGCGAATCTCCGCCCCGGCCAGTCCGTCCTCCTCACCGGCATCGGCGGCGGCGTCGCCTGCGCCTCCCTCGCCATCGCCCGTCACCTCGGCTGCCGCGTCTGCGTCACCAGCCGCCATCAGTGGAAGCTCGACCGCGCCAAATCACTCGGCGCCGACCACGCCATCCTCGACTCCGGCCAGGATTGGTCCAAGGAAGTCCGCGCCTGGACCAAGTCCCGCGGCAGCGATGGAGTCTCCCTCGCCGTTGATTCCTCCGGCAAAGCCACGCACATCAAGTGCATCAAATCCCTCACCCGCGGCGGCGCATACGTCACCCCCGGCTGCACCTCCGGCGCGGATGCCACCACCGACCTCGCCCGAATCTTCTGGAACCAGCTCCGCCTCCTCGGCTCCACGATGGGCACAAACGAAGAGTTCGCCGAAGTCACCGCCCTCTATCGCAGCAACGCCCTCAAGCCCGTCATCGACAACGTCTTCGAAGCCCCCAATGGCGCCGCCGCCTACGCGAGACTCGAATCCGCCGACCAGTTCGGCAAGGTCGTAGTTCGTTTCCAGTCTTGAGGTGAACCATGAGCGTTGAGTTCTACTACAAGCGCAACGGTCCACGGCCGTCCTCTCCGAACTGGGTTCGGATGGCAAACCGGCACGCGAGTTCCCTCTGGGAGTTTGCCCTTCAGGTGGCGAGTAAGTACACGGGCGTAAAGGCGAACCCCTCTGAAGTAGAACGATTGCGCGAATGGTACCGTGCGGACTACCCCGGACGAGACGTGGATGTGGAGGACGTGTTCCCGGACGCGGCGAGCCGTATTTTCTGGGGTCGCGTGTTCTTTGATGTGGCCGCCAAGATCGTCCGCCAACAGATTGGGAATCAGGAGACGCAATGCTGGCAGAGCGCGGCGATTCATCGAGCCTTTGGTGTAGCTCTTGTGCTCATGGACGCCGCGCGGGATCTGGCGCCCGTTCGCCCCGAAGACTTGCAAATGACAATTGACGAAGAGGATGAAGTCAAATGGCGTGCCGAGCAAGTCGCGAAATACGAAGCCAGAAAAATCAAGCCTTCCGCTGAGCCTCCCTCGCCCGATTCACAATCGCCGTCGTGCTCTTCCCCTCCACCATCTCCAGCAGCACCACTCTTCCCCCGATCGACTGCACAAACGCCGCCCCCGGCACCTGCGCGATTGAATACTCCGCCCCCTTCACCATCGCATCCGGCCGGATCGCCTGAATCAGTTTCTCCGGCGTGTCCTCATCAAACACCACCACCGCATCCACACACTCGAGCCCCCCCAGCAGCTCCGCGCGATCCCCCTCATGATTGATCGGCCGCGATGGGTCCTTCTTCCCCTTGAGCCGCCGCACCGAATCATCCGAGTTCACACCCACGATCAGGAAATCCCCCTCATCCGATGCCCGCCGCAGCAGCGACAGATGCCCCGCGTGCAGCACATCAAAGCACCCGTTCGTGAACACGATCTTCTTCCCATCGTTCCGATGCGCCGCCACCTCCACCAGCAACTGCTCCAGCGTCCGCACCTTCCCCGCCATCCCCGCGTGCGCCCCCTCGAGCATCATCACCTCGCGGTGGATCTTCTCGATCGGCATCGGCACCACCCCGAACACCTGCACCTCCAGCCCCGCCGCCGCGTTCGCAAATCGCACCGCATCCGCCCAAGAAATCCCATTCGCCCGCGCCCCCGCCAGCGCGGCCAGCACCATGTCCCCCGCCCCCGTTACGTCGTACACCTGCCGCGCCACCGTCGGCACGCCCAGCGCCGGCTTCCCCTTCTCCAGCAGCAGCGCGCCATGCCGATCCAGCGTGATCACCGCCGCTTCCAGATCAAGCGCAACCAGCAACTGCGTCGCCAGCGGCCCATGCTCCTCCGGCGTCGCATCATCCGCCAGTTCCACACCCGTCGCCAGCGCGGCCTCCGTCCGGTTCGGCGTCACCGTCGAACAGCCCTTGTACTTCGAGTAATCCTCAATCGCCGCCGGATCCACCAGCACCGGCACGCCCCGCCCCCCCCGCGCCTTCTTCGCCGCGCGAATCACATGCTGGCAGAGCGCAGGCGTGCACACACCCTTGTTGTAATCCTCGATGCACACCACATCCGCGCCGCCATCTGCCGCCAGCAGCGCATCGAAACGCTCGCACAGTTGCTTCTCCACCGCCGCGCTCAGCGGCTCACGCGATTCATGATCCACGCGAAACATCTTCTGCGGATGCCGATGCTGCGCGAGGCCGATCAGTGACCGTTTCACCGTCGTGGGCCGCGTCGCATCCGACACCAGTGCATCGGCGTTCACACCCGCCGCCACCAGCGAGGACCGCAGCAGATCCGCCTCGCGATCATCCCCTGTCACCCCGAGTGCATGCACCGTTGCCTTCATCGCGACCAGATCCAGGCACACATTCGCCGCCCCGCCCGGCCGGTCCTCCGTCCGCTGCACGCTCAGCACCGGCACCGGCGCCTCCGGCGACAACCGATCGGCATTCCCGAACACCAGCTGATCCAGCATGAAGTCGCCCACGACAATCGCCGTGAACGGCCGCCACGAAGCAAGTTGATCCAGCAGTTTGCTCATGCACTTCCCAAAAGAGCCATTCGCGTAAGCGAGAGGTGCCTCGCCCTCACACTCAGCACCCAGTTTAGGTCCAATCCCTCTCCCAATCCCCACAACGCCCAACACCCATCCTGCCCTCTTCCCGATCCGTCCCATCCGTGTTCATCTGTGGCCCACTCCCCGCCCCCCATTCCCAACCCCCAACACCAACCCCTCAAACCCCTCCCGCCCCTCATCAAACACCATCGCCAGCTCCGGCCGCACCACCGCACACGGCCACGTCGAATCCGGCAGCCGTCGCAGCTTCGACCAGTCCTTGTCCGTCACCACAGTTCTAACTGACCATCGCATCCGATGGCCACGAGTTCATCTTGCCCCGGTTTTCCCGCTGCGCTCGCCGTGCGGACTACTTGTGAGACGTGGATGTGGAGGACGTGTTCCCGGAACCCTGGGGTCGCCATCATCGCCAACAGAGATAGCACCACTCTCGATTCATGCCTTTGATGCCTTGTCTTGCCGCGCGGGATCTGCCTTCTCCCCTCAAATGACCCCTTCCTCCCAGAAAAATCGCCTCCCGCTCGCCCGATTCACAATCGCCGTCGTGCTCTTCCCCTCCACCATCTCCAGCAGCACCACTCTTCCCCCGATCGACTGCACAAACGCGCCCCGGCGCCTGCGCGATTGAATACTCCGCCCCCTTCACCATCGCATCCGGCCGGATCGCCTGAATCCAGTTTCTCCGGCGTGTCCTCATCAAACACCACCACCGCGTCCACACACTCCAGCCCGCCCAGCAGTTCCCGCGCGTCCCCCCTCGCGGTTGATCGGCCGCGATGGGTCCTTCTTCCCCTTGAGCCGCCGCCGAATCATCCGAGAGTTCACACCCACGATCAAAAATCCCCCTCATCCGATGCCCGCCGCAGCAGTGACAGATGCCCCGCGTGCAGCATCAAAGCACCCGTTCGTGAACACAATCTTCTTCCCATCGTTCCGGTGCGCGCCACTTCCACCAGCAACTGCTCAGCGTCACTTTCCCCGCCATCCCCGCGTACGCCCTCGAGGCATCATCACCTCCCGGTGGATCTTCTCGATCGGCATCAGCACCACCCCGAACACCTGCACCTCCAGCCCGCCGCCGCGTTCGCAAATCGCACCGCATCCGCCCAAAGAAATCCCGTTCGCCCGCGCCCCGCCAGCGCGGCCAGCACCATGTCCCCCGCCCCCGTTACGTCGTACACCTGCCGCTACCGTCGGCACCCCATACCGGCTTCCCCTTCTCCAGCAGCAGCGCGCATGCCGATCAGCGTGATCACCGCCGCTTCCAGATCAAGCGCAACCAGCAACTGCGTCGCCAGCGGCCCATGCTCCTCCGGCGTCGCATCATCCGCCAGTTCCACACCCGTCGCCAGCGGCCTCCGTCCGGTTCGGCGTCACCGTCGAACAGCCCTTGTACTTCAATCAATCCTCAATCGCCGCCGGATCCACCAGCACCGGCAACGCCCCGCTTCTTCGCCGCACGAATCACGTGCTGACAGAGCGCAGGCGTGCACACACCCTTGTTGTAATCCTCGATGCACACCACATCCGCGCCCCATCTGCCGCCAGCAGCGCATCGAACCGCTCGCACAACTGCCGCTCCACCTGCCGCGCCCAGCGGCTCCGCGACTCATGATCCACGCGAAACATCTTCTGCGGATGCCGATGCTGCGGCGAGGCCGATCAGTGACCGTTTCACCGTCGTGGGCCGCGTCATCCGACACCAGTGCATCGGCGTTCCCGCCGCCACCAGCGAGGACCGCAGCAGATCCGCCTCGCGATCATCCCCCTGTCACCCCGAGTGCATGCACCGTTGCCTTCATCGCGACCAGGTCAGGCGCACATTCGCCGCCCGCCCGGCCGGTCCTCCGTCCGCTGCACGCTCAGCACCGCACCGGGCCTCGGCGACAACCGATCGGCATTCCCGAACACCAGCTGATCCAGCATGAAGTCGCCCACGACAATCGCCGTGAACGGCCGCCACGAAACAAGTTGATCCAGCAGTTTGCTCATGCACTTCCCAAGAGCCATTCGCGTAAGCGAGGTGCCTCGCCCTCACACTCAGCACCCATTTAAGGTCAATCCCTCTCCCAATCCCCACAACGCCCAACACCCATCCTGCCTCTTCCCGATCCGTCCCATCCCGTGTTCATCTGCCCACTCGCCGCCCCCATTCCCAACCCCAACACCAACCCCTCAAACCCCTCCCGCCCCTCATCAAACACCATCGCCAGCTCCGGCCGCACCACCGCACACGGCCACGTCGAATCCGGCAGCCGTCGCAGCTTCGACCAGTCCTTGTCGTCACCACGATGTACTCCGCCTTCCGCTCCTTCGCCATCGCCACCAGCTTCCGAACCCGCTCTCCCCCGATCGGATCATGGTCGGCAACACCATCAACCCAACCCTTTCCCGCCCCGCCCACCTTCTTCAGCGAAGCCACAAACCCTGCGGATGTCCGATCGCGCGCCCGATCTCGCCCCACCAGCGTCTCCAGCGCAGCATCTCCTCCCGGGTACCCCGGTTCCTCCAGAACCGGGTCTTTCCCCAGACTCGGTGTTTTCAGCCCCGTCCACACATGCCGAGTCACCGCCACCAGCGGCCGTGAACTCGCGAATCGCGCCCCGCAGCGCATCAATGTGCTCTCGCGAAGCCAGCTCCGCGTGCGTCAACACCACCGCGCTCGCCCGAGCCAACGACCCCACCCGCTCGCGCAACCACCCCGCCGGCAACAACCGATCCGCAAACACCGATCGCCCCGGCGTCGCATCAATCAACACCACATCCAGATCACGCGCGATCTGTCGATGCTGAAACCCATCATCCAGTACAACTCGATCAAACTGCTTCTCCGCGGGCGTCCGTTCCAGCAGTGATCGCAACCCCGCAATCCGATCCGGCTGCGCCATGATCGGCACCTCCGGAAACGCCCGCCGATACGCATCAGTCTCATCCGCCGCGCCATCCTTCGATTTGGAATATCCCCGCATCGCCACGCACGGTCGATACCCCCGCTCCAGCAGCACCCGCAGCACATGCATCACCATCGGCGTCTTCCCCGTCCCGCCCACCGACAGGTTTTCCGATGCTGATAACAGGAATGTTCCCCGCCGCGCCCGCCACGCGATCCACACCCCGCCCCGCATCAAACCCCGCGTTCCGCCGCGCGACAACCGCCCCATACACCGGCTCGATCAACCGCCCCAGCACCGGGATCGGCGCGCGCCGACTCGGCGCCTGCAGCCCATCGCTCGCGGGCGCATCACCCACGGTGGCATCTCCCGATCCGCTGCCTTCTTCGCCGCCAGCGATGCCCGAAACTCGCGCCGCAACGCCCGATGCGTGCTCCATCCCCACCCCGCCGTCCCCAGCGCATCGATGATCGCTAGCGCAACCACCACCGTCAGCAGCGTGACGATCACAAGCCACACAATCACAAACGCCCGGGCCTGCGTCGGATACTGCTTCGCATCCGTCACCAGCGCGACGCCCCCCAGCGCATACGCCAGCGCGGCCGTCACAAACATCATCAAGAGCCCATTGGCGATTCGCAGCCGTTTGCGGGCCCGGTGCATCGCCGAAACCTGCACCGACATGATGTGGCACGCAATCAGCAGCATCGTCAGCCCCGCCAGCGGCAGCACAATCCATGGCGAAACCATGGTCGTTGCGGCGGCAAACATGAACCCTGACCCGTGCATGCGCCAATCGTACGCGCGTCCGTGTGCCTCAGGTTCTCGTGCCACGGGTTCGTCGCGCGTCGCGGCAACCCGTGCGGCCGTTCGCTCAACCTACGCCGCACGCCCAAGAAACGCATGCAACCGATCCACCAGCTTGCCCACCGGCAACCCCATGATCGTTCCCGAATCACCCGAAAACGTGATCGGCCACCCCGCCGCCAGCCGCTCGCTCAGGTTGTACGCGCCGGCCTTCCCCTTCCACTGGTTGGAAGCCAGATACGTCTCGATCTCTTCATCGGAGATATGCCCAACCGTCACCGTCGCGCGATCCGCGAAGATGTCTCGCTCGCCCGTGCGCCGATCGATCAACGCCACACCAGTCAGCACATCGTGCGCGGAGTTGCGAAGCGCGCGCAACATCCGCCGCGCATCCTCCAGATCAACCGGTGCGCTCGATGTGCAGCCATCATGCACGACAACCGTGTCCGCCCCAACCACGATCGGCGCGGCGATTTCCCCGGCGTTCGCAGCGCGGACGACGCCTTCAGATACGCCAGCGCCATCACCCATCGCTCCGGATCAACCGATCCCGGCGCAAGCTGCGCATCATCCAGCCCCGGATTCGCCGCGTCGTGCAGGATGCCCGCCGTCGTAAGCAACTCGCGCCGCCGCGGCGAGGTGCTCGCCAGGTGCAGCCGCGGCAGATCGCCGATCGTCCGCGTCCGAACGCCGCGCCGCGCCAGTGGATCAGGAGTTGCTTCGCTTCGTTGCGACATGATCAGGGTGTTCGAAAAATCCGTCGGGAGTGCGGAGGTTGGAGAGATTGGGGTGGTTGAAAGTGCGACCACGGTCGGAGTCCTTGTATTGTTGCCGCGCCTGAGTGCCGCTCCAGAGAATAACTCCAGATGTCCCGGGAGATTGCTTCCGTCTCAAACAAACCGGGATTTCGTGGGAAAAAGCAACGTCCCGAAATGCGTGCTCTCAGAGCGTGTACTCGCGATCGGACCACTCATATCGTCGCTTGCAGATCAAGCACTGGAGTATGCGCAGCATGAAAGCACACCTCGTTCAACTCGACATCCGGTGGGAAAACAAGCCCGCCAACTACGAGACCACGCGCCGCCTGCTGACAGCGGCGAGGCCCGAGCGCGGCGACCTCGCTGTTCTACCGGAGATGTTCGACACAGGTTTCTCATTCCGTCTGGAATCCACCGCGGATACCAATGGCGCAACCCTCTCCTTCCTGAGCGGCCTCGCCAAAGAACTCGGAATCACGGTTCACGGCTCCCGAACCGTCGTCGGCCCCGACGGCCGCGGCAGAAACTGCGCCACCATCCTCGCCCCCGACGGCTCCCTCCTCTGCGAGTTCCACAAAGTTCACCCCTTCACGCTCGGCAAGGAAGTCGATTTCTTCACCGGCGGCCGCGAAGTCATGACATATCCATGGTCCGTCGGCGAGCAGGGGCTTTCCATCTGTCCCGCCGTCTGCTACGACCTCCGCTTCCCCGAACTCTTCCGCATCGGCCTGCTCAAAGGCGCCGAGGCCTACGCCATCGGCGCCAACTGGCCAAGCTCGCGCGAGGCCCACCGCCACACCCTCAGCATCGCCCGCCATCGAAAATCAGGCCTTCGTCTTCAGCGTCAACCGCTGCGGCAAAGACACCCAACTCGAATACGGCGGCGGCACGCTCGCCATCGGCCCCCGCGGCGACATCCTCGGCCAGCTCGGAAGTGCCGAAGGCGTGCTCAGTGTCGATGTCGACGTCGACGATCTCCGCCGCTGGCGCAGGACCTTTCCCGCATGGAAAGACCACGTACTCGTCGGCCGCACCGCGTAAAACAGAGGCACGGGCGCAAGCCCGTGCACTGTCTGCAACACGCGTCAAGCTGCAAGGGCTCTCGCCCATGCCCTGTTACCGCGCCTCCCGCACATACTCCCGCCCACCCCAGCGCACCGGCGTCCCCGCTCGCAGGTCCGCCGCCGCCGCGTGCAGGATGGTGCCCGTCTGCCATGCCCCGACCGGATACAAGAACACCCAGATCAGCGGCACGCGTGCAATCCTGTACGACCACAGCAGCGCGGTCAGATAAATCGCCAGCGCGACCAGCGAGACAATTACCGCAGGCGCGGCCAGCCCGGATGGAATGTGCAACCCGCCGAATGAGAGCAGCGCGATCGTGCCGAGCAACACGCCGTTGGGAAGCACCGTGCTGACAAGGCGGGCACGATCGGCGAGAACATCCAGACGGCGGATGCGCCGGTTCGCCGCCTCGATGTAATGCGTTTCCATCCCTTCACGAACTCTTTCGCATTCGGATACATGCGGCAGCGCAGCATGTTGTCGGCGAAGAAGAGTCCGGCTGGAATGCCTTGTCGCTCGATTTGTTTGCGCCAGTTCGATGTCCTCCAGCAGCGCATCCTTGACCGCTTCGTGGCCACCGACGGTGTCGTAGCAGCGCGGGTGAACAGCATGAACTGGCCATTCGCAACGCCGGTGCGTCAGCGCGTGGCGCGCGGGCAAGCGGGTATTGCCGCATCAATTCCATGCCAGCCGCGGGCTGCGCGATGCGCTCGAACGTTCGATCCGTCGTCAGCGTGCTCATGATGCTGAGCATCCCCAGTGAGCGCGTCGTGAGCAGCGCGACCGCGGCGCGAACGCAGTCGGGATCGAACTCGGTATCCGCATCGGTGAAGAGCAGCAGGTCCGCGGCCTGTGCCGCCTTGGATGTGCGCACCGCGACGCGGATCGCGTTCACCTTCCCCGCCCAGTCCGACGGGCACTCGCGAATCTCCAGAAGCTCCATATGGTCCGCGCCGCCCGTGGCCTCGCGGATTTCCGAAGCAGTCCCATCCGTGCAGCGATCCAGCGCGAAGACCACCGAGAGATTCGGATACGTCTGCTTCACCAGTGACGCGGCCAGTTTGCCCACCACGCCCTGTTCGTTGTGCGCGGGGACGATGATGCAGACTTTCGGCGCGGTCGGCTTGCGCAGTTCCGCCGCGGCGGGAAGCAGCAGGGCATCTCGGCACGTCGGAATCGTGCTCATGGTCTTCGCGATGTGGTAGAGCACGGCGCCCCAGTAGATCGCCACGCTCAGAGCGGCGATCATGAGGACGATGCAGAAGAGGATGGTGATGATCGACATAGTGGGGGCGAGTCGCGCGATGAGGAACTCGCTTCCTATCATCCCGCATGAACAGCACTGAGGATATCGGGACTTCGGGCGGACACGCAGCGGCACACCCGAGCGGCGGGTCATGCTGCCAGTCCAAGGGACAGGCCGAAGCCGCCGCGGGCGGATGCTGCGGCGGCGAAAAAGCCGCGGGCGGTGGATGCTGTGGTGGGGGCGGTGGCGGAAAAGCCGCGTCCGAGGGTGTTCTGGTCTTCTCGCGGAAGCAGATTCGCGAGGTGGATCGCCTCGCCACCGAGGAGTTCGGAATTCCTTCCATTCTGCTCATGGAGAACGCGGCCCGCGGCGTCACCGGCGTGATTCTCGAAGGTCTGCAGGGATTGGAGAACCCATCCGCCCTGATCGTCTGCGGCCCGGGCAACAATGGTGGCGATGGTTTGGCCGTCGCGCGGCATCTGGCAAACCGGAATGTGCGTGTGGCGATCGTGCTGGCGGCCGCTCCGAAGACCTTCAAGGGGGATGCGCTCACGAACCTGAACATTGCGCAGAAGATGGACCTTCCAATCTTCGAGGCGGGCAACTCGCCGGGCGTGGCGATGGCCGCGGCGGATGCGCTGCTGGGCGAGCCGGTTCTGGTAATCGACGCGCTGCTCGGAACGGGCCTTGATCGACCCGCGACCGGCGTAATGGCGGAACTGATCACACAGATGAACGCGATCCGAACGCGCGGCAGCACGCTGGTGGCGATCGATGTCCCGAGCGGACTCGATTGCGATACTGGCGAGGCCGGAACTGATGCAAGCGGCGCGGGGCCGGTTGTTGAGGCGGACCTGACGATCGCTCTCGCTGGAGTGAAGGCGGGATTCCTGACCGCGACGGCGCAGAAGCAGGTCGGGGAACTCGTAGTGGTAGATATTGGCGCGCCGCGGGAGTTGGTATCGCGGATCGGGCGGCCGCTGACGATGGCGACCGCGGCGATGCCGAGCGGCGGCGGTGGGTGTGGTTCGGGTGGGTGTGGGTGTCATTGATGGGCTCGATAACTCGTGGTTGGTGGCAGAAGCAAAGATCGGAACTTGTGAGGATCATCGCCCGTACACCCGATGACGGTGAGTAGGTTGACGCGGGCCGGAGCGTGTGGAATGCTGGGTAGGAACTGGAGGGCCGGTCATGGGTGCGGTGCGAATGGAACTGGCGAGAATCCTGATTCGGGAACTCAATGACTATCAGATCATTGAGCTGCGCGAGGTCGCGCCTGTGGAGGATGTCGAGGAGTTGCCGAGCGCGGGTGCGGCGGGGAACGGGACGCAGTACAGCCAAGTCGAGAACGGGCGATCGTTTCCAATCGTGATCGGGTTGCCGGAGGCGCAGGCGATCGAGCGACGGCTGAAGAATGTCGTGATCAAGCGGCCGCAGACACATGATCTGTTGATGAACGTGGTCGCCGCGCTGGGCGGGAAGTTGGAGTCGATCACGATCAATGACTTGCAGGACCACACGTTCTTCGCGCAGCTGTTCGTGAAAACGGCGGATGGGAAGGTCGTGAAGATCGACTCGCGGCCGAGCGATGCGATCGCGCTGGGGATCGCATCGAATGTGCCGATCTTCGTGGAAGAAAAGGTGCTGGACGCGGCGGAGAAGGACGAGCAGTAACCGCTGCTTGATTGATCTGCGTAGTCTTGGCTCTTGCCAACTCTTGATCCACATTTCAGGCCGACGAAGTACCTCACCGAATCCGTGCCGGGGATTGGCGGTGTATTGAAGGAACGCGACGAAGATTTCATCGTGGAGGAGTTGCCGGCGTATGCGCCGTGCGGGGAAGGTGAGCATCTGTATCTGTTCGTGCAGAAGCGGCACATGGCGACGATGCATGCGGCGCGGCTGATCGCGGAGCATTTCAAAGTGCATCGGGATGCGATCGGGTTTGCGGGGCTGAAGGACAAGGTTGGGATCACGACGCAGCTCTTCAGTGTGCATCTGCCGGGGAAGAAGGATTCGGAGTTCGGGCAGTTCGAGCATCCGAACCTGGGTGTGCTGTGGATGGATCGCCACACGAACAAGCTGCGGCGCGGCCATCTGGCGGGGAACAGGTTTGTGATCCGGGTGCGGAAGACGGGGATGAGCAAGGTGGTGCATGCGCACCGGTCGCTGGGGATGCTGGCGGCGATGGGGGCTCCGAACCGGATCGGGGTGCAGAGGTTCGGGATGCTGCGGAACAATCAGGATGTCGGTCGCGCGCTGCTGCTGGGGGATGCGAAGGGTGCGCTGGATGCGTTGTTGATGCCGAGTGAGGAGTTTCCGGAGATTCAGCCGGAGGCGCGGCGGTTGTATGCGGAAGGGAAATACGAAGAGGCGATGCGGGCGATGACGGGCGGGTCGCACACGGAGCGGCGCGTCTTGGCGGCGCTGGCGCGGGGGGCGAACGAGCGGCACGCGCTGGGGGCGATTGAGCGGATTGACTATTCGTTTTACATCACGGCGTTTCAGTCGGCGGTGTTCAATGCGATTTTGGAGGAGCGGATCGCGAGCGGGCGGCTGGCGAGTTTGGAGGATGGGGATCTGGCGTTCAAGCACGATTCGGGGGCGGTGTTTGCGATCGGGGCGGAGACGAGCGAGGAGGAGCGGGCCGCGTTGCCGGAGCGATTGAAGAAGATGGAGATTTCGCCGAGCGGGCCGATGTGGGGGCCGCGGATGAGTCGAGCGGGTGGGAAGATTGGGGAGCGGGAGCGGGAGGTACTCGAAGCGGCGGGGCTGAGTGTTGAGAGGTTGGATTCATTGAATCGGCGCGATGTGGAGGCGATGGAAGGGAAGCGGCGGCCGATGCGGGTGCCGGTGCGGTTGCCGGATGTGGAGGGGGGGATGGATGAGCATGGGGAGTATGTGAAGTGCGTGTTTGAGCTGCCGCGCGGGGCGTTTGCGACGACGGTGATGCAGGAGGTGATGAAGGGG
>JBGANP010000058.1:0-23029 GCA_044222255.1 Phycisphaerales bacterium
TCTGGTCGGGAGCGGGGGTGGCGTCGGACATGGGGATTCCTCGGCGAAGCGGCCGCGCGACAGAATGCCGGGCTTTGGGGCGCGGCCGGACCTGAGCGACAGCAGCGAAAAACGGGTGGATTCAGGGAGGTCCGAATCGGGGCCGCGGTGAGCGGGGCCGGGGCGGACTGAATGCACAAATGGTATGCTTGTTCATCGGTTCGGGCTGGGCTGGAAGGCCTGATTTCCCGCTCGGAACGCGGTCCGGAGTGTCACCCTGTGGAGAGCATGCCAGTCGCCGATTCGCCGCCTGGTGTGCCGGATCACACGCCCGCCACGAAGCCGATGGAATCCCAAGGCTCCGGTCCAATCGTGTTTACGGACGCGGGCATCAAAGGGTCAGCGGGAATCCACGCGAAGCAGGTGCGCTCAGCGGGGTACATAGCGGCGTGCGTGTTGATGTTTGTGTTCAGCTTTCTGATCGTGTCATCGATCATGCCGGGCCCGTTCGGAGGCGTGGTCGCGGGATGCATCACGGTGCTGGCGTTTGTTGGCTATTTGATCTCCCGCCGCGTCGGAAGGGCGGAGCGGGCTCGATGCCTGGCGTTGATCCGGCCGTCAGACACTCCCGGACGCGTGCGATGCGTGGGTAAAGTGTCTCGAATCGCGCGTATTCTGGCGCAGGAACCGATCTCGGACACCATGTTCGAGCCACAGGTCTTTCGCGGCACCGGCGCTCTGAAGAGTTCTGGTCCGAAGAGAGCGGCGCAGGTGATCATCGGTGTCGTTGTTGCCGGCAGTATGTTCTGGGCTCAGTGGCACTTCCTTCGCAACATGGCGAACGTTCACATGGATGTCATGCTCGCGCTCGGTGCGGCAATGATCATCGGCGGAGCGATGTTTCCGACCTATCTGCGAGTCGTGCCTGGCCGCATCGATATCATGGAGTGCGGCTGGCTTGGCAAACGCATTCTGTCGGTGAAGCGGCTGGATCTGCGTACCAAGCCGATCATCGTGGACCTGAACCGTCAGATCGTGCAGATCGGCGACGCGGCGGATGCACCAAAGATCGCGTTCGGAGCGGTGTGGGACAACTGGGGCTTTGCCCACGCGGCATTGATGGCGTCGATCAGCACGCACGAGCCCGCGCCGCTGCCGGATGACGCGTTGATCGGATAACCGTGCAGGTCGCGGCAGATCAGCGGCGATGCTGCGTCACGCCGAGCTCTTCCTCGGACGTGTGGACCTCGTCGATGTCACCGACGCGCGGCACAGATCGCGAGCGGACGACGATTTCGTACTGGGAGTCGGTTGACGAGGGAACGGTGGATGACGCCGCTCGGCTCTGATGGCCGCCGGCCGCGAGTTTCTTCTCGCCACTGCCCGCGTGCGAGCTGCGCTCGTGGGTCGCCGCGTTGCGGCCGTCATTCGTCACGTTGTACGTCATGCCGATGGTCGTCTCCGGCTCGCCCAGCAGCAGGCGGTTGGCGAGTTCCACGCCCTGCATGAGCGTGTGGTCGGTGTTGGAGACTTCGTATTTCCACATGCCGAAGCGGCCGCGCGAGTAAATGTCGCGATCCTCCAGCCAGGGGATGACCTCGCCGAGAATGTCGTCGCGCTCGACGCTGGGCGTGGGATACGAGTAATCCGCGTAATAGCACCAGCGGCTGACGATGTTCGCCCGCTCGCCCTTCTCCAGCAGCCCGGCGTTTTCCAGGCCGGTGATGCACTCTTCGATGACGGCGTCGTTGTCGATGCCTTCCTTGCCGGGAGTCGGCTTGAACGCGCTTTCGCTGACCTCGCAGAGCAGCGAGTAGTAGTTGTCCTTGTCCGGCGTCATGTGCGGCGAGTAGTTGGAGAGATACGTCACGCGGTAGAACGGACAGTTCTCTTCTGGAAAGTACATCCAGCTCTTGGTGTCCGGCGTGCCGCCGCCGGGCGTGCGGCTCTTGAGACCTATGCCGACCATGTAGCCGGAGGAGTGCTTGAGCGTTTCGGCGGTTTCGGCGATGGCGCGGAGGCCGTCGGTGTCTTTCGCTCGCAGTACCTTACCGCAGAGTTGGTCCACCGGCATTGCGCTCACGAGCACGTCATAAGTCTCGCTAGTGCCATCGGTGAACTCGATCACCTTCTGGTCCACATCGATCGTCTGCACGGTCTTGTTCAGATGGACGTGCCCGCCCTGCTCGGCGTATCCCAGCACGCGCTCGAAGCGCTTGTAGAACTCGCCGGTGCCGCCCTTGAGCGGGAACTTGAACTGGTTGTTGGGTCCCCAGCCGAAGTCGTCCGAGCCCAGCATGATGTTCTTGAGGGCACGCTCGATGTCGATCACGGCGACGCGCTCGCCGATCCAGGTCTTGTTCATCATCTCGGGCGGATGGGCCCAGACCTTGAAGTTGTACGGACGCATGAAGTGCTTGGCGATTCCCTCGCCGAAGACGGCGTCGATAAACTCACCGAAGTTCCTCGCCGCGGCGGGCGAGGCGACCGCCCCCTTGCCGCTCTGCGCCCGGATCAGCCCAGCCATGCACTCGTACGCCGCGTCTTTGGGGAGATAACGGATATTGTTCTGAAACGGATACGGCACCCATGTCTGGTACATGCGCACCCACGACTCGCGATTGTTGAGCGTGAACTCGTTGCCCATGAGTTTCTCGAAGCACTGGTCGTAGTACGTGTAGTGGCTGAACATGACGTGCCCGCCGATGTCCCAGGTGAAGCCCTGCGGATCAACAAACGAGTGCGCGAGCCCCCCGATGTATGGGTGGCGATCAAAGAGCTTGAAGTTTGTGTAGCCGAGTTCCTTGAGCCGGTAGGCACACCCGAGCCCCGTCGGGCCGGCTCCGATGATCACGACTTTGGCGTTGTCCGGCATGGGGTGGGCGGCTCTGAAAGGTGGCTGGAACCGAGCGGGCCGCGCCCACTCACTCAGGGGGCGAAGAATAGCGTCCAAGTACTGAATTCGCCGGGACTTCCGATCCATGGAACCCCCAGTTCAGAGGATGATCTCCACCAAGTTTCGCGTCCCTTATTCAAGGTTCTGTCCGCGAAGTACCGACCAATCCCCTCGAAGCGGTTGCTGCTCTGGGGACGGGCAATCGCCAATTGAGACGAGATGATGCAGGCGTCAATGTTTGACAGGGAAAGCAACCACCCGGACTTGGCGGGGCAGACGCCCACCGGTTCCGGTGCCTACTCTGTCGGGTACGACCCTTGTGTTCTCGCTCGCATCCCGCGATCGCCCGTGGCCAATGCAGGCCAATCGATTGCCCAGAAGATACGGCCTTTCCGCGACGAACGGCTCAAGGAGGATCCTCGCCCATGACCAGCACGGCAAACAGCGGCACCCATGCCCTGAAGGCGGTTGTCAAGGTTGCTGAGAACATCTGCGCCCTGCCAGCGGTGGCGACGCAGGACTGGTGCGACCGCGCGGCGATGGCGATCCTGCCAATTGCCCAGCCGGCCGTCGCCATCACCATGATCGGGCAGATCGACGAGCGCGGCATGATCGTGCGACAGGAAGCCACCGGGGTCGCCGGGGTGTATGTCGCCGAAGTCACCACCAACGTTGGTCGCCCGCACTCCGCGCCCAGCGCGATCAGCATCGACGCGAACGATGCGAACCTCGCCCAAGTGCGGACCAATCTCGCCCAGGCGAAGGACCTGCACTGGTCGCCGGGCCATCTTTCGCCCGGTGCTGTTCGCGCGGGTACGAGTGACAAGTTCGGCGTCAATATTCTGGACACGACCAATGCCGTCGTGAAGCGTTGGAGCGCGTACCGCTTGCAGGGGCTGCTGCTGGGCGCGGCTTCGATCGGCCCCGGCGGCCGGGTGCTCACGATTGAAATGGCCAGCTCGAATGTTCCGTTGGGCGAGGCCGAGGCGGCCGCGCTTGAGGCCGTGCTGCCGCTGTTGGCCCGGCGCGCGATCATGGCGATCGGCACGGATCCGAGCGAGGCCGCGGCGTGGCTGACCGCCCGCGAGCAGATGATCTTGCAGCACCTGCTGCTGGGCAAGAGTGTGCGAGAGATCGCCGAGGAACTTGGCCGCAGCCCGCACACGGTTCACGACCACGTGAAGAGTCTGCACCGCAAGCTCGGAGCGTCCAGCCGCGGCGAGCTGGTTGCGCGGGCGCTTGGCTACAGCGAGATGATGGTTCCCGCGGCGGAGAAGCCGGAGCCCACGCCGGTCCACCAGCCGCAGATCCATGTGCGTCCGATCCGGACGCCGGGCCAGACGGCGTGAAACTCGGTATCCTCACGCCGATGAGAACAATGAAGTTCATGGCACTCGTCGGCGGCGCGGCACTCATGGCGTGCGGCTGCGCCAAGCAAACCGTGACTGGTGAGCATGCTTCGGAAGCGACGACCGCGACGGGAGCGACGCTGCACATCGAGTCCGGCCGGTTTGCGGCGGCCTTTGACCAGTCTCGGGATGTGCTCCGCGATCTGGGGTTCATTCTCGACCGTGTCGATGGCCAGCTTGGTGTGATCACCACGCAGCCCAAGGGCACCGGCGGCCTGGCCACTCCGTGGGATCAGGAGCAGTCGGGTCTGGACGATCGATTGGAAGACGCGGTACAGAAGCATCGGCGAGTGGTCCGAATCGAGTTCGCGCCCGAGGGCGTCGAGCCGGGGAGCGCCGAGATCCGCGATTTGCGCACGGAGCAGCGGCCCATTGATGCGCGGGTCGCTGTCACGCTCTACCGACTCCACCAGCCCGGCTGGCGGCTGAATCCACAGGCGATTCTGGAGAGTTCGTACACCCACGATCCGCAGCTGGATGCCCGAGGCATGGGAGCGTACAGCGTGGCGATCCGGCAGGATGAAGATCTGGCGCGGCGCATCGTGGAGCGGATTCGCGAGCGGTTGACGCAGCAGACCGCGGCGCACTAGCTCGGGAGCTGATGATTCAGATGGGCGGGCTCGCCCCTGCAGGATGTCTTACTTTCCGCCCTCATCCTGGCGGCCCGAGTTGAACTTCGGGACAACTGGCGTGGCCTTCGGCGCTTCAACGACATTCTGCTTGTTCGAGATCAGGTCGATGTCGTAGACGAGCGTCGCGTTGGGCGGGATGATGTAGTCACCCTTCTTGTCCTTCACACCCTTCTCGCCAAACCCTCGCGTAGGCGGCACGATCAGCCGGCGCGTTGCGCCCGCCTGCATGCCGATGACGCCATCGGCCATGCCGAAGACGATCTCGTCGAGCTGATAGGTCTCCGGCGCGCCATCCTCCCATGTGGACTGGATCTGTTTCCATCCGTCCTGCAGCCGCAGAACGAAGTGCATGGTCACGATGGCCTTGGGCAGCGTCGGGAACCCTTCGCCCTTCTTGAACTCCTGAACGATGACGTTTGTCGGGGTGGTGAACTCGCTCAGCGGCTTGGCGTCTTTCGCGAGTTGATCGTGAGGGATCGGCTTGAGCTTGGGTGCTTCTGGAGTGGTGGGCTCGGTGGGCTTGCTCGCTTCGATCTCGCCCGGCTTGGCGGGAACGAGCGTCGCCGGCGGATCGGATGGCGCGGGATCGGCCTTTGGCGGGTCCTTGGGGGGCGAAGTCGGCGCGGCGGGCTTGGGTGCTTCCGCGGGTGCGGGTTGCTGGGCTGCGGGCGACTGGGACGTCGGTGCCTTGGGGGTGGGGGTTGCGGGCGCGTTCTGGTCGCGCGCTCTTTCGCATCCGTATGCGAGCAATCCGGTGAACGCCGCGAGCGCGATCGCGTTGCCCATCCATCGCAAGGATTGCGGCGAACCGAATGGCTTAGAGTCTTTGGAAGTGCGTGTCATGGGGGCTGGTCTCCGGATGCTCTGTCTACGCGCTGCGCGGCGGAGTGTTCGGGCATTCGTCCGAGCGGGCCGCGTGCGTCCCATAGATCGGCCCTTTGCAGGTCCGGGATGGGCATTCCTGTGAATCGATGCGTGGTTTTGCGGTTTCGCGGAGACGCTTCCCTAAACTGGTCGCGTGGCCGCACACGTTGCAACAACTCTTCCAGACGCCTCCGACCCCGGTTTCCGCCCGCGTCTGGCGATCTCCATGGGGGATCCGGCTGGAATCGGTGGGGAGATCATCTGTAAGGCGCTCGCGGAGCCCGGATTGCGGGCGGCCGCGGGTTATCGGATCCACGGCTCGCAACGGGCCATGCTCGCCGCTGCGGGCGCGGCCAAGATCAAACCCTTCTGGACGCTCGAGGGCGAGGGAAGTGGGGGAGCGAGATCGAGCGTGGTACTAGTTGATGCGCACGCGGATCAGGATCAGCCCGTCATTCCACCCACATCGTCCAGAAGCGGCGGCGAAGCGAGCTTCCGCTGGGTCGAGGATGCCATCGGAGATGCGCAGCGTCCCGCATCCGATCCGGCGCACGCGGATGCGATCGTGACCGCGCCGATCTCGAAGACGAGTTGGAATCTCGCGGGACACACGCAGTGGCCGGGGCACACCGAGTTGCTTGCCGAGCGATTCAATGCGCCGCGCAGTGGAATGCTGTTTGTGGGTCCGCATCTGTGCGTGATGCTCGCGACGATTCATGTGCCGCTGATGCGAGTGGGGGAGATGCTGACGACGGAGCGCGTGCTGGAGGCGATCGAGCTGGCGCACGAGGGGGTTCGTGGCGCGAAGCCGCGCATCGCCGTCTGCGGCCTGAACCCGCACGCCGGCGAGGGCGGCATTCTCGGCAGCGAGGACGATCGCATCATCGCTCCCGCTGTGGCGCAGGCGCGGGCGAAGGGGATTGATGCGCATGGGCCGCTGCCGGGCGATACTGTGTTCGGTGCGGCCGCCAAGGCGCCGGTGGGCAAGGGGTTGTATGACTGCGTGGTTGCGATGTATCACGATCAGGGATTGATACCCGTGAAGCTCGTGGATCGCGAAGAGACTGTGAATGTGACGGTGGGGCTGCCGACGATTCGCACAAGCCCAGCTCATGGCACGGCGTTCGACATCGCCGGGAAGAATGTGGCGAGCGCTGCGTCGATGCGGGCGGCGATTGAGCTGGCGATCGAGATGGCGAGGCGAAAGCACATGTGAGAGTGGCGCTGGTGAGATGCGACTCCACATCTTTGCTCGCAAGGGCATCTCTTCGTGCTCTATCCTTCGCTCCCAAATCATGCCCGAATCCGTGAATCCAACTCCGACCCTGGATGTGCAGCGTTCCCCACTCGCGGAACTGCTCTCCATCGCCATGCCCGTCGTGGCGACGATGACCTCGTACACGGCGATGCAGTTCGTGGACAAGCTGATGGTCTCGCGAATCGGCCCCGAGCCGGTGTATGTCGGCGCGCAGGGGAACGGCGGGTTTCTCTCGTGGATCGCGATCTCGGTGGCGATGGGCACGCTGACGATCATCAACACGTTTGTATCGCAGCACCTGGGGGCGAAGAGCCCGGAAAAGAGCCCGGCGTATTGCTGGGCCGGGTGCTGGGCGGGTCTGGCGTATTGGCTGGTGGTGCTGATCCCGTTCGGACTCGCATTGCCCACGATCTTCTCCTGGTCGCGGGCGGGCGAGACGGATCCGGCCGCGCTGGCCACCATGATCTGGCGTGACCGGATGTCCGCGGAGTATGCACAGGTGCTGCTGTACGGCGCGATCATCACGCTCATGGCGCGAAGCGTGCAGAACTTCTTCTATGGGATGCACAAGCCGAGCGTGATCCTTGTGGCTTCGGTGCTGGGCAACATTGTCAACCTGCTGCTCAACGTCTTCTTCGTGTACGGGCCGAAAGCCCCGGCAGCAACGGGCATCGCTTTCTTCGACGGCTGGTTCGGATTCTGCGCCGAGTTGTCGCACTCCATGGGCCTGCCCGCGATGGGCGTGAAGGGCTCGGCGATCGCCACGCTCGTTGGCACATCCGTCGAGGCCATCATCCCACTGGCCGTCTTCCTGTCGCCGAAGTACAACCGCCTGTACCACACCCGAGCCGCGTGGCGGCCGGACTTCGCCAAGATCCGCGAACTGATCAAAGTGGGCTGGCCCGCAGGCGCGATGCTCGGCAACGAGATGGTCTGCTGGGGCATGTTCATGGTCTTTCAGGTCGGCCACTTCGGCACCAGCCATTCCACGGCCGGATGGATCACGCATCAATGGATGGCGATCTCGTTCATGCCCTCGTATGGAATCTCCGTCGCGATCACCAGCTCGGTCGGCAAGTGCCTCGGCATGGGGCGTCCCGACCTTGCGGAGCAACGAGCGTGGCTTGGCCTGCGTTTGGCAGTCGTGTGGATGAGCTTCTGCGCGATCGTGTTCTTTGTCTTCCGCAATCAGTTGATCGCGTTGTTCATCGAGTCGAACACACCGGAACCCGAAGCGAAGCGGATCATGGCGATCGGCGCGGGATTCCTGATCGCGACCGCCGCGTTTCAGTTTTTCGATGGCTTCGCCATGTCGATCAGCGGCGCTCTCCGCGGCGCGGGCGATACCAAGTGGCCCGGCGTGTTCACGCTCATCCTCTCGTGGACGATCATCGTCGGGGGCGGCTGGGCGTTTGTGCTCCTGGCGCCGGGGATGAGTTCGCTTGGCCCATGGATCGCCGCGGCGACCTACATCGTGCTGCTGGCGGTTGTCTTGTTCTGGCGATTCCGGCTCGGGCACTGGAAGTCCATCAAACTGATTAGCCAGCCCGCTCCCGCCGCGGCCTAGGCCCGCGAGAATACCGAACGTACTCCGCACAATGCCTCGGACACCCATGCAGGCGAGAACTTCACGCCTATCCTTCTCCCCCTTATCCACACGAATCCCACGGAGAACGCGATGAGCAGCGCTCTGGACATGGTCATCGGCGCGGGCGAAACCCAGCGCAACGCAAAGCAGGCCTCTGAACACGCCCGTCGAGGCGAGGAGCTCTACAACCACGGCGACAAGGCCGGGGCTGTGGCCGAGTATCGCAAGGCCGCCGCGGCCGACCCGAACAACTCGCAAGTCTTCTTCCGCCTCGGCTACCTTCTCGACCTAGTCGGCGAGGAAGACGAAGCGATCACCATGTACGAGCGGGCCTGCGAAAATCCGCCGGCACCGATCAACGCGCTGATCAATCTCTCCGTCCTTCTCGAGGATCGCGGCGACATCCATCGCGCCGAGCGGGCCCTCAAGCAGATTCTGGAGACAAACCCGAATCATCCGCGCGCCAAGCTCTACATGAAGGACATCCTGGCCTCGAAGGACATGCATGTCGACGATGAGCAGGACAAGGACCGCCTCAAGCGCAACGCGATTCTCGATGTCCCCGTCACGGACTTCGAACTCTCCGTCCGCGCCCGCACCTGCCTGAAGAAGATGAACATCCGCTCGCTCGGCGACCTGCTCCGGACGACCGAGGCCGAACTGCTGGCGTACAAGAACTTCGGCGAGAGTTCGCTGGTTGAGATCAAGCAGATGCTCGCCAGCAAGGGCATGCGCCTGGGCCAGGGCGTTGAGGATGCGCACCGCGCCGCCCGCCGCCGTTTGATGGACCAACTCAAGGGCTCCGGCAACGAGGCCGTTCTGGCCAAGAGCGTCGCGGACCTTTCGCTCTCAGTTCGCGCCCGCAAGGCCCTGCAGCTGCTGAATATCCAGTCCCTCGCCGATCTGGTCTCCCATACCGAGGCGGAGCTCATGGGCGTCAAGAACTTCGGCGCCACCTCCCTCACGGAAGTGAAGGAGAAGCTCGTCGAGTACGGCCTCTCCCTCCGCGAGCTTGATGCCTGATCCGATTTCTCAACCCGTGAATCCACGAAACACCGGACCCGCGTCCGGTGTTTTTCATTCCGCGTCCGTTTTCCCTTCGGCTTCTTTCACCACCGCCTGATCGCGCTCGCCGGTCTTGTGGAAGCTCAGCCGCGCCTGTACGTATTTCTCCGGCGATATCCGCAGGTCCGGCTCAATGCCCTTGGCGTGCGATTCGTGCAGGTGCTTGAGAAATGGCACGCACCATTGGCACCCGGTCCCCGCGCCGAGGCACTCGCTGATGAGCGATGCCACCGGCGGGTTCTCGCGCTTGAGATACGACCGCACCTTGCGGAGCGAGACGTGGAAGCAGAGGCAGACATCATCATCCGGGTCCATCGCGGGATTGTTGGGCGCATGTCCTCGCCGCGCGAGTCAGCCAAACCGCCGCCATGGAAACCCTTCCGGAATCACATCCGCCCGTCCGTTGAGAAACCCCACGAGAAACTCCAGCCCATCCACCAGCCGCGGCCCCGGGCGGTTGAACATCTGGTTCCCATCCACCACCGCAACATTCCCCTTGCGTACCGCCGGAAGCCCGCCCCACCACGGTTGCCGCGCCATCAGCTGGGTTTCCTTCCACGCCTGATCCAGCGTCAGCCCGCACGGGCAGACCACCACGTACTCCGGCTCGGACGCCGCCAGCATCTCCCACCCGACGCGGATGCTTTTCCCCGCCCGGCGCAGGGTCTGGCCGATCGGCCCCGCCGCCGCGCCCGCGCCGGCGACCGGCACACTCGGATTGAGAGGGTGGGCTCCTCCCGCCCGCTCCACCATCTGCGGCGTCCAATGCCCGCCCACAAACAGGGGGTCCGTCCATTCCAGAAACGCCACGCTCGGGGCATCCGCGTATGGGTTGGTGTATTCCTCTGCCCGATACGCCCGCTCGCGGAGTTCGACGGTGACTTCCATTGCCCGCCGCTCCAGCCGGATCGCCCGCCCAACCTCGCCGATGTCGTCCAGAACGCCCTCGAAGGTCTGCGGATTGAGCGAGACGATCGCGGGCGGCCGCTCCATGCCCGCCACCACCCGGCGCACGGTGTTGAGATCGATCGAGCAGACCTCGCAGAGATCCTGCGTCACGATCACGTCCGGCTGAAGCTCGCTCAGCAGCTGGGCATCCAGCGTGTACAGCGATTCCCCGGTCGCGAGGTGCTCCCGCACCGCCTCATCCACCGCCGCGGCCGTCGTGAAAGTCGTCTTGGCCGCCGTCAGCATCGGCACCCGCTCGAGTCCGGCCCCGAGAGGCCAGTCGCACTCGTGGCTCCGCCCCACCAGGTATACGCCGCCGCGCCCGGAGAGCCCTTCCGGCCCGGTCAGGGCCAGCACGATCTCCGTCGCCGAGGGGAGCAGACTTATCACACGCATGGGCGGATCGTACCGGGGACTTTCACAACCTCCTGCATCCCGCCCCGCGTGATGCGGTAAGCCCTCGTGTCCGCGAGGGCGCGGCTCGAAAGAGTCCCGTCGCTCGCGGCCGCCGCTCCGGCCGTTCCTGCTCGTGGCCGGCACGCGGCGTGCCCACCCCCGCCCTCCGGCTGTCTATGCCGGGTGGGCTGGAAACGGATCGGCCACGGGATCGGGGTCTTGCCATCGACTCGCGAAATCTCCCCGCGCACGCCTGCGCTGGGCGATGTACGCTTGTCGCTCGGCAACGGCGGCCCTGCGCCGCCCGGCCGCTCTCGTCGCTCCGGCCGCGCCCGCCCACCGCGGATGCGCCGTGTCGGTCGAGCATTGTTTCGTACTGGAGGATTCGCCATTTCCCGCTTCATTCACAACCAGACCCGTCGCGCCGATGGCTCACCCGCCGCGCTCCTGGCCCGCTGCGGCCTTCCCGGCATGATTGCCTGCGCCGCGATTACGCTCGCCGCGCCCGCCGGCATCGCGCAGGAGAAGGACAAACCCGCCCCCGCTCCTGTTAAGGAGCCGCCGACCAACGAGACGGCCGAACTCCTCAAACGCATCCGCGCCGAAGCGGAGAAGCAGGGCCTCAAGGTCGATCAGCCCAAGTCCCCGCCCGCCCCGGCGGTCACGCCGGCGCCGGTCGTCACTCCCGCACCGGTTCCGACTCCAACGCCAGCCGCCGTGCAGCCCGGCTCCACCCCCGCGGGCGGAATCAAGACTCCGGGCCAAGGTCCGACGACGATCAAGCCGCCGACGCCGCAGCCGAACAAGGGGCCGCAGCCCGTGCCCGGGGCGATGCCCGTCGGTGTAGCTCCGCCGCCAGCCGCGGGCCTGACCGCGCCCCCAGCGGATGCGTCCAACGCGATCAACGGCGATGACTTCACGTTCAACTTCACCGAGCCCGTCGAGCTGACGGTGCTCGTCACGTATGTGAAGGATGCGCTGGGCATGCAGCTCATCTTCATGGATGGCGGCCTCGCCGGTCAGAAGATCTACCTCAACTCCCCCGTCACCATCAAGCGAAAAGAGGTCCTCGGGTTCATCACGATGCTGCTGGAGCAGCGTGAGTACACGATGCGACAGGATTCCACGGGGATCTTCTTCGTTGAGCCCAAGCAGGGCGTCCCTGTTTCCTCCACGGCCAACGCGCTGCCCTGGAGCACCACGCGGATCATCCACACGCCAAATATCAAGCCCTCGTCGCTGCAGAACAGCATCACCGCGATGGTCACGGCGGGGCGCGCCGGCCAGCCCGGCGTGCAGCCGGTCTACATGGATGATCTTGGCATCATCATCATGACCGAGACGCCGCGCGTGCTCAATCTCGTCGAGGACTTCATCAAGACCCTCGTCACCGAGCGGGCCGCGCTGAAGTTCTACCGCTTCGAGCTTCGCAACATCTCCGCCGCGTCCGCGAAGGATCGCGTTCTGGAACTTCTGGGCCAGCAGGCCCAGCGCGCCGGCGGCGGTATCGCGGCCCCCGTGATCGCGGGCGGTGGCGGCGCGGCTCTCGGTCCCGGTGGCTCGATCACCAACCTCGCCGAACGCCTCACGGTTGATCCGACATCCAACGCGCTCTTCCTCCGTGGACGCGAGGATGAGAAGACCCTTCTCACCGACATGCTCACCGTGGTGGACCTCCCCAACGCGATGCTGAGCCGGTGGTATCCCGTCGGCAACAAGGCGGCCATCGCCGTCGCGACGCAGGGCAAGGCGGAACAGCTCGGCACGGTCAGCGAGTTCGACTACGAGAGCGCAGGCCGTTCTACTGGCACCTCTGGCGCTGAGCGGCGGCGGCGCGCTCGGCTCGCAGGGCGAGCACGCTCCGGTGGCACATCCGGTGCGGATGTCGCCAGCGCGGGAGCTGGCTTCGTCCTTTATCCAGACGCGGGCGGCTTCATCTTCCGCGGCACAGAGCCGCAGCACGCACGCGTCACCGCGCTCGTCGAGGCCCTCAAGGTCATTTCGATTGACGAGTACCCGACGTACGAGTTCTACAAGCTCCGCCACGGCAAAGCCGCTGACCGCCGAGATCATCCAGAACCTGCTGTCTAACACGGGCGGCACCGGCAACTCTTCCGGCGGGCTTCTGGAATCGCAGGCCCTCGGACGCACCAGCGGTTCAAGTAGCCGGCGGACTGCCGCCGCGGCTGGTGCTCGCACCACGCCCGCTCGTGGAGCCAGTGATCCCGCCGCGGCGTCGGCCCACCGGCGGCATCGGCGAAGATCGACGGCGCGCGTCTTCGTCCTCGCCGACGAGCCCAACAATCAGGTGCTCGTGAAGGCCCCCGCCAAGCTCCAGGCCCAGTTCCGCCAGCTCATCGGTAAGATCGATCTCCAGCAGGTCTATATCGACTGTAAGATCAGTACCGTGAGCGAGTCCGATAGCTTTCGGCGGCTGTCGAGGCGCGGCAAGATCATCAGGCAGTTCGCCTTCAACACCAGCTTCGGCCTCGGCTCGCTGGCAGTCCTCCGGCGGCACCACGCCGACAACCACCGGCGGCATCACGAGCCCCAAGAATGTCGCCACCGGTCTGGGTGGCCTGACCTCCGCGCTCATCCGCAGCAAGGATGTGCCGCTGGTCATCAACGCTCTGGCTTCCAATATCGATTCCCGCATCGTGGCCACGCCGCAGTTGCTGGTCGACGACAATGAGGAAGCGGAAATCTCCTCGCTGGATCAGCAGCCCACCGGCACCACGAGTCAGTCTTCGTCGGCGGGTTCCACCGTCACTGGCTTCCAGGATTATCAGAGCGCGGGTCCGCGGCTCACCGTAAAGCCGCAGATTTCCGAGGGCGGATACCTCCGCTTGGAATACGACATCGAACTCTCCGCCTTCCAGGGCTCGGGCTCGGGCAATCTCCCGCCGCCAAAGATCGAGAACAAGATCAAGTCCAAGGTCATGGTCCCCACAGACGCGACGATCGTTGTCGGCGGGCTCACCTTCCAGCAGACCGGCACCACCGTCGTCAAGGTTCCCCTTGTCGGCGACATACCTCTGGTCGGCAACCTCTTCCGCGACACCAGCAAGTCCAACCGGCTCAGCACGCTCTACGTCTTCATCACCCCCAAGATCATGCGCGATGCCACCTTCGCCGATCTGCGTCTGCTCACCCGCGCTCCGCTGGCAGATGTCGGCGTCTCCGCCGAATATCCCGCCCCCAAGCCCGAGGCGATTCCGGTTGTGGATACCGCCCGCTACCTGCAGGAGGAAGAACTCCGCAAGGAGCGCGAGTCGCACAAGGAGAAAGAGGAAATCTCCCCCGCCAAGGGCGCTCCCGTCCGCAAGGAAACGCCCAAGAGCGACGAGCCCCACTGATTCGCACATCTTTTATTCTGTTTCGCCCCGCTCCAGACCGACACCATGGCCAACCGCCCCGACATCGTCCGATCCTCCGGCAAGAACGGCACGCCGCAGCGCGTTGATCCCAACGTCTCCTCAGACTGGGCCGCGATCTCCACGCAGTTCGCGGGCAGCGCAGGGCCGGGCGGCCCCGTCGGCCTTGAACTCAAGCCCGAGCAGCTCCGCAGCTTCGCGCAGCTCCCCGGCTCGGACGACGAACCGTGGGATGTGCTCCTCTCGATGCTCGCGCTCGACGAGCACACCGCGCTGGAGAAGCTTGCCAAGCGCACCGGGCTTCCGCTGGAAATCGAGCCGCGGTTCAACGAATCCGCGACGCGCTTCTACGAGGTCGTTCCGCCGAACATGGCCCGCGAGCGGCTGGTCGCGGGCCTGACCTCCGATGGTCATGTCATGGTCTGCGCCACGGCGCAGCCCATGCAGCCCGCCGTCTTCAGCATTCTCGAAGACAAGCTCGGCATGCCCGTGCGGCTGGTCCTCGCGCCGCGCGGCGCGGTCGTCAATCTCATCAACCGCGGCTACGAGCAGAAGCAGGATCTTGTCACTGAGATTGTCGAGGAGATGCCCCTCGACGCGGCCGCCATCGAGTCCGCCGCGGGCTCCATCCGCAACTCCACCGACCTCCTCCAGCTCGCCCGCCAGACGCCCGTCATCCGGCTGGTGAACATGATCCTCTTCGAGGCCCTGCGCCGCCGCGCCTCGGATATTCACGTCCACCCGATGGAGTCCAAGCTGGTCATCCGTCTCCGCATCGACGGCATGCTGGTGGACGCCTTCCAACCCCCGCTCTCGCTCGCACCCGCGATCAGTTCGCGCCTGAAGGTCATGACCGAGCTGGACATCGCCAATCGCCACTCGCCACAGGACGGCCACACCACCGTCCGCGTCGGCAACCGCAAGATCGATATCCGTCTCTCGGTGATTCCGACGGTGTATGGCGAGCGCGTCGTGCTCCGTCTGCTCGACCAGTCGCAGACACGGCTTTCGCTCGACGAAGTGGGCATGACCAAGGCGATGCAGGGCCAGTTCCTGGAACTGGTCACCAAGAACACGGGCATGATCCTCGTCACCGGCCCCACCGGCTCGGGTAAGACGACGACGCTCTACGGCGGCCTCGGAAAGATCGATCGTCTCAGCCGCAACGTGATGACGATCGAAGACCCCGTCGAGTATCACCTCGAGGGCATCAGCCAGACGCAGGTGAACGTCAAACGCGGCGTGACTTTCGCCGCGGGTCTTCGCGCCTTGCTGCGCCAAGATCCGGACGTGATTCTCGTCGGCGAAATCCGCGACAAGGAAACCGGTCAGCTCGCCGTGCAGGCCTCGCTCACCGGCCACTTGGTCCTCGCCACGCTGCACACCAACGACGCCCCGACCGCGATCGCGCGACTCGTGGACATCGGCATCGAGCCGTATCTCATCACATCAACGCTTCTGGGTGCGATGGCCCAGCGCCTCCTCCGCCGCACCTGCCAGACCTGCAAAGGCACCGGTGAAGGCAACGCGACGGGCTTCTATTCCGGCAAGTGCGAGAAGTGCTACGGGGCGCGATACTACGGCCGAATCGCCGTGTACGAGATCATGCGCATGACCGACGAGCTGCGCAAGCTCACCGCTCGAAACACCGACTCGGTGACAATCGCCGAGACCGCGCGCCTGCACGGCATGAAGACCATGGTCGACGACGCCATGGACAAGGTCAAGCTCGGCCTCACCGACGAGTCCGAAATCCAGCGCGTCTTGTACTAAACAGCGGCCCGGGCTTGCGCCCCGGCCTCAGCCGGATCTACACCGGCAGCTCAAACCTCGCCAGCAGCGCCGTCGGAATCGGCGGATACACCATCTCCATCCGGTACGCCACGAACTCGTCGGCGCGATATCCCAGCCGCGCACACACGCGCTCGACCATGCGCGGATACCACGGCAGGTGCGGCGTCACCGCTCCCGCCGCGCCCGGTCCCAACCGCCGGATCGCCGCATCGATGGGGAGCGCCTCGCTCTCGATCTCGTCCGCGTTGTATCCGTGCGGGCGCGTCAAGCGGTCCACCAGGATCACCTGCGGGGCCGATGCGATCTCCAGCGACTTGTGCACGAACGTGTCGAACATCACACGCTCCACCGGAGTGTCCATGACGACCAGCGCGCCGCCGAGGCGGCAGTCCGGCGTCTGCCGGGCCGGGTAGATCCGCTTGTGGATGGTGCCGAAGACGCACGTGGTCGCTTCGCTTCCGCCGCTGGTGAGCACCGGCAACTCGTGGCGCGTCGCTCGCTGCGTCACCACGGCCTTGATGCTCAGGTCGCTGGGCACGCAGAACTCGCGGAGCAGCGGCAGCGAGCTGTCATACGCGCCGGCCACATCGATCGGCTCTTCCTTGGGCGCATCGGTGCTGCCGTCGTCCTGATACACCGCCTTGTAGCTCATCGGCCACGGCACCGGTCGCAACCGGCGCAAACCCGCATATCCGGCCACATCCGCCTGATCGAGCATCGTCGGGTCGGCGGCGTTGGGCGCAAGGAACATGCTCCGCAATCGAAGCTCGGCCCGCACGCCCCATACGGCGCACCCACCCTCGAACATGGACCGCCGCGCTGTTTCCAGATTCGCCGAGGTCGTCTGCACGCCCGCGTTGGCCAGCAGGATTTCCAGCGTGCGCCGGTCTCCCGAGTGGCTCTGCACCACTTCGTGAAACTGCCGCACGGCCAGCCGAGCGGCGTCCAGCACGCTCGCATCCACCCCGCGCACGCGGCACGCTTCCAGCAGTCGCTCCAGCCCCACCGACCCCGGCAGGTGCGTCGCCGCCGTCACATCATCTTGCGCGCCGACCACGCGTGACACGCGCCACACCATGCCCCGATTCACATTGAGTTGGCGGGCCGTCTCGCGCGTCTTGGTCGCGTCAACGCCAGCGGATTCCAGCACCGCGGCCAGTGCTGCCCGCGCCTCATGAACGGCGTGACGGATCGCCTCGATCGAAGTGTGCCCGTTGCCATCAACTTTGACTTCGAGCGGGGCTCTTGATGTTAGCGTAGTGTTTGGCATATTGCCGCCGTGCGGCATGAAATAGTACACGATTTTCGACGATGAGGCGAGCTAGGCACAGGAAATGTCACAAAGATTGTCATTTGTGACGACATATTTGTTGTCATGGGTGATAATGTCGATTAGTCTCGACTCGTACGGCCGGTTTTGTTCCCGTCAAGCTCCGGCCATGTTCATCCATCCGCCCGACCCCATGCCGGGCCTGCAGAAGGAAGAAGCGACCATGAAGCGGATTACTCGGATTGGTGCGGCGGTATCGGTGTGTGCCTTGGCGGGCGTCGCCTTGGCGCAGCCGACCATCACCTCGCTTGGCAGCGGAACGCCGCAGGGCGTGAGCAATCTCACCGGCGGAACGTACTTCGTCAGCGGCACGGGCATCGTCACGACCCAGGTCGGGCGCTGGGCCTTGACGCCGGGTAGCTCACTGTTGACGACAACCGAACTTGGCGCGACTGGGAACGCGTATCCGACGATTTCCAGCGACGGCGTGTATCAGTTGGGCGTTCTTCCGAACACGTCGCCGCAGGTCTTCGGCATGACCGCGTCGGCCGTTAGCCCGGTCTTCACCACCACGCCGACCCTCGTCGCATCGACGACCACTCCCTCGGCGACCGAGACCATCGTCAACCGCTGGAATTCCGTTACGAACACCTGGACTCGGGCGACGATGCTCCCCACCGAGACACGTCTGTGCTATGGCCAGATCGCCGGAGGTGTCAGCATGATGACCTTTGGCCCCGGTTCCAGCTCCGGATCGACGTTTCTTGACGGCAATGCGATGTCGCAGAACGGCCGATTCGTTGTCGGGCACGGATACATCTCCTCCTACTCCACCGCGACGGGCAACACCATCACCGCCAGCACCTCTCGCTGGCACCCGTACATCTGGGACGCGACCACGAACACCACCACGGTGCTTCCGGTCGCCGCACGCACTTCGAGCAACACGTGGCGCCCTCGCACGGCTCGCGCGTTCGCGGTGAGCAACGACGGCCTGGTGGTCGTTGGCTATCAGGAGCACAATGTCGCCGCCACGGCGACGGCTGATCCCGATGGCGCGCGTCCCCTCGTCTGGCGATGGAACTCGGCCACGAGCCGGTATGACATGTCCTATCTGCCCACCGGCGTGAATGGCGGCCTGGTGTACACCGCTTCGGCCACCGCCGGATCGATCTTTATCAATGCCGCGGGCACCATCATCGTCGGCCGCAACGTCGATAACAACGGCTCGTCGTACATCTGCAAATGGACCTGGGACGCCGGCACATCTACTTGGACGGCGAACAATCTCGGCACCAATGTCGGCGCCAAGTCCACGATCGTGGGCATCACCTGCCCCGCGGGCGTTCCCACCGTGACGACAACGGCGCCGCACGGACTCGCCGTCAACGACCGCGTGTACATCGCCGGCAACATCGTCGGTATTGCGGCGTCTGCCTACAACGGCATGTGGCAGGTCACTGCCGTTCCGAGTGTCACGACGTTCGAGATCTCCGGCCCCGATGGCAACACCCTTGCGTGCGCGAGCGACAGCACCGACGGCACCGTGCACAAGGCCGCCTCTTGGCTTCCGAGCTCGGTCTACTTCGGTTGCGGCGCGGCATCGCGGTGGGGCGCTCCGCCCAGCATCACTCCCACGGGCATGAGCGATGATGGCAACACCATCGTCGGTGTGGCGACCTACAGCACCTGCGGCAGCTTCATGTCCGGCGGCTTCATCTGGCACGCTTCGGACGGCACCATCAAGGACTGGTACGACTACTGCGTCTCGCAGAACGTGCCGGGCATCACCACCTATTACGCGCCCATCGATTTGAACAACAACCCGGTGAGCATCGGCCTGCCGCGTCTGGGCAACCCGCTTTCGATCAGCCCCGACGGTACCGCAATCGTCGGTCGGCAGGGCGGCACGCAGATCGTTATTCCGAGCGCGGGTCCTTGGATCATGCTCACAACGGGTGGCGCCTCCTGTGTTCCCCCGCGATTCACCGTGCAGCCTCCCGCTTCCATCGTTACCTCGCTGTGCGCCAGCAGCTTTGGCACCGCTCTGACGACCGCTGTCAGCGGCACGGGACCCTTCACATACCAGTGGTACCGCGGCGCGACGGCCCTGACCGACGGCCCGACCGGCAACGGCTCGTCGATCACGGGCTCGACCACGTCCCAGCTTCGTCTGTTCAACATCCACGCTTCCGATGTCGGCAGCTACACGTGTGTGGCCACGGGCTGTAACGGCCAGACGGCGACCAGCACCGCAACGGCTGTCTCGCTGGATCCCACGCAGACCACTCCGGTTAACAACGACTGTGCCGCCGCCATCGCCACCGGTGAGGCGACGGTGAACTTCAACATCTGCGCCGCCTACGCCAATCAGGGCTACTCCTGCGCTACGGACATCGCCTCCGTCTGGTACCGCTACACACCCACCTTCACCGGAAACGCCCGCTTCCAGACCTGCGCCTCAACCTTTGACACCACCCTGCAGCTCTTCGATCAGTGCAACGGCAGTCCCCTCGTCTCCGGTTGCAACGACGATGTCGGAGCCCGCGGCCTGGCCGGCATCGGCGCCACCTGCGGCAGCACCCGCTCGGTAATCTCCTCCTTCCCAGTCACCGCTGGCGTGCCCTTTTACGTCCGCGTCGGAGCCAAGACCTTCCCCTCCTCGACGACCGGCAGCGCCACGTCCGGTGCTCTCACCATCTCCCAGGCCCCGGCTCCGCCCGCCAACGACCTGTGCGCCAACGCCATCGATGTCTCGGGCAACAGCGTCACCGGCAACACCTACGCCTTCAACCTCAATGAGGCCACCGACGACTACACCTTCGGCACCGACTTCTGCGCCGCCAGCCCCGCCGAAACCACAACCGCATCCACCCGTGATGTCTGGTTCCGCCTCGTCGCGCCCTGCGGCGGCACCTACAGCATCAGCACCTGCGGCTCGACCGATACAAATCCGATGCTGCACGTCATGCGTGACTGCTTCGCCAACGAGATCCTCGCCTGCCGCGACAACGTCGGCAGCGGCGTCTCGGGATGCACATCCCAGCAGGCCCGCATCCAGAACCTGACCATCACCGGCACGGTGCTCATCCGCGTCTCGCAGTCCGGCACGGGCTCTCCCGGCACCGCCGCGACCAGCGGCACCGGTGCCATCATTATCACCGGTGTGGATAATCCCTGCAACGGCGCGTGTTGCGTCGGCTCGACCTGTGTTGCAACAACCCAGGCCGCGTGCACGGGCACGTTCACGTCCGTCGGTACTTCCTGCAACATCTACAACGCGAATAACACGACGCCCTGCTGCTTCGCCGACTTCAACCATGCCAGCGGCCTGAGCGTTCAGGATATCTTCGACTTCCTCGCCGCCTGGTTCAACAGCGACCCCAAGGCCAACATCAACGGCGGTATCCTAGATGTTCAGGATATCTTCGACTTCCTTAGCGTCTGGTTCGCCGGCTGTTTATACTCAGTCTCTGTGATGCCAAGCCGAGCCGTCGCACTATGGTGCGACGGCTCGGTTCTTTATTCCGCCGCAATAATCGCTACTTCGAGCCCGTGGCGGACGCACCGCACTCCGGACACACAGCATCCGTTGAAAGACCCGCACGGTCATAGTCGCAAGACGGACAGTGTCCTGTCCCGCGTCTCTTGATTTTCTGCATTCGAGCGTTCAACCCACGCATCTGCCACGCGCTCCAGAACATCGCCCCCGCCGCAATCGCGAGCGGGATGTAGAAGCTCCCCGTCAGCGTGTACAAACCGACGCCCAGCAACTGGAAGACTTTGCCGCGCAGGCCGACGAGCGTGGCGTGAATCGCCACATACTGCGGCACCTTGTCCGGACTTGGCGCGAGCGAGACCGGCCCGAGCATCCAGCCCACCGCCGCGCCCGAGTGGGCCACGCCGTAGACCACGCTGGTCAGCAGCAGTTGCTGCGCATCCGCCGAGAGCATCAGCCCGAGCGGATAGAGCGTGAGCAGCAGAAACGAGAGCCCCGTGCAACGCACCGCGCCGATCTTGTCCATCAGCATGCCCGCGGGGACGATCATCGCCGTCATCGCCAACCAGTACGCCACATGCGTGCTCTCGGCGATCGATTCATAGCTCATGTGCAGCTTGCTGGTCACGAGGATCGGCAGGAGCGCGTAGCAGATCATCCACCCGATGCCGTAGGTCATGAAGCCCGCTTCGTACCGCGCGAAGATTGGATCATCGCGCAGCACTTCCTTCATGTGCCCGATCGGCCCGACAACACGCTGCCAGGTGCTGCGGCCGTCGATCGCATGATCCACCGGCCGGTCCGCCGCGTGCCCGGTGGCGCGGGCGAGCATGTACAGCACGCCGATCCCGAGCAGTTGCAGCACCGCCGCGCCGGGAAACACGATGCGGAACGCATCGGGATTGTGGTCCATCCATTTGCCGACGATGAGTCCCGCTCCCGCACCGAAGACCATTGACGATCCCCAGACAAACGAGTAGATGCGGCCGCGCAGCTTGTCCGGATAAAGCGCCTTGAGAATCTCCCCGGACGCCGGGTGATACCCCGCCCCGCCGATGCACGAGAGCAGGTGTGGAATGAGCAGCATCCAGAAGCTCTCGGCGCGCGCGATCAGCAGCAGCGGCAGCCCGGCCCACATCCAGTACGTCAGCAGATACCGCCCGAAGGTCCGTCGCTTGAAGAGATCGTTCCAGAAGATCGAGAGCGAGAAGAAGATCGTCGGCGTCGCCGTGATCAGCAGCGTCTCCCACTCATTGGCGCCGAATCGCTTGCGGGCCAGCACCGGCGTGATGAACGCCACGCCCATCCAGGTTGATTGGATTAGCGCGACAGAGAGGATGTGTATCGGTATCACCCACTTCCGCGGCATGGACTTGCCGCTGGGTGTCCCCGCAATCGGCTCCGCGGCCACGGCAGCATCCGGCTCGATCCCCGGTGCGCTCGGTAACGGTTCGATCTCGGGCGTCGAGGGAGATGTTGGGTTTCCCGGTGCGGGCGCGGCGGTGGTCAATCGTGTGCTCAGGAGTATGCGAATGGCTCGTTAGACATATAGACAAGCGTCGATAATAGAACCTCCAACCGCCGAAGTCCGGTGAATCCGTACACTCACCGCCCATGGACGATCGTGCCATCGACATCGCCCGGCGCGTGCTGCAACGCCCCGCTTCCGAACGCGACGCCTTCCTCGAAGGTGCCTGCGGCGATGATCTGCCATTGCGCAAGCGGGTGGATGAGACTATCCATCAGATGCAGGCCGCGCAGACCGCGGCGGCCCGCTCGACCGGCAACGACATGCCGACTGCGGCGTTCGCCCCCTCCGTCCACATGCCCACCAATCGGCCGCACACGACCGCGGGGAGCGAGGACTTCATTGAGGGCGCGGGCTCGATCATTGGCCACTACAAGATTCTCCAGCTCATTGGCGAGGGTGGCTTCGGCAATGTCTACATGGCCCAGCAGTCCGAACCGGTGAAGCGCCGCGGTGCGCTCAAGATTGTCAAGCCGGGCATGGACACCAAGCAGGTCATCGGCCGCTTTGAGTCCGAGCGGCAGGCGCT